>NZ_SCVH01000129.1 GCF_004296935.1 Reyranella sp.
TGGTGCGCGGCCGAGGCCTCCTTGTTGCCGAACCACACGCCGTTCATGTGATCGCCGGAGAGGAAGCCCTCGCCGGGATGATTGAGGCCGACCACACCGCCACAATTGCCACCACGCGTGTTGTCGACGGTGATGCCGAGCGTGAACCCGTACCAGCGCGACTGCGTCACCATCTGGCACATGGTGAACTTGAAGCCCTCGGTCGGCTTGCGTACGCCCTGGATCTTTTCCATGTCCTTCGGATTCTCGAACAGCCGCATGCCGATCGGGTTGGTGCGGATGCGCAGCAACTCGATCAGCTTGCCACTGGCTTCGGCCAGCATGGCGCCAGTGATCTTCTCCGGCGGCGTCCAAGGAGCGGTCTTGTAGCCTGGCGGCAGGGTCTGGACGTTCATTATTTCCTCCATGTCTGGCTAGGTGAGGCCCTATGTCAGGTTCAGGCCACCATCGGCGATGACAATCTCTCCGGTAACGTAGTCGTTGGCGCAGAGCGCTGCCACAAGATCGGCAATGTCTTCCGGTTTCGCAGGTCGCTTCATCGGTGACTTGGTGTTCCAGATTTCGAGCATGTCGGGCCAGCTGGCCGTCATCGGCGTCTCGACCAACCCCGGCGCCACCGCGTTGACCCGGATGTCGGGACCGAGCGCCAAGGCGAGCAGCTTTGTCACATGGTGCAGTGCGGCCTTGGACGCTGCATAGGGGATCGACGAGCCCTTGGGTCGTACGCCGGCATGGGTGCCGATGTTGACGATGCTGGCCGACCTCCCGCTGCCAGCCGATCGACGCAGGGCAGACTCCGCCTCCGCGACGAGCACGAACGGCGCGATCAGGTTCACGTCAAGCATCTGCCGCCACAGCGCCGGCGTCGCAGCCTTCAGGTCGGCGTGCGGGATGCGAATCGAAAGGCCCGCATTGTTGACCAGCACATCGAGGCGGCCGTGCTGCTTCAGCACGCCGGCGACAAGATCACGCGCCGCGGTCTCGTCGCCGAGATCGGCTTGGTGGTAGCTGGCCCCTTTCAACTCCGACGCCATCGCCCGCCCGACATCGGCGGAGCTGCGCGAATGAAGAGCCATGGTGTAGCCGTCGCGTGCCAGACGACGGGCGATGGCGGCACCGATGCCGGACGTGGAGCCGGTGACGAGGGCAACGCGTTCAGACACAGGATTTCAAAGCCTCCAGGGTTTCGTCGGGCCGTTCGACCATCATGAAGTGACCGCTGTTGGCGATCACGACGGTTTTCGAGCCGGCGATGGCAGTAGCCAGGGGCTTGGCCTTGGCGGCCGGCGTCATCAGGTCGCCGTCGCCCAGCACAAGGACGGTCGGACACTTCACGTCGGGCGCCCGGGCCAGCGCATCCTTGTAGGCGTTGCAGGCCGCGAGGTCGGTATGGATGACGCCCGGCTTGGCAGCCGACAGCACCGCCAGCGACTCGGCCCGCAGCCACAGGCCGGGCGAGACCATACCGCCCTTGTGCAGTGCGTTGCCGATGCCCCAGAACGTCATCAGCTCCTGGACTTTGAGCGTGCCGGCCTTGGCCGACTCGAGCATCTCGGGATGCACCGGCATCTCCGTGGCCACACCGCAGAGGCCGAGCGCGCGCACTTTGGCTGGATGACGGGCGGCGGCATCGAGCGCCACCAGCGCGCCCATCGAATGGCCGACCAGCGCCGCGCTCTTCAACCCCGCCGCCTCGATCAGCTTCGCCGCCCAGTCCGCAAGCGCTGCAATGCTGGACAAGGCCGGCCCGTCCGACCAGCCGTGACCGGGGAAATCGACCGCCAGCACGGCACGGTCATGATGGGCGAAGAAGCGCGTCTGCAGGCGCCATGTCGTGCGGTCGAACCCGGCGCCATGCAGGAAGACCACCGCGGGCTTGGCCGGATCGAAAGGAGCTCCGCCGGTCGTCGCAAAGACGGCGCGGCCGTCGACGTTGATCCGCATGGCTCAGGCCTTTTGCGAGGCGCGCAGCGCCTGCCCGAGATCGTCGAGGATGTCCTCGGGATCTTCCAGGCCGACCGAGAGCCGAATCATGCCCTCGCCGATGCCGGCCGAGGCGAGGCCCGCGGCATCGAGTTGGGCGTGCGTCGTCGAGGCGGGATGGATCACCAGCGACTTGGCGTCGCCCACGTTGGCGAGATGGGAAAAGAGCTTTAGCCGCTCGATGAAGCGGCGGCCCGCCTCCCGGCCGCCCTTGATGTCGAAGCTGAAGATCGAGCCCGCCCCCTTGGGCAGCAGCTTCTGGGCGAGTGCGTGATCGGGATGCTCCGGCAGCTCCGGCGAGGCGATGCGCTCGACCGCGGGATTGGTCCCGAGGAAGGCAATCACCTTGCGCGCATTCTCGCCGTGACGGGCGACGCGCAGCGGCAAGGTCTCCAGCCCCTGCAGCAGGTAGAACGCCGTCTGCGGCGCCATGCAGCAACCGAAGTCGCGCACGCCCTCGGTGCGGGCGCGCATGACGAAGGCGTGCGGGCCGAACTCCTCGGCGAAGTCGATGCCGTGATAGCCGGCGTAGGGTTCGGTCAGCGTCGGGAACTTGCCCGAGGCCTCCCAGTCGAAGCGGCCGGACTCCACGATCACGCCACCGATCGCCACGCCATGGCCGCCGATGAACTTGGTGGCGGAATGGAAGACGATGTCGGCGCCGAGCGTCAGCGGCCGGCACAGCACCGGCGAGGCGAAGGTGTTGTCGATCATCAGCGGGATCCTGGCGGCATGGGCGATGGCCGCGATCGCCGGGATGTCCAGCACCTCGCCGCCGGGATTGCCGATGGTCTCGCCAAGGACCAGCCGCGTGTTCGGCTGGATGGCTTTGGCGAAGCCCTGGGGATCGCGCGGATTGACGAAGGTCGTGGTGATGCCGAAGCGCGGCAGGGTGAGCGCCAGCATGTTGCGCGTGCCGCCATAGAGCGAGGTCGAGGCCACGATGTGACTGCCCGCGCCCATCAGCGTGGCGATGGCGATGTGCAGCGCCGCCTGGCCGCTCGACGTGGCCAGCGCACCGGAGCCCTCCTCCAGGGCCGCAACGCGTTCTTCGAACACGGCGACGGTGGGATTGGAGATGCGGCTGTAAATGTGGCCGCCGACTTCCAGGTTGAACAGGCTCGCGGCATGGTCAACGTCGCGGAAGACGAACGACGTCGTCTGGTAGATCGGCACCGCCCGCGCCCCGGTGACGGGATCGGGATGCTGGCCGGCGTGCAGCGCCAGCGTGTCGGGCTTCAGGAACTTGGCGTCGGCCACGAGGCCCTCACTTCTTGAAAAACGATGCGGCAGCCGAGGCGTGGCTCTGCTTGGCTTTGATCTTCTCCTCGACGCGGGCGATCTCCGCCTTGAGGACCGTGATGTATTCCCGGAGCTCGTCGACCGACATCGGATCGAGATTTCTCGGTTGCGATTTCTTCTTGAGCGGTTCGAGGTCGTCTGTTTCGAAGGCCATGGCGCGGCTCCACGGAAGCGGCTAAGGACACCTACCATTGCTCCCATCGCTTCGAAAGGCCGACCATGAGCGCTCTTCCCGCCACGATGACCTGCGTCGAAATCACCAAGGCAGGCGGGCCCGAAGTGCTCGTGCCGACGACGCGGCCGGTGCCGGTTCCGAAGGCCGGCGAGATCCTGATCAAGGTCGCGACCACGGGCATCAACCGGCCCGACATCGCGCAGCGGCAGGGCACCTACGCACCGCCGCCGGACGCCTCCGACCTGCCGGGTCTCGAAGCCGCCGGCACGGTGGCGGCGGTGGCCGCCGGCGTCACGGGATGGAAGGTGGGCGACACGGTCTGCGCGCTGACGCCGGGCGGCTCCTACGCCGAGTACTGCGCCGTCCCCGCGCCGCAGTGCCTGCCGATCCCCAAGGGTTTCGACATGCTGCAGGCGGGCGCGCTGCCGGAGAACTATTTCACCGTCTGGCACAATCTCTTCGAGCGCGGTCTCCTCACGTCAGGTGAATCGGTCCTGATCCACGGCGGCGCCAGCGGCATCGGCACGACGGCGATCCAGCTCGCCAAGGCTTTCGGCGCGACGGTGTACACGACGGTGCGGACGGCGGAGAAGGCCGCGGCGGTAAAAGCGCTCGGCGCCGACCACGCCATTCTCTACAAGGACAACGACTGGGCGGCCGAGGTGAAGAAGCTGTCGGGCGGCGTCGATGTCGTGCTCGACATGGTGGCCGGCGACTACCTGCCCAAGAACCTGATGTTGCTGAAGCAGGACGGGCGCTGCGTCATCATCGCGGTGCAGCTGGGACCGGTCGCCACCGTCAGCGCCGGTATCATCATGGTCAATCGCCTGACCGTCACCGGATCGACGATGCGGCCGCAGAGCATCGCCAACAAAGGCCGAATGGCGCGCGGACTGAAGGACAAGGTCTGGCCGCTGCTCGAAAGCGGCAAGGTGAAGCCGATCATCTACAAGACCTTCCCGCTGCGCGAGGCAGCAGCGGCGCACGCCGAACTGGAGCGCGCCGACCATGTCGGCAAGGTGATGCTGACGGTCTAGGGCTCGCTGACGTCAGGCTGGTCGGCCTCGGCCGGATCGACTGCGGCGACGGCGGCCTTCGCCGCTTCCGCCGCGGCGCCGGCCTTGGCCTGTGCCTTCTTCTTGGCGGCGTCCTCGCGGGCGGCCTTGCGGCGCGCCTTGTCGACGGCGTCGTTGAGGTCCTTCAACATGCAGAGACCGAGGGTCACGGGATCACGCGGCCGCACGTTCTGCATGTTCCAGTGCGAACGGTCGCGCACCGACTGAACGGTGCTCTTGGTCGAGCCGACCAGCTTGGCGACCTGGCTGTCCTGCAGTTCAGGATGGATCTTCAGCAGCCAGGCGATGGCGTCGGGACGGTCCTGGCGCTTGGCCACCGGCGTGTAGCGCGGCCCCTTGGAGCGCGCGACCGGCATCGGCACGTCGCGCGGCGTGAGCTTCAGCGCGGCATTCTTGTCGGCTTCCGCGCGCTTGATCTCTTCCTTGGTGAGCTGGCCGTTGGTCGTCGGGTCGAAGCCCGTCATGCCGCCCGCCACCTCGCCGTCGGCGATCGCCTGGACCTCGAGCGGATGCAGGCCGGTGAAGGCCGAGATCTGGTCGAAGGTCAGGGTCGTATTCTCGACCAGCCAAACGGCGGTCGCCTTGGGCATCAACACTTGCGACATGACTACATTCTCCTGCGCCCGGATATAGAGGCCGCTTCCGCCCCCGCCAACCCGAAAAGCGCCTGCCCCTGACGATTGCCTGGCAATTGATATGGGGCCTGAAAAAAGGAAACGGCCGGGAATTACCCGGCCGCCCCTCGATATTTTGAGCGAAGCCCGAAGCTTCGGACCGTCTTACTGGATGACGATCTCGACGCGGCGGTTCTGCGGCTCGCGGACACCGTCCGCGGTCTTGACCAGCAGGCCCGCTTCGCCGCGGCCGATGACGGCGATCGCCGTCGCCGGCACGC
>NZ_SCVH01000130.1 GCF_004296935.1 Reyranella sp.
TACCAGCCGGGATGCTCCGGTGCGCCGCCCTTGGAGGCGATCACGAAATAGCCCTTGCCGGCCCCCTTGTCGTCGCTACGCCCGTAGAACAGCGGGAACAGGAACTTCTGCCCCGACTTGCGGCCCTTGGTGATCAGCAGCAGCGACGGAACAGTGAGCTCCGGCATGTTGGGCAGGGTGATCTTGTACATGTGGCCGTCGGTACCGCCGCTCGTGAGATAGCGGTCGACATGGTCCTTCATCCACTTGGGAAGATTGGGCGCGATCTGGATCTCGGTCATCGATTTCTCCTTGTTCGTCTGCGGCCGATGCGCCGCTTCAATTGAAATTGAGTTTTAGACCCGGCGTCGGCCATGTCACGGCCGCAAGCTGCCCCTTGTCCGACAAGGTGATGTAGGCCGTGCGCATGTCGGGACCGCCGAAGCAGATATTGGTCGGATAGATGTCCGGCATCTTCACTTCGCGCACGATGTCGCCGGCCGGCGAGAACTCGGTGATCATGCCGGTGTTGAGCGTGGCCACCGCGATGTTGCCGTTTGCCAGCACCGCCAGGCTGTCGAAGCGCGCGTTGCTGCCGACGGCGCCGACGACGCGGCCGCTGTGATGGGCATTGCCAGTCGGTTTGCGCAACACCCCCGGGCCTTCGATGTCGAAAGCCCACAGCCGCGCGCTTTCGGTGTCGGCGACGTAGAGGGTCCTGCCGTCGGGCGACAGGCCGCAGCCGTTGGGGCTGAGGAACGGATGGACGAGGCACTTGATCATCGAGCCGTCGGGCTTGGCGTAGTAGATGCCGCCATGGTCGCGCTGGCGGGCGTAACGCTTGCCGAGATCGGTGAAGTAGAAGCCGCCCGCCTTGTCGAACACCAGGTCGTTGGGCGCCGACAGCTTGTGGCCGTCGCACTCGATGTAGAGCTCGGTCATCTTGCCGGTCGCGCGGTCGAGGCGCTGGACGAAGCCGTGCTTGTAGTCGGGATGCGGCGCCACGCCCATCGAGTTGCCCTCGACGTAGCGACTGCCGCCGTTGTTGCAGAGATAGAGCGCGCCGTCGGGTCCGACCGCGAGACCGTTGGGTCCGCCGCCGGTCGCCGAGAACAGCGAGACCTTGCCGTCAGGCGTCACGCGCGAGCAGCGGTTGTTGCGGATCTCCGTCAGGATCACCGATCCGTCGGGCATCACCACCGGGCCCTCGGGAAAGCCGAAACCGGTCGCCAGAATACGCACCTCACTCATCGCGTTCCTCCGCCTTTCTGTCTTGGGGACGATGATCGACTGCCCGGCGCTGTTCGTCTACTGCGCGCCGCGAATCCGATCGATCAGCTGCAAAGGATCGCCCGGCAATACGTCGCCTCGCCAGGCGACATGCTGGTCCGGACGGGAGAGTACCAGCGCCTCGCGATAGGGCGCTTGCGGGGCGAGATCGAGCACCGACAGCGGCACGCCGCGCTGGGCCGCCGCTTCGACGAGCGCCGTCACCTCGACTGCACGATCGAAGCGCAGCAGCGTGAAGCCCGCGCCCATCGCGTCGTAAAGCGATCGTCCCTCCTCCAGCCAGACATGCGGCGTGCGGCAGCCCGGCACGGTCGAGGGCGTAAAACTGTCCATCGTATAGGCGGGCGCCTCTTCGCCGTCATAGGCGACGATCGGCGAGCGGTCGTAGAACGAACCGAAATTGAGACCACCGCAGCAGAACTGCGGCGTGTGCATTTCCAGCAGCCGCTGGCCGAGCTCGGCGCGACGGGCATCGCCTCCGGGACCGGCCGCCTCGATGTCAGCCGGCACTTCGGCGCGGGCGCGGGCGAGCGCCAGCGCAGTGCCCATGGCGTATTTGGAAACCTGCTCGGTGATCGGCCAGCGCTCGGCCTCGTGCGCCGCCAGGATCGCCGGATCGGCCCAGCCGTCGAGCACACCCGCCAGCATCCAGGCAAGGTTGGTCGCATCGGCAATGCCGGCGTTCATGCCGTAGCCGGCGAAGGGCGCCCAGATGTGGGCGGCATCGCCGCAGATGAAGACGCGGCGGTCGCGGAAACGGTCGGCCAGCAGGCGGCGCCCGATCCAGTTCTCGCGGCTGATGAGTTCGACGTCGAAGGACGGCTCGACACCCAGAATGTCGCGCAGGCAGCCATCGGCGTCGATCGCCTCGAAGTCGGCTTCGTCGGCGCGCAGGTAGTTGTGGACCAGCCAGGTCTCGCGGCCGTCGACGGCGAACATGTTGGCGCTGCGGCGCGGGTTCATGACCTGCGTCGACCAGGCGGGGACTGCCCGCATGCGCGCCGCGAGGCCGGGGGCGCGGATGTAGCTCGACTGGGTGCGGCCGATCATGGCGTCGCCGCTGAGCCGCGCGCCGATCTGGCGCCGGACCTCCGATGTGGGGCCGTCGCAGCCCACCAGATAGGCGCAGTCGATCGCTATCTTGCTGCCGTTCGCGAGGTCCTCGGCCTCGACGGTGACGCCGGCCTCGTCCTGCGCAAAACCCAGCACGCGCATCAGGTTCACGAACCGTACCCTGGGATGCGCCGCCGCTTCGGCGGCCAGCAGGGGGTCGAGATAGATCTGGTTGATGCGGTGCGGCGGCTCGGGCGTCGGCCACCAGCCGTCCGGGCCGCTCTTGTCGGTGTAACGGTCGCGCCGGCAGGGAATGTGGATGCGCGCGAACTCCGTGCCCACGGCAGTCGTGCGGAAGGCGACGTCGTTGGCGTGATCGGCCGGCAGGCCGGTGTTGCGCACGACCTCGACGATGCCGAGGCGGCGGAAGATCTCCATCGTCCGCGCCGCGACGTGGTTGCATTTGACGCCCGGCCGGGTGCCCGGCGGGTTCTGCTCGGCCACGATCACGTCGATGCCGCGTCCCGCGAGGTCGAGCGCCAGGACCGAGCCGACCGGCCCGCCGCCGACGATCAGGACGGACGTGCGTAGACGGCGCATCCGCAGCGGCTAGCGACCAAAAGCTTCCATAAGGGCGCGTCGGGTGGCTTGCGCGCCCTCGCCCGCGACGTCGGCGGCGCTGCGTTCCCAGTGGGCGGGATTGGGCGCTTCGTAGCTGATGTAGCCGCGGTAGTTCTTGGCGGCGAGTAGCCGGAAGAGTTCGGTCCAGCGCACGACGCCCTTGCCGGGCGGCAGCCGGTCGACCGGCGGCGGCCCGTTGGGCGGCGCGTCCGGCACGTCGCTGTACTGCACGTAGAAGATCTCCGCCCCGGGCACATCGGAGAAGCCCGCGCCGGGCCGGCCGCCGCGCTGCAAGTGGTAGGCGTCGAGCAGCAGGCCGACGCTCTTCTCGCCAGCTTTGCCAACGAGATCGCGCAGGATGTCGATGCTCTTCACGACCGGATGCTGGAACTGGTACTCGACCGCCAACCGCAGCTTGAATTCGGCAGCGATGACACCGGCGCGGCGAATGTTGGCGACCACCTCGTCGAGGCTCGCGGTGCCGGGACCGATGGCGCTCATCAGCGTCGGGCAATCGAGTGCGACGGCAGCCTGGCAGCTCTCGCGGAACACGCCGAACAGTCGCTCCTGCTCCTCGCCCTTCGAGGAAAAGATCCAGCCGGGCTCGACGCCGACGCAGGCGACCGGCAGGCCGCTCTTCTTCACGAGATCGAGGGCGTTCGGATGGCGCACGAAGTCGACGCGGCGCAGCTCGACCGCGTCGAAGCCGCCCGCCTTGGCCGCCGCCAACGCCTGTTCGAGTGGCGTCGTATCGACCGTCCAGGTGTGAAGCGCGAGGCCGCGGAACTTGTGCTCCACGGTCATCTAGATCCGCTGGTCCATCTCCAGTGCCGGTTCCGGCACGTCGACGCAGCCGATGATACGGGCCGGCACGCCGGCCGCGGTGCAGCCGGCCGGGACCGGTTCCAGCACCACGCTGCCGGCCGCGATCTTGGCGCAGGCGCCGATCTCGATGTTGCCCAGCACCTTGGCGCCGGCCCCCAGCAGCACGCCGCGCCGCACCTTGGGATGACGGTCGCCACGCTCCTTGCCGGTGCCGCCCAAGGTCACGCCGTGCAGCATCGAGACGCCGTCTTCGACGACGGCGGTCTCGCCGATCACCACGCCGGTGCCATGGTCGATGAAGATGCCCTTGCCGATCACGGCGCCGGGATGGATGTCGAGGCCGAACAGCGCACTGGCGCGGCTCTGCAGGAAGTGGGCGAGCGACTGGCGGCCCTGCAGCCACAGCCAGTGGGCGGCGCGATAGGTCTGCAGCGCGTGATAGCCCTTGAACCACAACAGCGGATCGAGATGGCTGGTGCAGGCGGGATCGCGGTCGGCCACCGCCACGATATCGGCGCGCGCGGCGAGCCCGATGGCGGGCTCGGCGGCGAAGGCCTCGTCGAAAGTCTGGCGGATCAGGGCGGCCGGCACCTCGGTCGTGCCGGCAAGGCGCGCCAGGTGATAGCTGAGCGCGCTCTCGAACTTGGGCTGGCTGAGAATGGTGGCGTGCAACAGCCCCGCCAGTACCGGCTCGGCCGCGGCGGCTGCCTGGGCGGCCTCACGGATCCTGGCCCAGACGGGGTCGACCGCCCTCAAATCAGCAGATCTGGGCTCGGTCGGGTTCTTGAACTGTACGCTATCCATGGCGCTCTCCTCCGGTCCATCGTCCTGCGCCGCAGGATCCCCCGAACCGATCGATACGCCTCCCGGCTGAAAGTCTACGTCGGACGCGCCGCCCGTGCAATTCAGGGGGGTGCGATGGTCAACGAGGCTTGGTCAGCGTTTGGCGCGGGCTTCCAGTTCCTGGATCAGCGGCTCGACGGAACCGCCATTGTTCTGGATATAGGAACTGAAATCCGAACGTCTAGTCATGATCAGGCTGACGCCCTCGACCTTTACGTCGGTGATCCGCGGCCCCTGGCCGTTGTCGCGCACTTCCCACTCGAGCTTGATCGGCTGGCCGGTGGCCTGGTTCAGCTTGCTGTCGACGACGGTGATGCCGTTGGGGCGGGCGGTCACCTTGCCGAGGCTGAGGGTCTGGCCCTCATACTGGCCGAACCGCTCGCTGTAGGCGCGGGCCTCCGCCGTCTCCAGGGCCGTCAGGAAGCGGGCGCGTTGCTCCTCGGTCGCCTGATTCCAGTACTTCCCGAGTGCCGACCGGGTCATGTAGGGCAAGTCGAAGTTCGCCTGCATGACCTTCCGGACGGCGGCCTGACGATCGGCGCCGGTCTTGGTCTTCACGATGTCGATGACCTCGGCGGCCACTGTATCGATCAATTTGCTGGGATCAGCGGCCGATGCCGGCAGGACGAAGAAGAGGACGGCGGCAGCGCCGGCAAGGCGCATGGCGACACGACGAAAGGCGAGCAGCGGCACTGGTCGCTCCCTGAGAGGACTTCGGACGGTGGCGTTCTAGCGTACCAGAGCGAGATTGTCGCGGCGTTCCAACTCGCCCTTGGTATCGGTCTTTTCCCGCTTCTGACGGATCAGGTCGGCGCGGTTCTGCGTGTAGGCGCTACGCAGCGCGGCATAATAATCGACGCTGTTCTTCTCGAGATCGTCGAGCGCGAAGATGGTGCGCGAGCGGTAGTCGACCACGTTCATGCCGTAGCGCGCCGCCTGGTAGGCGGTCCAGTCGATGGCCAGGTTGAAGGTCAGGATTCGGAACGGATCCACCAGGTAGTCCATCATCAGGCCGGTGCCGTCACGGGCATTGGACGGTCCGATGACCGGCAGCATGAGGTAGAACCCGCCGTTCTCCGGCTCGACCCCGGCATAGAGGCCGATGGTCTTGCCGGCGTCCTCCTTGGTCCGCTCGAGGCCAAGCATGGTGGCGACGTCGAACAGTCCGGCGACACCGATGGTCGAATTCACGAGGAAGCGCGCCATGGTCGTGGCGGCGCGGCTCGGATCGCCCTGGACCACTTCGTTGATCGCCGTCACCGGCTCGCCGAGATTGTCGAGGAGGTTGCGCACGCTCTTCTGGGCAGGCTCAGGCACCCAATCGCGATAGATCACGGCGACGGGCCGGAGCGCGATGATGTCGACGACACGATTGATCGAGAACAGGAACCGGTTGGGCGTTTCGATCGGGTCCCAGACTTCGGCGGCACCGGTATCGCCTGTCGCACAGCCGCCCATCAGGGTGGTGGCAATTACCATCGCGGCGAGCGAACGGCGCGCCTTCCGCTTCATCATTCCAGGCAGACTCTCGACCATCAACACAACCCTAGTCCATCCCGCCGGCCCGGATACGCTGGGCCCAAAAGCACGAAGCGGCGTTGGGCCGCCGCTATTCGAAGAGCAGTCTTGCACACGAGCGCTGCAGTTTGAAGTGAATAGCCCAAAGGGCGCGGCTCCTGTGGTTCGGCAGCCACAGATCCTGTTACAATTAAGAGCTTGCAAACATAAAGATATGCTTATATCCACGGATCCATGGATCATCTTCTCACCCTCCTCAGGGCGGCGGCCGAGGACACCCGGTTGCGCATCCTGGCGCTGGCGGCGCGCGAGGACCTGACGGTCAGCGACTACGTCCATGTGCTGGGCCAGAGCCAGCC
Organism: Reyranella sp.; assembly: GCF_004296935.1. Lineage (GTDB taxonomy): Bacteria > Pseudomonadota > Alphaproteobacteria > Reyranellales > Reyranellaceae > Reyranella. The sequence continues at coordinate 6,489 of NZ_SCVH01000130.1, forward strand.
GAGGGTGTCGCGCCACCTCAAGCTCGTGGTCGAGGCCGGCCTCCTGGAGCGCTTCCGCGAGGGCCAGTTCACGCGCTTTCGTCTGGTCACCGCTGGCGACGACGCCGCCCTGGTGCGCGAGTTCGTGCGCCGGCTCGATCCCAAGCATCCCCGCATCGCCGCCGACCGCGCCCGGCTCGACGCCCTGCAGCAGCGCCGCCAGAACGCCGCCGTGCGCTTCTTCCGCGACAATGCCCAGCGCTGGGACGAACTCAGGGCACTGCACGTTGCCGATCGCGAGATCGAGCGCGCGCTCGCCCATCACCTGCCGGTGGGCGCGCGCCGGCTGCTCGACATCGGCACCGGCACCGGCCGGCTCCTGGAAGTGCTCGCCCCGAAGGTCGAGCGGGCCGTTGGAATCGACCAGAGCCGCGAGATGCTGGCGCTGGCCCGCGCCAACCTCGCCCGCGCCGGCCTCGACAATGTCGAGATCCGCCAGGGCGACATGTATGCGTTGCCGTTCGAGGCCGACGGCTTCGATGTCGTCACCATCCATCACGTCCTGCACTACGCCGACGATCCGGCGGCGGCGCTCGCCGAGGCGGCCCGCGTCGTGCGCCCGGGCGGCACCGTCCTGGTGGTCGACTTCTCGCCGCACGACATGGTCGAGCTGAAGCGCGAGCATGCCCATGTTCATCTCGGCTTCGCCGACAATCAGGTCCAGGGCTGGCTGAAGAGCGCCGGGCTCAATGCGCTGGAGCCCATCCACTTTCCCGGCCGCCGCCTGATGACCGGCATCTGGCGCGGCGAGCGCGAGATCGCCCAGCGCCCCGTCCGCACCACCGCTCTTTCGCACGGAGTTTCCCGATGAGTCCCGATACCGGCCCTCTCAGCACCAGCGCCGGCACTTCCGAGTTTCCCGCGCGCGCGCCGCAGCGGCTCAAGGTCTCGTTCGAATTCTCTCCTCCCAAGACCGAAGCGGCCGAGCGCACCTTGTGGGAAACGGTGACCCGGCTCACGCCGCTTCAGCCGACGTTCTTTTCCGTGACCTACGGCGCCGGCGGCTCGACGCGTCAGCGCACCCACGAGACCGTCGCACGGCTCAAGTCCGAGACCGGCATCGATGCCGCCGCCCACCTCACCTGCGTCGCCGCGACACAAGGCGAGATCGACGACGTCGCACGCGCCTATTGGGACGCCGGTATCCGCCACATCGTGGCGCTGCGCGGCGATCCGCCGGGCGGCATGGGCGGCAAGTACAGCGTCCATCCCGGCGGCTACGAGAATGCCGCCGCGCTGGTCGCTGGCCTGAAGAAGATCGGCAATTTCCAGATCAGCGTCGCGGGCTATCCCGAGAAGCATCCGGATTCGCCCGACGCCACGGCCGACCTCGAAAACCTGAAGCGCAAGGTCGATGCCGGCGCCGACCGCTGCATTACCCAGTTCTTCTTCGATGCCGACGACTTTCTGCGCTTCCGCGACCGAGCGGCCGCGGCCGGCATCCATGTGCCGATCGTGCCTGGCATCATGCCGGTATCGAACTTCCAGGGCATTGCCAGGATGGCAGGCCTCTGCGGTTCAAAGGTGCCGGCCTGGCTCGCCGAGCTGTTCGACGGCCTCGAGGACGACGTCGAGACGCGCCGCATGGTCGCGGCGACGGTAGCGGGCGACCTCTGCCGCCGACTGCGTGGCGACGGCGTCGACCAGTTCCATTTCTACACGCTGAACCGGGCCGACCTCACCTTCGCGATCTGCCACCTGCTGGGCGTTCGCCCACCGCGCAACGGAGCCCCGAAATGACCCGCGCCGAGAAGGCCGACCTGCTGCGCGAGATCGGCGCTGAGCGCATCCTGGTCAAGGACGGGCCCTACGGCTCCATGATCCAGAGTTACAGGCTCGACGAGGAAGGCTTCCGCGCCGGCCGCACCTTCAACCACGACCAGAAGGGCAACAACGACCTTCTCAACCTGACGCGGCCCGATATCGTGGGCGAGATCTGCAACGCCTATCTCGATGCCGGCGCCGACATCCTGGCCACCAACACCTTCAATTCCAATGCGATCAGCCTTGCCGACTACGGCATCGCCGGCATGGCGCGCGAGATCAACATGGCCGCGGCCAGGCTCACACGCGCCTGCGCTGACGCCGCCACGGCGCGCGATCCGGCCAAGCCGCGCTTCGTCGTGGGCGCGCTCGGCCCGACCAACAAGACCCTGTCGGTCTCGCCCAACGTCAACGATCCCGGCTTCCGTGCCGTCAGCTTCGATGAGATGAAGGGCATCTACCGCGAGCAGATCGAGGGACTGCTCGACGGCGGTGTCGACTTCATCCTGATCGAGACGGTGTTCGACACGTTGAACGCCAAGGCCGCACTCGTGGCCGCCGACGAAGCGGCCGAGGCGCGCGGCGAGGAACTGCCGGTGATGGTCTCCATGACCCTCACCGATCTCGCCGGCCGCAACCTCTCGGGCCAGACGGTCGAGGCGTTCTGGCACTCGGTGCGGCACGCCAAGCCGCTCACCATGGGGCTGAACTGCAGCTTCGGCGCCACCGAATTGCATCCCTACGTGAATGCGCTCAACCCGCAGGTCGAGGGCCTGCTCTGCGTCTATCCCAACGCCGGCCTGCCCAACGAGCTCGGCGCCTACGACGAGCCGCCCGCCATGACCGCCAAGCTGGTCAAGGGCTGGGCCGAGAACGGCTGGCTGAACGTGGTCGGCGGCTGCTGCGGCACCACGCCGGCCCATATCAAGGCGATCGCCGACGCGGTGAAGGGCGTAAAGCCCCGGCAGTGGCATGCGCTGCCGCCGGCGCTGCGTCTCAGTGGCATGGAAGCGGCGAGTTTTTTCTGATGGCTGACGATCAAGTGACAGAGCAGACGAGCGGACCGCGCGCGACCTTCATCAACATCGGCGAGCGCACCAACGTCACCGGTTCGGCCCGGTTCAAGAAGCTGATCCTGGAGGGCGACTATACCGCCGCGGTCGAAGTGGCGCGCCAGCAGGTCGACAGCGGCGCCCAGATCATCGACGTCAACATGGACGAGGGCCTGCTCGACGCCGAGCTGGCGATGGACACGTTCCTGAAGCTGATCGCCGTCGAGCCCGACATCGCCAAGGTGCCGATCATGATCGACAGCTCCAAGTGGAGCGTGATCGAGGCCGGCCTGAAGTGCGTCGCCGGCAAGCCGATCGTGAACTCGATCTCCATGAAGGAGGGCGTCGAGCCCTTCATCGCCCATGCCCGCAAGGTTCGCCGCTACGGTGCCGCGGTCGTGGTCATGGCGTTCGACGAGAAGGGCCAGGCCGATACCAAGGAGCGCAAGGTCGAGATCTGCGCCCGCGCCTACGACATCCTGGTGAACCAGGTGGGCTTCCCGGCCGAGGACATCATCTTCGATCCCAACATCTTCGCGGTGGCAACCGGCATCGAGGAGCACAACAACTACGGCGTCGACTTCATCGAGGCGACACGCGAGATCAAGCAGCGCTGCCCGCACGTGAAAATCTCGGGCGGCGTCTCCAACCTCTCGTTTGCCTTCCGCGGCAACGAGCCGGTGCGCAAGGCCATGCACTCGGTGTTCCTCTACCACGCCATCCAGGCGGGCATGGACATGGGCATCGTCAATGCCGGCCAGCTCGAGGTCTACGACCAGATTCCGCAGGAGCTGCGCGACGCCTGCGAGGACGTGATCCTCAATCGACGCCCCGATTCGACCGACCGGCTGCTGGAACTCGCGCCCAAGTACAAGGGCACCGGCGAGGCCGCCGAGACCCAGGATGCCGAATGGCGGAGTTGGCCGGTCGAGAAGCGGCTGGAGCACGCGCTGGTCAAGGGCCTCGACCAGTTCGTCGTCGCCGACACCGAGGAAGCGCGCCAGGCGATCGCGCGGCCGATCGAAGTCATTGAAGGCCCGCTGATGGCCGGCATGAACGTGGTCGGTGATCTCTTCGGCTCGGGCAAGATGTTCCTGCCCCAGGTAGTGAAGAGCGCGCGCGTGATGAAGAAGGCCGTCGCCCACCTGCTGCCCTACATCGAGGCCCAGAAGACCGCGGGCTCCCGGCCCAAGGGCAAGATCGTCATGGCGACCGTGAAGGGCGACGTCCACGACATCGGCAAGAACATCGTGGGCGTTGTGCTTCAGTGCAACAACTTCGAGGTCATCGATCTCGGCGTCATGGTGCCTTTCCAGGACATCCTGAAGACGGCCAACGACAACAAGGCCGACATCATCGGCCTTTCGGGCCTGATCACGCCCTCGCTCGACGAGATGGTGACGGTGGCCGAGGAGATGACCCGCCAGGGCTTCAACCTGCCGCTGCTGATCGGCGGCGCCACGACCTCGAAGGTCCACACCGCGCTCCGCATCGCGCCGCGTTACAACGGCACCACCGTGCATGTACTGGACGCCTCGCGTGCCGTCGGCGTCTGCTCGGCGCTGGTCTCGGAGTCGGGCTCGCAGGCAGAGGATTTCGCCGTCAAGGTCGCGGCCGAGTACGAGGCCATCCGCGTCGAACGCGCGGGCGGGGCCAAGGAAAAGGTCATCCCGCTCGAAGCCGCCCGCGCCAATGATTTCAAGATCGACTGGTCGGCCTATGCGCCCCCCAAGCCGGCGATCACCGGTACACGCGTCTTCGCCGAATATCCGCTGCACGAACTGATCGAGCGCATCGACTGGACGCCGTTCTTCCGCGCCTGGGAATTGGCCGGCAACTATCCGGCGATCCTGGAAGATCCCGTGGTCGGCGACAGCGCCAAGAAGCTCTATTCCGACGCGCGCAAGATGCTGGACCACATCGTGCGCGAGAAGTGGCTGACGGCGAAGGGCGTCGTCACCTTCTGGCCATGCCGCCGCGACGGCGACGATGTCGTGCTTTACAGCGACGACACACGGACCAAGGAGGTCTCGCGCCTCTACTTCCTGCGCCAGCAGATCGAGAAGCGCAGCCCCCGCGCCAACATGTGCCTGGCCGACTTCATCTCGCCCGAGGCCGACTGGATCGGCGGCTTCGCCGTAACGGCCGGCCACGGCATCGAGGCGCATCTCGCCCGCTTCAAGGCCGATCACGACGACTATTCCGACATCCTGCTGAAGGCGCTGGCCGATCGCCTCGCCGAGGCCTTCGCCGAGCGGCTGCACGAGCGCGTGCGCAAGACGCTGTGGGGCTATGCGCCGGACGAGGCGCTCACCAACGAGGAGCTGACGCGCGAGAAGTACCGCGGCATCCGTCCGGCGCCGGGGTATCCCGCCTGCCCCGATCACAGCCAGAAGCCTGAGCTCTTCCGCCTGCTGAATGCCGGCCAGAACGCCGGCATCACGCTGACCGAGAGCTTCGCCATGATGCCGACGTCGGCGGTGTCGGGTTACTACTTCGCCCATCCTGAAGCGCAGTACTTCGGCGTCGCCCGCATCGGCCGCGACCAGCTCGAGGACTACGCCAGGCGTCGCGGCTGCTCCATCGAACAGGCGGAGAAGTGGCTCAGGCCTAACATTGGCTACTGATCCGCTCCTGATCTACGCCCTCGTGCTCGTCGTCGGCTTTGCCGCCGGCACGGTGAGCGGCATCGTCGGCACCGGCGCCACCATCATCCTGCTGCCGGTTCTGGTGCTGGTGTTCGGTCCGCGCGAGGCGGTGCCGATCATGGCCGTGGTCGCTCTGATGTCGAACTTCGCCAAGATCACCTCTTGGTGGCGCGAGATCGACTGGCGCGCCTGTAGCGCCTATGCGCTGGGTGGCGTTCCGGCAGCGGCGCTGGGCGCGCGAACTCTGCTGGTCCTGCCCGAGCAGGCAGTCGACGTGGCGCTCGGCCTCTTCTTCCTGGCAATGGTCCCCGGCCGCCGCTGGTTGGCCGCGCGCAACATTACCCTCGGCTATGGCGGGATGGCAGCCGCCGGCGCCGTCATCGGCTTTCTGACCGGCATCGTGGTCTCGACCGGTCCGCTCAGCGTGCCCGCCTTTGCCGCCCACGGGCTGGTGAAGGGCGCCTTCATCGCCACCGAGGCCGCGGGCTCGCTCGCCCTCTACATCAGCAAGGCCGTGACCTTCCGCGAACTCGGCGCCCTGCCATTCGACATCATGGTGAAGGGCCTGATCTCGGGATCGTCGGTCATGGCCGGCACTTATACGGCACGCCTGATCGTCGAGCGGTTGAGCGTCACCACCTTCCAGTACCTGCTGGACGGGGTGATGCTGATATCGGGCCTCGTCCTGCTGTACGCGGCGGTCCGCTAGAAAAGGCGCAGAACACGGATCGGTGAAGTCGACCGGCAGCTGACGCTTGACCAATTGTCAGGCAATCGCGCCCCGAGTGCACGCTTCGTAAACGCAATCGCGTCTGCGGGCGATCGTCGATGGGCAACAACCGCCTCGATTCGGCGCGTGGCACGAGAACTGCACAGCTTGTGCCGACTTCATCGCGGAACAAGGGTGTCCAGATGGCGATCAATCACAAGCAGATATTGGCCAACAGTCTGGCGGCGCGCTTCGGTCGCCGTCGCCTGCTCCAGGGCGCAGGGGCGGCCGTCGCGGCGGCGGGCCTTCCCACCGTCGCGAGTGCTGCCGAGGGCGGGCACATCAAGCTCGCCTGGATCGACTTCGTCGACACGCTCGATCCGCATTTCACCAGCTACCTGGGCGCCATCAAGATCCACAACAACATCTACAACGGCCTGCTGAAGGTCGAGTACGACGGCGAGAAGGTATCGTTCGTCCCCGACCTCGCGGAGTCGTGGACGCTGCTCGACGACAAGACCCACCTGTTCAAGCTGCGCAAGGGCGTCAAGTTCCATGACGGCGAGGTCTGTGATGCCGAGGCGGTGAAATGGAGCGTCGAGCGCGTCTGGCGCGGCACGCCCAAGTCGCCGCATGCCTGGAAGTACGACTATCTCGAGAGCGTCGAGGTCATCGACCCCCTGACGGTGAAGCTCAACTTCAAGAAGCCCTATGCCTTCCTGCCGGTGGCGCTGACCGGCAGCACGGGCCGCGCCGGCACGATCGTGCCGCGCAAGGCGATCGAGAAGTACGGCAAGGACTTCGGCCGCAATCCGGTGGGCACCGGACCGTTCAAGTTCGTGAGCTGGAAGGAGAACGACTCGATCGTGCTCGAGAAGAACCCCGACTATTTCGAGCCGGGCCTGCCCAAGCTCGACCGGGCCACCTTCCTCATCATGAAGGAGGCATCGAGCGCGGTGGCGGCGATGCTGGCCGGCCGGGTCGACGGCATGAGCAACAGCCCGCTGCAATTCATCAACCAACTCAAGGCGAACCAGAGCCTGGTGGTTCACGGTGAGATCGAGGGCAACTACTCGCTGATGGCCATGAACTGCCGCCGCGCGCCGTTCGACGACGTGAACGTGCGCCGCGCGGTCGGCTTCGCGATCGACCGTGAGGCGTTGATCAAGCAGGCGTTCTTCGGCATCGGCATTCAGGCCTACACGCCGATTTCCCCACCCATGACGGGCTTCTTCGACAAGAACATCGCCAAGAGCGGCCGCGGCCAGTTCTTCGACCTGGAGAAGGCCAAGGCGTTCCGTGCCAAGGCGAAGACACAGGGCGCGATCGAGGCCGTCATCCTGACGTCCGAGCAGGGCCAGTACGGCACGCGCGTGGCGCAGACCATCGTGCCGATGCTGGACAAGATCGGCATCAAGGCCAAGCTCGAGTTGGTCGAGCGGGCGGCCTGGATCAGCCGCCGCAATGCCGGCGACTTCCACATGCTCGACATGACCTGGTCGGCCGACCTCGATCCCGACGAGACGATCTTTCCCGAATGGCATACGGGCAACGCCTGGAACTTCTCGGGCTGGTCGAACACCGATTTCGACAAGCTGGTCGAGCAGGCGCAGGTCGTCCTCGACGTCAAGACCCGGCGCGATCTCTACGTCAAAGCCGAGGACATCCTCATGGACGAGGCGCCGATGGCGATCCTGACGCACATGCCGGAGTTCAAGATCCTCAGCAAAAAGGTCAAGGGCTTCAAGTACACACCAGCCGACAGCCTGGATCTGCATACCGTGAGCTTCTGATGCTGCGCTGGGCGCTGGCGAAGATCCTGCAGACCGCCGCCGTCCTGCTGATCGTTTCGGTCGCCAGCTTCAGCCTGCTGAAGCTGGCGCCGGGCGATCCGGTCGAGTTGATGCTGGGCGACGACTATTCGAAGGAGTCGCATCAGTCGCTGATGGTCCAGCTCGGCCTCGACCGACCGATGCCGGAACAATATGTCGACTGGCTCGCGCGATTCGTCCGCGGCGATTGGGGAACGTCCTTCGTCAGCCGGACGCCGATCTTCCAGTACGCCTTCGTCGAGGCCCTTCCGGTCACCCTCACCCTGTCGGCGGCGGCGCTGGGTCTCGCCCTCCTGATAGGCGTTCCCCTGGGTGTGCTCTCGGCCGTCAGGAAGGACACTACCTGGGACGCCGCCGCAGCGGCCTTTTCCCTGACCGGATCGGCCTTCCCCAGCTTCTATCTCGGCATCCTCCTGATCTGGATCTTCGGCGTCGCCTTCGGCCTGTTTCCGACCATGGGCTTCGTCGCACCCTGGGACGATTTTTGGGGCGGCATCTATCATCTCGTGCTGCCGGCCATCACGCTCAGCACGCCCTTCATGGCGCTGATCGTGCGCATCACCCGCGCCAATCTCGTGGAAGTGCTGGAACAACCCTATATCGCCGCCGCCCGGGCGCGGGGAGAGCCCGCCTGGCGCATCACCTGGGTCCACGGGATGCGCAACGTACTGATGCCGCTGGCCACCATCGTCGGGCTCCAGCTCGGCGCGCTGCTGCATGGCGCCGTCCTGACCGAGACGGTGTTCTCGCTGCCCGGCGTCGGCCGGATGATCACCGATGCTGTGCTGAACCGAGAGTACATGGTGGTCCAGGCCGGCGTGATGATGACCGGTTGCCTGGTCATCTTCACCAACCTCGCGGTCGATCTCTCCTATCCCGTGCTCGATCCGCGCCTGAGGCCGCGCTGACATGGCCGTCCGCGATCTTTCGTTGCCGGATCAGGGCGCGCTCCGGCTCCCGCGCCTCCTCGCCGACCAGCTACGTGGTCGGCCCTTCTTCGTCATTGCTGCCGTGGTTTCCCTGACTTTCCTGTTCGCCGCGATCTTCGCGCCTTGGGTGGCGCCTTACGCGCCGGACTTTCAGGATCCCAACGCCCTCATGGCGCCACCGAGCGCCGCCCACTGGTGCGGCACCGACTCATTTGGCCAGGATCTGCTGTCGCGCGTCATCTACGGCACCCGCTACGTTTTCCTGATCGGATTTTCCTCCGTCGTCATCGGTGCCGTGGGCGGGCTCGCGATCGGCCTCGCCGCCGGCTTGACGCAGGGCGCGGTCGAGTGGGGCCTGATGCGGTTCGTCGACGCGATCCTCGCACTGCCGTCGCTGATCATGGCGATCGCCTTCATCTCCATTCTTGGGCCGGGTGTCGACAAGGTCATCTACGCCGTCGGCTTCGCCCTGATCGGCCCATTCGCCCGCACGGTGCGGGCCGACGTCCTTCAGGTCCGCGCCCAGGCCTTTGTCGAGGCGGCCGGGCTGATGGGCGTCGACCGGCTGCGCATTATCTGGCGCCATATCCTGCCGAACGTGATCTTTCCCCTCGCCGTCCAGGCGACGATCCGGATCGCCGAAGCGATCCTCGTCTCCTCGGCCCTGTCCTTCCTTGGCCTCGGCGTGGTCCCGCCGGCGCCCGATTGGGGACTGATGATCTCCGAAGGCCGCGCCTTCATCAGTATCGTGCCGTGGATCTCCGGCGTGCCCGGCGCGGCTCTGGCCCTCCTGCTGATCGCCCTCAGCATCGTCGGCGACGGCGTCCGCGAGCAGTTCGACCCCAAAATGCGCACCAACCGGTAGGACGCGGACATGACGCATCCACTGCCGCGACGGACCGAGCCGCGAGGGGAGAACGTCCTGCCTTTCTCGCGTCACCGCGAAACCCTGCTGTCCCTCGCCGACATCTCCCTCGCCCGTAACGGGCATTCGGTGCTCGATCACGTCAGCTTCGATCTCGGTCGGGGCGAGACGCTGGGTCTGGTCGGCGAATCCGGCGCCGGCAAATCCACGATCGCGTTGGCCGCGATGGGCCTGCTTCGTCCGCCGGCGGTCACGCTCGAGGGGCGCATGCAATTCGCCGAGCATGAGAACCTGCTCGCCGAGCCGGAGGCCGAGTGGGCGACACTCCGCGGCCGGCGGATCGCCATGATCTTCCAGGATCCGGCCTCGGCGCTGAACCCCTGCTTCACTGTCGGTCGCCAGCTGGAGAGCCCGCTTCGCCGCCTGCTCGGCTTCGATCGTGCGGCGGCCCGGCGGCGCGCGATCGAGCTGCTGGAGAGTGCGGGTCTCAACGACGCCGAGGCCCGACTCGCCGCCTTCCCGCACGAACTCTCCGGCGGTATGCAGCAGCGGGTGATGATCGCCATCGCACTCTCCTGCAATCCCGAACTGCTGCTCGCCGACGAACCGACCAGCGCGCTCGACGTCACCATCCAGGCGCAGATCATGCAGCTCATCCTCGAGCAGGTCCGCGCGCGCAACGCGAGTTGCATCTTCGTCCTGCACGACCTCGCGCTCGCCTCGCAGGTGTGCGACCGCATCGTCGTGCTCTACGCCGGCCAGGTGGTCGAGGCCGGGCCTGCCGAGAGCGTCCTGCGGCGTTCACTGCACCCCTACACCAACGCGCTCAAGTCCTGCGTGATCGAACTCGACACCGAGACACTGACGCCGCCGGAGGGCGGCCTTCCGGCCCTCGGAGCCATGCCGCCGGGCTGCCGCTTCGCGTCGCGCTGCCCGCGCGCCACGGCCCGGTGCGCCGACCAGATGCCGCCACTTCGTTCTCTGGAGGGCCGCGAGATCGCGTGCTGGCATCCGGGATGACAGAGGCCGCTCCGATCTTTCGCCTGCTCGACGTCGAGAAGGTCTACCAGATCGATCGCGGCGGCTGGTCGCGTTTCGGCCGGAGCCCGCCGCGGCGGTTGGCTGCCCTCGACGGCATCCGGCTCACGGTGCAGGCGGGCGACAGTGTCGCACTAGATCGGAAGAGC
>NZ_SCVH01000131.1 GCF_004296935.1 Reyranella sp.
CACGACCAGCGCTCCCAAGTTCGTGCTGCATCGCCAAGGCGCGATCGCAAGCCACGCCCAGCAGGTGGCACGCGTCTTCGGCTTCACCGCGCCCGACACACTCTCCCTTTCGATTCTTCCGCTCTGCGGCGTCTTCGGCTTCAACCAGACCCTCGCCACTCTCGCCGCCGGGAAACCCTGCGTGCTGGTCGAATCCTACGAAATCGACGAGATTACCCGCCTGATCGCCCATCATCGGCCGACCACCCTGTTCGGCAGCGACGATATGTATGCGCGCCTGCTCGACCTCGTTCCCGGCGACAGGCCCTTTCCGTCGATCAAATGGGCGGGCTATGCAGCCTTCAATGCTGCGCTCGGCGCGTTGCCCGAGCAGGCCGAGGCACGCGGGCTCAGCCTGTGCGGTCTCTACGGCATGAGCGAAGTCCAGGCGCTCTATGCGCGTCAGCCGCTCGATGCCGCAGTGGCGCGGCGCAAACTGGGCGGCGGCGTGCCGACGTCGCCCCTCGCCCACGTGCGGGTCCGCGATCCCGAGAGCGGCGTGCTGCTCGGCGCCGGGCAGCCGGGCGCACTGGAATGCGCCGGCCCCTCCTTGATGGTCGGCTACTACGGCAACGATGCAGCGACCGCCGAGACCATCACTGCCGACGGCTACGTCCGCACCGGCGACCTGGCCGAACTCGATGGCGAGGGCGGATTCACGTTCCTCAGCCGCATGGGCGACGTGCTGCGGCTCTCGGGCTTCCTCGTCAATCCACTCGAAATCGAGAGTCACGTTCAATCGATCCCTGGAATCAGTGCCTGCCAAACGATCGCCGTACCGCGATCAGACGGCGTTCGCGCGATTTCCTTCGTCATTCTCGAAGCCGGTGCAGCGCTCGACGAGGCCGGCGTCATCGCCCACTGCCGACGCGGCCTCGCGAACTACAAGGTGCCGCTGCGCGTGTTTGCGGTCGACGACTTCCCGGTCACACCGTCACCGAACGGACCCAAGATCCAGCGCGCGAAGCTCAGGGAGATCGCAGAAAGGCTTCTGTCGACCTGACGACTACCACAACTGCTTACTGGCAAGCGCCGCGCCTTGCGCCAGCGTCTCTAGCTTGGCCCAAGAGATGTCGCGATGAACGCGCCCGCCGAGGCCGCAGTCGGTCGAGGCGATGACGCGCTCGCGGCCGACCAGTTTGGCGAAGCGGCCGATGCGTTCGGCCACCAGTTCGGGATGCTCGACGACATTGGTCGCATGGCTCACCACGCCCGGTAGAATCAACCTGTCGTCGGGCAGCTTGGTGTCCTGCCATACCGACCACTCATGCTCGTGCCGCACGTTGCCGGCTTCGAACGAATAGGCGCCGGCGTCGATCGCCAGCATCACCTCGACGATGTCGCGCATGGCGATGTCGGTGGTGTGCGGGCCATGCCAGCTGCCCCAGCAGAGGTGGAAGCGGACGCGATCCTTCGGCAATCCACGCAACGCATGGTTCAGCGCCTCGACCTTGGGCATGGTGAACTTGCGATACTCCTCCGCGGTCGGCTCGGGATTGATCTGGTCGAAATTCTCTGCGATCGCCGGATCGTCGATCTGCAGGATCAGACCGGCTTCGATGATCGCCTTGTACTCCTCGCGCATGGCGTCGGCGCAGGCGAACACGAATTCGTCGTCGCTCTTGTAGAAGGTGTTGCCGATGCGCGCGCAGCTCGCCGGACCGATCGAGGTCATGAAACCCTCGCTTGTCCCCGACGCCGCGAGTGCGGCCTTGAAGTTGGCGATGTCGGCGGTGATCGCGGCATGGCCGGTGTATTTGAGTGGCCCGACGCAGACCGGCCAATCGGTGGCGCGCGGACCAGTGGTGATGCCCGACTCGGGATCGGCGTAGGCGGCGGCGAATTTCAGCCGATCGCGACGGTCGCCGAAGCTCGACAGCACGGTGTTTCCCGGGCTCGAGCGCCGCACGGGAAACTGATAGAGGCTGAGCCCGCGCACTTGCAGGTTGCCCAACCGCTGGAATGAGTAGCTCCACCAGGCGCGGTAGTTGACCTTGCTGCCCATCGACTTGCCGTATTCGCCGTCGCCGGGCACGGCGATGCCGGCCGCCACCTGGCGGCGGACGACGTCGACCACGGATTGCGCCAGTTCCTTCTGGAAGCCGGCCTCGTCGACCGTGCCGGCCTCACGCCGGGCGTTGGCCTCGATCAGCTCGTCGGGCCGCGGCAGTGAACCGGCGTGGCTGGTCAGGATGCGATCGCTGCTATGTCTCATGGTCAGCGCCCCTTGAACGGCTTCGGTTCGCGTTTCTCGCTAAAGGCCCGAGCGGCTTCCTGGAAATCCTCGGTGAGATAGAGCCGCTCCGGCGCCGTCTGGAACATGACTTCCCGACTGAGGCGGTCCATGTACCAGCGCCGCATGCGCACGGTGGAGCGCACGCTGAGTGGCGGGTTCTTGATCACGTCGCGCGCCAGATCGCGCGCCACGTCGAGATACTTGCCCTTGGCGGCTACGCGATTGATCAAATTGGCTTTGAACGCTTCCTCGGCGGTGAAGAAACGCCCAGTGAGCGCTGCCTCCATGGTAAAGGCGCCGCCACCGCGATAATGCATCAGGGCCCAGTACTTCCCGGCACCGAGACCACGCGAGGTCTCGGTGACCTGGAATTTGGTTCCCTCCTCGGCCACGACCAGATCGCACTCCAGGACGATGCCGACGGACAGTCCCAGCACATAGCCGTGTGCGGCGGCGATCACCGGCTTCCAGTTCACCGCCTTGGTCAGGAGATCGGAGGAATGCGTGCCACGTCCCTGCGGTCCGCCCAGCCTGAGGAATTCCTCGCGGCTGCGAAGCTGGCGCTGCTGAACGTCGGCGCCACTTGAAAAGGCGCGGCCGCGACCGTTCAGGATGGCGATCTGTGCCGCGTCGTCCATGTCGAAGCGGTGCAGCGCGTCCGAAAGTGCGCCCACCAACTCGTCGCTGAAGGCATTCAGTTTCTCGGGGCGATTGAGAGTCAGGGTGACGATCGCGCCTTCGCGCGCATAGTCGACGAGGGAGCCCGATTTGGTGCCGGTCATTGTTCGTTTCCTCCGACCGAGACCATTTGCCAACGCTGGCGGAAATGCAATGCTCCCGGCCCTTCCAAGGGAGAGAAACGATGGCCAAGCGCAAGAGTGTCAACTACCCCGGCTACAGCCACCAGAACCCAATCCCCAATGCCAGCCGGATCGGCAACATCCTGATGTCGAGCATCATGAATGGGACCGAACCGGGCACGCGCATCGCTCCGCCCGATCTCGCCGGACAGGTCACCAACATCTTCAAGCACATCCGCCTGTGCGTCGAGGCGGGTGGCGGCACGGTCGACGACATCATCAAGATCAATTTCTGGATGAAACAGCCCTCGACCGGCCGCGCGGCCCTGAACGAAGAATGGGTGAAGATGTTCCCGGATGCGGCTTCACGGCCGGCCCGTCACACCCTATCGCTGGCAGCCGACAGCGCACACCTCGTTACGTGCGACTTCACGGCCGTGATCGACTGACGTCAAGCCCCTAGCGCGACGGCAACCGTAAAGCCTCGACCTGGGCGCCGACGAACATCTGCGGCTGCGAGGGCGGCCGCATGCCCATGCGGCGTTCGAGACCCTCGACGCAGGAACGCGTGGCGACGGCCAGCTCGCGCCATGTGGTGGCACTGTCGAACTGCTGCAGTAGGCACTGGTCGTAGTAGGTGTACTGATCGCCCGTGCCGCAGCCGAAGCTCGTGCGGTCCGTCGCGGCCGCGGTCAGAATCACGCGATTGGGCTTGCGCATATCGGGCGTCAGGAAGGTCCCGCTATGGCAGGCCGACACCACGACCACGGTCGGCACCGAGCCGCAGCCCACGCTCAGCACCCGATCGAGCGAGCCAGGATCGAACAGCCTGCGATCCGTCCGCAGAAAGAACCCCTTCTGCTCGCCATGGCTGGTGACGAAGACGAGACAGGCGTCGCCGCCTCCGGCGCGCAACGCGGTCGCCACGTTGGCGACGCTCGCAAGCCGTGCCGGTGTGGTACGCCCGGCATCCGAGGAATAGACCGAGATGTCAGTTACGCCATGCGCCACGAGCTTCTCGCGCAACGACTGGACGCCGTTGTCGAAAGCCGGGCTGTTATTGTCGCCGGCGATCAGTACCGCGCGCCAGCGTCCAGCCGGCACGGCACCTTTGCTTGGTGCAGCCGCGATGGCCGTGCTGCGGCTGCTGGGCGGCGGCGTGTTCGTCGCCTCCGGCGTACAGGCAGAGGCGAAGACGAATGCCAGGGCAAGTGTCGCCAAACGTACGAACATGCCCGGATACTCCAGTATTCTTGGGCTTAATTAAGGCCGGGCCCCGACCGCCCGCAGCGCCATGTCGGCGTAGAGGCGGGACATCTCCTCCTCGGCGATCTGTCCGCCGGGGCCATACCACATGGAAACATGTGTCCACTGGTCAAGCAACGCCATGGCGATGGCCTTGAGATCCTGGCGACCGCCGGTCAATGGCGGATCGAACAGCCCACTCTCCACTCCCTGCCTGAGGATCGCGACGACAACGTCGCGAATGGCGCGGC
Source organism: Reyranella sp. (assembly GCF_004296935.1). Classification (GTDB taxonomy): domain Bacteria; phylum Pseudomonadota; class Alphaproteobacteria; order Reyranellales; family Reyranellaceae; genus Reyranella. Next base: position 4,572 of record NZ_SCVH01000131.1, read on the forward strand.
GGCTGCGGCGGATATCGGCGACGCGCGCCGCATCGAGCCAGCCGATCTCGCGGTTGGCGACCAGGGCTTCCACCCGGAGCCGGCAATGCCGCATGACATAGACGCGCACGAACGCTGCCAGTTTGGCGCGCGGGTCATCGCCCGCGCCGGCCACCGCCTGCTGGCATATCCGCTCGAGTTCGCCCTGGGTCGAGGCGATGATGTCATGCAGCAGCTCGTCCTTCGACTTGAAGTGATTGTAGAGCGCCCCCTGTGTCAGCCCGCAGGCCTTCATGATGTCGCGGACCGTCACCACCGGGTAACCGCGTTCGGCGAACTGCTGGAACGCCGCGGCGCGGATCGCCTCGATCGGCGGTCGCTGTTCGCGCTCGGCGGCAACGGGCACCGCGGCGGCCGTCCGCACGGGCTTGCGCTTGGTCATCTCGTTCCTCCGCCGATGCTTTCGACGATCTTCCAGCCGAGTTCGGCCGCCGGACGCACCAGCTTTCCGGAATCCGCGGCGCGAACGTTCGACGCCGTGCCGTCGAGTGACCGGGCATAGACGCCTTGGCGTATGCACGAAACGCGAAACAGGTTGTAGGCCATGTAGAAGTCCCAGAGCGCGGGGTCGGGCACGGACCGCTTCGAGAGGCCGCAGTAGTAGGACACCATCTCGCGCTCCGTCGGCAGCCCGAGCGCTTCGAGATCGTGGCCACCGAGGCCACCCCAATCCTTGGGCGTGCGCCACAGCATGCAGAGATACGAGAGTTCGGCCAGCGGATCGCCCAACGTCGAGATTTCCCAGTCGATGATGCCGAGCACCCGCGGCTGGGTGGCATGGAAGATCATGTTGTCGAGCCGATAGTCACCATGGACCAGCACCGTCTCGGCATCGGCAGGCAGGTGTGCCGGCAGCCATTCCAGCAGCTTGTCCATAGCCTCGATCGCTTCGGTCTCGGAGGCCTTGTACTGCTTGCCCCAGCGGGAAATCTGGCGTGCGACGTAGCTGCCGGGGCGGCCGAAGTCGGCAAGGCCCAACGCCGCATAGTCGACCGCATGGAGCCTTGCCAGCGTCTCGAATTTGGCCCGATAGATAGCCAATCTCCCTTCCTTCGGCACTTCCGGCAGGAGCGGATCCCACAGCACGCGGCCGTCACAGTACTCCATGATGTAGAAGGGAGTGCCGACCACGCCCTCATCTTCGGACAGGGCAAAGGCCCGGGGCGTCGGCACATCGGTCTTGTTGAGGGCGGCAATCACCCGAAATTCACGGTCGACTGCGTGGGCCGACGGCAGGAGCTTGCCCGGCGGCTTGCGGCGCAGCACGTAGTGCCGCCCGGCACCATCCGTCAGGCGGTAGGTCGGGTTCGACTGGCCACCGCGGAACTGCTCCGCCCGCACTGGCGGCACGAAGCCATCTACGTGAGAGGCCATGAACCGGCCAAGCGATTGCTCGTCGAATCGGTGCTTCGCCTGCACCTCCATCGTGCCGATGTAATCTGCGCCTTTACGTGCCAATAACTGCCCCTGAACGGTCGTTCATTTGGCAGGGAGTTTGCTCGTCCGTCGGAGCGCACGCAATATCGACCAATGGGGAGTCTGCGTGGCTGTCCCGCTCGCAATAGTGTCGAGGGCGAGGTCATCGCGGGTGACCGGATGAACTAGATCCGCCTCGTCTCTAGGCATCGATGGCGGAACTTTGAGCACTTCATCTGCTACCCCTCAATCTCCAATTCCAGCAAAGAGGCCATTGGCACACCCGGCCGATCGGTCGATGCGCCAGGCGGTGGCGCCCTGTTCTGCTTGGTGGTGCTGCCGCTGCCCGCGCTCTTTGTCGCGCCCGTCGCGACACGCCAGGCGGCTCGTGCACCCGGCGCGCTGATCGTTGGCTCTTTGTCTCACCGCCACCGCCGTGCGGCTATTGCAGCGCTCCTGAACTTGGGGCTTGGGCAAAGAGGTAAATTCGTGTTTATCTAACCCTCGTACAGGCTCGGGGGTTCGAGCCCAACGATACATTGAAGACTACGCGTTTCTGGGAGGCGTCGTTGAATCGATTCCTGAGCAAGGACTTTTTGTCCGGGCTGATGTTCATTGGCTTCGGCTTGGTGGCCCTCTATTTCGGCCAGAAGCTGGCGCTCGGCACGACGGTGCGCATGGGGCCGGGCTACGTGCCGCGCATGCTGGCGCTGATCATGATGAGTCTTGGCGGGGTGATCTGCGTGGTCGCCCTGGTCGCCGGCGCCGAACCGGTCGAGAAGCCAAAGTGGAAGCCGATCACCCTGGTGACCATCGGCATCATCTGCTTCGCCCTGCTGTTTGAACGCGCCGGCCTGCTGCCGGCGCTGGTCGTGCTGATCCTGATCGCCTCGCTCGCCGGTGAGGAGTTCAAGCTGAAGGAAGTGCTCGCCAACATGGTCGTTCTGGCGATCGTATGCACCCTCGTCTTCAAGGTCGGGCTCGGGATGAATATCACCATCCTGCGCGGAGTGTGGTGAGATGGATCTCCTAGACAACCTGGCCCTTGGCTTCAGCGTCGCCTTCAGTTTCCAGAATCTCCTGTATGCCCTTCTGGGATGCATGCTCGGCACGCTGATCGGGGTTCTCCCCGGCATCGGTCCCGTGGCGACCATCGCCATGCTGCTGCCGATCACCTTCCACCTGCCGCCGGTCGCCTCGCTGATCATGTTGGCCGGCATCTACTACGGCGCGTCTTATGGTGGTTCGACGACGTCGATCCTGGTCAACTTGCCAGGCGAAGCGGCGTCAGTCGTGACCTGCCTCGACGGCTATCAGATGGCGCGCAAGGGGCGCGCCGGTGCGGCGCTGTCGATCTCGGCGGTCGGCTCATTCTTCGCCGGCACTGTGGGCACCGTCATCATCGTCATGTTCGCCGAACCGCTGACGCGCATGGCGCAGAAATTCGGCCCCGCCGATTACTGCGCCTTGATGGCGCTCGGACTCGTCGCTGCTGTCGTATTGGCCAGCGGCTCGGTCCTGAAGGCCATCGCCATGGTTTTCCTCGGCCTGCTGTTCGGTCTGGTGGGCACCGACGTCAACACCGGCGCGCAGCGCTTCACCTTCGACATCCCGGAGCTCAGCGACGGTATCGATTTCGCGCCGATCGCCATGGGCCTGTTCGGCATCGCCGAGATCGTGGTCAACCTCGAACGACATTTGACGCGAACGGGCACCATCAAGGTGGGCTCGCTGTGGCCGACGCGCGAAGAGACCAGGCGGTCGATTCCGGCCATCCTGCGCGGCACCATGCTCGGCGCCGCACTTGGTGTGCTGCCAGGCGGCGGACCGACGCTGGGCGCCTTCTCGGCCTATACGCTCGAGAAGAAGCTCTCCAAGAACCCGGGCGAGTTCGGCAAGGGCGCCGTCGAAGGCGTGGCCTCACCCGAGGCGGCCAACAATGCCGCGGCCCAGACCTCGTTCATTCCCATGCTGACGCTCGGCATTCCCTCCAATGCCGTGATGGCGCTGATGGTCGGCGCCATGATCATCCAGGGCATCCAGCCCGGGCCCGAGGTCATGACCAAGAAGCCGGATCTGTTCTGGGGCATGATCGCCTCGATGTGGATCGGCAATGCCATGCTGGTGGTCATCAACCTGCCGATGATCGGCATGTGGGTGAAGCTGCTGACCGTGCCCTACCGCTTCCTCGCCCCGGCGATCCTGCTGTTCTGCTGCATCGGCGCCTACAGCCTGCAGAACAGTACCTTCCACGTCCTGCAGGTCGCAGCCTTCGGCGTGCTCGGCTACATCTTCGCCCGCCTCGGCTGCGAGGGTGCACCGTTCCTTCTGGGCCTCGTGCTCGGTCCGCAGATGGAGGAATACTTCCGGCGCGCCATGCTGCTGTCGCGCGGCGATGCGATGGTGTTCCTCGAGCGGCCGATCAGCCTCGGCCTGCTCATCACCACGGCCCTGCTGCTGGTGCTGATGGCCCTGCCCAGTATCAAGAAAGCGCGCAAGGAGGCCTTCCAAGAGGAAGGCTGACGCCCGGAGGAGGCCCGCCATGTCCGACTTGCCCAAGCGCGTGCAGATCGACGAGGAGGGCCCTCGCGAGGGCTTCCAGTCGGAGAAGAAGGCGATCCCGGTGGCCGACAAGGTCCGGCTCATTGAGGCGCTGGCGGATGCAGGCCTAAAGCGGATTGCCTGCGTCTCCTACGTGAATCCCAAGCGGGTGCCGACCATGGCCGACGCCGAGGAAGTGGCGGCCGCCATCCGACGCAAGCCCGGCGTGCAGTACAGCGCGCTGTGGCTGAACCAGCAGGGCCTCGAACGGGCGCTGCGCGGTCCCCTTCATGTCGATGGCGGCGTGCGGGTCACGGCCTCGAATACCTTCTCCCTGAAGAACATCGGCAAATCGGTGCCGGACGCGATGGTCGAGCAGCGCATGTCGCTCAAGACCTTCAAGGACCGCGGCATGCCCGTGGAATGGGGCATCATCCTCGGTGCCTTCGGCTGCAACTATGAGGGCGAGCTTTCCGCGGAGCTGATTCTGCAGCGCGTTCAGCTGGCGCTCGATGAGGCCACGCTGGCGGGCTTCACGCTCAAGGGCATCAAGCTCACCGACGCCATGGGTTGGGCGACGCCGCAATCGGTCGAACGCCTGATCGGCGCCATCCGCAGCAAGTGGCCGGAACTCGAGATTTCGCTCCACCTGCACGACACCCGCGGCACCGGCATGGCCGCCGCCTATGCCGGCCTCCGGCTGGGCGTCACCAGGTTCGATGCCTCGATCGCCGGCCTTGGCGGCTGCCCGTTCGCGGCGACCGACGGCGCGGTCGGCAACATCTGCACCGAGGACTTCGCCTACATGTGCGAGGAGATGGGCATCGAGACCGGCCTCGACGTGGACAAGCTGATCGAGGTCGCAAAAATCGCCGAGGACGTGGTCGGCCGGCCCCTGCCCGGCCATGTCATGCGCGGCGGCACGCTCAAGGCGGCCAAGCAGAGGGCCGCAGCATGAACGCCGAGACGATGCCCATGGCCTTGCGCGACTCGACCTACGTCGACGTGGCCAGCGTTCCCTGGCAGCCGACACGCTTCCCGGGGATCGACTGGAAGATCCTCATGGAAAACAAGGACACCGGCATGTCGACCGTGCTGATGCGATGGGCACCGGGAGCACGTCTCCCCCAGCATGAGCATGTGGCGGTCGAGCAGACCTTCGTCCTCGCAGGGTCTTTCGCCGACCACGACGGCGTCTGCAGTGCCGGAAACTATGTCTGGCGCCGGCCCGGCAGCCGTCACGATGCCTGGACCGACGAAGGCTGCCTGATGCTCGCGTTCTTTTTGAAGCCGAACACGTTCTTCGATTGAACCCGGCCTCCCGACTGGGCAACATGCCAGGCAACAGGCGCCGGAAACAAGGCGCTCAAAGGGAGGATCTCATGAATCTACGCCTTGTTCAGGCGAGCGCTGCGTTGCGTGCTGGAATCGACGCGATCTCTAAATAGTCGATCTCAGGCCGCATCCCATGACAGACCGAGCGACGCCGATCGTCTTTGACGACCCGCACCAGGTCGGCCCCGCCGAGGCCGAAACCATGCGCCTGCGGACGCTGTCGGGGGCGTGGCGCTGGGCACTCGTCGTCCTGACCGGCGTCACGATCTTCCTCTGCATCAACCAGCAGTTCGCGCTGCGCTTCTTCGTCGGCTTCACTCAGCTCAACACCGAGTACTTCTATCTCCTGATCTCGTGCATGTTGCCTTTCACTTTCTTGATCTTCCCGGGAAGCCCGAACGCATCGATGACGCGGCTTCCCTGGTACGACATCGTGCTTTTTGCCAGCACCGCTCTCGCGTCGCTGTACCTCATGCTCCACATCCGCGAAGCTGCCGAGCTTGGCTGGGAATTCGGCGATCCGCCCCAGTCGATCATCTGGGCGGGCTACGTGATGTGGGCTGTGCTGATGGAGGCGCTGCGCCGTACCGGCGGCTGGAGCCTGATGCTCTGTGTTCTGCCCTTCACGGTCTATCCGCTGTTCGCCGGCGCGGACTGGCTCGGCCCCCTCAGGGGCAACCAATCGACGCTCGACCAGACGACCGCCTACCACGTGCTTTCGACCGAAAGCCTGCTCGGCATTCCCATCCAGGCCTTCGCCGATGTCGTGATCGGCTTTCTGGTATTCGGCACCGCCCTGATGATGACGGGCGCCGGCAAGTTCTTCATCAATTTGGCCTTCGCGCTCTGCGGTACCTTCCGGGGCGGCGCCGCCAAGGTCGGCATCTTCGCATCCGGCCTGCTCGGCATGATGTCGGGCAGCATCGTCAGCAACGTGCTGACCGCGGGCACGATGACGATCCCGACCATGAAGCGGACTGGCTTCACTGCTTCCTACGCCGCCGCCATCGAGGCCTGCGCGTCGACCGGCGCCGTGCTCGCCCCGCCGGTGATGGGCGCCACCGCTTTCGTCATGGCTCAATTCATGGGCACGACCTATGCCGAGGTCGCGGTCGCCGCCATCATTCCGGCAATCCTCTACTACGCCGGCCTGTTCATGCAGGTCGACGCCTATGCGGCGCGCAAAGGCCTCAAGGGTCTCGAACGGCGCGAGCTGCCCAGCCTGGGGCAGACCTTCAAGGAAGGCTGGTACTTCGCCTTTGTCGTGATCGTTCTGGTCGTCATGCTGCTCTACTTCAAGCGCGAGAGCCATGCACCTTTCTATGCAACGGCGCTGCTATTGGTGCTGAATCAGTGGGAGCAGCCGGGCAAGTGGAAATCGATCAACACCATCGCGCTTCTCATCGCCGTCACCGCCACGGCCGTCATGACCATCCGCGGCGAAGCCTATGCCAAGGCCATTGAGTTGCCGGCGGGCGATCCCGGCTTGTTCGATGCCTGGATGAACGCGGTCCTGCTTCCGGCGCTTGGTGGGATGCTGCTCCTTGTCGTGCTGAATGAGCTTGGCGGAGAAAAACGCTGGGGTCTCGCCAAGTACGTCAAGTTTCTCGAGGCGAACGGCCGCACCTTCGTCGAACTGGTTGGCATCCTGGCGGGCTGCGGCCTCCTGATCGGCGCCTTTTCACTGACCGGCGTGATTTCCTCGCTCGCCAACGATCTGCTCGCGCTGGCCGGCGGCAATGCACTGCTGCTGCTCGTCATGTGCGCCATCACAAGCCTGGTGCTCGGCCTCGGGCTGACGACGACCGCCTGCTACATCTTCCTTGCCATCCTGGTCGGTCCGGCGTTGGAGAAACTCGGCCTCAACAAGATGGCCGTGCATATGTTCATCTTCTACTGGGGCATGCTGTCGTCGATCACCCCGCCAGTGGCCATCGCCTCCTTCGCCGCGGCGGGAATCGCCGGGGCACCCGCCATGAAGACCGGCTGGGAGTCGATGTGGGTCGGCAGCATCATCTACTTCATCCCGTTCTTCTTCGTCATGAATCCGGCGCTGGTGCTTCAGGCGTCGGCGCCGGGCGAAGCTATCCCCTACTTCGAGGCGTTCTATCTGACCGCCACGACGTTGTTCGGGACCGTGTTCATCTGCGGCGGCATCCAGGGCTACCAGGCGGGCGTCGGCGACCTGCGCGCCGCCGGGCCATTCGAATGGCCGCTGCGTGTGCTTCTGATCCTTGGCGGGCTGGTGATGGCGACGCCTGGCGGCGGCCTCATGCCGGTTAGCAACACGACGATGGAACTTCTGGCGCTTGCCATTCTTGTTCCCACCGTCATTGCCGCGCTGTTGCTCGTGCGCCGCTTCCGCGCGGCGTGAACAGAGCTGCCGGCAATCCGGCTGGACTCACCAGCCAGCGGCGGCCATGATTGCGGACAAAGCAAGCGGCGGGCCTACCGTCGCCGAGACCAGGGAGCGAACGTCATGGGCACGCGCTGGAGCGCGTTCCCTCGCAAGTGATCGCAGTACTGCCGTCGAGGGATCGACGGCAACTGTTGGTCTGCGTCCGCTTTCGATCTCGCACGATGGCGACAGCGCGAACCAAAGGGAGGAACGATCATGCTTCGGCGAACAATGATCACGTCGGCACTGGTGGCAACCGCTGCCATTTGCGTCGGCCCGGCCTGGGCCCAGAGCGTCAAACTGCCCGACACGCTCACCATGACGGCCTACGATACCGGCACATCGGGCTTCAACATCGCCGTCGCCGTCGGGAAAGTGCTCAAGGAGCAGTACAAGAGCGACTTGCGCGTCCTGCCGGCGGGTAACGACGTCGCCCGTCTGGCGCCCCTGAAGAACGGCCGCGCACAGGCCTCCGCGATGGGCATCGGCGGCTACTTCGCCTCCGAAGGCCTGTTCGAGTTCGCGGTGGCCGGCTGGGGCCCGCAACCACTGCGGCTGATGCTGTCGGCGGCCTCGTGCAACGGCATCACCCTCAATGTTGCCAAGGACACCGGCGTCAAGGAATTCAAGGACCTCAAGGGCAAGCGCATCGGCATCGTCGTCGGCTCGCCGGCACTCAATCAGAATGCCTATGCGATTCTGGCCTTCGGCGGCCTCACAAAGAACGACGTCAAGTTGGTCGAATTCTCGAGTTTCGGCGCCATGTGGAAGGGCATGATCAACAACGAGATCGACGCCGCGATCGCCTCCACCATCACCGGCACGGTCAAGGAGCTCGAAACCTCGCCGCGTGGCGTGGTGATGCCACAGACACGCGCTTCCGACAAAGCAGGCTGGGCTCGCCTGCAGAAGGTCGGGCCCTATTTCTACCCCCACAAGGTGACTTGCGGGGCAGGCGGACTGAGCAACTCCAATTCGCTCGAGCTGCCGACCTACCCGTACCCGATCTTCATGGCGTATGCCGCCGAGAAGGCGGACCTGATCTATTCCATCACCAAGGCGATGATCGACGGTTACGCGCAGTACAAGGATGCAGCGCCTGGTGCCGATGGCCTGGACGTCAAGCTTCAGATCCTCTCTTGGGTGCTGCCCTATCATGAGGGCGCGGTGAAGGCGCTGAAGGAGGCCGGTGTCTGGACCGCCGAAGCGCAGAAACACAACGACATGCTGATCAAGCGCCAGGACGTGCTCGGCAAGGCATGGGCCGAGTTCAACAAAGCCAGTCCGCCGGCGGACAAGGCTGCCTTCACCGCGGCATGGATGGCGGTGCGTAAGGCGGCGCTCGAAAAGGCTGGCATGGATCCGGTGCTCTAGTAGCCGCTGCGGCTCCTGGTCGTGTCGGCCGGTCCGCTGGTCGTAGCGTCGGCCGATCGCCATGAGCCGCTTGGCAATATGGCGACGGCGCCTCCGGCGTCTGCCATTCTTGTCGCGACTGCCATTGCCGCGCTATTGCTCGTGCGCCGCCTTCGCGCGGCCCGGTGCAATAGGCAAGGGAGCGAGTAGATGGCAGGCGTCCTGGAGGGCATTCGCGTTCTCGATTTCGGCCGGTATATCGCCGGCCCGTTCTGCGGCACGATGCTGGGCGATCTGGGCGCCGAGGTTATCCGCATCGAGAAGCTCGACGGCAGCGAGGACCGCTGGGTCACCCCGGTGGTCGAGGGCGGCGAAGGCGCGATGTTTCTCCAGATGGGCCGCAACAAACTCGGCCTCACGCTCAATCCCGTGAAGCCGGCCGGCCGAGAGATCGTGAAGAAGCTGGTCGCCGTTTCGGACGTGGTGATCGCCAACCTGCCCTACGAAGACCTGCAGAAGATGGGCATCGACTACGACACCATCTCCGCCATCAATCCCAGGATCATCCTCGCCACGACCTCGACCTTCGGCTCGGAGGGTCCCTACGCCACCCGGGTGGGCTTCGACACGATCGGACAGGCGATGTCCGGCGCCATGTTCCTGTCGGGTGACGGCAAGGTGCCGACCCGCATGAACGCCCCTTTCGTCGACTTCGGCACGGCACTGCTCAACACCGTGGGCGTGCTGGCTGCCCTGATCGACCGCGCCAAGAGCGGCAAGGGCCAGAAAGTCGAGACGGCGTTGCTGCGCACCGCCATGAACATCACCAACGGCCACCTGATCGAGCAGGCCATGCTCAGCCTCAACCGCATCGCCACCCTCAATCGCGGCTTCACCGCCGGTCCGTCGGATACCTTCAAGTGCAGGGACGGCTGGATCTACGCCATGACCATCGGCCAGCCGCTTTTCGTACGCTGGTGCAAGCTGATGGGCGACGAGTCCTTGGCCAGCGACCCGCGCTTCAAGGACGACCTCGCCCGCGGCGACAACGGCGAGGCGCTGTCGGCGATCATGCAGAAATGGTGCAACGGCCGCACCGCAGCCGAGGCGCTGGCCGCTCTCGAAGCCAACCGCATTCCGGCCGGCCCCGTCTATACGCCGCAGCAGGCGCTGGACGACAAGCACGTGCAGGACGCGAAATTCCTGCACCCGATGGACTTCCCCGGCGCGACCAAGCCGGTTCCGGTGCTCCAGGAGCCGGTAAAACTATCCCGCACGCCGCTTACCATCCGCCGCCGCGCCCCGAAACTGGGCGAGCATACCGACCAGATCCTGCGGGAACTTGGCTACGAGCCGACCGTTATCCAGAGGCTGCGGGACGACCGCGTCGTCTGATCGCGGATGTTGCGGCGTGATCTGAAAGCCCAATCCGACGTATAATTGGAGGAGGAGTCGGAATATGCGCCGGGCGGTTCTTGCGACGATTCTTGTAGTGACCGGAGCGGCCACGACGGCTGCGACTGGCGATTTTCCCTATGGAAGTACCCATTCGTTCAACGTCTATCGCAACGGCCAGCAGATCGGGAGTCACACCCTGTCCTTTCAGGGCAACGGCCAGCAGCGCACCGTGGCAACCTCGATCGACTTCGCGGTAAGGGCGCTAGGTCTCACGGTCTACCGCTACAGCCATCGCGGCAACGAGGTATGGAACGGCTCGACCCTTCAGTCGATCGACACCAAGACCGACGACAACGGCAAGCAATTCACGATGCGCGCCCGGCATGACGGCAATCGGCTTGCGGTCGAACGAAAGGGCGCCGATGTGGCCTTCGGCACCTCGTTGAACGACCAGGGGCTCCAGCGCAACGACGCTGTCGTCGAAGCCTTGCCGCCCACGGTGCTGCCCTCGACCCACTGGAACCTGAATCAGGTCAAGCAGTCGATGCTGCTCAACACCCAGTACGGCACGCCGTCCAAGGTCCAGATCACCAACTTGGGACGGCAGACGATCAAGACCTCCTCGCGCTCGATCGAGGCGACGCACTACCGCTATGCCGGCGACATCACCATGGACCAGTGGTTCGACGATCGCGGCCGCTGGGTAAAGGCGGCTTTCAAAGCTTTCGACGGCTCGGAGATCGAGTACATTCTGCAGGAATGAACCCTGCCGACCGCTTCGCCCGACTGCCCGAACTGCTCGCCGCCGATGCCGACCTCTGCCGTCGCGGACGCTGGTTGGACGCAGACTGCCGCGTCGACATCGGTGCCGAGCCCTTCTATCTGACCCTGCGCCAGGGCGCTCTCGCCGATCTTGCCCGTGGACCTCGCCTGCTGCGTTCCGTGGCATTCTCGGTCAGCGGCACCGAGGATGCCTGGCAGCGCCATTGGCGAAAAGTGCCCGAGCCCGGCTGGCACGATCTCTTCTCGCTCACCAAGCGTGGCGCGGCCTCGATCCAGGGTGACCTGCGGCCGCTGCTGCAGAATCTTCAATACTTCAAGGACCTGCTGGCACTGCCGCGTCGGCTGCCGGAGGCGGACTGACATGGCGCCGGCACTGGATCCGATGGTCGGCCGCTACGTCCGACTCGAAATCGATGGCATTCCCCACCGCATCTATTTCGAGGAAGCCGGGCCCGAAGCAGGTGGCGGTATCCCCCTGGTCTGCCTGCACACCGCCGGTGCCGACAACCGCCAGTTCCGCCATCTGCTGGCCGACCCCGAAATCACCCGGCGATTTCGCGTCCTCGCCTTCGACATGCCCTGGCACGGCAAGTCGACGCCGCCGGATGGCTGGGAACGCGAGGAGTATCGCCTGACGACGGCCTCCTACACCGCCGCCATTCGGGCCTTCTGCCGGGCCATGGAACTCGACCGCCCGGCGGTCATGGGTTGTTCGATCGGCGGGCGCATCGTGCTCAATCTGGTGATCGAGCATGCCGCCGAGTTCCGCGCCCTGATTGCTCTGGAAGCCGCCGACTTTCAGCAACCCTGGTACGATACCGCCTGGCTGCACCGGCCCGACGTGCATGGCGGCGAGGTCTGCGCCGCTCTCATCTCGGGCCTGATCGCACCACAGAGTCCGCCGGTGAGCCGCCACGAGACGCTGTGGATGTACATGCAGGGCGGTCCGGGCGTATTCAAAGGCGACCTCTACTTCTACCGCGTCGACGGCGACCTGCGCGAAAAGGTGAAGACCATCGACACCAAGGTCTGTCCGCTCTACCTGCTGACCGGTGAGTACGACTTCTCCTGCACGGCCGCGGACACGCTGCGCACGGCGGCACAGATCCCGGGCGTGGAAGTCCATGTCATGAAGGAACTCGGCCACTTCCCGATGAGCGAGAACCCGGCAAAGTTCCGCGAGTACATCCTGCCCGTGCTGGACAGGATCGCGCGCTAGAGGATCTGGAAGACCTCATAGACCGGTCCCGTCGGCTCGCGCCGGCCGGTCGACACGCAGACGATCCGATTCAGGAACCTGTACTTCTCAGATGAGGTCTCGAACCACGGCGTTGCGCGGAAATAGTACTGACTGGGGTCGACCTTCTCGCCCTTGTTGAGTTGTTCGATCACCCAGGCCGGGCCGTGCCGCATGCCGCGATAGCTCATGTAGATGAGGTGGCCGTCGTCGGTCTTGAGCGTCAGACGGACATCGAGCTGCAGGATGCCGTCGCGCCGCAGCAGCAGCCAGTCGCCACCGGGCGACGGCAGCACGCTGCCCCGCAGCTCCTCGCCCTCGAAGCTTCCGCCCGTGACGGTGGCGATGCGGCGGCGCCCATAGGGCGTCTCGCCGATGTCCGTCATGTTCGGATCGACGGCCAGGGTCAAGGTGAAGAGGTGCGAGGAGCGCAGTTTCGGATCGGTCATCGTGTCCTCAGATCTTGCTGCCACGGCCTTCCCAGTAGGGTGCCCGCAGTTCGCGTTTCATGATCTTGCCAATAGTACTGCGCGGAAGCTGATCGCGAAACTCCACCGCGACCAGGCGCTGCGTCTTGCTGAGCTGGCCGTTGGCCCACGCACGGATCTCGTCCGATGTCGCCTTCGACCCTGGCGCCCGCACCGCGAGCGCCATCGGCGATTCGCCCCACTGGTCGCTCGGTACGCCGATCACCGCCACGTCGACGACGTCGGGATGCCGCAGCAGCATCACCTCGATATCGGCGGCATAGACGTTGAAGCCGCCGGAAATGATCATGTCCTTCTTGCGATCGAGCAGCACGATGAAGCCGTCTTCGTCGATCCTGCCCATGTCGCCGGACTTGAAGAACAGGCGGCCATCGCGATCATGCCAGAAGAGCTCGCGCGTCTTGTCTTCCTGCTTGTAGTAGCCCTTCATCATCACCTGGGCACGGCCGGCCAGTTCGCCCACCTCGCCCTGCGGCAGCACCCTGCCCTGCTCGTCCAGCACCACGATCTCGCTGCCGAGGCCAGGCTTGCCGACGGTGTGGAGCTTGTCGGGATTGAGGTTTGCCTCCAGCATACAGCTTCCGGCGCCCTCTGTGAGACCATAGATCTCGATCAGGCGTCCCGGCCAACGCGCCAGGCAGTCGGCCTTGATGTGTGCCCTGAGCGGCGCGCTGGTCGAGAGCTTGGCCTTGAACGAGCTGAGGTCGTACTTGTCGAAGTCCGGATGGGCGAGGATCCGCTGGTACTGCACGGGCACCAGCATCGCATGCGTCACGCGTTCCCTCTGGGCGATCTCAAGGAACTTCGGCACATCGGACTTGGTCATCAGGATGGTCGTACCGCCGACGCCGATGGTCGCCAGGACGGAAACGAGCGTCGTGTTGGAATAGAGCGGAGTCGAGGCCAGTGAGATCGTGTCCGGCCCGTAGTCGAACGCGGTGAAACGCACGGCCAGCATGTCGCGCATCACATGTGAATGCAGGATGCCCTTGGGTAGACCGGTGGTGCCCGAACTGTAAATGATGTTGAAGTCGTCGAGCACGCCGATCGGCACCGCGAAGGCACCTTCGCTGGCTGGGGACAGCCATTCCTCGAAGTTCCGCCAGCCCGGGCGGCTGAAATCGTAGGCGATGCGGCCGCCGGCGATCAGCTTGCCAAGCCGGTCTTCATAAGGCTCGACCAGGGCGCGATACTGGTCCGAAAGAAACAGGACCTTGGCATCGCAATCGTCGAGCATTTTCTCGAGCGAGTCCGCCGCCGCCATGGTTGACAGCGGCACCACGCAGGCGCCGGCCCGCAGGCCGCCCATAAAGGTCTCGAGATACTCGATCGAATTGGCGGCAAGGATGGCGACCTTGTCGCCGCTGCCGACGCCCATTCCGCCCAGGCTGCGCGCGATCCTGTTCACCCGCCGATCGAAGTCGCCCCAATTGCGCGCTCTGCCTTCGCACTTCACCGCGGGCTTGTCGGGATAAAGGGCGGCGTTGCGCGCCACGCGGACCGGGATCGAGAGAAATTCGGGGAAGTCGGCCGCGGTCGGCTGCGGCACCAACGGCTGGTCGGGGCTCATCGCGGAACGCTCCGCTTACTTCTTGGGTTCGACCGTTTCCACCGGGCCACCCGCCTTCTTCCAGGCGCCAAAGCCGCCTTCGAAATGCGCAACCGGGGTCAGCCCCATGTCCTGGGCCGTCTTGGTCGCCAGCGCCGAGCGCCAAGCGCCGGCGCAGAAGAACACGAACTTGTTGCCGGTCTGGAAGAATTCCTTGGCATAGGGGCTCTTGGGATCGATCCACATCTCGAGCATGCCGCGGGTCACATTGATGGCGCCCGGAATCGTGCCGTCGCGCCACAGCTCGCGCGGATCGCGGATGTCGATGAAGGTAATCCCCGGCGAACCATGGGCTTTCATCGCCTCGGCCAGCGGCAAGGTCTCGATCGCGGCATTGGCCTCGTCGACCATCTGCTGCACGGTCTTCTTGATCTCGAGTGGCATCGGCTCGTCCTCCCTGCGCGACCCAGTCTATTTCTCAGGAACCTGCTGGGCGAGTTCGGCCAACCATACATCGGGGCTGCCGTCCGAGGGTGCGCGCCAATCGCCGCGCGGCGACAGCGAGCCGCCCGACGAAATCTTCGGTCCGTTGGGCAGTGCCGAGCGCTTGAACTGGTTGGTGAAGAAGCGGCGCATGAACAGCGTCATCCACTTCTTGATCTCGGCCAACGTGAAGGCGCGCTTGGCATCGGCCGGCAGGTTGGCGGGCCAGGCGCCCTTGGCCGCGTCGTGCCAGGCATTCCAGGCGAGGAAGGCGATCTTGGACGGCCGGAAGCCGAATCGCGTCAGATAGAACAGGTTGAAGTCCTGAAGTGCATAGGGACCGACCGACTGCTCGGTCGACTGGATGGCGCCGCTTGCGCCGGCCGGGATCAGTTCGGGCGAGATTTCGGTATTGAGAATGTCGTGCAGGGTTTTGGCGGTGCCCTTGTCGACATCACCG
The DNA here is from genome assembly GCF_004296935.1 of Reyranella sp. Lineage (GTDB taxonomy): Bacteria > Pseudomonadota > Alphaproteobacteria > Reyranellales > Reyranellaceae > Reyranella. The sequence goes on from NZ_SCVH01000131.1 coordinate 20,052, forward strand.
GAGGCCGCAACGAAACGGATCAGGTGCTGGATAAGTGTCTTGGAGACCGAGCCGTTGGGATTGTAGTGGGACATGTGATCGCCCACGCCGTACGTGCACCAACCCAGTCCCAGTTCGGAGAGATCGCCCGTGCCCACCACCATGCCGCCATGCTGGTTGGCAAGACGGAACAGATAGTCGGTGCGAAGTCCCGCCTGAACGTTCTCGAAGGTGACGTCGTAGACCTTCTTGCCGCTGCCGAAGGGATGGCCGATGTCCTTCAGCATTTGCAGGGCCGAAGGCTTTATGTCGATCTCCGCCGCCGTCACGCCCAGCTCGCGCATCAGGCGCCAGGCGTTCTTGTGGGTTTTGTCCGAGGTGCCGAAGCCCGGCATGGTGAAGGCCAGCACGTTCTTGCGATCGAGGCCGAGCAGGTCCATCGCCCGGCAGGTCACCAGCAGCGCATGCGTCGAATCGAGGCCGCCTGAAACGCCGATGACCGCCTTGCCGACGCGGCTCGACTGCAGACGCTGGGCCAGGCCCTGGATCTGGATGTTGTAGGCCTCGTAGCAATTGTCGCGCAGCTTGGCCGGATCGGACGGCACATAGGGAAAGCGTTCTATGGCGCGCTGCAGTTTCACGCTCTTCTTCGGCGCGTCGAGCTCGAAGGTGACGGCACGGAAGCGAGTCACGCGCGCGCCCTCGTTCGCCGCGCAATCCGCGAAGCCATTGTAGCGCAGTCGCTCCTGGCGGATGCGGCCGAGATCGATATCGGCCTGGATGATCGTCGATTCCTGGGCGAAGCGCTGGGACTCCGTCAGCAGGTCGCCGACCTCGAAGATGGCGGCGTGACCGTCCCAGGCGAGGTCGGTCGTCGATTCGCCCGCGCCCGCCGCCGAATAGGCGTAGGCGGCGATGGCGCGTGACGACTGGCTGCTGCACAGCAGCCGGCGCGTCTCGGCCTTGCCGATGGTGATGTTGCTGGCCGAGAGGTTCACCAGCACCTCGGCGCCGGCCAGGGCTGCGTGGCTCGAGGGCGGCACCGGCACCCAGACGTCTTCGCAGATTTCGACGTGGAAGGTGAAGGGCACGCTGCCCGTGGAGCGGAACAGGAAGTCGGTGCCGAAGGGCACTGTCTGGGTGGCCAATGTGATTTCCGGCTCCAGCACGTTCGCGCCGGAAATGAAGTGGCGCTTCTCGTAAAACTCCCGGTAGTTCGGCAGGTAGATCTTGGGCACCACGCCCAGGATGGCGCCGCGATGGACGATAATGGCCGTGTTGTAGAGCCGACCGCGCACGCGCAGCGGCGCGCCGACGATCAGGACGGGATTTAGCTTCTTCGACGCCTTCACGACCTCAGCGATGGAGTGCTCGACTTCGTCGAGCAGGGCATCCTGCAGCAGTAGATCTTCTATGGCGTAAGACGAGAGCCCGAGTTCCGGAAAGACCATCAGCGCGGTGCCCGCCTTGTCGCCCTCGGCCGCCAGCCTCAGGGTCTCGGCAAGATTGAACGGTGCATCCGCCACCCGGGTACGGGGTACGCAGCAGGCGATGCGTACGAAGTCATGGGTGTAGAGGGAGAAGAAGTCGGACATCGGAACTCCAGTGAATTTCTACAGTCCGATGGCGCTCGATTGAGATCAAGAGCTTGTGGTGGGGCGATGGTGGGCGCGACAGGGATTGAACCTGTGACCCCTGCCATGTCAAGACAGTGCTCTACCGCTGAGCTACGCGCCCATCGCCGCTCGCGTTGCACTGTGTAGGTACACAGGGAAACGCGGAAGCCCGGTCGTCTACATCGCTCCCCGTGGATTGGCAAGAGCGCGGGGCGTGACGCGCCCCGCCCCGCGCGCTATGAGGCAGGGATGGATTTTTCGCTGGCCCCGCCCGATCACGAGGCTCTGGACTGCCGCCTGCCGACGCGCCAAACCATGCCGCTGGTGGTTGCCTCCCCCCACAGCGGATCGAACTATCCGGCTGAATTCCTGGCCCAGGCGGCGGTGCCGCTCGCGGCCCTGCGCCGGGCCGAGGACGCCTTCGTCGACGAGTTGTTTGGCGCGGCGCCGTCGCTCGGCGTGCCCCTGCTGGCGGCCCGTTTCCCGCGCTCTTACGTCGATGCCAACCGCGAACCCTACGAACTGGATCCGGCCATGTTCGAGGGGCCGCTGCCGCGGCCGCTCAATCACCGCACGACCCGTGTCGCCGCGGGCCTCGGCATGATCCCGCGCCTGGCGGCAAGCGGCGAGGCGATCTACCGCGGCCGGGTTCCGGCAGAAATGATCGAGCACCGGCTCGAGGCCTGCTGGCGGCCCTATCACCTGGCCTTGTCGGGCCTGGTCGAGCAGACCTACAGCCGGTTCGGCGCCGCTCTGCTGATCGACGCCCATTCGATGCCGTCATCAGTGTCGGCGGCGCCGGTATCGAGCCTGGGCCCGCGAGAGCGGGATACCCGTGTCGATGTCGTCCTGGGCGACAATCATGGTGAATCATGCGCGCCCGAACTGGTCGAGCGCGCCGAACATTGGCTGGCTGCCCGCGGCCTGCGGGTCCTGCGCAACCAACCCTATGCCGGCGGCTTCACCACCCAGCGCTATGGTCGTCCCGGGCTTGCCCGCCATGCTCTGCAGATCGAAATTAATCGGGCGCTCTACATGGACGAAGCCCGCCACGAGAGGCTGCCGGTGGCCGGCGTCGTGGAACGGCTGATGGCGGGATTGCTTGAGGAAATCGGCAATCATGCCCTGGAAATCTTGCTCCCGCGGCCGCTAGCCGCTGAATAAGCCCAACCGGCCAAAAAAAGGGGCCGTGACAAGCACGGCCCGAGTTTAGGGAGGAAACGCCCAAGACGGGCATACAGCAAACAATGAAGGTCACAGATGTGACGTTTGCTGCCCACAAAGAATGGTGCACCTGCGAAGAGATTTCAAGAGCGAAAAAGAGCCCTGAATTCGCAGATTTAACTAAGATCGAGGATGGAACTCGGGTGTGGCTTTTTTGCAACGCACCAAAATCATGCGACCCAGCTCTGCGCTGAGCGCAATGCTGCTCCGGACGCAGAGGGTCTGCATCTATGTAGATTGCACGAGGGCTTAATTGAGGGTGGAGGCAGTTTTGGCGAAAAAGTTCGTAGTCGCGATGATGATGCACGAGACGAACACGTTCTCGCCCCTGCCCACCCCGATCGAATCCTTCGCCCGAGCAGCTGATCTGGCCGGCCCCCTCGCCATCAAGGAATCGGAGGGCACCAACACCTCGCTCGGCGGCTTCATCGAGGTTGCCCGCCGGGCGGGCGCCGAATTCACCGTGCCGATGGCTGCCAGCGCCCATCCCTCCGGTCTCGTCACCAGGGCCGCCTACGAACAGATGACGACGGCCATCGTCGAGGAGATCAAGAAGGGATGTGACGCCGTTCTGCTCGCATTGCACGGCGCGATGGTGGCGGAACACTATGACGATGGCGAAGGCGAGCTGCTGAACCGCATCCGCAAGATCGCGCCTGACGTGCCGGTCGCAGTGGCGCTCGACTTCCACACCCAGATGACCGACGCCATGATCAAGGGCGCCACGATCATCACCGGCTATCGCACCTATCCCCACATCGACATGGCCGACACCGCGCGCCGCGCCGGCCGCACCCTGATGCGGACGCTCGCGGGTGAGATCGAGCCCCGGATGGTGTGGGGCAACCGGCCGATCATGAGCAGCTCGCTGGTCCACACGCCCTCGCGCGAGCCGATGAAGACGTTGATGGCCATGGCCAACCAGGCCGAAGACACCGGCCAGGTGCTGAACGCCTCGGTGTTCGGCGGCTTCCCGCAGGCCGACATCCCTCACCTCGCGCTTTCCTCGGTCATCGTCTGCGACAAGCGCACGGCCGAGGGCGAGGTCCTGCTGAACAAGATCCTCGATACGGCGTGGGAGAAGCGCGAGGGCTTCCTGTTCCATCCCGAGCCGTTGTCGGTCCAGGTGGCGCGCGCCAAGTCGCTGGAAGGCGGCCCGGTGGTCATGGCCGACCATGGCGACAATACCGCGTCAGGCGGCACCCAGGACGTGATGAGTGTCATCGAGGAGGCCATCAACCAGGGCATGGAAGACGCCTGCGCCGGCCCGATCTGCGATCCAGGTTGCGTCGAGCAGATGATCAAGGCCGGCGTCGGTGCCGAGATCACGCTCGAGCTGGGCGGCAAGATCGACATGCCGGCCATGGGCCTCAAGGGCAAACCGCTCAAGGTTACCGGCAGGGTGAAGGCGATCACCGACGGTCAGTTCACCGTCACCGGCCCGATGGCCACTGGCACCACGGTGCGCATGGGCCGCACTGCCGTGCTCGATACCGGCAAGATGCAGATCGTGGTCTCCGAGAAGCGCGCCGAGCCCTACGACCTCGGCGTCTTCACCCATTGCGGCATCGATCCCCGCGCCAAGAAGTTCGTGCTGATCAAATCGCGCCAGCATTTCCGCGCCGGTTTCGAGCCGATCGCCAAACACATCGTGATGTGCGACGGCGATGGCTGCACCGCGTCGGACCTCAAGCTCTTCAAGTACACCAAGGTCAAGCGGCCGCTCTATCCGTTCGATCTCGACATGCGGCTCGGCCGCAACGAAGCCTAGGAGTTCCTTTATGGCCGCTTACGATATCGTCATTCGCAACGGCCAGGTGGCTGATGGCACCGGCAAGAAGCTGTTTGCGGCTGACGTCGCCCTGAAGGGCGACCGGATCGCCGCGGTCGGCGCCTCGGGATCGCTGAAGGGCGACAACGAGATCGATGCTACGGGCAAGGTCGTGGCGCCGGGCTTCATCGACGTACACACGCACGACGATACCGCCCTCATCGACAACCCGACCATGGCGATGAAGGTGAGCCAGGGCGTGACCACGGTAGTCTGCGGCAATTGCGGCGTCTCCGCCGCGCCTTACGTCCGCCCCGATGTCGGCCACTGGATGTCGCTGATCATCAAGAAGAAAGAAAATCTCTCCAGGAACTTCGCCGACTTCGCGCGCAAGATCGACGCGGCCAAGCCTGCGATCAATGGCGCCTTCCTGATCGGCCATGGGACGCTGCGCATCAACACCATGGGCGACGATCTCAATCGCGGCGCCACCGCCTCCGAGATCAAGCAGATGCGCGAGTTGCTCGACCAGAGCCTCGAGCAGGGCGCGATCGGCATGTCGAGCGGTCTGTTCTACGCCGTCTCAGCCGCCGCGCCGACCGACGAGGTGGCCGAGGTCGCCAAGCCGCTCGGCAAATGGGGTGGCGTCTACACCGCCCACATGCGCGACGAAGGCGATCACATCATCGAGGCGATGGACGAGACCTTCGAGATCGGCCGCCGCGTCGGCGCCGAGATCATCGTCTCGCATCACAAGTGCTCGGGCCGCTCCAACTTCGGGCGCATGGTGGAGACGCTGCCCAAGTTCACCGACGCGATGAAGCAGCAGCAGATCGCCTTCGACGTCTATCCCTATATCGCCGGCTCGACGATCCTGCGCTCCGACATGCTCGACCGTGCCGACAAGGTGCTGATCACCTGGTCCGACAAGGTGGCCGGCATGAGCGGCCGCGACCTCAAGGACATCGCCGCCGAAATGGGCTGCTCGATGAAGGAAGCCGCCGACCGCATCCAGCCCGCAGGCGCGATCTATTTCATGATGGACGAGAAGGACGTGCAGGCCGCGATGGCCCACCCCGGCGCCATGATCGGCTCGGACGGCATCCCGTTCGACGCCCATCCGCATCCGCGCCTGTGGGGCACCTTCCCGCGCGTGCTCGGCCACTATTCACGCGACCTGAAGCTCTTCCCGCTGGAGGACGCCGTGCGCCGCATGACGTCGTATTCGGCGCAGCGCTTCCATCTCACCAAGCGCGGCGAGGTGAAGGCCGGCTTCTATGCCGACCTCTGCATCTTCGATCCGGCGACGGTGATCGATACGGCGACCTTCGACAAGCCGATCTCGCCCGCCAAGGGCATCGATACGGTGATCTGCAACGGCGCGATCGCGTGGCGCGACGGCAAACCGGGCGGCGGCCGCGCCGGCCGCGCACTCAATCGTCAGGAGATGCAGAACGAGGCGAAGGCCCAGTAGAAAGTATCAGTCGGCGCCTTCGTCGCGGCGCGTGCGCTCCATGCGTTCGTGGCGCTCCTGCGCCTCGACCGACAGGGTCGCGATCGGACGCGCCTCGAGCCGCTTGAGCGAGATCGGCTCGCCGGTCTCCTCGCAATATCCGTAGGTGCCTTCCTCGATCGACTTCAGTGCCTGGTCGATCTTGGAGATCAGCTTGCGGAAGCGGTCGCGGGTGCGCAGTTCGAGGGAGCGGTCGGTTTCGGCGGTGGCGCGATCGGCGAGATCGGGCTGCGCCAGGCTCTCCTCCTGCATGTTCTGCAGCGTCTGGTTGGACTCCTCGATCAGCTCGTTCTTCCACTTCAGCAACTTCTGCCGGAAGTACTCCTGCTGCATCGGGTTCATGAAGGATTCGCGATCGGTAGGCCGGTAATTCTGCGGCAACGTAATCGACATCGTCGGCAACTCCACTCGCAGCGACTGCACATCCACCTCGGGGGAAGGCGGACTTTCAAGGCGCGCGGAGTATAGGGATGGTCGGTTACGCTGCAAGATCGAACGCACGGGCGGAGGAATTCTTGCCGTGCGCCGCAACATAAATTCCCTTCAATAAAGCGTCTTAACCGGGAGCTTTTAGAGGGCCATCACCCAATTTTTGCTGCGGCGCAGCAAATGCCTCCAAAGCGAGCAGTCGGGCGAAGGCGGTGGACAGATCGAAAGAAGGCCCGGCGCTCGTTGCCCGCTCCGCTGCAATCTCCAGGGACGTTCCCTCGACCACAGAGGCAACGAAAGCCGCCTCGCCCGCGTCCAGGACGATGAAAGCTGCATCGTCGGCCCGGCGCAGCACCAGGAGATTCGCGCGCCCGGCGCTAAGATCGACCGCTTCGGCGGAAGCACCCGGCTGGGAGGCATTCCAGATGCGATGGAGCGGGTAGCACGAGCCGATCAGCGCGGTCCCGGCCGGCACGGCGATCGACAGTGACGGCAGGCGCTCCGGCGCGATCCCGGCGAGATCGGCCGCGGTGAGCCGGCGATCCGCCGGACTGTGGAACGCCACATTGAGCGCCCAGTCGAGCCGGGCGACGTCCTCCAGGTAGGGCAGCGAGGCCGCCGGCTCGTAGCCTGCGACGAAGGCCGGAAAGCCGGCACCATATTCGGTGAGCACCGGCTGCGTCGGCAGCGTCTGCCCGATGAAGCGCTGCGCCATGCTTCGAAAGAACGCCTCGCCGACCAGAGCATGGACGGTCGCGAAGGTGGCCGCGAGCGCGCTGCCGAGGCTGTAGGCGACATGGTGGCGGTAGATGCGAAGCCGAGCCTCGGCCGATATCGAATCACCCACCACAGCAGCGGCGAGATCGGCGCGATCGCCGCCTGCGACATGGGCGGCGAACGCCGCCTGGAGATCAGGCAGCGCGAGCGGCATCGGATTCTGCATGCTGAATCACCTGCTCGGCCTTGGCGGCTTCCTCGAGCAGCACGCTGAGCGCCGGAATGTCGGTGTCCCACTCGATGAGCGTCGGCCGCGCGCCGTAGCGTCGAACGGCCTCGCCAAACAGCGCCCACGCCTCGTCCCCGACGCGGCTGCCATGATCGTCGATCAGGATCGGCTCGCCATCGGCATCGTTCACGGCATGGCCGGCCAGATGATATTCCGTGATCGCCTCACCGGGCAGGCCTGACAGCCAATCGCACGGATCGAGCCTGAGATTGTGCGCCGTCACCACGACGTTGTTGAGGTCGAGCAGCAAGCCGCAACCGCTCCGCCGTACCAACTCGGCGAGGAATTCCGGCTCGGTGAGCGTCGAATGGCCAAAGGCCAGATAGCACGACGGGTTCTCGATCAAGACCTGGCGCCCCAGCGCCTCCTGCAGGCAGCCCACATTGCGCACCACGACCTCGAGCGCCTCCTCCGTATAGGGCAGCGGAAGCAGGTCGTTGAAGTAGCGCCCGCCGTGAACGCTCCACGACAGATGGTCGGAGACCAGCGCCGGTTTTAGCCGCCTCACCAGCGCGGCGACGCGCGCGAGATGGGCCTCGTCGAGATCATCGGCCGATCCCAGCGACAGGCCGACGGCATGAATCGAGAGCTCATAACTCTCGCGCAGGCGCTCGATCGCCTGGCCGGCCGGCGATCCGCCGAGATGGTTCTCGGCATGAATCTCGAGAAAGCCGGCCGCCGGCCGGTCGCGCCCGATCTCCGCCAGATGCGGCGAGCGCAGCCCGATACCGGCGACCGGTTTCATTCGAAGGTCCCGGCGTCAGCCCTTGGCGGCCGTCAGCTTGCCGCCGACGATCTTCTCGCAGGCGCCCTTCGGCACGCTGAGCCAGGCATCGCCCTGTGCGTCCTTCTTGGAGGTCCCGGCGCAGGAAGAGGTGGCGGTCTGGCAGTCGTTCTTGCCGGCCTTGGAGATGCCGTAGCACTTCTCCGTGTTGCCCTGGGCCTGGGCGGCCACCGGCAGGACGAGGGCGGCGGCCAGGGCCGAGGCGATGGCGATGCGGGTCTTGGTCATGCGGTTCTCCTTGGCTGATGACGACACGATCATACGACGATTTTGCCTCACCTTCCGTCACACGCCGGCTATCGCTTCGATAGCTTGTGGTCACGTAAACTTGAAGCGGCCACGCGCGTGGCCTTGGCGAACTCGGCCGGCGTGTTGACGTTCAGGAACGGTCCCGCACCGCCCGGCCAGACCAGTTCGGCGAAACGGTAGCGCCGGGCAAACTCGTCGACCCGCCGCACGCCCTCCTCCAGCACGGCGCGCCTGAGGTCGGCGGCGAGCCTCACCGACCAGACCGCGATCGTGTGCTCGCGCCGCCGGCCGTGGCGGACCATCAGCACGTCGGGCTCCGGCACATGCATGTGGCCGCACAGGCGGACCGTGAGATCGAGCGGCAGGAACGGCACATCGGCCGGCGCGGTCAGGATCCAGCCGGCATGCGGATGATGCGCCAGCGCCCACTCCATGCCGGCCAGGATGCCGGCCAGCGGCCCCAGCTTCCGGCCATCTCTTTTGGCGGCACGCTGGATGTCGGGCGGATCGGCGATCACCGCCACCTTCAGCGCCTTGAAGGCCGCGGCAGGCTGGTTGGCGATCACCACGAGGTCCATCACCTGCGGCGCCAAGCGCTCGACGACATGCGCCACCATCGGCCGGCCGGCCAGCCGGCGCAGCGGCTTCAGCGGCCCCGGCCCCATGCGCCGGCCCTCGCCGCCGGCCAGAACGACGCCGACCAGGGCGCCAGCCCGCACGGGTCCGAAATGTTCCACCGCTTTTGTCGCCATGATGGCACTATGCGGTCCGCATCGCTGCAAGCAAGGGGAGGAACAACATGGCTCTCAGCATCGCCAAGGTCGCCAGCTGGCTTCATTCCGTCGACAAGGCCCGCGCCGTCGTCGGCTGGTGGCCGGCGCAGTTCGCGACCGACGACGAGCGGCTCGCCTACAAGGTCCAGGATGCCTTCCTCAAGAAGCAGGTCGTGAAGCAGGGCCCGCTCGTCGGTTACAAGATCGCGCTCACCTCGCCGCAGATCCTGGCGCAGACCGGCCTCAAGGGACCGGCCTACGGGCCGATCCGCAAGAAGCGCGTGTTCGAGCACAAGGCCTCCGTGCGTGCCGACCGCTGGACGCGGCTGGGCGTCGAGCTCGAAATCATCCTGACGGTGAACGCCGACGTGCCGAAGCCGAAGGCCAGGCCCTACGACAAGGACTCGATCGCGGCCTTCGTCGGCTCGGCCCGCGCCGGCTTCGAGCTGATCGAGGACCGTGGCGCCGACTACAGCCGCCTCGCCGTCAACCCTCTGATCATGGACGCCGGCTGGAACGGCGGCTCGCTGCTGGCCAAGCCCAACAAGGACTGGGCCAAGCTCGACCTTGGCAACCTCAACGGCTCGATCTCCTTCGACGGCAAGGTGGTGCGCGAGGGCCATTCCGGCGACGTGCTGGGCCATTGCTACAATTCGCTGGCCTGGCTCGCCAACAAGCTCGGCGACCACGGCAAAACCCTGAAGAAGGGCATGATCGTCTCGACCGGCAGCATGGTCGCCTGCCAGTTCGTGCCGCCCGGCAGCACCGCCACCGGCAGGATCGAGGGGCTTGGCGAGGTGACGCTCAAGTACGAGTTGCCGCGCTAGAGGCGGCGGGCGGTGGGCGGCGTGTGCACGGACGCCCTACCACCGTGGCCCAACTTTTCAAATTTGGCCCAACTCGACATGCAGATATTTGGCTTTCCAGCCGCCTGAAAGCCAATGCATCCGGGATTTTTGCCGATCGAGCGGGCCCACCTGAAACGTGCGTGTGTTGGGCCAGAAAGTGGGCCCGGAGTCCGCCCTTCCGTGGATCAGGATCCGCGCGGCGCACCATTCGTTGGGTGCGTGTCAGTCATCGGCCGTTGGTCTCCACATGCCCCGTCGCGCGCGCTTGACGCGGCGTCATTCGATGCCTGCCCGACGGCCGTCGGAAAAGCGGGGTCCGTTGTTGTCTCACCCGCGGGTCAGGACCCGCGGCGGCTGCACCAGGCGCTTCTAGCGCGAACCCGCGGACGGCCACGGGCAGGTCTTGCCGGAAACGAAAAGGCCGGCGCGAGAAACGCCAACCTATCGAAATAATAGGCCAAAACCTGCTGAACTTGCAAGTCGATGATTTGCAGGCACTGCTAGCACCGCCTCTTAGCCAAACGCCGCCGCATCCGGCCTGAGCTGCCGCCACGACAGCCGCCGCACGGCGTCGCGGCCGACCAGCAGCGCGTCGTAGTCGTCGGGGAAGAGCTGGGCGATCGCGGGATCGAGCGCATTGAGTCCGCCGGCATAGGCGCCGAAGGCGGGCAGGATGAGGCGATGGCCGTCAGTCAGGAAGCAGCGCCGCCGGAATCCTCGGCCGCGCACCGTGAGCGCGGCGACGGGATGGAAGTGACCGGAGATCTCCCCCGTCACCGGACCGAAATGCGCCTCGTGGCGAAAAATTAGCGGCGTCTCGTCGATTTCTTCCGCGACCTCGCCCCAGCCAGCAGGTGGCGGCGCGGGATCGTGGTTGCCGGCGATCCAGACGAAGCGCGTGCGCGCGGTCAGGCGTTCGATCTCGGCGCGTTCCTCGTCGGCCAGACGCGCGACAGCCTCGCGGTCGTGGAAGGAATCGCCCAAGCATACCACTGTCGCCGGCTGCAGCGCGTCGATCAGGGCGGCCAGTGCCGCCAGGGTCTGGCGCGTGTCGTGGCGCGGCAGAAGTTTCCGCGCGGCGGCGGCGTAGGACGAGCCCTTCTCCAAATGGAGATCGGCCACCGCCAGCAGGCGCCGCGCCGGCCAGTAGAGCGCGCCCTGGGGCAACGCCAGCAGCGTCTCGCCGGCACAGTCGAAATCGAAGGCGTTCATGGCCGGCGTCATGGATGAATCACCACGCGCACGCCGGTCGGCACCAGCGACCAGATCTCGCGCATCTCCGCATCCGCGACGGCGACGCAGCCGGTGGTCCAGTCCTTGACCGGATGACCGACCAGGAACTTGCGCGGCCCATTGGGCTGGCCGTGGATATAGATGTCGCCGCCGGGCGAGACGCCGAGCGACGCGGCATGGGCCTTGTCCCGCTCGTCGGGATAGGAGACGCGGAGCGAGAGATGGAACGAACTTTTCGGGTTGCGCGCGTCGATCACATAGGCGCCTTCGGGCGTGCGGCCGTCGCCCTCGCGCTCCTTGTGTCGCTCCGGCGCGAAACCCAGGGCCACGCGATAGGTTTTGAGCACCCTTCCCTCACGCCTCAATTCCAGCCGGCGCCCGGCCTTATGGACTTCCACCAGGTCAGCCTGCTGCTCCGGCGCGGCCGGCTCCGGTGGATTCCCGCGCCCCAAACCGAACTGGTGCCAAAATCCCGCCACAAGTTGCCGCCAAGTCATGGCGCGCACGATTGACCGGCCCTGACCCCGTGCGCAAGGTGCCGCCATGCGTTCCGTTGTGAGTTTCCTCGTCGCTGCCGCCGTGCTGTCACCGCTAGCTGTGGCCGCCCAGGTCCAGCCGCACCGCGCCGAATACACCCTGCGCCTGGGCGCCGCGGCCAACGCGCCGCGCATCGGCACCGCCGTGCACGACCTCACGCAGGATTGCGCCGGCTGGCACCTCAAGCGCGACATCAGGACCGAGATCGCGCTCACGACCTCGTGGAAGATGAGTCTGGCCTCAAAGCTCGACAGCGAGGAGACGCGCAACGCCTTCCGCTACGGCCTCGTGCAGACGCAGAACGGCAACCCGCGCGACGTCAAGGGTCGGGTCCAGCGGCAGGGCGGCGAGCTCAAGGCCGAGATCGTGTTCGGCACCAGCCCGCCGTCGCTGTCCATCCTGCCGCCGCCCACTCTGCTGCCGACAGCCGCCATCGGCCATCTGATCGAGCGGCTGGCCGCGAAGGCCGCGTCCTTCCCCGCCCTGATGTTCGATCCCGAGGTGACCGGCGACGTCTTCCTGGTCGAGGTCACCGAACAGGACCGCGCCAACGTCCGCAGCGCCCGCCCGGCCGACCGGCCCGTGGCGCTGCCGACCGGCAAATCCTGGCCGGTGTTCATGAATTTCTCGCGCGGTCGCCAGGACCAGAAGCCGCTGTTCAGCGTCACCGCCCTGGTGTTCGACAACGGCGTGCTCGATCGCCTCACGGTCGACACCGGCCTGCTCTCGGTCACCGCCGATCTCGCGAACCTGGAAATGCGCAAGGCGCCGGTGTGTCCGAGGTCCTGACCCGACTCTGACCCCCTTCGCCCCCTTCGGGGGCACTTGGTCGCTATGGCCGCTGGCGGCCATAGCGACGACCCGCAAGCGGGGGCAGAGAAGAGATCGCCTTCTCCTCCCCCGTCTTCGGGGGAGGTGGCCGAAGGCCGGAGGGGGGCATCATCATCATGATCCAACCCACCCGTCCGACCGTATGCCGATCATGTCGGCATCCATCATCTGGTTTCGCAACGACCTTCGCCTGACGGACAATCCCGCGCTGATCGCCAGCCTGGGGTCGGGCCGCGCCGTGCTGCCGGTCTATGTGCTGGACGAGGAGACGGAGGGCGTGCGGGCGCCGGGGGCCGCCTCGCGCTGGTGGCTGCATCACAGCCTCCTCGCGCTCGACGCTTCGCTCCGCACCCTGGGCTCACGACTCATCCTGCGGCGCGGCCCGGCCGAACGCGTCATCGCCGAGCTGGCGGCGGAATGCGAAGCCGAAGCGATCTACTGGAACCGCGTCTACGACCAGGGATCGCGCGAGCGCGACGCGCGGCTGAAGCAGTTCTTCACCCAGCGCGGCATTGTCGCCGAAAGCCTCAAAGCCAATCTGCTGTTCGAGCCCTGGGAGGTGAAGACCCTGGCCGGCGAGCCGTTCAAGGTTTTTACGCCGTTCTGGCGGGCCTGCCGCAACCTTGCCTCGCCCGACATGGCCCTGCCGGCACCCCGGGCCCTGCCGGCGCCCGCCATGTGGCCCGAAAGCGACAGGCTCTCGGACTGGCGCCTGCTGCCGACCGCGCCCGACTGGGCGGGCGGCATGCGCGCGTCGTGGACGCCGGGCGAAGCAGCGGCGGCGCGGCGCCTCACCGATTTCCTCGACGATGCCCTGGCACGCTACCGGCAGGCGCGCGACCTGCCGGCCGTCGAGGGCACGTCGCGACTGTCGCCGCATCTTGCTTTCGGCGAAATCAGCCCGCGCCAGATCTGGCGCACCGCCACCGGCCGCGGCCATTCCGCCGCCGTCGAGAAGTTCCTGGCCGAACTGGGCTGGCGCGAATTCTCCTACAGCCTCCTCTTCCATTTCGGCGACCTGGCGCAGCGCAATTTCCGGCCCGAGTTCGATGTCTTTCCGTGGGCGGAAGCCGGCGACGCGCTGGAGGCGTGGCGGCGCGGCCGCACCGGCTATCCGATCGTCGATGCCGGCATGCGCGAACTGTGGACCACGGGCTGGATGCACAACCGCGTGCGCATGATCGCGGCCTCGTTCCTGACCAAGGATCTCCTGGTGGACTGGCGCACCGGCGAGCGCTGGTTCTGGGATACGCTGGTCGATGCCGATCCAGCCAACAACGCCACCGGCTGGCAATGGGTGGCCGGCACCGGCGCCGATGCCGCGCCTTACCTGCGCGTGTTCAACCCGGTCCTGCAGGGCGAGAAGTTCGACCCCAACGGCGACTACGTGCGCCGCTGGGTACCCGAACTCGCCAGCCTGCCGGCGGAGACGATCCACCGGCCGTGGACCGCCAGACAACCGCTGCCGCCGGACGTCTATCCCGCCCGTCTCGTCGACCACGCCGCTGCCCGCGTGCGAGCGCTAGGGGCTTTCCGGACGATCAAGCGCAGCGCTTAGTCGGCAGAGATCTGACCCCCTCCGGCCCTTCGGGCCACCTCCCCCGATTACGGGGGAGGAGAAGACTCTATCTTCTCTGCCCCCGCTTGCGGGGGAAGTGCCCCCGAAGGGGGCGAAGGGGGTCATCATCATCATCCGTCCCGCCTCCCCCGGCGTATGTATGGTGAATGTCAGGGAGTTGCTTCGAATGAAGATCGCCGTCATTGGCGCCGGCGTTGCCGGACTGGGTGCTGCGTGGTTGCTGAGCCGGAAGCACGAAGTCGTGGTCTACGAGCGCGAGGACCGCTTCGGCGGACATTCCTGCACGGTCGACGCGCCGGTCCCCGGCGGCACGCGGGTGGTCGACGTCGGCTTCATCGTCTTCAACGAGCGCAACTATCCCAACCTGGTCGCCCTGTTCGACCATCTCGGCGTGGCGACCGAGAATTCGGACATGTCATTCGCCGTCAGCCTCGACGAGGGACGGTTCGAGTACGGCAGCTCGTTCGGCGGCTACTTCGGCCAGCGGCGCAACGTCGTGCGTCCGTCCTTCCTGCGCATGACCCACGACATCCTGCGCTTCAACCGCCTCGCCCCGCAGCTCCTCGACAAGAGCGAGGATCTCGACTTCACCATCGGCCGCTTCGTCGACGACGCCGGCTTCAGCGACGCCTTCCGCGACCGCTACCTGGTGCCGATGGCCTCGTGCATCTGGTCGACGCCGCTCGGCCGCATGCTCAACTATCCCGCCCAGAGCTTCGTGCGATTCTTCAGCAACCACGGACTGCTGACGATCGGACCGCAATTGCAGTGGCGGACGGTGAGCGGCGGCAGCCGGTCCTATGTCGAGCGCATCGCCACGCCGCTGCGCGCCCGGGCGCGGCTCGCGACGCCGGCGCGCGCCATCCGTCGCGGACCTCTTGGCGTCCAGGTACGCGACGCCTCCGGCCACTGGGACCGCTTCGACAAGATCGTGCTGGCCTGCCACGCCGACCAGGCGCTGGCGCTCTTGGAGGATGCCGACGGTCCGGAACGCCAGCTGCTCGGCCGCTTCGCCTATTCCTCGAACGAGGTCTGGTTGCACGGCGATTTGTCGTTGATGCCCAAGCGGCGCAGTGTCTGGTCGAGTTGGAACTATGTCGCCGACCGCCGTTCGGAGGAAGCGAGCGTGAGCGTCACCTACTGGATGAACCGGCTGCAGAACCTGCCCGAGGAGACGCCGCTGTTCGTCTCGGTCAATCCCGGCCGCGCGCCGTCGCCTGCGACGGCCTATGCGCGCTTCAACTTCGAACATCCGATGTACGACGCCGCGGCGATCCGCGCGCAGCGCGGCCTGCATGCGATCCAGGGTGTGCGCGACACCTATTTCTGCGGCAGTTACTGCGGCTACGGCTTCCACGAGGATGCGCTGTCGGCCGGCCTCGACGTGGCCGAGCAGCTCGACGTCCGCCGCCCCTGGCCCAGGCCCGACGAGCATCGCCGCATCGGCGACCCGCCGCGCGTGGTCGCCGACCGGCCCTCGCTCGATCCGTTCCCGCTGCCGGTGGCGGCAAGGTCGTGATCGCCCTCGACCCCCTCCGCCCCTTCGGGGCACCTCCCCCGCAAGCGGGGGAGGAGTCTGTTTCTTCTCCTCCCCCGTCTTCGGGGGAGGTGGCCGCAGGCCGGAGGGGGTCAGAGAATACCCACAGCATCATCGACGCCACCGTCGTGCACCGGCGGCTGCGGCCGCGCGAAAATGCCTTCCGCTATCGCGTCGCCTATCTCTGCCTCGACCTCGGCACGCTCGACACGGCCGACGGTCGCTGGTTGAAGCTCGATCGCCCGGGACTCGTCTCGTTCCGGCGCGCCGATCATGGCGCGCGCGACGGCGGCGACCTCGCGGCGTGGCTGCGCCGGATCCTGGCCGAGAACGGCCTCGGCGACGTCTGCGACGGCGAGGTGATGCTGATGACCATGCCGCGCATGCTGGGCTACGTGTTCAATCCGGTGAGCTTCTGGTTCTGCCGCGACCGCTCGGGCGCGCTCCGGGCGGTGCTATGCGAGGTCAACAACACCTTCGGCGAGCGCCACTGCTACCTGGTCCACCACGACGACCGCCGGCCCATCAATTCGGACGCCTGGCTGGACGGCCACAAGGTCTTCCACGTCTCGCCCTTCCTGCCGGTCGAGGGCGACTATCGCTTCCGGTTCCGCCTCGACGACCGGATTGCCCACGTCGACGTCAACTACCATGACGCCCAGGGCCTGATGCTGGCGACTTCCGTGGCGGGCCGGCGCGAACCGCTCGCAGACCAGGCGGTGTTGCGTCGCTTCCTGTGCAACCCGACGATGACCCTGGGCGTTGTGGCGAGAATTCACTGGCAGGCCTTGCAACTC
This sequence comes from Reyranella sp., assembly GCF_004296935.1. Classification (GTDB taxonomy): domain Bacteria; phylum Pseudomonadota; class Alphaproteobacteria; order Reyranellales; family Reyranellaceae; genus Reyranella. The sequence goes on from NZ_SCVH01000131.1 coordinate 36,758, forward strand.
TGGCGGAAGCAGGCGAGATTTTATCGGAAGCCCGTCCCGCCTTCGCAGCTCGTGAGCCGTTGACCTCATGTCATTCGCCGCCCGCTTCGTCCTGAAGTCGCTCGCCCGCCTGACGGCCGGCCGGCTCACCGTCCGGCTGCCGGACGGCACGGTCTGCCATTTCGGCCCGGCCGGGGCGGAACGCCAGGCCGAGATCGAGATCAAGGACTGGGGCTTCTTCCGCCGCGTGCTGCTCGACGGCGACATCGGCTTCGCCGAGTCCTACATGGATGGCCTCTGCGACTCGCCCGACCTGCCGGGCCTTCTGTCGCTGCTCACCGACAACGAAAAAGCTCTGGGCCGCGTCACGCGCACCAACGTCTTCCACAACATCCTGCTGAAGCTGCTGCATCGCCGGCACGACAATTCGCGCGAGGGATCGAAGCGCAACATCCATGCCCATTACGACCTGGGCAACGAATTCTACGGACTCTGGCTCGACCCGACGATGACCTACTCCTCCGCTCTCTACGAAGGTGCGGAAGGCCAGGCGCTCGAGGCCGCGCAGACCGCCAAGTACGAGCGCATCCTGAATCAGCTTGGCGCCCGGCAGGGCGAGAGCATCCTCGAGATCGGCTGCGGCTGGGGCGGCTTCGCCGAAGCGGCGGCGCGGCGCGGCATGCGGGTCACCGGCGTCACCATCTCGCGCGAGCAACTCGCCTACGCCCAGGCCCGCCTGCAGCGCGCCGGCCTGTCCGATCGGGTCGACCTGCAGTTCCGCGACTATCGCGACATCGAAGGGAAGTACGATCACATCGTCTCGATCGAGATGATCGAGGCGGTAGGCGAGCGCTACTGGCCGGACTATTTCGCCGCGCTCAAGCGCCATTCGGCGCCGGGCGGCTCGGCGATCGTCCAGGCGATCGTGATCGCCGACGATCTCTTCGAGGGCTACCGCCGTCATCCGGATTTCATCCAGACCTATGTCTTCCCCGGCGGCATGCTGTTGTCGCCTTCCAGCCTGCGCGAGCAGTGCCGCCACGCCGGGCTCAAGATCGCCGAGTTCTACAGCTTCGGGCTGGACTATGCGCGCACCCTGGAGACCTGGCTCGGCCGCTTCGACCGGGTGGCCGACCAAGTGACGAAGCTGGGATTCGACGAGCGTTTCCGCCGGATGTGGCGATATTACCTCGCCTATTGTGCCGCCGGCTTCAAGACGCGCCGGACGGACGTATTGCAGGCACACTTCAGGCATATATAACTGTCTCCAACAAAGACGGGGCGCGCCAAGCCGCCCTGGAGACAGGAAGGCTTTTTCGGGTGAATGCAGGATCGACCGGGCACGAGACCGCCGTGCCGGTAAAAATCAAGTTCGACCGTCTGGTCGCCTACTCGACCCTGCAACTACCGCTCGCCATGGCGGCGCTGCCGGTCGTGCTGAACGTCAGTCACTTCTACGGCGAGGTGGTAAAGCTTTCGTTCGGCATCATGGGCGCGATCTTCATCTTTGCCCGCATCGTCGATGCCATCCAGGATCCGGTCATCGGCGTGATCAGCGACCGCTTCACGCGCTACGGCAAGCGCGGCCGCCTCACCTTCGTCGCCATGATGACGCCGTTTCTCGGCGGCGGATTCTACATGCTCTTCGATCCGCCCGACTCGATCCTGGGCGACCACAATCTCATGGCGTTCTGGCTGCTGGCCGCCCTGCTGCTGGTCCACCTCGGCTATTCCGGCGTCTCGATCAGCTACCACGCCCACGGCGCCGAACTGTCGGACGACTACAACGAGCGGACCAAGGTGACGGTCGGCCGCGAGGTGTTCGGTCTGCTCGGCATGACGCTCGCCGTCGTGCTGCCGACCTATCTCACCGCCACGCTGGGCGAAAGCCAGGGCTACGCGATGCTCGGGCTGGTCTTCCTGCCCATCCTGCTCGTTCTGTCGACGCCGACGATGATCTGGGCAGGCCCCTCCGTCCATCCGCCGGTTACCCACGCCAACCGCAACATCTTCGTCACCTTCTTCCAGCCGCTGAAGAACCGGCTGTTCCGCCGCCTGCTGCTGGTCTTCGTCGTGAACGGCGCGGCGCTCGGCGTCGCCGTGACGGTGATGCTGTTCTACGTCGAGCACGTGCTGAAGGGCGGCAAGCTGCAGGCCGGCATCATCCTGCTGGTCTATTTCATCGCCGGCGCCGCCAGCGTGCCCTTGTGGCTGCTGCTGTCACGCCGCCTCAGCAAGGCCGCCGCGTGGTTCATCGGCATGGTGCTGACCGCCGTCGCGATGGCGCTCGCCATCTTCGTCGGACCCGGCGACTTCTACTGGTTCCTGGCGATTTCCGTCATCACCGGCATGGGCATCGGCGCCGACTATGGCCTGCCGCCGTCGATCCTGGCCGACGTGATCAACGCCCAGGAAGGCGGCGATTCGCGGGGCAAGACCGGCACCTACTTCGGCCTGTGGGCGCTCTCGACCAAGCTCGCGACCGCGCTTGGCGCCGCGGGCTCGCTGCCGGTGGCGGCGTTGCTGGGCTTCAACCCGGCCAAGGGCCTCTACAGCACCACGGCGCTGATGTTCGTCTACATCGTGCTGCCGGTGGCTATTAAGATCATCGCCGCGCTGCTGCTCTGGTTCATCCGCATCGAGGCCGAGCGCGGCTCGGTGCGGCAGGAGCTGACGGGACGCTTCTGAAAGTCTAGGCGAGAAAACCCAGCCGCTGCGGCTGGCGCAGGCCGAAATCGCGCTGCAGGCCCCAGCAGCCCTGCGCCACCGTGCCGAAGACGCTGCGAAAATCGACGGTGTGCTTGAGGTCGCCGTCCTGCAGGTCGGTGAGCGACGGATAGGCGCCGTAAAGGCCGCCCTTCACACTGCCGCCCATGACGAACTGCGGCGCCGCCGAGCCGTGATCGGTGCCGCCGCTGGCATTCTGCCGTGCGCGGCGGCCGAACTCCGAATAGGTCATGACGACCACGTCGTTCCAGAGATTGGCCGCGATCAGGTTCTTGCGCAGCGTCGCGAGGCCGGCGGCGAGAATGCCCAGGAGCCGCTCATGGGTCTGCGCCTGGTTGGCGTGCGTATCGAAGCCACCCAGCGCGACCTTTATGGCGACCACCTGGACCTTCGCCGCGAGCAGGCGTGTCGCGAGATCGAGCTGGCGACCCAGGCCGTTGTCCTGGTTGTAGGCATGGGTGGGTGCCGGTGCGGCGCGCAGCCTGTCGCGCAGGCCGGCCGCCGCCGCATTGATCTCCTGACGCACGGCCAGCACGTGACGCAGCGCCGGATTGCCGGCATCGGCACTGCCGCCCTTTTCCTTCATGCTCGCGGCCTGCCTCAGGAAACTCTCGGCATCCTGCATGACGATGGTGCGCAGCGACGGGCCGGTCGCCGGCAGCGCGTTGGTGTCGGCCACGATGCAATCGACGGCGGCGCCCTTGGGCAGGCTGGTGGCCTGGAAGGCCTGGGCGATCCAGCCTTCGCTCAAGGTCTGGCTCGCCGCCGACGCGGTGTCCCAGATCTCGATCGAGCGGAAATGCGAGCGATTGGGATAGGGATAGCCCACGCCCTGAAGGATCGCGAAGTCCCCGGCCTTCCACGACTCCATCAGGGGCTCGAGCTTGTCGTGCAGGCCGACCTTCTCGTCGAGCGGCAGGACGCGCTCGCGCGCAATGCCGACGCCGGGACGCAGCTCGCGGTACCTGGGATCGGCGAAGGGCACGAGCGTGTTCAGCCCGTCGTTGCCGCCCTTGAGTTCGACCAGAAGCAGGATACGGCCCATGGCGCGCCCCTCACTTCAACTGGTAGGCGGGATCGAGCATCGCCGCCGCCACGACCGCGCCCGGCGAGGCCGAGGCATCGATCGGGTCGATCGGCGCGCGCGGCAACAGCGTGCGGAGCAGCGTGGCCGAATCGGCACCGCTCAGGCTGGCACCGAGACGCGCCTCGCCGCCGGCGCTGCGCAGGCTGCGACCCTCGACCGGGCGCGGCCCCATCATCTGCCCCGACTCCATCATCTGCATCGTGCTGTCGTCGCCCGGCACCTGCTGGCGGCGGTCGGCGCGGCGGTTCGGGCCCGGCTTCATCGCCATGCCGCCGTCCATCGAGGCCACCGTGGTGGCTTCGACGATGCGGCGCAGGAACTGCTGGCGCAGCATCAGCGTGTAGGTCGTGATCCAGCTTTCGCCACCCGGCCAGCCCTTGACGTTGGGCGGATCGAACGGCACCTGGCCCAGCCCCTGCATCATGCGCACGAGCTGGGTCTTCTCCGGCACCGGCAGGCCCAGCACATGCACGGTGCCGATGATCAATTCGACCGGCGACTTGATCAGGCTGCCGCGGTTGGCGGGATCACGGAACGCTTGCGACATCAGCAGCGCCCGCAGCAGCGGCTTGATCTGGTAGCCACTTGCGCGGAACGACGCCGCCAGCTTGCCCACCTCGGCCGGGTCGGGCCTGAGCGACACGAACTCGCGCCACATCTTCTCGACGATGGTCTCGGCGGTGCGCGGGTGCTTGAGCAGAATGGCGATGATCTCGTCGCCGCCGAAGCGGCCGGTCTGGCCGAGGAAGGTCTTCTCGCTGTCGTCGTGCTGGGCCGGGCGGTCCATGAACTGACCGGTCTCGCGATTGACCGTCCAGCCCGTGAAGGCCCGCGCCGCTGCCTTGACGTCGGCTTCGCTGTAACGGCCCTCACCCAAGGTGAACAGCTCGAGAAGCTCGCGGGCGAAGTTCTCGTTGGGCTGTCGCACCACGTTCCGCATGCCGTCGAGATAGATCAGCATCGCGGGATCGCGCGCCACCTCTTTCAGGAGCGTCGCGAAGTTGCCCATCGCCTCGCGCCGGAACAGCGCGTTCTGGCGGAACAACCCCGGTGCATAGCGCACCTTCAGCATCGAAGAGGTGAAATGGCCGTGCCAGAACATCACCATCCGCTCGACCAGCGGCTGGTCGGTCGCCAGCATCTCCTCGACCCACCAGTTGCGCAGCTCGCGGCCCTGCTCCTGCACCGGCCGCGCGATCTGCAGCGGCTTGCCGTCGACGCCGGGCTTGCGCTGGGCCTCGGCCGCCTGCTGCCGGCGGCGGACCTCGGCCGGGCTCTGGTCCAGCCACGCCGGTGCCGGCGTGGCGGCCTGCGGTCTGGAATTGCCGAGGAGACGGTCGACGGCGGTGGCGTAGTCCTGCGCTTCGAGGGCGCGGATCTCGGCCGGCGTCGCGCCGAAGCCCGTGCGCGACAGCAGCAGCCGCGCGTCGTCGAAGCCCATCGCCTGGGCTGCCTGCGCCGGCAGCGCCGGCCACAAGCCAGCAGACAGTGCCGCTGCACCAGTGATGAAACCACGCCGGTCGAGACGAAGGGTCATGGCGCCACTCCTATTGCGGGGGCCTGCCGGGGCCGCCGGGCGCCCTAGGGCCGCCAGGAGGACCGCCCGGCGGGCCCGGCGGGCCCGGCGGGCGCGGCGGCGGCGGCGGCGCGCCGGCGAAGCGCTCGGCAATCAGCACGCGCAGGCGTTCGCGCTGGTCCGGGCGCAACGCCGGTTCGAGCTGGATCGCGGCGCGCAGGTTTTCCTTCTGCAGGTCGGCGCGCAGCCGCGCGAGCTGATCGACCAGCCCGTCGACCTTCACAAGGTCGATCTGCGGCCGCTTCAGTTCGGCGGCAGACTGCTCGCGCACCTTCTGGATCTCCCGCAGCCGTTCGCGACGCTTCGCGGCATAGCCGTCCAGCAGGCCGCGCAGCGCCTCGCGCTGGCCGCTGTCGACGCCGAGATCGTGGAGCACGGCCTCGATCGGGCTGGGCCGGGCACCCGGCGGCGGCGGTGGCGGCAGGCGGGCCTCGAATGTCGGCGGCGCGATCCAGCTCCGGTAGACGAACCCGGCGAGGACGAAGCAGTTGAGCAGCACCGACAGGCCGAGCAGGAGCTGCATCACGCGCGGTGACACGTCAGATCCCGTCCGAGAAATCGGTCAATTCGTTCGACGTCTCCGAGGAGGTCGCCTGGGTGACGCCCGAGCCGTACCGCTGCTGGGCAAACGATTCGCCGAGCCCGCCGCCCATGATGAAGCCGGCGCCGGCGATCACGATCGCCATGGCCGCCATCGCCGCCCGTTGCAGGGCATAACGTGTTCCGGACGAGAACAGGCGGCCGAAGAATCCACCGCCTTGCCCGACCTGCCTCTCCGCCGCGAAGCCGACCAGCGCCCTTGCCCGCACCGCCAGCCGTTCCGGCGCCGCCGGCAAGGGCTTGCCCAGGACATCCGCCAGATCGAGGGCGGCGCGGCGCAACGCGGGGTCGGCCGCGACGGCAGCGTCGATCCGCGCGGCGGCGGCCTCGGGAAGCCGGCCGTCCAGCCAGGCGGCGAAATCGAGGTCGGATATGGCCTTGGGCGCGGCCTCTCGATCCAGGGCGAGGCTCTGCCACAGCTCCTTGTCGGTCCGGGGGGTATGCTCCGTGCTCATGGTCTGCTCCTGCTCCAGAATACGTCGGAAAAGCCCGATCCATCCCCTCTTCAGGGCGGTTCTTCGCCAAAGTGCGCTCGCAGCCGCAGCAGGGCCTTGTGGTGGGTGCTGCGGACGGTCTGGGCGTCGATCTTGAGCAAAAGGGCCACTTCGGCCACGTCGCGCTCCTCGTCGTAGAGGCACTTCAGGATCAGGACCTGGCGATCGGTCAGAAGCCCCTGGGGAATCTTGAGCTTTTCGACGTGCTTGTCCTCGACCCCCAGGGCCGCTTCCGGGACGTCGTCGAGCGGTTGGGTCGCCTGGCGGCGGCGCCGGGAATGATCCACAGCGCACGAGCGGGCAACCACGGCCAGCCAGGTACTGAGCTTGGCGCGGGCCGGGTCGAAGGTCTTGAGCAGTCGGAAGTCCTGGGCGCAGAGGCGGACGAACACGTCCTGGGCCGCGTCCATGACGTCGTCCTCGCCCAGCCGGAAGGCCGATAGCGTCCGCCGCACGACGGCGTTTATGAGGGGTGCCGCCGCGGTGACGAAGCTGTCCCACGCACGCTTGTTGCCCGTGGTGAGCGTCTGCAGGTCGGTCTGGTTCAGTTCCGTCACGCCTGCGATCTTCCCTGGGCTCGTCCTTGGGGGCTCGTCCTTGGGGGCCCGTCCGCCCTGCAGTCTAACGGGGTTTGTGGCCAATTCAGGCCCCGCTACAGTCGCTCCCTCAAAGTGGGGAGCGTTGATGAGCGAGTCGCTGACACGGCAGGTCAAGATCACCAAACAGGCGGTGCGCGGCAAGGGCGTCGTCGTGGCCCAGAATTGCAGGGCCGCCGAGGTCGGCGCCGCCATCCTGCGCCAGGGCGGCAATGCCATCGATGCCGCGGTCGCCACCGGCATGGCGATCGGCGCGGTCGAGCCGTGGATGAGCGGCATCGGCGGCGTCGGATTCATGACCATCTGGAGCGCCAAGGAAGGCCGCGCCTGGACGATCGACTACGGCCCGGTCTCGGCCAGGAAGCTCGACCCCTCGGTCTACAAGATCGTCGGTCCCGGCCCCGCCAACCCCTTCGCCTGGCCGGACATCCTCGAACAGAGGAACGAGGTCGGCTACCACTCGATCGCCGTGCCCGGCATGGTCGCGGGCCTCGCCAAGGCACTGGAGCGCTTCGGTACGCTCAAGTGGAAGGACGTGCTGGCGCCCGGCGTCGAGCTCGCCCAGCGCGGCATGGAACTCGACTGGTACATGCAGGTGATGCTGGCGCAGGGCGCGCAGCACCTCACCAAGTTCCCGGCCTCGCGCGCCGCCTACCTCTGCGACGACGGCCGCGTGCCCTCGATCGACTGGGCGCACAACAAACGCTACCTCAAGCTCGGCAATCTCGGCGAGACGATGCGGCGGCTGGCCGAGGGCGGCCCGCGCGAATTCTACGAAGGCAGCCTGGCGCGCGACATCGCGGCCGACCTGCAGGCGGGCGGCTCGGCGATCTCCACCGACGATCTCGCCTCCTACGAGGCGCGCGTGGTCGATCCCCTGTCGTTCGAGCACAACGGCGTCACCGTGAACGTCGCAGGCGGCCTCACCGCGGGGCCCACCTTGCGCCGCGCCATCGAGCTGGCGGGCGACCGGACCAGGGGCAAGGGCGCGCCCGACGCCGCCTTCTTCACCGCCTTCGCCGAGGGCATGCACAAGGCCTACGACGAGCGGCTGAAGACGCTGGGCGACAAGCCCACCAACACCTGCACCACGCATTTCTGCGCCGCCGATTCGGAAGGCAACATGGTGGCGCTGACGCAGACCCTGATGTCGCTTTTCGGCTCCAACGTGATGCTGCCCAAGACCGGCATCACCATGAACAACGGCATGCTGTGGTTCGATCCCGAACCCAACAAGCCCAACTCCATCGCCCCGGGCAAGAAGCCGCTTTGCAACATCTGCCCCGTGGTCGTCGCCCGGGGCGGCAAGGCATGGTTCTGCATCGGCGCCTCGGGCGGGCGGCGCATCGTGCCGGCGGTGGCGCAGCTTGCGCTGATGCAGATCGACCGCGGCATGGATGTGGAGGCCGCCTTCCATCAGCCGCGCATCGACGTCTCGGGCGTGGGCCCGATCCGCGTCAACCGCGACCTGCCCGACGCGATCAAGAAGGCGATCGCGGCCAAGCTGCCGATGGTCGAGGTCGACAACCCGATCTCGCCGCTGGGCTTCGCCAATCCGAGCTGCATCGTGCGCGATCCGAAAACCGGGGAGCTCACCGGCATGAACGAGGTGATGTCGCCATGGGCCGGCGGCGCAGCGCAGTAGCCGCGGCCGTCGCCCTCCTCGTCGCGGCTCCCCTTGCCGTCTCCGGGGCTGCGGCGCAGGACCTGCGCCTGCCCGTGCTCGTGCCCCTCACCGGCTTCGTGGCGCTGGAAGGCACCAGCCAGCGTAACGGCGCGCTGCTGGCGGCGGGTCAGATCCGCGACGTCACCCTGAAGCCCGAGGTACTGGATACCGCCGCAACTCCGGAAGCCGCCGTCACCGCCTGGGAACGCGCCATGGGCGGCACCCTGCCCTCGGCTGCCGTTGGACCGATCCTGGGCACCCAGATGTTGGCGCTGCTGCCGCTCGCACAAGAACGCGGCGTGCCGCTGCTCACCATCTCCGGCACCGCGCGGCTGGGCGAGCTCGGCAACCCCTGGTTCTTCCGCTTCTTTCCGAGCGACGCCACGGTGAAGGTGGCGCATGCACGCTACGTCGTCGAAAAGCTCGGTGCCAAACGGCCGGCCGTCATCTACCAGAGCACCGCCTACGGCCAGTCCGGCCGCGAGCAGCTCGCCAGGACTTTTACCGATCTAAAAGCACCGCCAGTCCTCGAGGAGAGCATCGCCCCCACCGTCAACGATCTCTCGCCCGCCATCCTGCGCGCCAAGAACGCCAATGCCGACGTGATCGTGCTTCACCTGCATGCCGCCTCCACCGTCCTCGCCGTACGCCAGGCGCGGCAGCTCCTGCCCGACGTGCCGATCGTCGCGGGCTCGGCCATGCACCAGCCCGCGACCGCGGCGCTGCTCGAACCCGCCGAGCTGAAGGGTGTCTGCGCCGAGACCGCGGCCTCGCCGATCTCGGCCACCTCAGGCCCGATGAAGGCTTTTCTCGACGCCTACCGTGCCGCCTACAAGAGCGAGCCCGACGCCTTTGCCGCCGCCCAGTTCGACGCCGTCGGTATGCTGGGCAAGGTGATCGCCGATCTCCGCAAGGCCGGCCAGCCCGTCACACCGAAAGCCGTGCGTGACCGCCTCGCCAGCGAGAGCTACGTGGGCGTGGTCACGACCTACAAATCGGACGGCAAGGGCAACATGGCGCACGAGGCCGAGATCGTCTGCTACGACGGCACCAGCCGAGTGCCCAGGCTCGCCCAGCGCTACACCATGCAATTGCGCCAGGGTCAGCCGCGCTAGGTGCGATTTTTCAGACACGAGTTGTCCAGAAACTGTCCGGAAATTCGCAAAGCGCCTGCCGGCTCGAACCGGAAGATTCTTTTCGACTCAGGCCCGAATCGCGGACCTGCTAGAAAAATCGTCCCCCAGCCGGCCTTCCGGCCACAATGGAACACCGCGCGTGGGGCGGGCGAGTGGGTTGATCAGGGACGAAAATGCACTCCCGTCGGAATAATCTTTTTCCTGCTGAATTTGCGACTTTTTCTCCAACCCTTCGTGAGGAAGCCTGATTTTGGGTCAGCTCACCTTGGGCGGCGCGCCTTCGAAGTAGGTGCTCTTGCCCGGTGCGAAAGGCTCCAGCACTGGCCAGACGAAGAGGACGCGCGCCATGCCCGGGCCTTCCGTTCCCCAGGCGTGCGGTGTGCGCGGCGGAATGATGACGGCCTGACCGGGGGCCGCGAACACCCGGGTGTCACCCAGCTCGACCCAGATCCGCCCCTCCTCGACCAGCACGATCTCCTCGTATTCGTGAAAGTGCTTTGGGACGGCGACGCCGGGTTCCACCGTATTGGAGAGCACGCTGGTCGTGGTCGCGCCATGCTCGTGGCTGGTGATCCACTTGCCGGTGATTCCGGCCCGCATGGGGAACTCCGGCAGTGCCGCGTAGTCGACGACTGGCATCGCTCACCTCATTTTGATCCATTCTAGCCTCTCCTTTCCGTCAAGAGGAGCGCAACCTGATTCCTTGATCTAGACTGCAGCCCCTGGTGGAGGAGCAACGACTTGGATTCGGTGACCCAGCTCGAGATCGACCAGCGCGTGTTCGATCTCTACGACGAATATTGCCATGGACGGATCGACCGCCGCGCCTTCCTGCAGCAGGCCGCCGTGGTGGCGGCGGGTGGCCTCGCCATGGCCCAGGCCCTGATGCCGCGCTATGCCAACGCCCAGACGATCTCCTTCACCGACGAGCGCATCAAGGCCAGGTACGTCACCTACCCGTCGCCGGGCGGCACCTCGGGCACGATGCGCGGCTATCTCGTGCAACCCAAGGGAAACGGCCCGTTCCCGGTGGTCCTCGTGGTGCACGAGAATCGCGGACTCAACCCTTACATCGAGGACGTCGCGCGGCGCGCCGCGACCGAGGGCTTCCTGGCGCTGGCGCCGGACGGGCTGTTCCCGGTCGGCGGCTACCCCGGCAATGACGACGACGGCCGCGCGCTGCAGGCCAGGCTCGACCAGCCGAAGCTGCGCACCGACATGCTGAACAGCGCGAAGTATCTCAAGACGCATGCGCTCTCGACCGGCAAGCTTGGCGTCACGGGCTTCTGCTGGGGCGGCGGCACGACCAACTGGCTGGCCACCGCCATGGGCGCCGGCATGCAGGCGGGCGTGCCCTACTACGGCGCGGCAGCGGAGACCGCAGCGGTGCCCTCGATCAAATCACCGCTGATGGTGCAACTCGCGCAGAACGACGAGCGCATCAACGCGATGTACCCGGCCTACGAGGCGGCGCTGAAGAGTGCGGGCGTGCCGTACGAGGTGTTCATCCATCCCGGCACGCAGCACGGCTTCCACAACAACTCGACGCCGCGTTACAACGAGGCAGCGGCCAAGCTGTCGTGGGAGCGCACAATCGCCTTCTTCAAGAAAAACCTCGCCTGATATGGTGGCGCTGAGCGAGAAGACGGCAATCCCGCTGCCGGCCGACCAGGTCTGGTCCCTCCTGAGCGAGCCGGCGCTCGTGGCCTCCTGCATCCCCGGCGCCCAGATGGCGGCGGACCAGGGCGACGGACTCTACCGCGGCTCCATTCGCGTAAAATTCGGCCCCACCGTCGCGATGTTCCGCGGCGAGGCAAACCTTACCTTCGACCACGCGACACGGACGTGCACCATAGAAGGCCGCGGCATCGACGGGCGTGGCGCCTCGCGTGCGCTGGCGTCGGGCGTGGTCAAGGTGAGCGGCGGCGACGTGACGGAACTCGCCGTCGACGGCAGCTTCACTGTGAGTGGCCCGCTGGAAACCTTCGCCAATGCCGGCGGCGTCCATGTCGCGCGCGCGCTTCTGGCCGAGTTTTCCGCCAACATGGCCAAGATGGTGGCCGAGCGCGGCGCGCCCGTTTCGTCGCCGAACGATTCGGCCCCCCCAGTTTCGCCCATCAATGCCAGCGTGTTGCCTTCAGCGCCCGCGAACGCAATGCTTGCATCGCCACCGGCCGCCGCCGAGCTCAGCGCCTTCAATCTCCTGTGGCGGGCCTTCCTGTCCTGGCTGCGCGGCAAGTAAGGGATACTGCGATGAGCAAGCTGAAGGTTTCCGACATGCTGGCCCGCGCCTTCGCGGCCGAGGGCGTCGACCACCTGTTCACCCTCATGGGCGACGCCAACATGTACTGGTCGACGGCGATGGCCGAGCTGCCCGGCATGAAGGTGATCCACGCCCGCCACGAGCATTGCGCCGTCGCCATGGCCGACGGCTACGCCCGCGCCACCGGCAAGGTCGGCGTCGCCTCCACGACCTGCGGCCCGGGTTTTACCCAGATCATGACGGCGCTCACCATCGCGGCGCGCGGCAACGTGCCGATCGTGGTGTTCGCGGGCGATTCGCCGCTCGCCGCCTCGTGGTACATCCAGCAGCTCGACATGGCGCCGCTCGCGCTCGCCTGCGGCGCGCACTATGTCGGCGTAAAGCACATCGACCGCCTGCTCGACAATGTGCGCGAGGCCTTCCAGGTGGCGGCGCTCGAGCAGCGCCCGGTGGTGCTCGCCGTGCCCATGGACATGCAGAAGCAGGCGTGGCCGCACCTCACCGACTACACGCCTTCGTCGGAGCTGGTGCCGGTGGCGCAGCGGCCGCTGCCCGATCCCGCCATCGTCGATCGCGTGATCGACATGATCGCCGAGGCGGAGAAGCCGATCCTGATCGCCGGCCGCGGCGCGATCCTGTCCGGCGCTGCCGCGGCACTTGAGGCCCTGGCCGCGCAAGCCGGCGCGCTGACGGCAACGTCGCTGCTCGGCAAGGGCCTGTTCGACGGCAACCCCTACGCGCTCGACATCGCCGGTGCCTTCGCCAGCGACTTCGCCCGGGAACGCTTCGCGGAAGCCGACCTGGTGATTGGCGCCGGCGCAGCGCTCGGCCACTACACCACCGAGGGCGGCTACCTCTATCCTGCCGCCCGCACCATCCAGATCGACACCAACCCGCGCGGCCTGTGGCAGGGTCTGCGCACCGCCGATCTCCATGTCCGTGCCGACGCAAGAGCCGCCGCCGAGGCGATCGTGGCCCGCATGAAGCAGCGCGGCGTGTCGCGCACCGGCTTCCGGACCAACGAGATGGCCAAACTGGTCGCAGGCGATTCGCCTGACAGCAAGGAATTCCCAGTGCAGCCCAACACCGTCGACCCGCGCAAGACAGTGGTCGAGCTCGACCAGGTGGTGCCCAAGGACTGGGAGGTTGTCGTCGGCGCCGGCCACTATTTCAGCATGGTAATGACCCACATGAAGGGCCGCCCCGCCGAACGCTATCACGTGGTCAACGATTTCGGCGCCATTGGCTCGGCCCTGCCCGCCGCCATCGGCATCGCCGCCGCGCGCGGCGACGGCAAGGTGCTGCTGGTCGAGGGCGACGGCTCCCTGATGATGCACGTGCAGGAACTGGAGACGATCCGCCGCCAGGGCATCAAGATGCTGATGGCGGTGATGAACGACGGCGGCTACGGCGCCGAGGTGCACAAGTTCCGCGCCAACGGCATCACCGCCAAGGAAGCCGTGCATGGCCGCGGCGACCTCGCTGCTGCCGCGACGGGCTTCGGCCTGCGCGGCGCCTCGGTCACCCAGCCCGGCCGGTACGCGCCGCTGTTCGCCGAGCACCAGGGTGCCAATATCGGTACCCTCTGGGATGTGCATATCGACGATCTCATCCCGTCGCGCGCCTATCGCCGCGTTCACTACGGAGAAGCGTGAGGAAACCAAGGAGGCTGAGCAATGACAGTCACCATCCGCCAGGTCGGTCCCTGCTTCGCAGGCGAAATCGACGGCATCGACATGCGCCGGCCGCTCACGCGCGACGAGGTGGCCGCGATCCATGCCGGCATGGACAAGTACGCCGTGCTGGTGTTCCGCGACCAGAAGATCACCGACGCCCAGCAACTCGCCTTCACGCAGAGCCTGGGCGAGATCGAGCATGCCATCGGCACCAGCCTGCGCGCGGCCAACGAGACGCGGCTGCCCACGACCTTCGCCGATGTCTCCAACCTCGACAAGAACAACACGCCCTACCCCCGCGACGACCGCCGCCGGCTGTTCGCCATCGGCAACCGGCTGTGGCACTCTGACAGTTCGTTCAAGACGACTCCGGCGAAGTATTCGCTGCTGCACGCCGTCAGCATTCCCTCGAAAGGCGGCGACACGCAGTTCGCCGACATGCGGGCGGCCTATGATGCGCTCGACGACGACACCAAGGCCGAGGTCGAGGGAATGGTGTGCGAGCATTCGCAGATGTTCTCGCGCCAGCTCATCGGCTTCAGCGACTTCACCGACGAGGAACGCGAGCGCTTCAGGCCGGTGCGTCAATGCATGGTCCGCACCCATCCGGTGACCGGCCGAAAGTCGCTATACCTGTCGTCCCATGCCGGCGAAATCGTCGGCTGGCCGATGCCCGAGGCGCGCGGCTACCTGCGCGACCTGATCGAGCACGCCACCCAGCGCGAGTTCGTCTACACCCACAAGTGGCGGGTCGACGACCTGGTGATGTGGGACAACCGCCAGACCATGCACCGCGCCCGCCCCTTCCCGGCGCACGAGCCGCGCGACATGCGCCGAACGACGCTGATCGGCGACGGCCCGACAGCGGAACAGGTCGCGGCGTAGTTCCTCGCCTCGAGGCTCCAAGCAGCGCTGCACGTTGCTTGTTGAAATCATTCCGATTTGACGAGCTCCGGTGGGCAGCCGTTGCCGGCCGACTTGCCGGGGTCTAGCCTTTCTGTCGGGGAGGGTGCCTGGGGAGGCGCCTCTGGGGGATGTCCGCAATGCCAATGTTTCACAATGGCGGGGCGTTTGTCGCGCACGCTTTGGCCGCGCCGACACCATGACGTCGTGCCGACTCGCTGCAACCGTCGCCGTCGCCTTGACGGTCCTGCCGCTGGCCGGCGCCCAGGCGCAATGGGAGACCTCCCATCGTCAGCGCTTCATCGAGGAAGCGACGCGCAAGATGCCGCCGCTCGTCGTGCCGGCGCCCAGCGCCGCCGAGCGCGCGGCGGCCCGCGCCCCGGCGGCGCTGGGCATCGAGCTCAACGAGGCCCGGACCCTCATGGGACTCGGCCAGCCTGTCGTCGCGGCACGGCTGCCGGGTGGCAAGATCGCGATCGTCGACGCCGGCTTCCGCGGCATTCGCGAACGGCTGGAGGCAATCCCGCACGAGAAGGCCCTGACCAGCGTGATGCGCACCGGCGCGTCGCCCGGCGACATGCCGGTAGCCGATCCCACCTATGCCGGACCATGGGACTCCGATCACGGCTACTGGGTCTATCGGGTGGTCCGTTCCGTCGCGCCCGACGTGCAGATCCTTCTCTATACTGCTGGTGGGCTCGGCCGGATGGCGACAGCACTACTCCATGCCGGGACGCAGGGCGTCGTGCTGTCCAACATCAGCCTCTCCTACCCGAGGGAGTTTCAGATCCTCTCCCAGGAAGAGGACGAGGTTTCGAGGTACCTGCGCGTGTACCTGCCGCAGCAGGAAGCGTTTGCCTTCATCTCTGCCGGCAACAACCGACAAGACGTCCACTCCTTCGTCACGGCCGAC
Source organism: Reyranella sp. (assembly GCF_004296935.1). Classification (GTDB taxonomy): domain Bacteria; phylum Pseudomonadota; class Alphaproteobacteria; order Reyranellales; family Reyranellaceae; genus Reyranella. The sequence goes on from NZ_SCVH01000131.1 coordinate 52,374, forward strand.
CGCAACAACAATGGCTACGTCGACTTTCACAATGCCGCGGCTCCGGGGCGCGATGTCGACAGCCTGCGCCTCAAGCTGCGGGCGGGTCAGTTCCGCACCGTGCTGACCTGGGATGCCGGCGCCCAACCCGATGCCGACTACGAGCTGCAGATCGTCGGCGCGGGCGATCGGGTCTTCTATTCGGGACGCGTCGACCCCAAAGACAAGGCCAAGGGCCTCATCGTCCTGAACCATGCCTATAGCCAGCCGGTCGACGCCGCGATCCGGGTAAAGCGGCTCGCCGGACCGGCGGGTGGCGTTTTCATGCGGGTCAACGGCTATCCCCTGGGAGTCGCCGGCGACTTCAACGGCCTGCAGACGACCAACGCCTACCTGTTCCGCGAGAACCCCTTCGTCACCTTCGTCGGCTCGTTCGGCAAGGCGGCCGGCGGCCGCTTCGCGCCGTCGCCCTTCTCCAACGTCGGCACCGCGCCCGACGGGCGGCTGACGCCGCATGTCCTGGGGCCTGGCCAGCTCCTGATCGACGGCCGGCCGACCAACGGCACGTCGTTTTCATCGCCCTTCATCACCGCGATGTACGCCACGCAGGTCGGTTACAATTTCAAGAACCTGATCGCCCGGTCATCCAACTTCACGCGATTCGCGCCGGGCATCGCACCGCACGAACGCTCGCGCTGGGGAATTCCCGATCCGGCCTTGCTCGCCAAGCTGGACACCCTGGTCGGACCGACCAGGATCGAGGAGGTCTCGCATCTCATCGACGATGGCAACCTCGTCGTGAAGTTCGCCGTCACCCGCTGTTGCATGGAAAGCCTGAGCTGGGGCATCGCCGTCGACCTCGTGGATCCAGCCAACGGCAAGACGCTGGGCGGCGCCCTGGCCGTGGTACGCTCGGACAAGGCCGATTTCGTGCGCCATCCCCTCGAGGTGCGCATTCCCCTGAAGTCGCTCGAAGCCTTCAAGGGAACGAGGGCGAAGGTGCGGTTCGACATCAAGGCCCGGCGCTGGCCCAATCCGCCGCCGGGCACGCTCAAGATCCATCAGGCGCCGGCCTACGATGTCACGCTTTAATCCCATGTCGCCCCAATCCCATGTCGCCGCACGCCGGCGTCCCGTTCGGGGTGCTGGTCGCCCCGTCGTTGCCGCCCACGCTTTCGGCCGCAGGGTCCTCCCGCCAAAAGGTGGCCGGCGCGTGGCCGAGCCTCCGATGGAGGTCGAAGATGCCCAACTTCAGGAGTAAGTCACGCGCCGCCGTCGCACTTGCGGCCTGCGCCACGATTGCAACGGCCTTCGTCGCGGCGTCGACGATCGCCTCGGCTCAAACGTCGAGCTGCGTCAGGAAGCAGGTCTTGACGATCAACGCCAGGATTCTCGACGTCTGGAAAGGAAAGAACGCGACGCACTTTGCCGTCGATGTTCGTCCCTATGCCGGCTGCCGGATCGTCAACGTCGTCGTGACGGCGCCGCCTTCTTCCTGCACCAAGGGTGCCCAGATCAGCGCCACGGGCGAGATCGATGAGTCGGAAGGTCCGCAGGACGGCTTCGAGATGTGGAAGACGACGACAGTTGCCTGTCGTCGGTAACTTTGTATCGGTCACCCGGCAGGTCATGGCGCAGCCGAACGGTCGCAGACCGCCTCAGTGCAGCAGGCGCCCTCAATGCAGGCGTCTGACATGTGGTGCGCCCTCGCATGGCTGGTAGCGCACGCCACCCTTCATGATCAGGGCGAGCCGCTTCCTGTCCTGCAGCACGCGCACGTCCTTCAGCGGATCGCCGTCGACCAGCAGCAGGTCGGCGAGGAAGCCCGGCCTGACCTGGCCGAGCTCGTGGCCGCGTTTCATGATTTCGCCGCCAGTGCGGGTCGCGGCCTGCAGCGCTTCGCTCGGGCTGAAGCCCAGATGGGCCACGAAATGTTCGAGGTCGCGCGCATTGGTGCCCTGCGGGTTGGCGGCGAAACCGTAGTCGCCGCCGATCACGATGCGGATGCCGCGCTTGCGCATCTCGTTGTGCGTACGACAGGTCGCCTCGTAGAGCGGCCTCAGCCGCTCGAGGAAGCTCTGGCCCTGCCATGAATTGTCGCCGCGCAGGCTTTCGAGCCGCGCCAGCACGATTCCGATGGCAGGCCCGGTGAAGACGCGGTCCTTGGCGGCTTCCAGCATGTCGAGTGCCTCTTCGTCGGCAAAGTCGCAGTGATAGATGATGTCGACGCCGTTGCGCAGCGCGCGCTTCACCGAGTCGGAAGCGCGTGCGTGGGCGGCGACCCGGCGGCCGATGGCGTGGGCGGCCTCGACGCCGGCCGCGACCTCGGCGTCGGTCATGACCGTGGTTTCGGCCAGGGCCGATTCGGTGCCGTAGTCGCCCGAGATATTGAGCTTGATGGTGTCGCAACCCTCGCGCAGACAGAGCCGGGCCATGCGGCGAACCTCGTCGGGCCCATCGACGGCGACACCGAAACTGTCCTGGTGCAGGTGCAGGCGGCGGCCATCGCCCAGGCCGCCGGTGACGGTGAGCTCGGGGCTCGCCGTGAGCAGCCGCGGCCCGTCGGTGTGGCCGCGCTCGATGGCGTCGCGCACGGCGACGTCGAGGCGGATCTTGGCCGCCGCCGCCGAGCAGGCGCTGGTGAAGCCGGCGCCCAGCAGTTTTCGCGCCGCATCCATGGTGAGGAGCGCGTGGTCTTCCGGCGGCAGCTCGCCCAGCGCCGTACCACGCGGCGTGTCGACGAAGGAGAGATGGGCGTGGCCCTCGACCAGGCCGGGCATCAGGAATTTGCCGCCGGCATCGATCCGCTCAGCGCCCTCGGCGGCAGCCACGGCCTGGCCGGCGGGCGCCACCGCCTCGATGCGCTCGCCCTCGATCAAGACCTGGCCCGGAAACGGCGCCGCGCCGCTGCCGTCCCAGACCGTCGCATGCTCGATCAACAGCCGCATCCCGGCCTCCCCGTGGTTTCTTGCCGTCGACTATAGCGCAGGATTCCGATGCCCCCTCTGCCTCTTCCCGGCGCCGTCTATGGCGCTTTTGGGTGGCGAGGGTCGGCCAATCCCGCATTCCCCGGCATCCGGCGGGATGGTAGCGTTCGGAAAGTTCCCAGGGTTCATTCGGGAACGTCGGCGCGTAGTGCCGCAATAAACTCGATACGGAGGAAACGATGCGATGCATGAAAGCCGCTGCCGCGGCGTTGCTGTCCTGCTGCCTGCTCAGCGCCACGGCGCTGGCCCAGAACAAGGCGGTGAAGATCGGCGTCCTGGACGACATGTCCGGCCTCTACGCCGACAACACCGGCCCGGGCGACGTCGCTGCGGTCAAGTTCGCCATCGCCGATTTCGGCGGCTCGGTGCTCGGCAAGCCGATCGAGCTGGTGACCTCCGATTTCCAGAACAAGGTCGATGTCGGCGCTGGCATCGCCAAGCGCTGGTACGACGAAGAGAACGTCGACATGATCCTCGGCATTCCCAATTCGGCGCTGGCACTCGCGCTCGTGAGAGTGGCGGAGGAAAAGAACCGCATCGTCATGCCGACCGCGGCGGCGACCTCGGAGCTGACCGGCAAGTCCTGCAGCTCGCACAGCGTCCACTGGATCTACGACACCTACGGCCAGGGCAAGACCATCGTCAATGCGCTGAGCAAGATGGGCGGCGATACCTGGTTCTTCATCACCGTGGACTACGCCTTCGGCCTGGCGGTGGAAGCGGATGCCACCACCTTCATCAAGGCGGCCGGCGGCAAGGTGCTGGGCTCGGTGCGCCATCCGCTGAACACGGCGGACTTCTCCTCCTATGTCCTGCAGGCACAGGCCTCCAAGGCCAAGGGGCTGATGTTCGCCAATGGCGGCGGTGACATCGTCAACGGCATCAAGCAGGCGTCCGAGTTCGGCCTCATGAAGCAGGGCATGCGGATCAGCGCACCGCTGGCGCAGTTCCCCGACATCCACGGCATCGGGCTGAAGATCGCCCAGGGCACGCTGATCTCGAGCCCGTTCTACTACGACATGACTCCGGAGGCGCGCACCTTCACCGACCGCTTCACCAAGGAGCGGGGCCGTCCGCCCAGCTTCATCCAGGCCGGCACCTATGGCGCCGTGATGCACTACCTGAAGGCCGTGCAGGCCGCCGGCACCGACGAGGCCAAGGCAGTGATGGCGCAGATGAAGAAGCTGCCGATCAACGACTTCATGACCAAGGACGGCCGCGTTCGCGAGGACGGGCGCGTCATCCGCGACATGTACCTGATGCAGGCCAAGACCCCCGAAGAGTCGAAGGGCGGCTGGGACCTGGTGAAGATGGTCGCCACGGTGCCGGGCAAGGAGGCCTTCCGGCCGATGGAGGAAGGCGGCTGCCCGCTTGTGACTAAGAAGTAGAAGCAGCGGCGGACGGGGTCGGCGACTACCCTCGCAGCACCATGTCCGCCGCCTTCTCGCCGATCATGATCGAGGGCGCGTTGGTGTTGCCGGAAGTGAGTGTCGGCATGATCGAGGCGTCGGCGACGCGCAGCCCGTCGATGCCGTGGACACGGAGCTGGGGATCGACGACCGCCATCTCATCGGTGCCCATCTTGCAGGTCCCGACCGGGTGGTAGGTGGTCTCGGCCGCGCCCTTGACCCAGTCCAGTATCTCCTCGTCCGTCGTCTGCTCCCTGCCGGGCGCGAGCTCGCTCACCTGCAGCGGCGCCATTGCGGGCGCCGTCATGATGGCGCGGGCGATGCGGACGGCGCGGACGGTGAGTTCAGCGTCCACGGCTGACGACAGGAAATTGAAGTTGATCGCCGGCGGCGTGCCCGGATCGGCCGAGACGACGTGGATATGGCCCCTGCTCTCCGGCCGCATCGGGTGCGCGTAACAGGTGACGCCGGATTGCCTGGAAATCTTCGGCCCCTTGGGACCGGGCTCGGTCAGCATCGGCACCCAGCCCAGCAGCAGATCGGGCGCCGCAAGCCCGTCGCGGGAGCGGACGAAGGCGCGCATCGGCGCCCCCACACTGCCGAGCAGCCCTCGTCCGGAGAGGGCGTAGCGCAACGCCTGGCGCACGAGGCCGAGGCCGCGGGCCGTGTCGTTGTAGGTGATGCCCTTGGTGCCGATCGCCCATTTTGTCCGCGGCGCATAATGATCGCGCAGATTTTCGCCGACGCCCGGCAAGGCGTGGCGCACTTCTATGCCGAGCGACTGCAGACGCCCGGGCTGGCCGATTCCCGACAGTTCCAGCAGCTGCGGCGAGTTGATCGTGCCGCCGCTCACGATGACTTCGCGCGCCACCCGCGCCTCGCGCCCCTCACCGCCGGCGGCATAGCGCACGCCGATACAGCGCCTTCCCTCGAACAACAGAGCCTCGGCGACTGCGCCCGTTTCGATGCGGAGATTCGAACGCTTTCGCGCTGGGTCGAGATAGCAGCGCGCCGTGCTCATGCGCCGACCACGCGCGATCGTGGCCTGGCTCATGGCGATGCCGTCCTGGGTCGCGCCATTGTAGTCGGGATTGTGCGCGATCCCGACCTCGCCCGCCGCCTTGATCACCGCGGCGAAGAAGGGCTCGCGCGGCTCAGGGTTGGTGACGCGGAGCGGCCCATCGCGGCCGCGAAAGGCATCGTCGCCGCCGCCGTCATAGCTTTCCAGGCGCTTGAAGAACGGCAGGACGCTCTCATAGCTCCAGCCCTGGTTGCCCATCTGCGCCCAGGTGTCGAAGTCCTGCGCCTGGCCGCGCACGAAGGCCATGCCGTTCAGCGCACTCGAGCCGCCCAGCATCCGGCCGCGCGGCACCGGAATGCGGCGGCCGTCGGTGGTGGCCTCGGGCTCCGAGCTGTAGAGCCAGTTGACGGCGGGGTTGGTGATCATCCGCGCGGAGCCGACCGGAACGCGGGTCCAGCGATAATCGGCGGGCCCCGCCTCCAGCAACAGCACCTTGTTGCGCGGGTCCGCCGAGAGCCTGTTGGCGACGACGGCACCGGCCGATCCGGCACCCACAACGATGTAGTCGTAATGCATCAGCGGGATTGTCCGCGAAATGCCTGGCGCTGCCAACACGCGCCAGCCGCAGCGCGAAGCTCTCGTCTTCGCGATCTTGCCATTGCCGCCAAGTCTCGTCACAGTGCCGTCGCTTCGAGGGGCACTTTCGAAATGGATCAGCGCTAACTCACCTCTTTCGGTCTCCTGTCGCCTGACAGGGAAGGCACGGCATGGCCGTGCGAGTGCGCTGTTTTCGGAGTCCCTCTTGTCCCATCCCCTTTTGACCGCTCCCATCGGCCTGAGCCTGCTGCGCCTGGCCGGCCCGACCACCGGGTTCATGGCGGTGCAGATCGCAGTCGCCATCGCCGAGACCTGGTTCATCGCCCGGCTGGGCGGCGACGCGCTGGCGGGCTTTGCGCTGGTCCTCCCCTTCCTGGTGCTGATGCACAGCATGGCCAACGGCGGCATGGGCGGCGGCGTCGCCTCGGCGCTGGCGCGTGCCCTGGGCGGCGGGCACCTCGAGGATGCGCGCGCGCTGGCGCTGCACGCGCTGGTCCTGGCCGCGGCTTTCACGCTTGTTTTCGCGATCCTTGGATGGATCGTGGCTCCCGCCTTCTATCGCCTGATGGGCGGCAGCGGGCAGGCGCTCGCGCACGCGTTCGCCTTCAGCGACATCGTCTTCGGCGGCTGCGTGGTCGTGTGGACGAGCGCCTTCCTCGCAGCCCTCCTGCGCGGCGCCGGCGATGCGGCAACGCCCGGCCGGATCGGGGTTGTGATGTCGATCGTCTACGTGCCACTGGCGGGCGTCCTGACTCTGGGACTTGGCAACTGGCCCGGCCTCGGCATGGCCGGGCCCGGCCTCGCCGGCATCGTGACCATGGGCGGGCAGACGCTGGTACTGGCGCGCGCCGTGTGGCACGGCCGGCTGGGCGTCGTGCCACGCCTCCAGGGTGTGAAGCTGGAACGCCGGCTGTTCGGCGAAATCCTGCGCGTCGGCGTCATGGGCTCCTTCGCGACGGTCGTCGCCAGCCTCGCCGCGGTGCTGATGACCGGGCTGGTCGGTCGCTTCGGCACCGACGCGCTGGCGGGCTACGGCGTCGGCGTGCGCCTGGAATACATGGTGTCACCGCTGGCCTACGGCATCGGCACGGGACTCACGACCCTGGTCGGCGTGGCGGCGGGCGCCCAGGATTTCAAGCGCGCGGTACGTGTCGCGTGGATCGGCGGACTCCTCGCCTTCGCCTCCATCGGCGCCATCGGCTGGGCCGCGGCGCTGCTCCCCGAGGCCTGGTCGCGCCTGTTCACCACGGAGCCCGGCGTTGTCGACGCCAGCGTCTCCTACCTCACCCACGTGGCGCCGTTCTATTGCCTGCTCGGGCTCGGCCTCGCGCTCTACTTCGCGGGCCAGGGCGCCGGCCGCATGACGGTGCCGGTCATGGCCGGCCTCGTGCGCGTGGCAGTGGCGACCGCCGGCGGCTGGTTCGCAGTCGAGCATATGGGATTGGGACTCGACGGCGTGTTCACGGCGATGGCGGCCGGCATGGCGGTCTACGGCTGCGCGATCGCCGGCCCGCTCCTTGTCAGGCCGTGGAGAGCACCGGCTCTCAGAGGCTGATGGAACTACGGCCGCTCATCCCAGCTCGCGGACATCGACGAGCCGGCCTGCCACGGCGGCGGCCGCAGCCATGACGGGGGAAACCAGGTGCGTGCGGCCGCCCGGACCTTGGCGCCCTTCGAAGTTGCGGTTGGAGGTGCTGGCACACCGCTGTCCTGCGAGAATCCTGTCGGAATTCATGCCGAGGCACATGGAACAGCCCGGCTCGCGCCATTCGAAGCCGGCTTCGACCAGGATGCGATCGAGTCCCTCCCGCTCGGCCTGCTGTTTGACGAGGCCGGAACCCGGAACGACGAGCGCCCGCACGCCTGCAGCCACCTTGCGGCCGCGCACGACCGCGGCTGCCGCGCGGATATCCTCGATGCGGCCGTTGGTGCAGGAGCCGATGAAGACGACGTCGATTGCGAGGCCGGCCATCCGCTGGCCGGGCGCGAGTCCCATGTAGTCCACCATGCGGCGGCGCTGCAGGCGCGTGCTCTCGTCAGGCGCGTCCTGCGGATCCGGAACGATCCCGTCGATCGGCACCACGGCTTCGGGATTGGTGCCCCAGGTCACCATCGGCGCGATCCCCGAGGCGTCCAGCATGACCGACCGGTCGTAGGTAGCATCAGGGTCGGAGGCGAGCGTGCGCCACCAGGCAACCGCGCGCTCGAAGGCCTCGCCCCTGGGGGCGAAGTCGCGATCGCGAACATAATCGAATGTCGTCTGGTCGGGCGCGATCAGGCCGGCGCGCGCACCCGCTTCGATCGACATGTTGCTGACGGTCATCCGCCCGGCCATGTCGAGCGCCCGGATGGCCTCGCCGCGGAACTCGATCATGTGGCCGTTGGCGCCCGATGTGCCGAGCCTGCCGACGAGCGTCATCGCCAAATCCTTGGCCGTCGTGCCGAAGGGCAGCGCGCCGCTCACCTCGACCTTCATGCTGCGGGGCTTCTTCTGCAGCAAAGTCTGCGTCGCCAGCACATGCTCGACTTCCGAAGCGCCGACGCCGAAGGCCAGAGCGCCCAGCGCGCCGTGGGTAGAGGCATGCGAGTCGCCGCTGACGATGGTCTGACCCGGCAGCGAGAAGCCCAGTTCAGGTCCGACGACATGGACGATGCCCTGGCGCGCGTCGAGGATCGGAATATAGGGCACGCCGAACGCCGCGACGTTGGCCTCGAGCGTCGCCACCTGGAGGCGCGAGCCCTCCTCCTGGATGCCGCCTCGGCGGTCCTCCGTCGGGATGTTGTGATCGGCGACTGCCAGCGTCGCCTCCGGACGACGCACCGGGCGGCCAGCCTGGCGCAGCCCCTCGAAAGCCTGCGGGCTGTGGAGTTCGTCCAGGAGGTGGCGGTCGATGTAGAGCACACAGGTGCGGTCATCGAGCCTTTCCACGACATGCGCGTCCCAGATCTTGTCGAACAGGGTGCGCGGCGGCGCTCCGGTCATTCGCTATCCTTTGCGCCAGTTTACGCACTACCCGGCGTGCATGGTAGTCTCGGCCGTCACGAACGTGATCCCGCTCTCATTCTTTGGAAATGTTGACTGAATGATCTCCCGTAGAAATCTGTTTGGTGGGCTGGCCGGTCTCGGGTTGCCCGCCCTCGCTGGTTGCGGCGGCACACCGCCAAAGGGCTCCGGCTTCGACCACGCCGCCGCCACGTCCCGCCACGCGGTACCCGGGCTGGATGCGGTGATCGACATCAGCCACAACGTCACGGTCACCGACTTCGCCGCGGTGCGCCGCAGCAACATCCTCGCCATCATCCACAAGGTGAGCGAAGGCGACTGGATCGATCCCTCCTACGCGACACGCCGCCGCCAGGCCGAGGCGGCGGGGCTGCTGTGGGGCGGCTACCATTTCGGCACCCGCCAGTATTCGGGCGCGGAGCAGGCCGCGACCTTTCTCGCAGCCTGCCAGCCGGGGCCAGCAACGGTCATGGCGCTCGATCTCGAACCGAATGAACGGAAGCCGGCCAACACCATGCGGCTCGGCCAGGCCGAGGAATTCGTTCTGGCCGTCCAGCGGGCGACCGGACGGCTGCCGCTGGTTTACACCCATCCGGCCTGGGCCAATGGCGAGCGCTATGGCCGCCGCCGCCTCAACCTGGATCGGCCGGTGACGCCGGGCTCCCTCCTGTCGCGCTGCGACCTGTGGCTGGCCGACTATCGGGAGACTCCGGAAATTCCCCATGCATGGGCGGACCGGGGCTGGCGGCTCTGGCAGTACGCCGCCGATGAGACCGCAGCTAATTTCGCCCATGGCAGCGAGCCCCGTGCAGTCGCCGGCGTCGGCCATTGCGACCGCAACCTGTTTGCCGGCGATACCGCCGGGCTTTACCGCTTCTGGAACGGCAAGGCCGGAACGACATGAGGAAAAAATGGACCTGAAGGGCAAGGTTGCCGTCGTCACTGGCGGCAATGGCGGATTGGGCCAGCGCATATGCCACGCGCTCGCGCGCGAAGGCTGTCACATCGCCGTCGTCTACGCCCAGAGCAAGGACCAGGCTGCCAGCGTCGCGCGCGACCTCGAAAAGCACCAGGTCGCCGCAGCCGCGTTCGCCTGCGACGTCACCCAGCGTGACCAGGTCCAGCGACTGGTCGACGACGTGGTGAAGCGCTTCGGCCGGCTCGACATCCTGATCAACGACGCCGCCTACAACAAATCGATCCCCTTCACCGACCTCGACGGCCTCACCTACGAGGAATGGACGAAGATCATCGACATCAACCTCACCGGACCGATGCTGCTCACCAAGGCCGTAGGCCCGGTCATGAAACGCGGGGGCAGCGGACGAATCGTCAACATTTCCTCGGTCGCCGGCCTCGGCCCCACGGGCTCGTCGATCGCCTATGCTGTCTCCAAGGCGGGGCTCATCCATCTCACCAAGTGCATGGCCGTGGCGCTCGCGCCTGAGGTGCTGGTGAATTGCGTGGCGCCGGGCCTGCTCGAGGGCACGCGCGCCACCGCGAACCTGCGTCCGGAGGTGGTCGCGAAAGGCCGCCAGGCGTCGCTGCTCGGCACCGCCGCCGACAAGGACGACTGCGCCGACCAGGTCGTCACCATGTGCCGCACCAACACCATGACCGGCCAGACGATCGTGATCGACGCGGGCCGCACCTTCCACTGAGGTCACCAGCATGCTGACAGGCGCCACTCCCCGTACCGGCCCCCAGGCCAGCATCGTCTTCAGCGGTTGCGCCATGATGGGCGCGGCGGCCGGCCAGAAGCCGTCAGACCACGGACATGCGCACGCCGCGCGGCGGCGCGAGGTCGTGGTCAACGGCAAGCGGGTCAAGACCGTCGACGTCCATGCCCATTGCTGCGTACCGGCCGCAATGGCCGTAATCGATCATCCGCTCGAAGCGCCGGGCCTGCTGATGGCCGATACCAGCGTGCGGCTCGCGGCGATGGACAGCCAGGGGATCGACGTCGAGGCACTCAGCATCAACCCCTACTGGTATCGCGCGGAACGCGACGCCGCAGCGGAGCTGATCCGGATCCAGAACGAGACCCTGGTCGAATTCTGCGCCGCCAATCCCGAGCGGTTCGTTGCCTACGCGACGGCGGCCCTGCAGCATCCCGACCTCGCCGCCGAGCAGGTCGAACATGCGGTGAAGAAGCTCGGCTTCCGCGGTGTCAGCGTTGGCGGCAGCGTCGACGGCCAGGAACTGGCCGATCCGAAGTTCTACCCGTTCTGGAAGAAATGCGAGGAACTGGACGTCCTCGTCTTCATGCATCCCACCGGTACACGCGAACTGGAGCCGAGCGGCCGGCTGGGCGGCAGCGGCCTGCTCACCAACACGATCGGCAATCCACTGGAGACCACGATCGCGCTGTCGCACCTCATCTTCGAGGGCATGCTCGACCGCTTTCCCGGGTTGAAGATCTGCGCCGCGCACGGCGGCGGCTTCCTGCCGTCCTATGCCAACCGGTCCGATGCGGTGATCCGCACCTTCCCCAACCGGGTCGGCCCGCTGCCGAAAAAAGACCCGACGGCCTACCTCAAGGAAGGTCAGCTCTTCTTCGATACGATCGTGTTCACGCCGGAGGCGCTGCGCCACCTGATCGCGGAGACCGGGCCCGGCCAGATCATGATCGGGACCGACTATCCATTCCCGTGGACCAGCGCGGAAGTCGATCTCGTGCTCAACACACCGGGCCTGAGCGATGAGGAGCGGATCGCCATCCTGGGCGGCACAGCAGTGCGCCTGCTCGGTATCTCCTGAGCTGGCTTAAATATGCTGGATCACGTTGTCGGTGCCGATGATGTGGCGACCGACCATCTCGATGTGCGGCAGCATGGCCTGCAGATGCTGGCTGGCGCTCATGGCGTCCCGGAAGCGGCGCTCGAAGGGCATCGAATTCAGGATCGCCGTGGTCCCAGCAGCCCGATACGACGCGATCGCGACGTCGGTCGCTTCGTTCATGCCGTGGGTGGTGGCGAGCCTGAGCCGCATCCTGAGGTCGACGTCGAGCTTGCCCGCCGCAGCCGCCTCGTAGGCTTGGCTCACCGCCTCGTGCAGGAAGGCACGGGCGGCAGAAAGCCTCGCCTCAAGCTGGCCGATCTCGCGCTGCACGGCGTTGTTGACGGCCATGGCATTGGACGATGACCTGGAGTGCTTGCCGCGGGCGAGCTCGACATAGGACTCGAGCAGCCGCCGGGCGATGCCGAGCGTCACACCGCAGAAGCCGGTGGCATAGAGCAGCGTCGACATGATGGTGTAGATCGGCCCGCCCTCTCGCCGCTCCTCCGGCGCGTCACGTGCCGGCGCGCGCTCGTCCGGCACGAAGAGATTTTCGACCGTGTACGAATCGCTGCCGGTGCCGCGGAGGCCAAGCACTTGCCAGTCGTCGATGATCTTCGCGTCGCTGCGCAGGAACACAAAGCTGCGGTCGTCCGGCCGGCCGTAGCGCAGGTGCGGCGTGCCGTCGGGGTTCTGGACCGCGCTGTGGGCACCGAGCCATCTGGTATGGCGGCCGCCGCTGGCGAAGCTCCAGGTGCCGCTGAGGCGATAGCCGCCCTCGATGCGCAGCGCCGTGCTCTTGTTGTGCCTCGCGCCCCAGGCGAGGCCTTCGCGCGCGTGACCGAACACCGCCGCGGCGGCTTCGTGCGGCATGGCGGCGGCGGACGTTGCCGACGAGACATTGGATTGGTTGATGAACCAGCCGACGCTTGCATCCGCCCAGGCAAGCGCCTCGGTGGTCTTGCAGAATTCCAGCAGATGGATCTCCTGCCCGCCCAGACTTCTCGGCAGGAGCAGGCGCAGCATGTCCTGGCCGACAAGAGCCTCCACCACCTCGTGCGTGAGCTCGCGCCGGCGATCCATCTCGGCGCCATGCTCATCCAGTAATGGCTGCAAGGCGCGGGCCCGTTCCGGAGCGCTTTTGGCGATCGCCTGCTGAACGCGGGTATCCATGACGACGCTCCTCCCCCTAAACCGGGACCCGAGCCAGCGCCAGCGCGAGGCCCGCAACATCGACGCGCGTGCGGAAGATGCTGCCACAGTTTTCGTGCGGGCCACCCCGCGAGCCGGTAACGACATACAGATCGCGCAAGTCGTCACCGCCGAAGCACACGCTGGTCACCATCGGCAGCGGCACCACCACATCCTGCCGGTGCGTGCCGTCGGCATTGTACACGGCCACGCGGCCGCCGTGGGCATCGGCCACCCAGACCGAGCCGTCACCTGCCACCTTCAGCCCATCGGGCACAGCACTCCGCCCGTCGCCCAGCGTTGCGAAGGTACGCCACGGGCCAACACCGCCGTCAGGCTTCACATCGTAGACCCGAACCAGGCCGGCGCGGGCGTCGCTGTGATAGAGGCGCTTGCCATCGGGCGAGAAGCCAAGGCCATTGGTGAGCAACACACCGTCGGAGAGCGTACGCATGACGCCATCCAGATCGATGACATGCAGATGCCCGGGCCGGGGCGCCTCACCGCCGAACACTTTGAAGGCGAGCGAGCCGACATAGATGCGGCCGGCGCGGTCGGTGGTGAGATCGTTGAACCCGGTGGCTCCCGGGATGGCATCGAGCGCCAGCAAGCTCCGCGTGGCGCCGTTGGCGAGCGACACGCAGGCAATGTCGCGGCCGCCCACGATGAGGCCGCCGTTCTCGTGCGCCGCCATGCCGCCGATGCCCCGCCGCTTCGGAACCACCAGCGAGACGGCGCCGGCGCGATCGAGCAGTCGGACGCCGCCATTGAGGACATCGCTGAAATAGAGACCGCGGGCCGGATCCCAGACGGGGCCTTCGATCAGGCCGTAGCCGGTGGCGACTTGCTGCATGGGGACTCTCTTCCAATCGATCTACTCCAGCATCGCACGGCCTGTCGACCGGCGCCTCCCGCCGCTCTGCCCCGCCGGCAGCGCGCTCGTGGTGCGAAACAAGTTTATTCGCGCGCCGCCTCGCGGGCGATTGCCAAGTCCGGCAATCGATGGGCTCAATTGGCCCCTATCGGCCACCAGCGCCGCGGAGGGAACGCGCCATGATCACCAAATTCGACAGCTCCTACGTCGGCTCGGTCGACCTGGAAAATCCCGGCTATGGCGGCACACCGATCAACGACCGCCACTATCCCAATGAAGAGCTGGCCGGCGTCCTGCACAAGGCGGTGGCCTACGCCAAGACGATGGATGGGCTGGGCTACGACAGCTTCTGGATGGCCGAGCATCATTTCCAGCCCGAAGGCACGGAATGCATTCCGAACCTCCTGATGATGGCGCTACATCTCACGGGCGTGACGAAAAACCTCCGGATTGGCTGCGGCTTCAATGTCGTTCCGATGTGGCATCCGCTGCGGCTGGCCGAGGACTATGCGATGGCCGACGTGCTGAGCGGCGGCCGCATCATCTTCGGCGTCGCACGCGGCTATCACACGCGCGAAGTCGAGAGCTTTGGTGCCCCCCTCACCGACCAGGCGGCGAACCGGGAGATGTTCGAGGAAGGCTGCGACGTCATCTTCAAGGCGTTCAACGAAGAAAAATTCTCGCACAAGGGCACCTACTACACGATCCCGCCGGCAGTGCCCTATCGCGGCTACACGCTGAAAGACATCACCCTGGTGCCGCGCCCGCTGCGCCGGCCGGTGGAATGCTGGCAGCCCATCCAGAGCGGTTCCGACCGCGCCTTCGACTTCATGGCCAAGCACGGCATCTCCGGCGTGATCGGCGGCGGCTCGGCCGAAGGCGGTGCCGTGGACAAGCACATGACCGCCTTTCAGGCGGCCTATGCGCGCCGCGGCATCAAGCTTGCGCTCGGCGAGCGCCTGTCGCTGGGCTTCCAGTTCTTCATCGCCGAGAGCCGCGAGGCCGCGATGCGGGCCGCCGGCAAGTACTACGAGGAGAACATGAAGATGTTCGGCGAGCTGCGGCTGGTGCGGGCGCTCTCCGACGAGCAGATCGCGGCGATGCGCGATCCCCGGCTCGCCGCCAGCACCAAGCTGCCCAGGATCGAGGACGCCGTTAAGGCGGGTGGGTTCCTGGCCGGCACGCCGGCCGACATCATCGAGCAGCTCAAAGCGTTGGAGAAGCGTTATCCCGGCCTCGACCGTATCAGCTGCGGCATGGCGCTCGGCACGCCGCTCGCCGTGGCACTGGAACAGCTCGACCGCTTCGCCAAGGAAGTGATGCCGGCCTTCCGCACGACGCGCGCCGCCGCCGCCGACTGACATCGAGGGAGCAGAGCATGCCGATCGCCGCCAAATACCTGTTCATCGTCAGCATGGACGTGACGCCCGAGAAGGAGGCGCTGTTCAACGAAGTCTACGACACCGAGCACGTGCCCCTGCTGCTGGCGTTGCCGGGCGTCCGGGCCGTCACCCGCTGGAAGACCGAGCCCGCCGCCTTCGTGATCGCCGGCGAACGCAAGCCGCTCGATGGCGGCACCGCGGCGCGCTACGTGGCGATCTACGAGATCGACAGTCCAGACATTCTGGTGAGCAAGGAATGGAACGAGGCAGCGGAAAAGGGGCGCTGGGCCAGCGAGGTGCGGCCCTTCACCTCGAACCGCAGTCACATTGTGCGCAAGATGGTGAGCCAAGGCTGATGCAGATCGGCTTCAACCTGCCGAACTCCGGCCCGCTTTCGGCTGTCGCCACCATGACGGAGATCGCCACCGAGGGCGAGGCGATGGGCTTCGACTATCTCACCGTAACCGATCACGTCGTGCTGCCCGACACCAAGGTCCCCGGCTACCCCTATTCGGAGAGCGGCGAATTCTACGAGGACGCGCCGACCGAACGGCACGAGCAGTTGCTCGGCATGGCCTATATTGCCGCCAAGACCAGTCGCATCCGACTGGTCGCCGCCGTGATGGTGGTGCCGCATCGCCCCGCCGTGCTGGCTGCCAAGATGCTGGCCACCCTGGACGTGTTGTCGGGCGGGCGGCTGGTGGTGGGCGTGGGCGCCGGCTGGCTGAAAACAGAGTTCGACGCCGTCGTCACGACGCCCTTTCCGGAACGTGGGCCGGTGACCGACGAATATATCGACGCCTTCCGTGCGCTGTGGACCGAGCGCGCGCCCCGGTTCGCCGGCCGCTACACGAACTTCGACGGCATCGTCCTGGAGCCCAAGCCCGTGCAACGCCCACACCCGCCAATCTGGATCGGCGGCGAAAGTGGGCCGTCCGTCCGCCGTGCCGCCCGTGTCGGCGATCTCTGGTATCCGATCGGCAGCAACAACAAGCACCTGCTCGACACGTTGCCGCGGCTGCGCGCCGGCATCGCCCGGCTGCGCCAGGCCACAATCGACGCCGGCCGCGATCCCGCGTCGGTCGGCGTCGGATATCGCGTGAAGCGCTACGGCGCGGTCGTGCCGCCCGTGGCCTCCGATGGCCAGCGCCGGCTGTTCTCCGGCAGCGAGGCCGATATCATCGAAGATCTCCGCGCCTTGCGCGACGTGGGCATCACCGCCATCGACATCGATTTCGGCCGCCCGAACGCCGCCGCCATGATCGCAGAAATGCGCCGGTTCCAGGCCGCGGTGATCGAGAAAATCTGACTGGCGCCGCGGCGGCCGCGATGGCTGCCATCGGCGCGACCTAGCACCGATCCTCAAGAACTGCTGCCGCCGCCCCTCCCGATGACGTCTCCATCGGGCTTTACGGCGTGTCCTCTCGTAAGCAGCCGGAAGAACAGCGGCACGAACAGGATGGCAATGACCGTTGCCGCAATCATCCCGCCGATGACGCCTGTGCCGATCGAGTGTCGGCTGGCCGAACCCGCGCCGGTGCTGGTGGCCAACGGCATCACGCCCAGGATGAAGGCAAGCGAGGTCATTATGATCGGCCGAAAGCGCAGCCGGGCGGCTTCCATGGCGGCATCGTAGGCCGACAGCCCCTGCCGGTGGCGTTGCGAGGCGAACTCGACGATCAGAATGGCATTCTTGGCCGCAAGGCCGATCAGCGTCACCAGGCCGATCTGGAAATAGACGTCGTTGTCCAGGCCGCGCAGCCAGATGGCGACTAGGGCACCAAGCACGGCAAACGGCACCGCGGTGAGGACGGCAAGTGGCAGCGACCAGCGCTCGTACTGCGCGGCCAGGATCAGGAACACCATGACGAGGCCGAAGACGAACCCCAGCGACCCGGTGCCCGCCGTCGCCAACTCCTGGTAGGCAGCACCTGTCCAGCCGATGCTGAAGTCGTTGGGGAGCGTCGTGGCCACGACCTGCCGCACGGCGGCGATCGCTTGGCCCGACGAGTAGCCAGGCGCCGGGCTGCCGATGACCTTGGCCGCCGGGAAGATATTGAAGCGATCGACCGTGTCGGGCCCCAGGATGCGGGTGAACGTCACCAGCTCGTTGAGCGGCACCATGGCGCCACCCTCCGCCCGCACGAAAACATGGCGCAGATCGTCCGGCTTCTCGCGGAATTCCGCCTCGGACGACAGGCTGACGCGATAGGTCCGCCCGAACAGCGAGAAATCGTTGACATAGAGGCTGCCGAACGAACTCTGCATCGTCTCGAAGATGGTGTTGATCGGGATGCCGAGCGCCCGCGCCTTCTCGCGATCGACATCGGTGCGATACTGCGGCACCGCCGTCGTAAAGGTCGTGGAAACGCCGCGCAGTTCGGGCCGCTGATTGGCCGCCTGCACCACCTTGTTCACCGCTTCCGACAACCCACTGAGCGGGCCGCCCGACCTGTCCTGCAGGAAGAGCTCGAAGCCGCCGGTGACGCTGATGCCCTGGATCGGCGGCGGATTGAAGCCGATCACGATGCCGTCGCGGAAGTTGGCATTAATCGCGCCGATCGCCGGCGCCACGTTGCGCGCATCCTGGCTCGGCTCCTTGCGCTGCGACCAGTCCTTCAGCGTGACGAAGGAGATGCCGGAATTGGACTTGAGCGCACGCGACAGGAGATCGAAGCCCGAGAAAGTGACGACGTTGGCCACCGCCGGATTCTTCTGCAGCGCTTCCGTGGCCTTGGCCGTGACGTCGCGCGTGCGCGCGATCGAAGCAGCTGGCGGCAGCATCGTCACCACGAAGACGTAGCCCTGGTCCTCGGCCGGCACGAGGCTGCCGGGGATGCGCTGGAACAACGCAAACACCAGCCCCAGCACGATGACGAAGCCTGCGACACCCACCACGGTGCGCCTGAGCAGGAAACTCACCCCGCCAATGTAGCGCGCCGTCACCCAGCCGAAGCCGCGGTTGAACATGGCGAAGGGCCACGACGGCTCGCCGTGCTTCTCCTTCAGGATCAGGGCGGCGAGCGCGGGCGTGAGCGTGAGCGCCACGATGCCCGAGATCACGACCGAGACCGCGATGGTGACGGCGAACTGGCGGTAGAGCTCGCCCGCCAGGCCACCCAGGAACGACACCGGGATGAATACCGCGCAGAGGACCAGGACGATCGCGATGACCGGCCCCGTGACCTCCTGCATCGCCTGCAAGGCCGCCTCGCGCGGCGACTTGCCTTGCGTCGACATGATGCGCTCGACATTCTCCAGCACGACGATGGCATCGTCGACGACGATGCCGATCGCCAGAACGAGGCCGAAGAGCGTGAGCAGATTGATCGAGAAGCCCAGCACGTACATACCGGCGAAGGTGCCGATGATCGAAACCGGGATGGCGATGACCGGAATAATCATCGCTCGGACGTTCTGCAGGAACAGGAAGACCACCAGCACGACCAGCGCGATCGCCTCGACGAAAGTTATGGCGACCTCCTGGATGGAGACCTCGACGAAGCGCGTGGTGTCGAAGGGAATGTCGTAGCGCAGTCCGACGGGGAAGCGCTTGGAGATGCGCTCCATCGTTTCCCTTACGGAAGCCGCGACCTGTAGGGCATTGGCGCCGGGTTGCAGGTAGACTGCTATGGGGACGGCCGGCGAACCGTTGAAGGTGCCGGAGAAGCCGTAGAGCAGCGCGCCCAGCTCGACACGGGCCACGTCCTTCAGCCTGAGCGCGCCACCGTTCTCCTCGGACCGGATGATGATTTCCTCGAACTGGGTGCGATCGACCAGTCGGGGCGGCGTCGTCACCGAATAGGTGAAGACCTGCGGCTTGTTCATCGGCTCCTCGCCGAAGCGCCCCGCGGCGAACTGGGCGTTCTGCTCGCGCACCACGGCAGCGATATCGGCAGGCGTGAGATTGTATTGCGCAACCTTGTCGGGCCGAAGCCAGATGCGCATCGAATAGTCCGAGGCGCCGAACAATGCCGCGTCGCCCACGCCCGGCAGGCGGCGGATTTCATCAAGCACGTTCACGAGCGCGTAGTTGCTGATGTAGATCGTGTCGTAGCGACCCTCCGGCGACGACATCGTCAGGACCTGAAGGATCGAGGTCGAGCGCTTCTGCACGACCAGCCCCTGGCGGCTGACCTCGCTCGGCAGCAACGGCAGGGCGCGCTGCACGCGGTTGTTGACGTTGATCGCGTTCTGGTCGGGATTGGTGCCGATCTCGAACGTCACCGTGAGGTTCATGGTGCCCGAGCCGGTCGAGGTCGACTGCATGTAGATCATGCGCTCGACGCCGTTGATCTGCTGCTCCAGCGGTGCGGCGACGGTGGCCGCAATGGTCTCGGCGGTGGCGCCCGGATAGGTCGCCGAGATCACGACTTCGGGCGGCACGATCTGCGGATACTGCGAGATCGGCAGGACCCGCATCGCGACAAGCCCCGCCAGCACGATCACGATCGACAGGACCGATGCGAAAACCGGCCGATCGATGAAGAACCTGGAAATCATGAGGGAGAGATCACGGCTTGGTCACAGCGGCGGGCACCGCCGTCTTGGGCGCCGCCATGGGAACCGGTCGAACGACGTTTCCCGGCCTGACGCGGATGACGCCATCGACCACGATACGGTCGCCCGCGCTCAGCCCCTTGCGCACGATCCAGCCATCGCTCAGCTCGCGCGTCAGCCGGACCGGCCGCGCGCGCGCGACGTTGTCGGCTTCGACGAGATAGACGAAGGGGCCGAGCGGCCCCTGGGAGATCGCGGCCTTCGGCACAACGATGGCGTCGGGCATGGTGATGCCGGTCACGTTCACCCGGACGAATTGTCCCGGCAGCAACGCGCCGTCGTGATTGGGGAAGACAGCGCGAACCAGGATGGTGCCGGTCCTGGGATCGATCGTGCGCGAGCGCGTGTCGACGGTGCCGAGCTGGGGATAGACGGCGCCGTCGCCGAACTGCAGCTCGACCTTGACGTCATCGGAGTCCAGCAGCTTCTCGCGCGATTTGCTGAGTTCGTCGAGCGCACGCATCTCGCTGTCGGTGAAGGTGAAGTTCACATAGGCCGGGTCGAGCTGGGTGATGGTGGTCAGCAGGGTCTGCTGCGCCTGCACGAGCGTACCCTCGGGCGGCGAGACGATGCTGGCGGGGCCGGTGACCGGCGCCTTGATCACCGTGTATTCGAGGTTGAGCTTGGCGGTCAGGACATCGGCCTGGGTCGACTGGATCGCGGCGCGCGCCTGGTCGCGGGCGGCGATGGCGTCCTCGAGCGATTTCTGCGCCGACACCTTCTGGGCAACCAGGCCCTCGACGCGTTTGTAATTCTCTTCGGTCTGCGTGAGCGTGGCCCTCGCCTGCGCGGCCTGTGCCTCGGCACGCGAGAGAGCCGCGTCATAGGATCGCGGATCGATGCGGAACAGCACGTTGCCGGCATTGACGACAGCGCCCTCGCTGAACTCACGCTTCAGCAGGATGCCGCTGACCTGCGAGCGGATCTCGACGACGCGGAACCCCGCGACCCGGCCAGCGAATTGCAGTGGCAGGGGAACATCGGCGGCGGCGAGCTGGACGACGCCCACTTCCGGCGGCGGCGGTGCCGCGGCCGTCGGCGGCCGTGATGCCGGCCGGGTCCACCAAAATACGCCAGCGCCAATGAAAGCGGCGACCACACAGGCTGAAACGATGCGCCCCGCCCAGGCTCGCACGATCTTTTTCATGCGAGACCCAGATCCTGCGCCTTGATCTGGAGAGCCAGGTACTTCGAATACATCCGGCACTGGGCGAAGGAGCCGCCGGTGAACCAGAGGCCGGGCTGGGCCGTGGGCACCCACATGTTGTTGAGCTCCTGCGTGCGTGCGTCGAAACCCCAGACCGCGCCGACCTTGCGGGCGACATCGGGGCCAAACAGCTCGCCCACCAGGTGGTCCTGTCCCTTGTAGCCGGTGGCCAGCACGATCAGGTCGGCAGGCCGCTCGCTACCGTCCTTCATTTTCATGCCGGTCTCGGTGAACTCGGCAATGTCGGCATACTGGATCAAGCCGATCTCCCGCTTGGCGATAAGGTCCGAGGCACCGACGTTGAAGTAGTAGCCGCCGCCGCGCGAACGGTACTTCAGCGGCCAGCCGGTGCCGTTCTCGCCGAACTCCAGCCTGAAGCCGACCTTCTCCAGCGCCTGCAGCAGAGGCGCATCGAGTTCGCGGGCCTTGTCGGTCAGAAGCCTGTGCGCCTGCTTCATGACGCGCAGCGGCACCGAGACATTGATGAGATCGCGATCCTCGTAGGTCGGCCCCTTGCCGTAATAGATGCCATCGTAGAGTTGGGCGCTCGGCTCGACGTTGACGATCAGCGTCGGGCTACGCTGCACGATCGTGGTATGGGCGCCGTTGCCGTGCAGATCCTGGGCGATGTCGTGGGCGCTGGTGCCCGTGCCGAAGACATAGACGTTGCGCCCTTTCCAGTCGCCGCCGTTGCCGAACCGGCTGGAATGGACGATCTGGCCCTTGAAGCGGTCGAGCGTCGGGATCTCGGGGATGTTGGGCGTGCCGCTGACGCTGGTCGCCATGATGATGTGGCGCGGGTGCAAAGTGCGCCCGGCACCGTCGGCGACGTCGAGCGCAAGGTTCGCCGTCCATCGCTTCGTCTTGTCGTCCCAGGTGGCCCCCTTGAAGGTCGTGCGCGTCCAGAAGTCGATCTCGAGTGTCTCGACGTAGGATTCGAGCCAGTTGGCGATCTTGTCCTTGGCGATGTACTTCGGCCAGGTCTTGGGGAAGGGCAGATACGGGAAGTGGTTGCTGTGCTTCTGGTTGTGCAGCTTCAGCCCGTGATAGCGCTTGCGCCAGTTGTCGCCGATCCGCTCCATCCGGTCGACGACCAGCGCCTCGATGCCGAGCCCCTTCAGCCGCGCCGCCGCCGTGATGCCGGCATGACCGCCACCGACGATCAGCACGTCGGGCTCGCGATCGTCGTAGGCCGCCGCCTGCCGGCGCCGGTCGAGCCAGTTGGGACCGTGAAAGTCGCGTTCGAAAGCCGGCTCCTCGGCATTCTCCAGGATCGTCTCTTCCTCGTAGCCTCTCAGTTCGTCCAGCGTCGTGAGAAGGGTCCAGGCCATCGCCGCACCGGCCCTGCAATCGCTGCGCTTCAGCCGCACGATGCCGGCACCCCACCCGACTCTAGTTTCGAAGCTCAGGATCGCCTCGACGCAGTCCTCACCGGCACGTTCGACGTCGCGCGGCGGATGACGTTCGGGATCGACCGCGAAGTTCCCCGCGCCGCGCGCCGTCACCGCCTCGATCAGGCGCCGCGCGACGGGCTCGCGGTCGCTCACCGTCTCGATGGTCCAGGTGAGCGCCACGATATCGCGCCAGTCGCAGTCGGATCGAAACAGCGCCGCCAGCCGGTGCCAGTCGCCGGCCTGCAGAGCGGCGTTCAGGTCCAGAAGCCAGTCGCCGACGATTTGTTTCGCATCTCGGTTCAGTTCGACATCCATATCGGAAGCCTGTCGAATAGACTGGCGGAACACAAGGCCGGGACCACGGGGCCAGAAACACCAGGGAGGACACGCATGGCACTCTATGAACTCAGGACCTACACGCTCTACGTCGGCAAGATGGCCGAAGCGGTGAAACTCTACCAGGAGCTGGGCTTCCCGGCCCTCGACAAGGGCGGGCACGCGAAGAACCTCGTGGGCTACTTCCAGGGCGACACCGGCACCATCAACCAGATCGTCCACCTGTGGAAGTTCGAGGACGACGCTGCACGGCGGGCCCACTGGACCGCCGTGTTCGCCAACAAGGACTTCACCGAAGGCTTCGCCTCGAAGTTCCGCCCACTCGTCATGACGCAGGAAGTGAAACTGCTCCACGCTGCGCCCTGGGGGCCACACCCCTAACTGTTGGCCCAACTTTTCAAAGTTGGCCCAACTCGGCTGTCAAAAATTGGCTCTCCAAGCCGCCGGAAAGCCAACGAATCCGGGATTTTACCCGGCTCAACGGGCCCACCTGAAACGTGGGAGTGTTGGGCCAGAATGTGGGCCCGGAGTCCGACCCCCTCCGCCCCGAAAGACGGGGCACCTCCCCCGCAGACGGGGGAGGAGGAAGAGGTCGATTTAACTCCTCCCCCGTCTGCGGGGGAGGTGCCCGCGTAGCGGGCGGAGGGGGTCAGAG
>NZ_SCVH01000132.1 GCF_004296935.1 Reyranella sp.
CGGACCTGCCGGAAGCCTGCGACAACACCCTGGCTGTCGCCCAACGCTGTGCCTACATGCCGGAGCCGCGCAAACCCATTTTGCCGCGCTACACCAAGCTCGGTGGCCGAGCCGAGAAAGATGCCCTCAAGGAAATGGCCGAAGCCGGGCTCGCGGCTCTGAAGGCAGAAGGCCGGCTGGCCGACGACATTGCCCTGAAGCTCTACGAGGAGCGGCTTGTCTACGAACTCAACATGATCGAGAAGATGGGCTTCTCGGGTTACTTCCTGATCGTCGCCGATTTCATCCAGTGGGCAAAGGACAACGGCATCCCCGTCGGACCGGGGCGCGGATCGGGGGCAGGGTCGCTCGTGGCCTGGGCCCTCAAGATCACCGACCTCGATCCTCTGAGGTGGGGTTTGCTGTTCGAGCGCTTTCTCAACCCGGAACGCGTGTCGATGCCTGACTTCGACATCGACTTCTGCCAGGACAAGCGCGACCGGGTGATCCGCTATGTGCGTGACGAGTACGGGCACGATCGCGTCGCCGCGATCATCACCTTCGGAAAGCTGCAGGCTCGCGCGGTGCTGCGTGACGTCGGGCGCGTGCTGGGCATGCCTTACGGGCAGGTCGACCGCATTTGCAAGCTGGTGCCAAACAACCCAGCCAAGCCGGTCACTCTGGCCCAGGCACTCGAGAGCGAACAGCTTCTGAAGGAGCAGTACCAGGCCGACGAGGAGATCAAGCGCCTGATCGACCTTGCGCTTCAGCTCGAAGGTCTCTTCCGCAATGCCTCGACCCATGCCGCCGGTGTCGTGATCGGCGATCGGCCGCTGGAAGAGTTGGTGCCACTCTACCGCGATACCGACAACAAGGAATCGCTGCCGGCCACCCAGTTCAACATGAAGTGGGTCGAAACGGCCGGCCTGGTGAAATTCGACTTCCTCGGCCTCAAGACCCTGACGGTGATCGAAAAGGCATGCGGCCTGATTGGGCACGATAGGATCAAGATCGACAAGATACCGCTCGACGACGAGCCGACCTTCAGGATGCTGGCCAAGGGCGATGCCTACGGGGTCTTCCAGATGGAAGGCAGCGGCATGCGCGACATTCTCAGCAAGCTGAAACCCAATCGGTTCGAGGATCTGATCGCCTTGGTGGCGCTCTACCGCCCGGGGCCGATGGACGACATCCCGACCTACATCAGCGTCAAGAACGGGCAGGAGAAGCCCGACTATTTGCACCCCTCGCTGAAGGGCATCCTCGAAGAGACCTACGGCATCATGGTCTACCAGGAGCAGGTCATGCAGATCGCCCAGGTTCTCAGCGGCTACTCGCTGGGCGGCGCCGATCTACTGCGCCGCGCCATGGGCAAGAAGATCCAATCGGAGATGGATGCGCAACGGGCAACCTTCATCGAAGGGGCACGCAAGAACGAGGTCGAGGACGCGCGCGCCTCGATGATCTTCGACAAGGTGGCCAAGTTCGCGGGCTACGGTTTCAACAAGTGTCATTCCGCGCCGTATGCGCTGGTTGCCTATCAAACGGCCTACCTCAAGGCGAACTTTCCCGTCGAATTCTTCGCGGCGTCCATGACGCTCGACATGGGCAACAGCGACAAGATCGGCAATTTCCGGCGTGAGCTGGAGCGACTGCAGATTCCGCTGCTGGGGCCGGATGTGAACAGGTCGATGGCCGAATTCGCGGTCGAGGAGACGCCTGAGGGCAAGAAGGCGGTCCGCTATGCGCTTTCCGCAATCAAGGGAGTCGGCCGTGAGGCCATGACTCGCCTGGCCGAAGAGCGCGCGGAGAATGGTCCGTTCAAGGATACGTTCGACTTCGCCGAGCGGCTGGACCAGCGCGTGGTCAACAAGCGGCTGATCGAGGGCCTGGTGAAGGCGGGGGCCTTCGATTCTTTGAACAAGAACCGTGCTCAGACCTTTGGCGCCGTCGAGGCGCTAACGCGCCATTCTCAGGCCACGCACGAATCGCGCGGCAGCAACCAGAACAGCCTGTTCGGCGACGACACCGCGCAGCGCCGCCCGCAGCTTCCCAAGATGCCGGACTGGGCGCCGATGGAGCGGTTACAAAATGAGTTCGCTGCGATCGGCTTCTATCTCTCATCGCATCCGCTGGCCGCCTACGAGCGCAGTCTGCAGCGGCTGGGGGTCTGTCGTGCTGCCGACCTGACGGCTCTGCTGGCGCGCGGCACGCCAGGCCGTATCAAACTTGCTGGCACGGTCATCGACCGCATGGAGCGGACTTCGGCCAAGGGCAATCGCTTTGCCTTCGTGCAATGCTCGGATCAGTCGGGAGCCTTCGAACTCACCGTGTTCAGCGAACTCCTCGGCAGCAAACGCAATCTCCTGGAGCCAGGTCAGGCGGTGCTGATCTCGGCCGATGGCCGGCTCGATGGCGAGCAGGTGAAGCTCACCGCTCAGACCGTCGAGAAACTCGACGACGCCGTGGCCAATGCGGCGGCCGGCCTGCGCATCATCGTTTCCGATCCGGCGGCTCTGGAAGCCCTGCGCAAGACACTCGAGGGAAAGAAGGGACGGGGACGCGTCACGCTTGTGGTTCCCATGTCCGACGAGGCGGAAGCCGAAGTGACTCTGCCCGGGACATATTCGATTGCAGGCGGCCTGCGGGACGCCATCGGCATGCTGCCGGGCATCGTGCAGGTGGAAGAGATTTGAGTCGCCAACCCGGCCTCTTCGAGACGCCCGGTCCGCCCAAACGCCGCGTAGCGGCAGGAGATGTCCTCACAGCGTCGCAGTCGCCGCTGCTGGAGGCACCGAACCTGCCGTCTGAAATTCGTCTCGGCACCTCATCGTGGTTCTTTCCGGGGTGGCGCGGTCTGGTCTACGAGAGTGTCCATCCGCAAACGGCACTTAGCCGCAAGGGACTCGGGGCCTATGGTCAGATCCCGATGCTGCGCACCGTGAGCCTAGACCGGACCTTTTATGCAGCCATTTCGGCCGTAGAATACGCACGATACGCTGGCCAGGTGCCGGACGATTTCAGTTTCGTCGTGAAGGCGCCGGCGCTGGTCTGCGATGCAGTGATGCGCGACGAGGAGGGGCGGGGGAAGGTCGCCAACCCGCACTTTCTCGATGCCGCCATCGCGTCCCGCGAATTCGTCGTGCCCTGCCTCGAAGGCCTGGGTCACAAAGCCGGGCCCCTGGTCTTCCAGGTCTCGCCGCTGCCGCGCGGACTGGTGGCGGAGGCGGCCACTCTTGTCGAGCGGCTGGCCGCGTTCTTTGCTGCCCTGCCCCGGGAACTTGGCAAATACCGCCCGCTCTATGCATTGGAGCTGCGCAATGCCGAGCTGCTGACCCCCCGGCTGATGCGCATGCTGGCTGGTGCAGGGGTCCGCTATTGCGTCGGGCTGCACGACCGGATGCCGGAAGTCGAGCGTCAGGCGGTGGCCCTTCGGACGCTCGACGGCGAAAGCCCGGGGCCTCTGGTCGTTCGCTGGAACCTGCATCGGGGGTACCTCTATCAGGCGGCGAAGCAGCGCTACGAGCCCTTCGATCGGCTGGTGGACGAGGACAGCGAAACCCGGCGCATTCTGGCCCGGATGGCCGCCGACGCCTTCAGAGCCAAGCAGAAGGTCTGGATCACGGCCAACAACAAGGCCGAGGGGAGCGCGCCTTTGTCACTTCTCAAATTGGCCCGGGAAATCGCCCAAATCCTGACCTAAGCCATTGATTTCATTGGTGCTTGCAATTCGGGGCGTAAACCCCTAGAAACACGCCACTTCGCACGCGGGTTTGCGGTCGACGGGGAGACATCCCGCCGCTCGCTCCGGTGTCCCATTCGGGACGACGCCCGCGGAGGCCTAACCGGAAAAGGAGAACGGCATGGCTATGCCGACATTTACGATGCGCCAGCTTCTGGAAGCCGGCGTCCACTTCGGCCATCATACGCGCCGCTGGAACCCCAAGATGAAGCCGTACCTGTTCGGGGTGCGCAATGGGGTCCATATCATCGATCTCACCAAGACGGTGCCACTGCTTGAGCAGGCATTGCAGCGGGTCCGCGAAGTCGTGGCCAGCGGCGGCCGCGTCCTCTTCGTCGGTACCAAGGCGGCGGCTTCCGAGCGCGTCGCCGACGCGGCCAAGCGCTGCGGCCAGTACTACGTGAACCACCGCTGGCTGGGCGGCATGATCACCAATTGGCAGACGATCTCTGCCTCGATCAAGCGCCTGCGCGAACTCGACGAACGCCTCAAGGGTGAAGTCTTGGGTCTCACCAAGAAAGAGCAACTCGACCTCACGCGCGAGCGCGACAAGCTCGAGCGGTCGCTGGGTGGCATCAAGGAAATGGGCGGCACACCCGATCTGCTGTTCATCATCGACACCAACAAGGAAGCCATCGCCGTCCAGGAAGCGCGCAAGCGCGGCATTCCGATCGTGGCGATCCTCGACAGCAACTCCGATCCCGATGGCATCGACTTCCCGATCCCGGGCAACGACGATGCGATCCGCGCCGTCTCGCTGTTCTGCGAACTCCTGTCCGGGGCCGTGCTCGATGGCATCCGAGCCGAGATCGCAGCATCGGGCGGCGATGTTGGCGAGCTCACCGAGCCGCCGGTCGAGGAAGTGCCGGTGGCAGCCGATGCCCCCGCAGCAGAATCGGCACCGGCGGAGTAAGCCGAGCCCTTTCGACGAGGATTCAATGGGGCCGGTCGGAAGACCGGCCCTTGTTGTACCAAACAGGCCGCACCAAACGGAGCACGACATGGCTGAGATCACTGCATCGCTCGTCAAGGAACTGCGCGAGAAGACCGGCGCAGGCATGATGGATTGCAAGAAGGCGCTGGGTGAGGTGCAGGGCGACCTCGAGAAGGCGGTGGACTGGCTGCGCACCAAGGGACTTTCCGCGGCGGCCAAGAAAGCCGGCCGAGTGGCGGCCGAAGGTCTGGTCGGCGTGATCACCGGCGGCAACCGTGGCGCCGTCATCGAGGTCAATGCTGAAACCGACTTCGTCGGTCGTAACGAGATATTCCAGAAATTCGTGTCCACCGCTGCCCGCGCCGCCCTCGATACAGGCGCCGACATGACCAAGATCGCGACCGCACCATTCCCCGGCACCGGTCGCGATATCCAGGGCGAACTCACGCATCTGATCGCTACGATCGGCGAGAACATGTCGCTGCGCCGCACCGCTTCGATCTCGGTGTCGGACGGTGTCGTGGCCGCCTATGTGCACAACGCCGTGGCACCCGACCTTGGCAAGATCGGCGTCCTGGTGGCGCTCGAATCGACAGGCGACAAGGCCAAGCTGTCGGCGCTGGCCAAGCAGCTCGCCATGCACGTGGCGGCAGCCAATCCGCAGTCGCTGACCGTGGCCGATCTCGATCAGGCGGCAATCGAACGCGAACGCGCGGTGCTGGCTGAAAAAGCCGGGCAGACGGGCAAGGCCGCGGACATCATCGCCAAGATGGTCGAGGGTGGTTTGCGCAAATTCCACCAGGAAGTGGTGCTGCTCGAGCAGCTCTTCGTCATCGACGGCAAGAACCGCGTCTCCAAGGTCGTCGACGATGCGGCCAAGCAGGTCGGCGCGCCGGTCCGTTTGGCGGGCTTTCTGCGCTTTGCGCTGGGCGAGGGAATCGAGAAGAAGTCGGAGGATTTCGCTGCCGAGGTGGCTGCCCAGCTCAAGAAGTAGTATGAAATCGGTACCGGTGTGCGGGCAGGAAGCCCTCGCCGCCCAAGAACACGTATTCAGAGGCATCTGATGCCGTCCGGTCCCCGCTATCGCCGTGTCCTTCTCAAACTCTCAGGAGAGGGTTTGATGGGCAGTCGCGAATACGGGCTGGACCCGGCCATGGTCTCCATGGTTGCACAGGAAGTGAAGGCCGTGCATGGCATGGGCGTTCAGGTTTGCCTGGTGATCGGCGGCGGAAATATCTTCCGCGGTGTCTCCGCCGCCGCGTCAGGCATGGACCGGGCGAGCGGTGACTACATGGGCATGTTGGCGACGGTGATCAATTCACTGGCGATGCAAAGCGCCCTTGAGCGTCAGGGCCTGCAGACCAGGGTCCAGTCGGCGATTCCGATGACCACCGTGTGCGAACCCTACATTCGCCGGCGCGCCGCCAGGCACATGGAGAAGGGCAGGGTCGTGATCTTCGCCGCCGGCACGGGCAATCCGTTTTTCACTACCGACACCGCTGCAGCTCTTCGTGCCGCCGAAATGGGTGTCGATGCATTGCTGAAGGGCACCCAGGTGGACGGAGTCTATTCCGCGGATCCACGCAAGGACAAGAAGGCCAAGCGCTACGATGCGCTGACCTACATGGATGTCCTGTCCCGCGATCTGCAGGTGATGGACGCTTCGGCAATCTCGCTGGCACGCGAGAACCACATCCCGATCATCGTGTTCGACATCCACAAGCCGGGTGCGTTCGCCGCGACGATGCGCGGGGAGGGAACCTTCACCATCATCAAGGACGAGGGCTGAAGATGAGCGCGGACGTCAAGGAACTCGAGAAGCGCATGCAGGGTGCTATGGACGCCCTGAAGAAGGAATTCGCCGGTCTCCGGACCGGTCGCGCATCGGTCAATCTGCTCGATCCAGTGATGGTCGAAGCCTATGGCCAGCGCATGTCCTTGAATCAGGTTGGAACGGTAAGCGCGCCGGAACCGCGCCTGCTCACGGTCAGCGTCTGGGACAAGGGCCTGGTCGTGGCGACGGCCAAAGCCATTCGCGAGGCCGGGCTCGGCCTCAATCCGGCGCCAGACGGCCAGATGATCCGGATTCCGATCCCCGAACTGACCAGCGAGCGGCGCGCCGAACTCGCCAAGCTTGCCCACAAGTACGCGGAGCATGGCCGTGTCGCTGTGCGCAACGTGCGGCGGGATGGCATGGAGGCGCTCAAGAAGGCCGAGAAGGATCACCGCATCTCTCAGGACGAGCATCGCCAGAAATCCGACGAGGTCCAGAAACTCACCGACCGTTACGTAAAGCTGGTCGACGATACGCTCGTTCACAAAGAAAAAGAGATCAAGACGGTTTGATGTCGACCGCATCGCTGCCCGCCAA
Organism: Reyranella sp.; assembly: GCF_004296935.1. Classification (GTDB taxonomy): domain Bacteria; phylum Pseudomonadota; class Alphaproteobacteria; order Reyranellales; family Reyranellaceae; genus Reyranella. The sequence continues at coordinate 7,027 of NZ_SCVH01000132.1, forward strand.
CCCTGACCCGTCACCGGGTCCCAACCACGTCGCCATCATCATGGATGGCAACGGGCGGTGGGCGAAGGCGCGCGGACTGCCGCGCGTGGCGGGGCATCGTCGAGGAGCGGATGCTGTGCGCCGCGTGGTGCGCGGTGCGGGTGAACTCGGCATTCCTGTCATCACGCTGTTTGCCTTCTCGACGGAGAATTGGACCCGACCGGCCGACGAGGTCAGCGACCTGATGGGCCTGCTGCGCCACTATCTGCGCAGCGAACTCGAGGAATTGCGGAAGAACGGCGCCCGGTTGCGGGTCATTGGCAACCGTGACGGGCTGGCGTCCGATATTGTGGCCGACATTGCCGACGCGGAGAACATGACGCGCGGCAACAGCCGGATCGACGTGAACATCTGCATCAACTACGGCTCGCGCGACGAGATCCTGCGCGCGACACGCAGCCTGGCGCGGCAGGTCGCGGCGGGTGAGCTCGATGTCGATCGCATCGACGCCAATCTCTTCGAGCGCGAGTTGCTGACGGCGGGCGTACCCGACCCGGACCTGCTGATTCGGACGAGCGGAGAGCAGCGCATCAGCAACTTCCTGCTTTGGCAATGTGCATACTCGGAATTGGTGTTCGTCGATACGCTGTGGCCCGATTTCGGCAAGGATGACCTGGAACGGGCGATTGCCGAGTTCCGTCGGCGTGAGCGGCGTTATGGTGGCGTCGGCGGCTAACGCCCCGGCGGGGCGTGGCCGACAGTTTCGCGGGCTGCTGCTGCGGATCTCGTCAGCCCTTGTCCTGGGACCAATGCTGCTGGCGGCAGTGTGGTTCGGATTCCCCTGGATCGATCTCGTAGCGGCAGTCGCCGCGCCGTTGATGGTGTGGGAATGGACGCGCCTGACCCGAGGCCGCTCGATTGTCAGGATTTCAGCCTACGTCTACGCGCTGGCGGCCCTGGTGGCGCTGCTGTGGCTGCGCCACCAACCGGCACTGGGTCGCGAGACAGTGATCTGGATTGTCGCCTGCACCTGGGCGACTGACATCGGGGCGTATTTCGTCGGGGCATCGGCTGGCGGCGCCAAGCTTGCTCCCAGAATCAGCCCGAGCAAGACGTGGTCGGGCTTGATCGGCGGCATGGCCTGGGCAGCAGTGACCAGCGCTGCCTTGGGTTTCGCGTTCGGCTTGGGCTCGACGTTTTCCCTTGCCGTTATTGGCGCCGGCCTTGCCGTCGTCGGACAAGTAGGCGATCTGGCCGAGTCGGCAGTCAAGCGCGGCGCTGGAGTGAAAGACAGCGGCAACTTGATCCCGGGACATGGCGGATTGCTGGATCGCGTCGATGGGCTGGTCGCCATTCTCGTCGTCGTGGCGCTGGTGCGCCTGACGGTTGACGGAGCCTGGCCTTGGAACTGACCCGCTGGATCGCGCCGTCGCATGAGCGACCTCGCAGCGTCACCATCCTCGGGTCGACCGGCTCGGTCGGTCAGAACACCGTCGATCTCATTGCCCGAGATCCCGCAAGCTATCGTGTCGAGGCACTGGTTGCGGGTTCCTCGGTGGAGTTGCTCGCCGAGCAGGCAAGGCGCCTGCGCGCACGGCTTGCCGTGGTGGCCAATCCGGAGCGTTACCGCGCGCTGAAAGAGGCGCTGGCGGGCACGTCGATTGTAGCCGCGGCAGGTCAGGAGGCGGTGGTCGAGGCCGCCTCCCGGCCGGCGGAATGGGTGATGGCCGCTGTCGTTGGCTTTGCCGGTCTCGCTCCGACGCTGGTCGCCGCGCGCCGCGGCGCAATCGTGGCGTTGGCCAATAAGGAGGCTCTGGTTTGCGCCGGACGCTTGCTGATCGAGGCGATTGAGGAATCGAACGGAGTGCTGTTACCGGTCGATTCCGAGCACAATGCAATCTTCCAGGTCTTTGAGCCGCAGCAGCGCCAAGCCATCGATCGTTTAATCCTTACGGCCTCGGGTGGCCCGTTCCGGAATTGGTCTCTGGTCGACATGGCCGATGCCACGCCGAAGCAGGCGCTTGCCCATCCCAATTGGGACATGGGCGACAAGATCTCGATCGATTCAGCCACGCTGATGAACAAGGGCCTCGAACTCATCGAAGCGCACCTGCTGTTCCGACTTCCGGCGGAGAAGATCGAGATCATCGTCCATCCACAGTCGGTCATTCACTCGATGGTGGGCTATCGCGACGGGTCAGTACTGGCTCAACTTGGAACGCAGGACATGCGGGTGCCGATCTCGTACGCGCTCGGCTGGCCGTCACGCATCGACGGCCCCGCCGCCCGCCTCGATTTCGCGAACCTCTCGGCGTTGACGTTCGAGCCGCCCGATTCCGGCCGCTTTCCGTCCCTACGATTGGCGCGTGAGGCACTGGTCACCGGCGGACTTGCATCTATCGTGCTGAATGCAGCCAACGAGACAGCAGTTGCGGCATTCCTGGCGCGGCGTGTCGGGTTTCTCGACATCGCCCGAGTCGTCGAGGATGTGCTGGTTGGCTGGGAAGGGGTGGCGGTCCCGGTCGAATCACTCCAGCATCTTCAGGCAGCCGATCACGAGGCCCGCCGGAGAGCCGAGGAAGGTTGTCGAAAACGTTCTCTAAGTTATTGAAATAGCAAGATATTAGTGATGTAGTGAGCCATGCAAAGCATCATCAGCCTGTTTACGACCTACCTCCCGTACTTTGTCCTGGTGCTGACGCTGCTCGTATTCATTCACGAGTTTGGTCACTACTGGGTCGCGCGTCGGTTCGGCATTCATGCCGAGGTCTTTTCGATCGGATTCGGACCCGAACTCTTTGGCTGGACGGACCGTCGCGGTACGCGATGGAAAGTGTCGGCCATCCCGCTGGGTGGTTACGTGAAATTCCTCGGCGACAACGACGAGACCAGTACGACGCCATCCGATGCCGCACTTGCAGGCCCGAAGGCGAGTGGCGCCTTCTTTTCGAAGCCATTGTACGCACGAGCCGCCGTGGTGCTGGGAGGTCCGGCTGCGAATCTGCTGTTCGCTTTCCTCGTGCTGACGATCGTGTTCTTCATCGCCGGCGAGCCATACTCTCCGGCGACGGTCGCAGTCCAGGTCAACGGGCCGGCGGCCAAGGCAGGCCTGCGGACTGGCGATGAGATCATTCGCCTGGCCGATCGCAGGATCGACCGTTACGAGGACATTCAGGACTCGCAGTTCCTCTATTGGGCGAAGCCGATGGCGGTCGAGTATCGTCGTGGCAGCCAACTGCTGCATGGCGAGATCGTGCCGCAGTTCTGCGAGCGTACCGACCGCTACAACAATACGCTGCGCTACGGCGAACTGGGACTGGACCAACTCATCCGTCCGGTGGTCGGTGGATTTACCGCGAACGGACCCGCCGAAGCGGCGGGCCTCAAGGTCGGCGATCTGCTGCTCGAGATCGATGGCAAGCCCGTCGAATATTTTTCGCGTATCCCCGAATTGATTGGTGCACGCGCGGGCCAGCCCCTGGTCGTGAAGTACGATCGCGATGGGCGACGCGAGGAGGCGACTATCGTCCCAGTCGCCGACAAAGTGGTCGATTGCGCTGGCAAGGAGCAGGTCGTCGGCCGTCTCCGCATTCGGCCGGCGGGCATTACGGAGTTCCGCAGCCACGGAGTGTTGGGCGCGATGGGCGCAGGCGTACGCGCCGTCTGGGGCATGACGACGATGTTCTACACATCGATGGCCCAGATACTGACAGCCACACGCCCGGTTGATGAGTTGGGTGGGCCAATCCGCATCGCCAAGGCCGCCGGCGAGGCCTCACACGCCGGATGGATCGGGATTCTCAATCTCGTGATCGCCCTGTCTGTCGTGCTGGGAGTGTTCAATCTTCTGCCGGTGCCGATGCTCGATGGTGGTCATCTGGCGATGTATCTTTACGAGGCGGTGCGGGGGAAACCCCTTAGTCTCAAGGCGCAGGAACTCGGCCTGAGGGTCGGTTTCGCCCTGGTGATCGGCATGGCTCTGGTCGCCACGTTCAACGATATCAGGCTCTTGCTGCGGTGACCGGATGGACATCTGCTGGGGGCGGATCGGGAACAAAAGGGGTGGCTAAGCCATTGATCCCGGTCTATGAAACGGCGTTCCTGAACACGGCCATCGGCAGGTCTGGGAAGATGCCGGGGGTGAGTTTGATCGTTCGTTGGGCCGTCTTGGCCATTGTCGCAGTTCTCGCGTTTACCACCACGGCGCATGCCCAGCGCGGCGCCGTTGCCGGTGGCACGATTTCGGCCGTTCAGATTCAAGGCAACGTCCGGGCGGAGCGCGAGACAATCCGCTCCTATCTCCAGTTGAAGGAGGGGCAGCCCTACGATGCCGCTGCCGCCGACCGCTCGCTGAAAGCCTTGTTCGGGACCGGCCTGTTCTCGGACGTGGTGATCGAGATGCAGGGCTCGACTTTGGTGATCAAGGTCACGGAAAACCCGATCATCAATCGCGTCGCCTTCGAAGGTAACAACAAGATCGATGACGACAAGCTGCGCGACGAGGTGCAATCGCGGGCTCGCCAGGTTTTCACGCGGGCGCGGGTGCAGTCTGATGTGGAGCGCATCCTCACCATTTACCGCCGTAGCGGCCGCTACAATGCATCGGTGGAGCCCAAGATCATCAACTTGGAACAAGGTCGCGTCGACCTCGTCTTCGAGATCAACGAGGGCGATGTAACAGGCATCAAGCGCATCACATTCGTGGGCAATGAGGCATTCGGCGACGGAACGCTGCGTGGCAAGATCCGGACCGCGGAGAGCGCATGGTGGCGCTTCCTGTCGTCGGATGACCGCTTCGACCCGGATCGGCTCAACCTCGATCGGGAACTGCTGCGCAAATTCTACCTTTCCGAGGGCTATGCCGATTTCCGCGTCGTGTCTGCTGTCGCCGAACTGTCGCCCGATCGGGACGGGTTCTTCCTAACCTTCACGATCAGCGAGGGCGAGCGCTACAAGTTCGGTGAGGTCGACGTCTCGACCCGCTTCCCCGGGCTGGATGTCGACGTCCTGAAGACTTACCTGCCGATGAGCGAAGGCGATTGGTACGACGCCACCGATGTGGAAAAGACCATTGCCACCCTGACCGACATCGTCGGTGCGCTGGGCTATGCCTTCGTCGAAGTCCGTCCGAATATCCGGCGCAACAAGGACAATAAGACGGTCGACGTGAACTTCGAGGTCCAGGAAGGGCCGCGTGTCTATGTCGAGCGCATCAACATCTCGGGCAACACGCGTACCCTCGACAAGGTGATCCGGCGCGAGTTCCGCCTCGCCGAGGGTGATGCGTTCAGCTCTGCCAAGCTGCGCCGCAGCCAGGAGCGCCTGCGTGCCCTTGGGTTCTTCGAAAAGGTCGACATTTCGGCAGCGCCCGGCTCGGCGCCGGATAAGACCAACCTCGAAGTCCAGGTCGTCGAACAGAGCACTGGCGAGATTTCGTTTGGCGCGGGCTATTCGACCACTGCCGGCATCGTGGGTGACATCTCGGTCAAGGAGCGCAATCTCCTGGGCAAGGGGCAGGAAATCCGCGTGGGATTGTCGTTGGGCACCTTGAGCACCAATATCGATTTGAGTTTCACGGAGCCGTATTTCCTGGATCGCAACATGGTGGCCGGCTTCGATATTTTCCGGACGTCGAATGATCGGCAATCGGTTGCGAACTATAGCGATTCCAGCATCGGCTTTGCGCTCCGCAGCGGTTGGGCCTACAGCGAGCACATGCGGCAAGTCGTCCGGTACACTCTGCGGCAGACAAACATCTACAACGTCATGCCTTGGGCTTCGCCCGTCGTTCAATCGCAGGCAGGCTACACGACGGTTTCGGAGGTTTCGGAAACGATCGCCTGGGATACGCGCGACACTCGAATCAACACGACAAAGGGATTCCTGCTGCGCAATACCTTGGCGGTTGCAGGCGCCATCGGAACCGAGCAGTACGCCCGCACGACTGCCGATGCGGTTTACTTTCAGAGTATCATCGATGATGTCGTGATATCGGTCGGCGGGTCGATGGGCGTCGTGCTGCCCTACAACAATACCTATATCAAGTTGAACAACCTATTCTTCCTCGGTGGTGACAACTTGCGTGGCTTTGCCGTGGCCGGTGTCGGCCCGCGCGATGCCGGCACGGCCGACGCGCTGGGCGGCCAGTATTTCTATACCACGACCACCGAACTCAGTTTCCCGCTCTACGGCATTCCCAAGGAACTCGGCCTTCTTGGCAAGGCGTTCGTCGATACCGGTTCCCTGTGGGGCAACCAGGCGACCGGTATGGGGGCGTCGGTTCTCGACAATTCGCTGATGCGGGTCGGTACGGGCTTTGGCGTCCAATGGATATCGCCGTTCGGCCCGATCCGGGTAGACTACACCTTCCCAATTGTTTACGAGCCTTGGGACAAGACCCAGAACTTCCGGTTCAGCTTCGGAACACGGTTCTGAGCAGGGATGGCATTGACATGAACATCCAGACTGACAAGACGAGCCTCTCGGCAGTCACGTCCGTCGACATCAAGCGGATATTGCAGATGATCCCGCATCGCTATCCGATGCTGATGGTCGACCGGGTCATCGACATGCAACTCGACCATAGCGCCGTCGGGATCAAGAATGTCAGCATCAACGAGCCGTTCTTTCAGGGACATTTCCCGTCAGAACCCGTCATGCCGGGCGTTCTGATCGTCGAGGCCATGGCGCAGACCGCTGCGGTGCTGGTCGTGGCCACCTTCGGCGGCGAATCGGAAGGCAAATTGGTCTACTTCATGTCGATCGATGGCGTGCGGTTCCGCCGGCCGGTACTCCCTGGCGATCGCCTCGAACTTCATGTTGAGAAAATCCAAAGCCGCGCCAACGTCTGGAAATTCTCGGGCAAGGCGATGGTCGAAGGCAAGTTGGCGGCGGAAGCCACATTCGCCGCGATGATACGCGACAGGTAGGGGAGACGGAGATGTCCGGCACTGCAGCCAAGTACCGCATGCTGCACACGATGATCCGCGTCGTGGATCTCGACAAGTCGCTCGCGTTTTATACCGGCCCGATGGGTATGAAGCTGCTACGCAAACGCGATGTTCCGGACGGCAAGTATAGCTTGGCCTTCGTCGGCTATGGCGAGGAACCCGAGCATTGCGTGGTCGAGTTGACCCACAATTGGGATCAGGCGAAGCCCTATGAACTCGGTACCGGCTTCGGCCATCTCGCTATCGGCGTGCCCGATGTCTACGGCGTTTGCGAGCAGGTCACGAAGACCGGTGGCAAGGTCACCCGCGCCCCCGGGCCGGTGAAGTTCGGAACGACGGTGATTGCATTTGTCGAGGATCCTGACGGCTACAAGATCGAGCTGATCGAACGCAAGTAGGGCCCGTCGCCTAAAACGATCGCCAGCCGAGTATCAGGAGCCCAAGCAGCGCGGTCGCGAGACCGAGCGCAAACAGGCGCCGCAGCGCGCCATGCCGATGGAAATTGTCGTTCGCCGGCCGGCCGAGGCGTACGACGCGGGGCATCGGCCTCGGCTTCTGGGTGACCGCCCAGGTCGCCGCCTGGTTCGGTCCATACGATGATCTCGCCATGTCCTCTCGCTTTCCTCCCCGGATCGCGAATTAGCTCCGCATATGCAGCGGCTTGTAAGGGCGTTCGGTCTGACCGTTGTACAGCTGACGCGGGCGACCGATCTTCTGGTCCGGATCCTCGATCATCTCGTTCCATTGTGAGACCCAGCCGACCGTGCGCGCCACGGCGAACAGGACGGTGAACATCGAGGTCGGAATGCCGATCGCCCGGAAGATGATGCCGGAATAGAAATCGACGTTCGGATAGAGCTTCTTGGAGACGAAATAGTCGTCCTTGAGGGCGATCTGCTCCATTTCCATGGCCAGTTCGAGCAGCGGATCGTGTTCGACGCCCAACGACGTCAGGACCTCATGGCAGGTCTGCCGCATCACCTTGGCGCGCGGGTCGTAGTTCTTGTAGACGCGATGGCCGAAGCCCATGAGCCGGGTGTGGTCCTGCTTGTCCTTCACGCGGGACAGGAAGCCCGGGATGTTCTGCTTGCCGCCGATCTCGTTCAGCATGTTGATCACGGCTTCGTTGGCGCCACCATGGCTGGGTCCCCACAGCGAGGCGATGCCGGCGGCGATGCAGGCAAACGGGTTGGCGCCCGACGAACCGGCCAGCCGGACCGTGGAGGTCGAGGCATTCTGTTCATGATCGGCATGGAGCATCAGGATGCGATCCATCGCCTTTTCGATCACCGGGTTGACCTCGTACTCCTCGGCCGGCACCGAGAACATCATGCGCAGGAAATTGGCGGCGTAGGAGAGATCGTTGCGCGGATAGACGAAGGGCTGGCCGACCGAATACTTGTAGGCCATTGCCGCAATGGTCGGCATCTTGGCGACCAGGCGATACGACGCCACCATCCGCTGGTGCGGATCGTGGATATCGAGCGAGTCGTGATAGAAGGCCGACAGGGCGCCCACGACGCCGCAACAGATTGCCATCGGATGGGCGTCGCGGCGGAAGCCACGATAGAACTGGCTCAGCTGCTCGTGCACCATCGTGTGCATAGTAATATCTTTGACGAACTTTTCCTTCTGCGCCTTGTTCGGAAGTTCGCCCTTCATCAGCAGGTAGGCGACTTCCATGAAGTCGCTCTGCTCGGCCAGCTCGGCGATGTTGTAGCCGCGGTGCAGCAGGATGCCTTCGTCGCCGTCGATGTAGGTGATCTTGGAGCCGCAGGAGCCCGTCGACGTGAAGCCTGGGTCGTAGGTGAACATCCCCGAGTCGCCGTAGAATTTGCGGACATCGACCAGACGCGGCCCGATCGTGCCGTGGATGATCGGCATTTCGTAGGTTTTGCCGGTTTCGTTGTCGGTGAGCGTCGCGGACGATTTGGCCATTGGGTGAACTCTTTTCAGCTCGATTCAGGCAAGGCGCAGGGCCGCGCGAAAGGCGGTGTCGCCGGGTTCACGGGCACCCTAACAAGCCACCTCCGGAGGCGCAATTGTGCCGGCGGACCGCTATTTCGCGGCGCGTAGGCGGGCCCAAATCCGGCCGTCGATGGCAACCAGGCCGAGGCCGATCAGGGCCATTCCGGCGAACTGCCGAAGTTCGAGGCGTTCGCCGAGGAAGACGGCGCCGAGGAGGATGGCGGTGACCGGTATCAGGAATGTAACCAGCAGCAGGTTGGTCGCACCGGCAGCGGCAAGGATGCGGAAGTAGAGGACGTAGGCCAGCGCCGTCGACAGCAGCGCGAGGCCCGCGACTGCACTCCAGGTGACGGCCGACGGCATCGGCCAGACGGGCTCCGCCAGCAGCATGATCGGCAGAATCAACATGGCGCTGGCCGTGAGCTGCCCGGCGGCGGCCTGCAGCGGCTGCACACCCAGCGCCTTGAAGCGGCGCCCGTAGATGCCGGCAAAGGCGTAGGACAGCGCGGCGGCGAGGCAGGCGATCTGGCCCCAGATGCTGCCGCCAAGATCGGGGCCAACCAGGATGGCCACACCGGCCAAGCCGGCCAGCACGCCGACGAGCTTCCGGACTGTCATGCGTTCGTCACGGGTGAAGATGTGTGCCACCACGACGGTGAAGAGCGGCGTCGTGGCGTTCAGGATCGAGGCGAGCCCGGAGGTGATCGTCGTCTGGCCCCAGAAGATCAGGCTGAAGGGCAGGGCATTATTGAGTGCGCCCATGACCAGGAGCTGACGCCAGGGCGTACCAGCCCGCCACAGGCTCGCACCGATGGCCGAGGCCACGATGTTGAGCGCCAGGGCGGCGAGGGCGACGCGAAAGAAGACGATTGTGAACGGCCCGAGCTCGGCCAGCGCCACCTTGGCGAAGAAGAACGAGCCGCCCCACAGGATCGACAGCAGGACGAGGAGAGACCATTCGCGGGCGCGCATCGCCCGCTGGTCTCACGGCGGCCCGCTTCGATCTATCCGCTGGCCGCCAGCAATCGCACCTTGCTAACTCTGTACCTGCACCTTCGCCCAGGTGTCCCGCAGCTCGATCGTGCGGTTGAACACCAGAGCGTCCGACCGGCTCGCCAGGTCCGGGCAAAAATAGCCCAGCCGCTCGAACTGCACGGCTTCCCCCGCAGCCGCTTCCACCAATGAGGACTCCAACAGAGCGCCCGACAGGACTTCGAGCGAGCCTGGATTGAGGTCGGCGTCCAGATCGCCACCGGCGCCCGGGTCAGGCCGATTGAAGAGCGTGCTGTACAATCGGACTTCGGCGGGAAGAGCGTCCCGTGCGGACACCCAGTGCAGGGTGGCCTTCACCTTTCGACCGTCCGGCGCGTTGCCGCCGCGGCTCGCAGGATCGTAGGTGCAACGCAGTTCCACGACGTTGCCGGCGGCATCCTTGACCACCTCGCGGCAGGTGACGAGATAGGCGTAGCGCAACCTGACCTCTCGTCCCACGGCCAGCCGGAAGAACTTGTTCGACGGATTCTCCATGAAGTCGTCGCGCTCGACGAAGATTTCCCTGCCGAAGCGAAGGGGACGCGTGCCCGCGCCTGGATCCCCCGGATGGTTGACGGCCTCCAGCTCTTCCACGTGGTCTTCGGGAAAATTCTCGATCACGAGTTTGAGCGGCCGCAGGACCGCCATGCGTCGCTCAGCCGCCTGATTGAGATGGTCGCGGATCGCGTGATCGAACATGGCGAGATCGACGAGGCTGTTGGCCTTGGACATGCCGATGCGCCGAACGAAGTCGCGGATCGCCGCCGGCGGCACGCCGCGGCGGCGTAGGCCGGCAAGCGTCGGCATGCGCGGATCGTCCCAGCCGCTCACGATGCCGCGCCGCACCAGATCCGTCAGGTGGCGCTTGGAAAGCACCGTGTACCCGAGATTGAGCCGGGCGAATTCGGTCTGGCGCGGGCGCGCCGGCACCGGCAGGTGGTCGAGGAACCAGTCGTAGAGCGGACGATGGTCCGCGAACTCCAGCGTGCAGAGCGAGTGGGTGACATGTTCCAAGGCGTCGGACTGGCCGTGCGCGAAATCGTAGGTCGGGTAGATGCACCACTGCGTGCCGGTGCGCGGGTGAGACGCGTGCAGGATGCGATACAGGACAGGATCGCGCAGATTCATGTTGCCGGAAGCAAGGTCGATCTTCGCCCGCAGCACGCAGGCGCCGTTGGGAAATTTGCCGGCGCGCATATCGCGAAACAGGCCGAGATTCGTTTCCACCGAGCGGTCGCGATCCGGCGAAGCGCGGCCCGGCTCGGTCAGCGTGCCGCGCATCGCCCGCATCTCGTCGGGCGGCGTGTCGTCGACATAGGCGAGGCCGGCGCGAATGAGGTGCTCTGCCCAGTCGTACAACGTCTGAAAATAGTCCGACGCATGATACAGATGCTCGCCCCAGTCGAAGCCGAGCCAATGTACGTCCCGCTTGATGGCGTCGATATATTCCTGCTCCTCCTTCACGGGGTTGGTATCGTCGAAGCGAAGGTGGCAGCGGCCGCCGTATTCGGTCGCAAGTCCGAAATTCAGGCAGATCGACTTTGCGTGGCCTAGATGCAGATAGCCGTTCGGCTCCGGTGGAAAGCGGGTGACTATGCCCTGCACTTGTCCGCGGGCGAGATCGGCTTGAACCAGGTCGCGAATGAAATCCCGGGCCTCTTCGTTCCCAGTGGCCTCCAGCATCGGCTTCTTGTCATCCATTTACCTGTCAACCTCCACGCGGGCGCGTGCACGAGCAAGCCAATTATAACATTGCCAGCTATCCAGCCGCCGCCAGCAATCGCACCTTGCTCTCGGCGGGCCCCAGCACGGCCAGCACTTCGAAGATGCCGGGCGACGCGGTCGAGCCGGTCAGCGCGACGCGGAGCGGCTGGGCGACCTGGCCGAGCTTCAGCCCGTTCGCCTCGGCGAACTTGCGCACGGCTTCTTCGATCGCCTTTTCGCTCCAGTCGCTTGCCTGCAGCTCCAGCGCCGGCGCGAGCTTGGCCATGACGGCACGGGCGTCGGGCGTCAGCACGCCGCGTGCCTTGTCGTCGGAAATCGGCGGCGCGCCAGCGCGTGCGTAGAAGGCAAGACCGTCCGCGAGTTCGACGAGGGTGCGCGCGCGCGGCTTGACGCCGTTCAAGCCGCGCAGGATGCGCTCGTGTGCGTCGGCATCCAGGGCGCCGCCGATCTTTGCCTCGACCATCGGCAGCACCAGCGGCAGCAGCTCGGCATCCGGCGTCTCGCGCAGGTAGTGCGCGTTGAGGTTGGTGAGCTTGGCGATGTCGAAGCGCGAGGCCGAGCGGCCGACGCCGGCGAGGTCGAACCATTCGACGGCCTGCTGGGTCGAGATGATCTCGTCGTCGCCGTGGCCCCAGCCGAGCCGCAGCAGGTAGTTGCGCAGCGCCGCCGGCAAAAAGCCCATGTCGCGGTAGGCGTCGACACCGAGCGCGCCATGACGCTTGCTGAGCTTGGCGCCGTCGGGGCCGTGGATCAGCGGGATATGGGCGTAGACCGGCTCGGGCCAGCCCATGGCGCGGATGATCTGGAGCTGGCGGAAGGCGTTGTTCAGGTGATCGTCACCGCGGATCACGTGCGTCACTTCCATGTCGTGGTCGTCGACCACGACGGCCAGCATGTAGGTGGGCGTTCCATCGGCGCGCAGCAGGATCATGTCGTCGAGCTGGGCATTCTCGACCGTGACCTCGCCCTGCACCGCATCGTTGATCACGGTCTGGCCGGTTTGCGGCGCCTTCAGGCGCACCACGGGCTTGATGCCGGCAGGGGCGTCCTTGGGGTCGCGATCGCGCCAGCGGCCGTCGTAGCGCATCGGCTTGCCGGCGGCCTTTTGCGCTGCGCGCATCTCGTCGAGTTCCTGGGGCGAGGCGTAGCAATGATAGGCGTTGCCCGCCGCCAGCATCTGGTTGGCGACCTCGGCATGGCGGACGGCGCGCGCGAACTGGTAGGTGACCTCGCCGTCCCACGGCAGGCCGAGCCAGCTGAGGCCATCGAGGATCGCGGCGATCGCGGGCTCCGTCGAGCGCGCGCGGTCGGTGTCTTCGATGCGCAGCAGGTATTTGCCGCCGTGGTGCTTGGCGAACAGCCAGTTGAACAGCGCCGTGCGGGCGCCGCCGATGTGCAGGAAGCCGGTCGGCGAGGGGGCGAAGCGGGTGACGACTGTCATGGCCGGGGTGTCATGTGCTCGATATGCGCAGGTTCTGCCGTATTTCGGCCGGAAAAGCGCGCCGTAGGTAGGGGAGCGTTCCAGCAGTGTCAAACCTGCGCTCCTGGATCCTGAAACAGCTCGACGCCGAGCGCGGCCGCTGGATGCTGTGGCTTCCCGTGGCAATGGGACTGGGCATCGCCGTCTACTTCGAGCTCCCGAGCGAGCCCGCCCTGTGGGTCGGTCCGGCCGCCGCGATCGCGGCCCTCGTCGCCGCCTTGTTTGCTCCGTCCGGAAGCTTTGCGCGGGCGCTGGCGATTGGCGCCGCCGCGAGCGCTGTCGGTCTCGGGCTCGTCGCCTGGCGCACGGCGAGCCTGGCCGCACCGACGCTCAGCCGGCCGCTGTTCAGCATCAACGTCGAGGGCCGGATCGCCGACATCCAGCGCCTGCCCGACGGCGTGCGGGTCGTGCTCGAGGCGGTGCGCCTCAAGGGCAATGGCGTGCCGCCGGCCGAGATGATGCCGCTCAAGGTGCGCGTGTCCCTCGGCAAGGGCGCGCCCCGCCTGACCGTCGGCGACCGGCTGCTGGTGCTTGCCAACCTGTCGCCGCCGGCCGGCCCGGCGGCGCCCGGCGCCTTCGATTTCCAGCGCGTCGCCTGGTACCAGCAGCTGGGTGCGGTCGGCTACGCGCTGGCACCGGCGGCGATCATCGAGCACGGCAAGCCCAATGGCCTCCTGCGCACGCTCGATGCGCTGCGCGCCGACGTCACCGAGCGGATCATGAAAGCGCTGCCCGGGCCGGCGGGCGGCGTGGCAGCGGCGTTGCTGGCCGGCGAACAGACGGCGGTCGACAAGGACGTCGCCCAGGCGATGCGCGATTCGGGCCTGGCGCACATCCTCTCGATCTCCGGCCTCCATATCGTGTTCGTGGTCGGCCTGGTGATGGGCCTCGTGCGCTACGGCATCGCGCTCATCCCGCCGCTGGCGCTCAGGATCGACGCCAAGAAAGTGGCGGCCGTCCTCGCGCTGATGGCGGCGCTCTTCTACACGGCCCTCGCCGGCGCCCCGGTGCCGGCCCAGCGCGCCTGCGCCATGGCGGGCTTCGCGCTGCTCGCCATCCTGCTCGACCGCACGGCGCTGTCGCTGCGCCTGGTCGCCTGGTCGGCGGTGATTGTGCTCACTGCCGCGCCAGAATCGCTGACCGGCGCCTCGTTCCAGATGTCGTTCGCCGCCGTCGTCGCCCTCATTGCCGGCTGGGAGGCAGCCTCAGGCTGGCGCCGACGCCTGCACGAGCGGGCCGAAGGCATGCGCCACCGCTGGGCCTGGCGGCTCACCGCGGCTCTCGGCGCCAGCCTCGCCACGACCCTGATCGCGTCGGCCGCCACAGGCGCCTTCGCCGCCTATCACTTCAACCGCGTCAGCCTGCTCGGCGTCGCGGCGAACCTGGTGGGCGTGCCGCTCACCGGCTTCTGGATCATGCCGTGGGGCCTGCTTGCCATGCTGCTGATGCCCTTCGGCCTCGAAGCGATCGCCCTGGTGCCGATGGGCTGGGGCGTCGATGGGCTGAACGCCATCGCCCGCCATGTCGCCGCGTGGCCCGACGCCGCCACGCTGGTGCCGTCGCTGCCCGGCGCCAGCCTGTGGCTGCTGACGGTGGGCGGCCTGTGGCTCTGCCTGTGGCGCCGCCGCTGGCGGCTGGCCGGTCTTCCCGTGGCGGTGATCGGCCTGCTGCTGGGCCCGCCGCCGGCGCCCGACCTGCTGATGAGCGAGGACGGCCGCGTGCTCGGCCTGCGCGACGAGCGCGGCCAGGTCCATGTCGCCTCGGCCCGCACCGACCGCTTCGTGAGCGATGCCTGGGCGAGACGACAAGGGCAGGAGGGCGCCAAGCGCTGGACCGTGAGTGCCGACCAGCAGGCGGCGGGCCTGGGCTGCGCTACCGGCCTCTGCCGCTGGCGCAAGGGGCCGTGGCGGGTCGCCCTGGTGAGCGACGACCGCCGCCTCGCCGAGGCCTGCGGCTCGGCCGACATCGTGCTCGCCACCGTGGACGCCCAGGCTCGCTGCCGTGGCCCCCGGCTGGTCATCGACCGCCGCGACGCCTGGCGGGAGGGTGCGCAGGCGCTGTGGCTCGACGATCTGGGCGTCCGCCGCGAGACCGCCAACGCGCGCCGCGGCGACCGGCCCTGGGTGCCCAACAGCTCGATGCGCCAGACCGCGCCGCTGAAGGCGCCGGGCGCGTAGGGCCCAACTCGGCGAATTTGGCCCAACTTCGCCGACAGATATTTGGCTCCCAAATCGCCTGAAAGCCAATGAATCCAGTCTTTTCTCGGCCTCACCGGGCCCACTCGAAACGTGGGAGTGTTGGGCCCGAAGTTGGGCCCGAATCTGTCTCCGATTGGATTTCCGGGACCTTGTTTCGTTCGATCGTTGCGGCCGTCGATTCTCGTGGCCCGGCGCGCCTGGTTGCTCCGGCGTCGTCATTGCCTCGCCGACGGCCGTCGGAAAGGCGGGCTCATTCTTGTGTCTGTCCACGGGTCAGGACCCGTGGCGGCGACCTTGCGCTCAAAGGCTGCAAACCCGCGGGCGGCCGCGGGCAGGTCTTTGCCGGAATGAAAAAGGCCGGCGCCCACATTCACATGCGAAGCGCCAGCCTAGCGGAAATATACCCTAAAACCTGCTGAACTTGCAAATCGGCGTACCGGCCTAGTTGTACCGGCGATAGAGCCCCGCCAGCCGGCCCTGGATCTTGACCCGGTCGGGTCCGAAGATCCGTGTCTCGTAGGCGGCGTTGGCGGGTTCGAGCGCGATCGAGGCACCCTTCTTGCGCAGGCGCTTGAGCGTCGCCTCGGCATCGTCGATCAGCGCCACCACGATCTCGCCGGTCTCGGCGGTGTCGGCGCTCTTGATGATGGCGATGTCGCCGTTCTGGATGCCGGCCTCGACCATCGAGTCGCCCTGGACTTCGAGGCAGTAGTGCGCGCCCGAGCCGAGCAGGGTGACGGGCACATCGACGGTCGTGGAATTGTCGCGCAGCGCCTCGATCGGCGTGCCGGCCGCGATCCGCCCGTAGAGCGGCAGGCTGAGCGCTTGTGCCTCGTTGGCCACCAGGATGGCGCCGGCCAGCGGCAGGCGATCGCCACGGATGACCTGGGGCACGAAGCCCTCGCGCCCTTCGGCCATGCCGGCGCGGGCCAGCATGGGCATGACATTGGGGGCGGGCATAGCCGCCGTGTCGGGCAGTTTGAGAACCTGCAGGGCCCGCGCACGATGCGGCAGGCGGCGCAGGAAGCCGCGCTCCTCCAGCCCCGTGATCAGGCGGTGGATGCCCGACTTGGATTTGAGCCGGAGCGCCTCCTTCATCTCATCGAACGAGGGCGAGACGCCATCGTCGTTGAGGCGCTTGTTGATGAACATCAGCAGTTCGTTTTGCTTGCGGGTTAACACCGTCTTCTCCCCAGAACGCCTACCGGATTTAGGAACAAATCCTGAAACCCGACGCATGTTCTAGTTTAGTTCCGCCTCCAAGTCAAGTTTTCCCGGGGAACACGGGGATCAGTGGCGGGATCAGTACCCGCCGGGAAGGCCGGCGAGATCAACCACTTGCACGATTTCACCGGCCTTGCGGGCGGGGTCGTGGGCCGGCCGCACGAGGAAAGCCGAAGACTCCGCCAGCACCGAGAGCATGGAACTGTCCTGCACCGGATGCGGCGTCACGGTGAGAGTGCCGTCGGCGGCCCGGCTGAGTGCAGAGCGGACATAGTCCTCGCGCGTGTCGTTCATCTTGACGTCGACAGCCAGTCTGGCCGGCACTGTGCCGACGAGGTCGCCGGGCTGGCCCAGCATCCGGTCGATTGCCGGCTTCAGGAACAGGAGCGCGCAGACCATGGTCGAGACCGGATTGCCCGGCAGGCCGAGCACGCGGGCGCGGTCCTTGGCGGCAAACATCAGCGGCTTGCCCGGGCGCATGGCGATCCGCCAGAAATCCATGGCGAAGCCCTGGGCCTTCAGCGCGTCCTGAACGAGATCGTGATCGCCGACCGAGGCGCCGCCCAGGGTGATCAGGAGGTCATGCTGCGCGCCGGCAGCGATGCAGCTCTCGATCAGCCCGGCGTCGTCGCGGGCGATGTCGAACAGGATGGGTTCGCCACCCCAGCCGCGCACAAGCGCGGCCACGGCGATGCCGGAGGAAGAGACGATCTGATTGCGGCCCACCGGCTCGCCCGGCAGCACGAGTTCGTCGCCGGTCGAGAGGATCGCGACACGCGGCTTCCGGCGCACGGAAAGCCACGGCAGGTTCATGGCGGCGGCCAGCGCCACGTCGCGCGTGGTGAGCGTGCGGCCCACCGCGAGCGGCTGGTCGCCCGCGGCGAAGTCGAGGCCGGCCTTGCGGATGTGCCGGCCCGGCCGCGGCGCCTCGAGGATGGTGATCCTGTCGCCTTCGGCCTTGGTGTCTTCCTGGATCACGATGGCATCGGCGCCGGTCGGCAGCGGACCGCCGGTGAAGATGCGCACCGTCTCGCCGGGTTTCAGTGCATGATCGTAGGACCCGCCGGCCGGCGCCTGGCCGACCAGTTTCAGCGTCGTCGGCGCGGCGGGAACGTCCGCGGCGCGCATCGCGTAGCCATCCATCGCCGAAAGGTCGGACGGCGGCTGCGTCAGCCGCGCGGCCGGTGCCACGGCCAGCACGCGGCCGGCGGCGTCGGCCACCGAGATCGTCTCGGCCGGCAGCGCCTCGAACGCCGCGATGACACGGGCATGGGCGTCACGGACGGAGAGGAGGGGGCTCATCGCAGAGTCTTTCCCTCTCCCGTCATACGGGGGAGGTGCCCTCGTCTTACGAGGGTGGAGGGGGTGGACGCGAAGGAGCTCATGACCCCCTCCGCCGCGTATGACGCGGCACCTCCCCCGAAGACGGGGGAGGAGAAGAAATGTCCCAAGTCCCCGACTTGCCGCCGGACTTGTGGACGAGCTTTACGCCGGAGATGACCATGCCGCGGTCGACGGATTTGCACATGTCGTAGACGGTGAGGGCAGCGACGGAGGCGGCGGTGAGGGCTTCCATCTCGACGCCGGTGCGACCCTTCAGTTTGCAGGTCGCCTCGATGTCGACCGCTTTGCGCTTGGGATCGAGCGAGAGTTTCACGTCGACCGACGACAGCGCCAGCGGATGGCAGAGCGGGATCAGGTCGGGCGTCTTCTTGGCGGCCATGATGCCGGCGAGCTGCGCCACGGCCAGCACATCGCCCTTCTTGGCCTTCCTGGTCGCGATCAGCTTCAGGGTCGCGGCCTGCATGGTGACGCTGGCGCGTGCGACAGCGACACGCTCCGTCACGTCCTTGTCGCCGACATCGACCATGCGGGCGTTGCCGGTGCCGTCGAAGTGGGTGAGCGTCTTTCGCTTCATGCCGCCGCTGCCTCGCGGACCAGCATGTGGCGCACCGCCGCCTCGACATCGGGCTGGCGCATGAAACTTTCGCCGATCAGGAAGGCCTGCGCGCCGACCTTGGCCATGCGCGCGAGGTCGGCCGGCGAGCCGAGGCCGCTCTCGGCCACCAGCACGCGGTCCTTCGGCACCAGCGGTGCCAACTGCTCGGTCGTGGCGAGGTCGACCTTCAGCGTCTTGAGGTTGCGGTTGTTGACGCCGATCAGGTCGGCGTCGAGCTTGAGTGCGCGCTCGAGTTCCGGCGCATCGTGCACCTCGACCAGCACGTCCATGCCCCACTTGTGCGCGAGGCCGGCGAGCTCGGCCGCCCGCGCATCGTCGAGGCAGGCCATGATCAGCAGGATGCAGTCGGCGCCCAGCGCACGCGCCTCCGGCACCTGGTAGGGATCGATCATGAAATCCTTGCGCAGCACCGGCAGCTTCACCGCGGCGCGGGCTTGCGTGAGGAACTCGTCCTTGCCCTGGAAGTAGGGGCCGTCGGTCAGGATCGAGAGGCACGTGGCGCCGCCGCGCTCGTAGGCCTTGGCCAGTGCCGGCGGATCGAAATCCTCACGGATCAGGCCCTTGCTGGGCGAGGCCTTCTTGATTTCGGCGATCAGCCCGTAGCGGCCTGATGCGATGGTGGCCTTCAGCGCCTTGGCGAAGCCGCGCGGCGAGTCGGTGTCGCGCGCCAGATTCTCGACCGCGCGCAGGGGGCGCTGCGAAATGCGGCCGGCGACGTGACGGCGCTTGTCGGCGACGATCTTGTCCAGGGTATCGCCGCTCATGCGCAGATCCTTTTCAGTGTGGCGAGTGCTGTGGCCGCCTTGCCGGTGTCGATCGAGGCTGCCGCGAGCGCGGCACCCTGCTTGAGGTCCTTTGCCTTGCCCGCGACCATGAGGGCCGCGGCGCTGTTCAATATCACGATGTCGCGGAAGGCGTTCTTCTCGCCGGCCAGCACCTTGTTGATCGCCTCGGCATTGTGCACGGCATCGCCGCCCTTGAGGTCGGCCATCCGGGCGCGCTTCACACCGGCCTCCTCGGGCGCGATCTCGATCTCGCTCACCTTGCCGTTCTCCAGCGAGGCGGCCCAACTCGTTGTCGTTGTCGTGAGTTCGTCCATGCCGTCCTGGCCATGCACGACCAGGGCGCGCTCGAGGCCGAGTTGCCCCAGCGCCTCGGCGACGGGGCGGAGCCAGCGGCGATCGAACACGCCGACGAGCTGGCGCTTCACCAGCGCCGGGTTCGACATCGGGCCGAGCAGGTTGAAGATGGTGCGGTTGGGCGCGAGTTCGACGCGGGGGCCGGCCACGTTGCGCATGGCGCTGTGGTGGCGCGGCGCCATCAGGAAGCACACGTTGGCCTCGACCAGCGCCTTTTCCAGCGCTTCGATCGGCACTTCGAGCCCGATGCCCAGCGCCGACAGCACGTCCGCTGCCCCGGACTTGGAGGTGAAGGCGCGGTTGCCGTGCTTGGCGACGGGGACGCCGGCCCCCGCCACGACGAATGCGGAGCAGGAGGAGACGTTGTAGGTGCCGTGGTGGTCGCCGCCGGTGCCCACGATATCGATGGCGCCCGCGGGCGCGCGGACGCGCAGGACCTTGGCCCTGAGCGCCCGGGCGCCGCCGGCCAGCTCCTGGGCGGTCTCGCCGCGGACCTTCAGCCCCATCAGGAAGGCGCCCATCTGGGCCGGAGTGGCGTCGCCCGAGGTCATGATGTCGAAGGCGCGCTCCGCCTCGTCGATCCCCAGGGAATCGCCGTTGCCCACCTTGGCCAGAAGGGCCCGAAAATCGTCGATATCGCCGCTCACCGGAACTCCAGATTTGCCTCTTGCCGGCCGGGCCGGCGGGCGGCTAGCTATATCACATGGCTCAAGAACTCATCCTCAAGGTCACCGGCATGGATTGCGACGGCTGCGTAAAGGCCGTCACCCGTGCCGCCACCGGCGCCGGAACCGCGCCGATCTCCGTCGATCTCAAGAGCGGGGAGATGCGTCTCCCGGCCGATGCCGACGTTGCCGCCATCACCAAGGCGGTCACGCGGGCGGGGTTTGGGATTGCCAGTTAGGCGGCGATCTTAAGGTTAAATATTTCCTGTAATCCATTGATTATAGGAAATATTACCAAACCTATATCCATGTCTGGTCTATAAATTAAAGATCCCTCGCGACGCTCGGGATGACAAAACTCGGGATGGACAAATGTTGTCACCCCGAGCGTAGCGAGGGGACTTTCCTCTTTAACGCCTTCACTCGATCTTCACGCCGGCGTCCTGGACGATCTTGCGCCACTTGGTGTTCTCGATGGCGATGAAGGCCTCGAACTCCTGGCGCGATTCCTTGGCCGGGACGAAGGACAGGCTCCTGAGCTTCTCCAGCACCGCGGGATCCTTCAGGATACGCATCACCTCGGCGCTCAGCCTGTCGAGAATGGGCTCAGGCGTCTTGGCGGGCGCCGACAGGCCGATCCAGCCGACGGCGACGACGCCCTGGATGCCCTGCTCGGCGACGGTCGGCAGGTCCGGCAGGAAGGGCGAGCGGCGCTGGTCGGCGATGCCGATCGCCTTCACCTTGCCGGCCTTCACCGGGCCGATGGCGCCGGGAATGGCGTCCGACAGGAGCTGGATGTCGCCGCTCTGCAGCGCGAGCTGCGCGTCGGCGTTGCCCTTGAAGGGCACGTGCGTGAGCTTGATGCCGGCAGCATTCTTCAGCATCTCGACCGCGAGATGGCTCGCCGAGCCGTTGCCCGAGGAGCCGTAGTTGAGATCGCCGGTCTTGGCCTTGGCGACCAGCTCCGGCACAGAGGTGATGCCGCTCTTGAGGCTGGTCATCAGGACCTGCGGCGTCAGGCCGATGTTGGCGATCGGCGCGAAATCCTTCTGCGGATCGTAGGGCAGCTTCGGGTAAAGCGCCGGGCTGATGCCGTGGGTCGAGATCGTGACCATCAGCAGCGTGTAGCCGTCGGGCGTGGCCTTGGCCGCCACGTCGGCACCGATCTGGCCGCCGGCACCGGGACGGTTCTCGACGATGACCTGCTGGCCCAGCGCCTTGGTGAGCTGGTCGGCCATGACGCGCGCCAGGATGTCGGTCGCCTGACCAGCCGGAAACCCGACGATGATGCGGACCGGCTTGGCGGGCCAGGCCTGGGCGAAGGCGCCCGGCGCGATGCCGGCAGCGGTGGCCGAGGCGAGAACGAATCTGCGTTTGAGCATCGGTGTCATCCCGAGCGAAGCGAGGGACCCTTGCGGGCGTTGGCCAAAGGTCCCTCGCTTCGCTCGGGATGACAACGGCTTTGTCTCAGGCCGCGCGCTTCTTCTGCTGCGACGGATGCTCGCCGGCGATCTTCAGAAAATTCTCCAGGATCTTGTGGCCATGTTCCGAGGCGATGCTCTCGGGATGGAACTGCACGCCATGGATCGGCAGCGACTTGTGACGGAGTCCCATGATGATGTCGCCGGTCTCGGCGGTGACGTCGAGCTCCTTGGGAAAATCCTTCCGGTCGACGATCAGCGAATGGTAGCGCGTCGCCTGGAAAGGCGAAGGCACGTCCTCGAACACGCTCTGGTTCTTGTGGTCGATGCCCGACAGCTTGCCGTGCATCGGCGTCGGCGCGCGCACGACGTGGCCGCCGAACACCTGGCCGATCGCCTGGTGGCCGAGGCAGACGCCGAGCAGCGGCACCTGTTCCTTGGCGGCGGCCTTGATCAGATCCATGCAGATGCCGGCCTCGTTCGGCGTGCACGGCCCGGGCGACAGCACGATGCCGGCGGGTTTCAGCGCCATCGCCTCCTCGACGGTGATCCGGTCGTTGCGATGCACGACGCATTTCGCGCCGAGATCGCCCAGGAAGTGGACGAGGTTGTAGGTGAAGCTGTCGTAGTTATCGATCAGGAGAATCATGCGGCAATAGTAGCCGACCTCGTGGGGACTACGCCACCTGAGGTCGCCACGCGATAACGCCTTCCGTTCGCGCCCGCACGTCGGGTGAGGCGAGACAGGTGGCGACGGCCTCGTAGCCAGGGGCACCGGGATAGGGCGCGACGCGGGTCGGCGGGCTGTGATTGGCGGGGCAAAGAAGGATCGCCTCGTCGGGCCCGACGGCGGCCAGATCCAGGATCGCGCTGGAGCGCGTGAGCAGGAAGAGCGGGCGGGCGCCGGGCCCGCGGCGGCGCAGATGGGCAATCAGGGCCTCCTGGGTGGCCTGATCCAGACCCTGTTCGACCACGTCGACAACCAGAATGGCCGGGCCGTCGGCCTCCAATCCGACAAGTAGAGCGACCAGGGGCTTCGACAGCACGGCGCCGTCCTCGACGAGCCAGGTCAGGCTCTGGTCGACGCGCGCTCTAAGGGTCGGGTCGGCGTCCAGTCGCGTCCGTGCCGCAGCGCCACCGTCCGCCAACCGGTCCAAACCCAGGAAGGCAGCGTTGGGCAAGGTCTCGGCCAAGCGTTGGGCCAGCCGGGTCTTGCCGCTGCCCAGAGGGCCGATGATGTAGTTCAGCGCCCTGATGTCGCGCAGCTCGAACCGTTCGCCGCCCCACGGCCAGGGAAGGTCGAAGGCGACTATCAGGTCGGCGGCGGGCCCCAGCAGGCGCGACAATTCTCCGGCAGGCGGCATCCGGCCCTGAGCGAGATCGCTCCGCAGTCCGCGGACTTTCTCCGCGGTGCCGGCGAGTTGGCGGACTCGATCTTCGAGCGTCACCTGGTGCGCCGCGAGCGCCGGTTCGAGGTCGTCCGCGTCGCCGCACAGCACCCGAGCTACCTGGGCGAGACTGAGGCCGAGCGCGCGGAGTGCCACGACCTCTGCCGCGCGGGCCATCTCGCCGGGTCCATAGGCGCGCCATCCGGCGGCGGTGCGGACCGGCGAGACCAGGCCGCGCTGCTCGTAGAGCCGCAGGGCCTTGGTAGAGACGCCGAGCCGTTTGGCGGCGTCGGAGGCGTTCAGAAATTGGGCGGAAGAGCTCACACATCACCTCGCTGGTTGCTGACCGCTCTCCTTATCGGGGCGGCCCCAAGGGCCGGGTCAAGTGGTCAGAGCGCGTGCTTGGGGGTAATGTAATCGTAACAAGAAAAGAAAGCCCCCTTGGTCGTCGAACCCCTCATCGTCGGGCTGCTGCTGGCCGCAGCCCTCATGCACGCCACATGGAACGCCATCCTGAAGTCCGACCAGTCGGACCGGCTGGCGACGTTCGGCGTCATCATGACCACCGGCACGGTGATGGGCGTCTGCGTCGTGCCGTTCGTGCCGATGATCGAGCCGGGGGCGTGGAAGTTCCTCATCGCCTCGGTCCTGATCCACGTCCTCTATTATACGTTCCTCCTAAAGGCCTATTCGTACGGCGATCTCAGCCACACCTATCCGATCGCGCGCGGCCTCGGGCCGTTGCTGGTAGCGCTGGTGTCGGGCCGCTTCATCGGCGAGGAGCTGCGGACGCAGGATATCGTCGGCGTCTTTTTGTTGAGCTTCGGGCTGGTGGCGCTCGCCATGCCGCTGCGCAACGTCGTGCCGCGGCCGGGTGCCCGGCATGGACTCGCGACTCTGTTCGCGGTCCTGACCGGCGTCACCATCGCGGCCTACATCATCGCCGACGGCATGGGTGTGCGCACCGCCGGGCCGACCTTCGAGCACCGCATCTCCTACATCGCCTGGCTCTGCGTGCTGGAGGGGCCTTGGCTGCTGGTGTTGGCCTTCATCCTGCGCCCCGACACGGTGTGGGGACATCTGAAGCGCACCTGGTATCGCGGCGTGATCGGCGGCGTGATCGCCAACGTGGGCTACGGCATCGCGATCTATGCGCTGGTGCTGGGGCCGATGGCCCATGTCGCGGCCTTGCGCGAGACCTCGGTGCTGTTCGGCGCCCTGATCGGCACCCTGCTGCTGGGCGAGCCGTTCGGCGGCCGCCGGGTGGCAGCGGCTGCAGTGATCGTCGGCGGGCTCGTGCTGATGAACGGCCCGAGCGTTTTCTAGGTTGCTGGCGGCTCGGTCGAACTGAAGGGAAGCTCCTCCAGCAATTTCTTCGTGAGCGCGCGCAGGCGTGGCGCCCGTGCTTCCGTATCGAGGCCGATGCCGCGCGCGAGACGTTCGGCGACGAAAGCCGTGACGTCCGCCTGGGTGAGGCGTCCGAGCAACAAGTATGGTTGGGCCGGATCGACCATGGCGTCGACCGCAGCCAGTGCGTTGATCACCTGCGCGTTGCAGTCGTCGATCCAGGGTTGGTGAATCTTTTCCGCCGGCGTGTGGTTGCGCGTGTAGGCCGCCTGTAGCGCCTTGTCGCAGGCGCCCATCATGAGGGCCGCGACTTTCAGCACGGCGCGGCGATCGGCGCCCGACGCGGGCGTGAGCGCGCGGTCGCGGCCATAGCTCTCGTCGAGATGATCGATGATGGCGCCGCTGTCGACCAGCGTCTCGCCGCCGTCGAGCACCAGCGCGGGGATGCGGCCGAGGGGATTGCTGGAGCGAACTTCCGCACGGTTCGCGAATCCGGAAAGGGACTGCTGTTCGAAGGGTGCCCCATAGGCTTTCAACGTGATCGCGACGCGGCGCGTGTAGGGCGAGCGATTGACGCCGATCAACAGCATCGCGGCTCCCCGCAGGCTGCGACGGCGTCGACCTTGTTTGCATCGGGGTTCGCTGTCATGGCTCCACCACAATTGTCGGCGACAGGATGGAGCGATGTCCACCCGCAATCTCGACAAGCTCATGGCGCCGAAATCGGTCGTGGCGATCGGCGCCAGTGTACGCCCCGGCTCGGTCGGCGCGGCGGTCACGCGCAATCTGCTGGCCGGCGGCTTCCACGGCGAGATCTACCTCGTCAACGTGAAGGGCGGCGAGATCGACGGTCGACGCGTCTACCGCAGTCTCGCCGAACTGCCGGAAGTGCCCGACCTCGCGGTCGTCATGACGCCGGCGGAAACGATTCCACGCCTGATCCTCGAGCTGGGCGAGCGCGGCACGCGGGTCGCGGTGGTGATCAGTGCCGGCCCGGGCAATGGCGCCGACGGTGCCCAGGTGAACGCGCGCTGGCGGCGGCGCATCCTGCGCGCCGCGCGGCCGCACCTGTTGCGCGTCGTCGGGCCGAACACCATCGGCTATGCCATGCCGAAACTGGGGCTGAACGCCAGTTTTGGCCCGGGCAACCTCAAGGCCGGCCGCATTGCCGCCGTCGCCCAGTCGGGCGCGGTGCTGGCCGGGCTCGCCGACTGGGGCGCGGCCCAGGGCATCGGCTTCTCGCACCTGATCTCGATGGGCGACATGAGCGACGTCGATTTCGGCGACGTGCTCGACGTGCTCGCACGCGACGCCGACACGCGCGCCATCCTGATGTACATCGAGGGCATCAGCCACGCGCGCAAGTTCATGTCGGCGGCGCGCGGCGTTGCCCGCATCAAGCCGGTGATCGTGCTCAAGGCCGGCCGCCACGCCGCTGCCGCCAAGGCCGCGGCCTCGCACACCGGCTCGATGGCCGGATCGGCCGCCGTCTACGATGCGGCCTTCGCCCGCGCCGGACTGGTGCGGGTGACGGGACTCGGTGAATTGTTCGATGCCGCCGAGACGCTGGGCTACGGCATCTCGCCGCGCACCGAGCGGCTGGCGATCCTGACCAACGGCGGCGGCGTCGGCATCATCGCCACCGACCTGCTGATCGACGAGGGCGGTGAACTGGCGACACTGCTGCCCAAGACCCTCAACCAGCTCGACAGGCACATGCCGCGGGCCTGGTCGCGCAGCAACCCGGTCGACATCGTGGGCGATGCCGACGGGCCGCGCTATGCCGCCGCCCTCGATGCGCTGGCCGACGATCGCGGTGTCGGTGCGGTGCTGGCGATGAACGTACCAACGGCGCTCACTTCCTCCGAGGATGCGGCGCGGGCGATCGCGGGGGCGCCTGGCGCCAAGGTCGTGCCGGTGATCGGCTGCTGGATCGGCGGTCCCGCGGCGGCGGCAGGGCGCGAGGTCCTGCACGCCGCCGGCATGCCGGCCTACGACACGCCGCTGCGCGCCGTGCGCGGCTTCATGCACATCGTGCAGTACAGGCGCGGCCAGCGCGCGTTGCAGCGCACGCCGCCGTCGGTCCCCGAGGCGCGTGCCGACACGCAGCTGGTGCGGGCCATCGTCCATGGTGCGTTGGCCGACAAGCGCTCGATCCTGACCGAGCCGGAAGCCAAGCGCGTGCTGGCGGCCTACGGCATTCCCGTCGTACCGACGGAAATCGTACTGGACGCTGCCGAGGCTGCCGCCGCGGCGGCGCGCATCGGCTTTCCGGTCGCGGTAAAAATCCTGTCGCGCCAGATCACGCACAAGTCGGACGTGGGCGGCGTGGCGCTCGACCTCGGCTCCGAGCAGGCCGTCGCCGATGCCGTACGGACCATGACCGGCAATGCGCTGGTGAAGGCGCCCAAGGCCAGGATCGACGGCTTCGTCGTGCAGCCCATGATCAAGCGGCCGCACGCGGTCGAGCTGATCCTGGGGGCAGCGGAGGACCCGGTATTCGGGCCGATCCTGCTGGTCGGCCATGGCGGCGTCGCGGCGGAAGTGGTGGACGACAAGGCGCTGGCGCTGCCGCCGCTCGACCTCGTGCTGGCCGAGGATGCACTGAGCCGCACGCGAGTCGACCGGCTGCTGCGCGGCTATCGCGACCGGGCGCCGGCGGCGCGCGGCGCGGTGGGTGAGGCCATGGTGCGCCTCTCGCAGCTCATCGCCGACGTCGACGAGATCGCCGAACTCGACATCAATCCGCTGCTGG
Organism: Reyranella sp.; assembly: GCF_004296935.1. Lineage (GTDB taxonomy): Bacteria > Pseudomonadota > Alphaproteobacteria > Reyranellales > Reyranellaceae > Reyranella. The sequence continues at coordinate 34,258 of NZ_SCVH01000132.1, forward strand.
CCGACGCCGACGGCGTGCTGGCGCTCGATGCCCGCATCGTCGTGCGCAAACCGGAGGCGGGGCAGGAGCGGGCGGCGCGCTTTGCCATCCGGCCCTATCCGGTCGAACTCGAGACGGAGGTTCGCCACAACGAGGAGAAGCTGCGGATTCGCCCGATCCGGCCGCAGGACGAAGCACTGCTCGACGGCTTCGTCCGCCGCCTGTCGCGCGAGGACGTCCGCATGCGCTTCTTCGGGCCGCTGCGCGAGCTCAGCCACGAGATGGCGGCGCGTCTCACCCAGATCGACTACGACCGCGAGATGGCGTTCCTGTTGCTGGACGGTGACATGCTGGTGGGCGTGGGCCGGCTCGCGGCCGATCCCGGCTTCGAGCAGGCGGAGTTCGCCCTCGTCGTCGCCTCGGACCGCCAGGGCCGCGGCTATGGCACGCTGCTGCTCAATCACGTGCTGCACTATGCGAAGTCGCGCGGCATCAAACGCGTGATCGGCCATGTGCTGCGCGAGAACGGCAAGATGCTCGACCTCGTCAAACGTCTGGGCTTCCGGCGCGAAGGTGGCCGCTCGGGCGAACCCGACCTGCGGGTGGTTAAGTCGCTCGGCGCTCTGTAACGTATGTTTCGACGCCCGGACTGAACTAAGGCAAAATAATGGCGGCAGGGCAAAGCGTTAGGGCGGAACGTTAATATGGCGTCGAGGAAGAACAGAAGCGGGAAGGCGAACAGAAGGAGTCCGAAACCGCCGCCGTCCCGCCGCGAGCGCCTGCGCCTGCGGTTTCGCGCCCTCGCCACGTGGACCCAGGCTCATCGCTGGCACTCGATCGTCGTCGGTATGTTGCTGATGTTCTTCGGCAGCCTGTTCGGCGGCTACTGGGCGGCCGAGTGGTTCGAATCGATCGACCGCGACCGGCTGGCGCGCGAGACGATCGAGGAGATGAAGCGCGGCACGCCTGGCGAGCCGGAACCCAAGTACGCCCGCATCGAGGATATTCCAGGCCTGCCCAAGTACACCGAGGTGGAACCGGGCAAGCCGCGGCCGACGCTCGAGGAGAAGCCGCGTCCGGCGGCCAGGCCCGCGCCGCAGGCCGCTGCCGCCGCGACCTCGAGCGATCAGGCGTGGCGGCGCAACGCGGTACCCTTCCGCGACCTCAACGGCAAACCGCTGGTCGCCATCGTGATCGACGACGTGGGCCTCGACCGCCCGCGCTCGAAACGCGCCTGGGAGCTGTCAGGTCCGCTCACCCTGTCGTTCCTGCCTTATGCCAAGGACCTGCGCGAGCAGGCACGTGCGGCCCGCGGACGCGGCCATGAGCTGATGCTGCACCTGCCGATGGAACCCACCGGACGCAACGACCCTGGTCCCGGGGCGCTGCTGGTGTCGATGAGCGATGCCGAGATCCGCCAGCGCACCGCCGCGGCGCTCGACAGCTTCGAGGGCTTTGCCGGGGTCAACAATCACATGGGCAGCCGCTTCACGGCCTTCCGGCCGGGCATGGAGACGATGTTGCGCCAGCTGAAGCCGCGCGGCCTGATGTTCCTCGACTCACGGACCACCGCGCAATCCGTGGGCGATCAGACGGCACAGGAGCTGGGCGTGCCCGGCATCGTGCGCCACGTCTTCCTCGACGACGAGGAATCGGTCGAGGCCGTCCGCCGCAAGCTTGCCGAGGCCGAGGCCGTGGCGCGCCGGCAGGGCTTCGTGGTGGCGATCGGTCATCCGCACGAGGCGACCTTGCAGGCGCTTTCCGAATGGCTGCCCACGGTGCAGAGCAAGGGTCTGGCGCTGGCGCCGGCCACCGCCGTGTTGCGCAAGCGCAACGGTTGGGATTGAGTGCCGCCAACGAAGAGTTGGAGGAAGCAGCGTGCGTTACAAGAAGCAGGCGATGATCGTGGCCCCGCAGCCCGAACCGACGGAGGCGGGCGCCGACGTGTTGCGCGAGGGCGGCAATGCCGTCGATGCCGGCATCGCCTGTGCGCTGGTCCAGGGCGTGGTCGATCCGCTGATGTGCGGCATCGCGGGCTTCGGCAGCTGCGGCATCTACAGGCCGGACAAGAAATTCCACGGCTACATCGATGCCCATGCACCGGCGCCGCTCGCCGCCCGGCCCGACATGTGGGCCAACCTGATCGAGAGCGAGGCGCGCGACGGCTACGGCTTCATTCTCAAGGGCCGGGTGAACGATATCGGCTACAAGTCGATCTGCGCGCCGGCCAACCTCAAGATGTACTACGAGGCGCACAAGGAGCACGGCAGTCTGCCATGGTCGCGCATTGTCGAGCCGGCCATCGCCTGGGCCGAGAACGGCTGGACGGTGCGGCCGCACGTTCACTACTGGTGGTCGGACGACGGCGCCTTCGGCCGCGCGCCCAATTTCGAGCGCACCGGCTTTACACCGGCGGCGCGCGCGCTCTACTGCCGCCCAGACGGGACGCCCAAGCGCGTCGGTGACAAGGTCGTGAATCGCGACTACGGCCAGACACTCCGCGCCATCGCCAAGGGCGGCGCCGACGCCTTCTATGCCGG
>NZ_SCVH01000133.1 GCF_004296935.1 Reyranella sp.
CCGCATGTGATCTCGATCTACCAGCTCTTCCCCAACACCATCCTGATCTGGCAGGTCGACCATATCGAGATCTGGCGCGCCTTCCCGGGGCGCGACGATCCCAGTCGCTGCGACATCGAGCTCACGATCTATACGCCGGCCGACTCCGACCGGCCGGAGTCGTACTGGCAGAAGAACCGCGACATCGCCATCCGCACCGTCATGGAAGAGGATTTCCCGCTGGGCGAGCGCATGCAGATCGGCTTCGAATCGGGCGCCACCGAGGAAGTGCTTTACGGTCGCAACGAGCCCTCCCTGGTCCACTTCCACAGCTCGATCCGCAACGCCCTCGGGGTTGCGGCTTGACGCAGCCCGAGCGGCTGCCCGACTTCCCGACGGGCGGCTGCGCGGTGGTGATCGGTGGCTCGGGCGGCATCGGCCGCGCCATCGCCGTGCAGCTCGCCGAACGCGGCTGCGACGTGGCGCTCAACTATTTCAGCGGGCCGGGGCGCGCCGAGGAGACGGCCTCGCTGGTGCGTGGCGCTGGCCGCGAGGTCCATGTCGCCAAGGTCGACTTGCGTGACGAGCCCATGGTGAAGGAGTTCGTCGACGACGCCTCGGAGCATTTCGGCGGCGTGCATACCGCGATCTATGCCGCCGGCCCCTACATCCCGATGCGCTTCATTGGCCAGCAGCCGGCCGCGGCCTTCCGTGAGGTCATGGAGCACGACACCTTCGGTTGCTTCCATCTCATCCAGGCGGCCTTGCCGCACCTGCGGGCGAGCAAGGGCAGCTTCACGGCCATCGTGACACCGGCCATCCGCCGCTATGCCGTGCGCGACATCCTGAGCGCCGCGCCCAAGGCCGCGATCGAGCAGCTGGTGAAGGGCCTGGCGGCCGAGGAGGGCCGATTCGGCGTGCGCGCCAACGCCGTCGGCGTCGGCGTCATCACCGACGGGCTCTATCACGCGCTGGTCGAAAGCGGCGACTTCGACCAGCGCTTCCTCGACGCCTCGCGCCAGGCCATGGCGTTGAAGCGCTTGGGCACGGCGGACGAGGTCGCCGAGGGCGTTGTCTTCCTGGCCTCGTCGCGCGCCCGCTGGATCACCGGCCAGACGCTGATGGTCGACGGAGGATACGCCCTATGAACCGCACCAAACCGCCCTTCCGTGCCGACCAGGTCGGCTCCCTGCTGCGCAGCGCGCCGGTCAAGGCGGCGCGGACCAAGCGCGCCACGGGCGAGATCACGCCTGCGCAACTGAAGTCGGTCGAGGATGCCGAAATCACCAAGCTCGTGGCGAAGCAGGAGGCGATCGGCCTCAGGGGCGTGACCGACGGCGAGTTCCGCCGGTCGTGGTGGCATTACGATTTCCTGGCCGGCCTCGACGGCGTCGAACTGGTGAGCGTGGCCCAGGGCCTGCAGTTCAAGGGGACCGAGACCAAGGCCGAGGGCCTGCATGTCCACGGCAAGATCGACTTCACCGACCATCCGATGCTCGGGCATTTCAAATTCCTGAAGTCGGTGGCGACGGCGACACCCAAGATGACGATCCCGTCGCCGACGGCGCTGCACTATCGCGGCGGCCGGCAGGCGATCGAGAAGTCCGTCTATCCCGAGATGGAGGCCTTCTTCGAGGATCTCGGGAAGGCCTATGCCAAGGCGGTGCGGGCGTTCGGCGCGGCAGGCTGCACCTATCTGCAGCTCGACGAGGTGTTCGTGGCCTACCTCTGCGATCCTGCACAGCGCGACTATCTGCGCGGCCGTGGCGATGATCCGGACAGGCTGCTGCACATCTACGCCGACCTGGTGAATGCCGCGGTCTCCGGCCGCACGCCGGGCATGACGATCTCGATGCATCTTTGCCGCGGCAACTTCCGCTCGACCTGGATGGCGCAGGGTGGCTACGAGCCGGTGGCCGACGTGCTGTTCAACAAGATGGGCGTCGATGCCTATTTCATGGAGTACGACAGCGAGCGCGCCGGCGGCTTCGAGCCGCTGCGGCTCCTGCCCAGGAACAAGCACGCCGTGCTCGGCATCATGACCTCCAAGACCGGCGCGCTGGAGAGCAAGGACCAGCTCAAGCGCCGCCTCGAGGAGGCCGCGAAATTCACCGACCTCGACCGGCTCTGCCTCTCGCCGCAATGCGGCTTCGCCAGTACCGAGGAGGGCAACCTGCTGGCCGAAGAGGAGCAGTGGGCCAAACTCGCGCGCTGCGTCGAGGTGGCAAAGGAAGTGTGGGGTTGAGCGTGCCTCTGCCCATCCTCTACGGCAACCGCGAGTCCGGTCACTCCTACAAGGTGCGCCAGACCCTCGTCCTGCTCGGCGTGGCGCATGAGTATCGCTACGTCGATCTCCAGCCGCCGCGCGCCGAGCGCCGGCCCGACTTCGTCGCCGCGAGCCCCTACGGCGAAGTGCCCGTCTTCATCGACGAGGACGGCACGCTGGCGCAGTCGAACGCCATCCTGCTGCACCTTGTGCGCAGGGACGGCCGGCTGGGCGGCGGCGCCGATCTCGACCGGACGACGCAATGGCTTTTCTGGGAAGCCAACCGCATCGGCTTCTCGCTGGCCAATCTTCGTTTCGCCTTGCGCTTTGCCGCCGAGGATCCCGCCGTCGTCGCCATGTTCCGGCGCCGGACCGAGGCCGACCTCGACCGTTTGGCGCAGGAGTTCGATCGCCGGCCTTATCTGCTGGGCAACACGCCAAGCGTCGCGGATATTTCTTGTGCGGGCTATCTCTTCTTCGCCGACCAGGCGGAAATCGATCTTGGCCGCTGGCCCTCGGTCGGCGGTTGGCTGGATCGCCTGGCCGCCACGCCGGGGTGGGCGCATCCCTACGAATTGATGGACGCCAAGCAGGCGGTGTCTTGAGACGGAGCCGGACAGGCTCGATGCCGTCGGCGCAGCGTATGGGTCAGCGCCCCTCGAGCGCCTTCAGCACCCAGACCTGCACGGTGTTCGACTCGAGGAACTCGCGGGCCAGTTTGCGCTTGGCCGGGTCGCGGGCGTCGCCGTCGATGATGGCGGTGAGGAGATCGCAGTTGTAGGGAACGGCGATGGCCTCGGCGTAGCGCAGCGCCCCGTTGTGCCGCTTGTGGCGGTAGATGCGCGTGCGGCCGAAGGCATCGGTGACGCGAACGCGTTCCCCCGGACCGACCGGCACGAATCGCGAATCGAGGAGGCGGACGTCGACCGCCCGCTCCAGCGCCTCGTCGGTGGCGATGCCTTCCGGGCAGTCGCCCTTTTGGCTGGGCTTCAGGTGGCCGAGCTGCAGCCAGACATAGACATCGTGCTCGTCGCCGCTGTAGGCCTTGCCTGGCGGCGCCTCTTCCGCGGAGAACGGCCAGGTGAACGGCCGCCAGCCGGCGGAGTCGGTGTATCCCAGCTTCATCTGCCGATCGGCGAACCAGGCGATCCCGCCCAGCGTGGCGACCTGCGCCGCGGCCCATGCGATGTAGGTGAGCGTCTGGCGGCTGAGTCTCATCCTGGTTCGACAGTGCCAGATAGGGGCGGGTTTTGCGGCATCACATCTCCTCGACAGGCCTCGGAGCCTGACGCCGGATTGAAAATCGTCAATCCCGGAGAAAGGCCGACGGAAGGGGGCTCCTGCTACCCCTTCTGCACGAGCCCGATGCAACTCCGCGGACCCTGCGGGACGGCCGGTTGCTCGAACAGGAGAATAGCCATGAAAGTCTCAAGAGGTATCGTCGCGGCATTGCTGGGAACCACCATGCTCGCCGGCGCCGTCTCCGCCCAACAGTCGCCGGCGGCCCCCGCGCCGACGACGCAGCAGAAGGCCGAGGCCGCGCGCGACTTCATGAAGCTGTCGGCCGACGGCGCCGTTGCCTTCCGGGCCCTGCATATGGCGCGCATCGCCATCTTCGAGGCCGATCCGGTGGCGGCGAAGAAGCTGGTCGCCGACACGCGCGCAGCACTTGCCAAGGCGAAGGTCGATTCGACCGCCTTCATGAAGGCCGAAGCCGAGCTCAAGGCGCCGAAGGGCATGAACGCCGCCTCATCCGCTGCATCGGGCCCGGCTGTCGCCTGGCTGCCGATCGACGGCCAGCTCACCTTGGGCGAGGACTTCGTGGCAACGCCGGCCAAGGCCGCGGCGGTCGCCGAGGCCAACAAGCATCTCGAGAAGGGCCAGCGCAAGGAGGCCATCGAGAAGTTGAAGCTTGCCGACGTCAACGTGATGTTCACCATGGCGTTGGCGCCGCTCGACCGCACGATGGCCGACGTCGACATGGCGGCCAAGCTCCTGGGTGAAGGCAAGTACTACGAAGCCAACGCCACCATGAAGAAGGCCGAAGACGGCGTCCGCTACGACTCCGTCGCCGCCATTGCCATGCCGCAGAAGGCCGGCGCGCCGAAGACGCAGTAACCACTGCAATCAGGGAAACGGGATCGCCGGCCGGCCTGGGCCGGCGATCTTTTTGCGTGCGCTCAGATCTGGTGTGCCATCGGCGGCGCCGGGATCGGGCGGACGCGCTCGTAGGCTGCCGCCGCGCGCAGGACGAGCGCGTCGCGGGCATGACCGGCCACGATCTGCAGGCCGATCGGCAGGCCCTCGCGGTCGAGGCCGCAGGGGATGGTGGCGGCGGGCTGACGCGTCAGGTTGAAGAGCAGCGTGAAGGGCGTCCAGCCGATATCGACGCCGTCGCCACCCCACGCCGCATTCTCGTTCACCGCGAAGGCCGTCATCGGCATGGTCGGCGTCAGCAGCAGATCGTACTTGGCCATGAACTGGTTCAGGATCACGCCCAGCTGCTGGCGCTGATGGATGGCCGTCACCACCGCCTCCTGGCCGAGGTTGGCGCCGTGCTCGGCGGCTTTCAGCAGGCCCGGGTCCATCAATGCCCGCTTCTCAGGCGCAAAACTCTTCACCAGCACGGCCACGTTCGACTGCCAGTGCGCGTTCAGGATGCGGCGCGGGTCGAGACCCTGCAGGTCGGGCGAATCCTCGACCACCTTGGCGCCCAGAGTCTTGAACACCTTCGCGGCATGCTCGACGGCCACGGCAACGTCGCGGTCGATCTTGTCGCGCTCGACGAAGCCCAGGGTCGGCGAATAAGCGATGCGCAGATGCTTCACGCCCTTCTCGAAGCCTTTCAGGTAATCCTCGGCATCGTCGGGACGGCCGTAGAGGTCGCGGCTATCGGGCCGCGCCATCACGTTCATCATCATCGCCGCGTCGCGGACGGTGCGCGTCATCGGCCCGATGTGCGAGAGCGTACCTTGCGCCGAAGGCGGCCACAGCGGCACGCGCGCCTGCGTCGGCTTCAATCCGAAGAGGCCGGTGAAGGAGCAGGGGATGCGCACCGACCCCGCACCGTCGGTGCCGACCGCGAGGTTGCCCATGCCGACCGCTTCGGCCGCGACTCCACCACCCGACGAGCCGCCGGGCGTGCGGCCGAGCTTCCAGGGATTGTGCGTGGCGCCGTAGAGGCCCGAGTCGGTGACACCTTTCCAGCCGTATTCCGGCGAGGTGGTCTTGCCCAGAAGCACGGTGCCTGCCTCGCGCAGGCGCTGCGCCACGGGCGAGTCGACGGTCCAGGGCCCGTCGGGATCGGTGGCGAGGCTGCCCATGCGCGTCGGCATGCCCTTGGTCAGCACCATGTCCTTGATGGTGATCGGAACGCCGTCGAGGTCGCTCTGCCGCTTGCCACCCTTCTTCCAGCGCTTCTCCGAGCTGCGCGCGGCGCGCAGCGCCATGTCGGGATCGAGATGCTGGAAGGCGTTGAGCTGGCCGTTGAAGGCGTCGACGCGCGCCAGCGCCGCCTTGGTGGCTTCGACCGGCGAGGCCTTGCGTGATTTGTAGAGTTTCACCAGTTCGTGGGCTGGCATCATCGCAAGATCGGCGGTCATCGGTCGGTCTCCGGAAGGATAGGGAATTTCAGCGGATGGGCCTCGGCATAGCGCGCGGCGGCGCGCAGGACGAGGGCGTCGCGGTAGTGGCCCGAGACGATCTGCAGGCCGACCGGCAGGCCTTCGCTGCTGAGGCCGCAGGGCACGGTGGCCGCCGGATGGCGGGTGAGGTTGAACTGCGAGGTATAGGGCGACCACTGCGGGTTGGTCTTGCCGTCGGGGCCGTCGGGCAGATTCTTGCCCGCGGCGAAGGGCTTTACCGCCACCGTGGGCGTCAGCAGCAGGTCGTACTTGGCGAAGAACAGGTTCCAGGCGATGGCGAGCTCGCGCCGCGTCACCTGCGCATTCACCACGTCCTGCAGCGAATAGCGCAGGCCTGCCTTGGCGCCAGCCAGCAGGTTGGGATCGAACTCGTGGTGGCGCTCCTCGGGATAGAGCTGCAGCAGCCGCTGCAGCGCCGTCAGCCAGTGGATCACGAAGGTGCGGCCGGCCTCGGGATAGGGGAAGGGGGCAACCGCCTCCTCGACCTTGCAGCCCAGCGCCGCGAACTGCCTGGCTGCCTTGGTCACCATCGCGGCGACCTCGATATCGAGTGGGTGGTCGCCGAAGCGCAGCACGAAGCCCACCTTCAGCTTCTTCAGGCTGCCGCCGAGCTTCTTCACGTAGTCGGTATCATCGGCCGGCAGGCCGTAGCCGTCCCGCGCATCGGGCCGGGCGATGGCGTTCATCATCAGCGCGCAGTCGAGCGCGGTGCGGGCCATCGGCCCGGTGTTGGCGAGATCGCCGGTCATCGAGGGCGGCCAGGCAGGCACGCGGCCGAACGTGGCTTTCAGGCCGACGAGGCCGTTGAAGCTCGACGGGATGCGCACCGAGCCGCCGCCGTCGGTGCCGATGGCGATCGGACCAAGGCCCGTCGCCACCGCGGCGCCGGCGCCGCCCGAGGAGCCACCCGGCGTGCGGTCGATGTTCCACGGATTGCGCGTGATGCTGTGCAGCGGCGAGTCGGTCACGCCCTTGTGCCCGTATTCCGAGCTGGTGCTCTGGGCGAAGACGATGGCGCCCGCTTCGCGCAGCCGCGCCACCGCCGGGGCATCGGCATCGGCCGGCGTCTTGTCGGTGAGCTTGCTGCCCATGCTCGCCGGCCAGCCCTTCACCCGCACCAGTTCCTTGATCGAGGCCGGCACGCCATCGAGCGGCGACAGCGGCTTGCCGTTCTTCCAGCGCTTCTCCGAGGCGCGGGCGGCGGACAGCGACTCCGCGGCGTCGATGCGGCAGAGTGCGTTGATCCGCGGTCCCACCTTGTCGGCCCGCGCCAGCACCGCCTTCATGGTCTCGACCGGCGAGGCCTTGCCCTTGCGGTAGAGCCTGGCGAGGCCGGCCGCGCTCACCTGGGTCAAGTCCTGGGTCATGCGGCTTTCTCCCTGGCGGCGCGGTATTGGCGCGCGAGTTGTTCGGCCTGGTACTCGGCGGCCTGCGCCTGCTCGGTGCGGCCCACCTTGCGGTAGAGGCCGGCCAGCGCGCGCTTGGTGGCGGCCACCGTCGGCCGCTCGCGCTCGTCGGCCTGCAGGATCGCCATCGCCGCGTCGTTCCAGTCCGCCCGCATCAGCGCATCGAGATGGATCGCGCCGAACAGCGCGCGCTGCGCGATGCTGCCGCCGATCGGCTGCAGGTGCGGCATCGCCTGGCCGAGCAGGCGTGCTGCTTCCGCAAAATCTCCCTTGGCGTGGGCGGCAAGGCCGTGTGCGGCCGGCACGGCGCAGTCGGCCCAGGCCTCTCGCTCGAACGGCTTGGCGCGCTCGGCGCGGTCTTCAAGGCTCGCCAGCATCTCGGTGACGCCGCTTTGATCGCCGGCGCGGGCAAGGCCGTAGAGATACTGCAGGTCGAGGAAGGGCGAGAAGTGCTCGTGCAGGCGCGGCTTCAGGTAGATCGCGACATCGGCCCATCGATCGCCGACATCGACGCCACGCAGTTCAAGGCGCGCCAGCAGCGAGATGGCGTTGATCTGGTCCTCGGAGAATTCCTTCCAGACGCCCCAGACGCGCCGGTCGTAGAGCTCAAGTGCCTCGTCGGTGCGGTCGAGGTCGATCAGGAAAAGTGCCAGGTGCCACCACAGATGGGTGTACATGAAGGAGTTGCAGCCCTCCCACGTGTCGGACATCTCCTCGAGGAAGGCCACGCCCTCCTGCATCCGGCCGCGCGCCTCCAGGCAATGGGCAACGGCGTGGTGCGCCCAGGGATCGCGGCGGTCCATGGCGATCGCCTTGCGCGCCGCGGTCTCGGCCTCGTCGAGGCGGTTGCACTCTTCCAGGCCGAACGCATACATCGCCCAGACGTAGTGGTTGTCGCCGTTGGCCGGCACGATGCGTTCGCCGATGCGCAGCAGCGCCTCGGCGTCGCCGCGGTTGAAGGCGTGGAGCTGGCCGAGCTTGGCGGCCAGCAGGTCGCGCGGCCATTGCGCCACCATCTGCTCGTGCAGTTGCAGGCTGCGGTCTGTATCGCCCGCGACCCAGGCCTCGGTGGCGGCGAGCCAGGCGAGCTCACGGGCATTGGCGCCTGAAGACATCGTCTTGGCGCGGACCACGTAGCGCTTGGCGGCCTCGAAGCCCTCGGTCGAATTCATCGACAGCACGAGGTTGGCGGCGACCAGCGGCAGCAGCAGGCACTTCTCCTCCTTGTCGGCGGCGGCGGTGAACTCGGCGAGACGATTGCCGAAGGCCAGCCACTCTTCGCGGACGAAATCGAGTGCCGCGACGGCCCCCGCGTCGGCATTGCTCAACTCCAGCCCCTGACCGTCGCGTGCCACCTACTGCCCCCGTTTTCGTCGCGCGAGCTTCGCACGCCGTGCGAGGTTGGGCAAAATATCGCGGGAAATAATGAAACGCCGAGACCTACCGAGCGCGGCCAGCGCCTCAGCTCTTCGGCGAGCCACCCAGAAAGCAGAAGATCGTGCCGCCCTGGTTGGCGCAGATGTGACTGTTGCCGTCAGGCGCCAGCTGCTTCAGCACGACCCTAGGCGGCACCATCACCCAGCGGCTGTTCAGCAGCGCATACCAGTTGCCGTCGTCCTTCTGGTAGGCGCGGGTCGGGCGGCAGTCGCCCTCGACGCCATCCTTGGGTCCGTTGCAGCACGAGGCATTCGAGCCGGGCTGCTTCAGCTTTTCGTACCAGTCGTGATTGTCGGCATGGCCGTGACCGTGATGGCCATCTTGAGCGATGGCTTTGACGCCGACGGTGGCGCCGATCAGGAAGATGAATGCAGCGATTGCGACACGTATACACATGAGGGCCCCACCCAAACGCGTAACCAGCCAGAACCGAGCCTCCCTAAAACCTTATCGATTTCATTCTGACGTTAGTAGTCTATACCAGATTTGGTGTTTGGGCGACCAGAATATACCTTATGTCGTGTATTCCGGCTCCCGGGTCCTCAGCCCCTCAACGATCGGCACGAAGTCCGGATCGTCGGCCGACAGCATGCCGTGGCGCACGAAGAAGTCGATCAGCACCAGATTGCAGTTGTACTTGAACTCGGTCGTGTCGCGCACCGTCTCGAACACGCGGCCGGCCGGCCACAACTCGAAGGCATGGACCTCGCCGTCGTTGGCCTTGGGCGTGAAGTCCTCGGGCAGTTCGAGGTCGAAGCAGGTCATGATGTCGGGCTTGAGCTGCGCGCCCGACTGGTTCCAGTAGGTGACGTAGCCCACGGCCTTGGCCTGGCGCGCGAGCTCGGGCGGGATCGAGGCTTCTTCGCCGCATTCCTTGATGAGGTTCTCATGCAGGCCGATGCCGGCGGGCTGGCCGCCGGCCACGGTATTGTCGAGTTGCCCGGGAAAGGTTGGCTTGCTGTAGGACCGCCGTGGCACCCAGATGTGCAGCCCATCCTTGCGCCGCACATAGCCTGTCATGTGCGGTCCGAAGGCGCGTACGCCGAACCACGGCACCGCCGAGCGCTCCATCTCGAGCAGGGCCGGCCGCGTGAATTGCCAGGTGACGGCATAGGCCTCCTCGCGCCACAGCCCCTTGAAGTGACCCTGCGCGCGCAACTCGAGCAGGAAGGCGCGCATCGCGGCACTTCGCCTCTCGGGCGTGTCGAGCGAAGGATCGAGATGCCAGGCCTTGTCGCGATGGCCGAACAGCGCCGGCCGGCTCGCGAGGGTAGGCGCGAAGTCGCGATGGATGAAGCCGGCCCGCTCGGGCCCGACGAACCACGGCTCGAACTGGGAAAGGTCGGCGTTGTTGCAACGCCTGATATGGTTGAGGAAGGACATGCGCGACGCACATAGCCGGCCAGACCATCACTGTCATCTCGGGCGGGGTAACCCCCGCCCTTGAACGAAGTGAGGGATCTTTGCTGTGGCTTTAAGGGTCCCTCGGCCTGCGGCCTCGGGATGACACTGGGTGTGTGGTCTGCAAATGTCGGACATGACCGAAGATGAACTTCAGAAGCTTCTCGAGAAGATCCTGCCGGCAGCCGATCTGCACGGCCTGTTCGTCGAGGAATGCCAGGACCAGGACGTGCGCCTGCGCTTCTCTCTCACGGCAGGCGAGGCCTGGTCGATGCCGGCGCTGCTGTCTCTGGTCGACACCGCGCTCCGCGCCGCGGCGGGCCTGGAAGCGCGGCTCACGCATCTCAACGTCACGGTGCTGAGGCAAGCCCAGGCCGCCGACGTCCTGGCGCTGTCGCGCGTCCTGCGCCGCGACGGCGATTCAATTCATGCCGAGGCCTGGCTGTTCAGCCACGCCGCCATCGATCCGATGCTGCACGCGACGGCGAGTCTCTCAACTCGGCTGCGCTAGGCCGCCTCTTTCCACGCCGAGTCCACGACCACGACGACGTCGCGCATGATCTGGGTCAGGTCGAAATCCTTGGGCGTGTAGACGCGCGCCACGCCCGCCTTGATCAGCGCCTCGGAGTCGGCCGGCGGGATGATGCCGCCCACCACCACCGGCACGTCGCCGATGCCGGCGGCGCGCAGGCCGGCCAATACGTCGCCGACCAGCGAGACGTGGCCGCCCGACAGGATCGAGAGGCCGACCACGTGCACGCTCTCCTCGAGCGCGGCATTGACGATGCGTTCCGGCGTGAGGCGGATGCCCTCGTAGACGACCTCCATGCCGCAGTCGCGGGCACGCACGGCGATCTGCTCGGCGCCGTTGGAATGGCCGTCGAGGCCGGGCTTGCCGACCAGGATTTTTATGCGCCGGCCGAGGCGGCGCGAGACGGTGTCGACCTCGCGGCGCACGGCTTCCAGCCGGCCATCGGTCACGCCGGCGGCGCGCGCGACGCCGGTCGGCGCGCGATATTCGCCGAACACCTGGCGCAGCGCGTCGGTCCATTCGCCTGTCGTGACGCCGGCCTGGGCGCAGGCGATCGAGGCTGGCATGACGTTGCGGTCTTCCTTGGCGGCGGATGCAAGCTCGGCCAGCGCCTTCTTCACGGCAGCCGCATCTCGGGCCGCGCGCCAGGCGTTGAGCCGCGAGATCTGGCCACTCTCGACGTCCGCATCGACCGTCATGATCGAGCCGCCGCCCGTCGAGAGCGGCGAGGCTTCGGCTTCGGTGAAGGCATTGACGCCGACCACGGTCTGTTCGCCCGCTTCGATAGCCGAGAGCCGCTTGAGGTTGGACTCGACCAGGCGCTGCTTCATGTAGGCCGATTCGATGGCCGCCACCGCGCCGCCGATGTCGTCGATGCGCGCCATCTCGGCCAGCGTCTCTTGCTTGAGCGACGCCACCTTGGCGGCGATCTCGGTGCTGCCGTCGAAGATGTCGCCGTATTCCAGCAGGTCGGTCTCGAAGGCCACGATCTGCTGCAGGCGCAGCGACCACTGCTGGTCCCACGGCCGCGGCAGGCCCAGCGCCTCGTTCCACGCCGGCAGCTGTACCGAGCGGGCGCGCGCGTTCTTGCTCATCACCACGGCCAGCATTTCCAAGAGGATGCGATAGACGTTGTTCTCGGGCTGCTGCTCGGTGAGTCCGAGCGAATTCACCTGCACGCCGTAGCGGAACAGGCGCTGCTTGGCGTCGCTGACGCCGTAGCGGTTGAGGGTGATGTCGTCCCACAGCTCGGCAAACGCCCGCATCTTGCACATCTCGGTGATGAAGCGGATGCCGGCATTCACGAAGAAGGAGATGCGGCCCACGACCTGCGGGAAGTCACTTTCAGGGACCTGGCCCCGCGCACGCACGGCGTCGAGCACGGCGATGGCGTTGGCGAGCGAGAAGGCCAGCTCCTGCACCGGCGTGGCGCCCGCTTCCTGCAGGTGATAGCTGCAGACGTTCATTGGGTTCCACTTGGGAACCTCGCGATAGGTGAAACCGATCGTGTCGGCGGTCAGCCGGAGCGACGGCTCGGGCGGGAAGATATAGGTCCCGCGCGAAAGGTATTCCTTGATGATGTCGTTCTGCGTCGTGCCCTGCAGCGCGGTTCGCGCCACGCCCTGGGCTTCGCCCGTCGCGATATAGAGAGACAGCAACCACGCCGCCGGCGCGTTGATGGTCATCGACGTGTTCATCTTGTCGAGCGGGATGCCGTCGAACAGCGCGCGCATGTCGCCGAGATGGCTGATCGGGACGCCGACCTTGCCGACCTCGCCACGGGCCAGCGCATGGTCGCTGTCGTAGCCCGTCTGGGTCGGCAGATCGAAGGCGACGCTGAGGCCGGTCTGACCGCGCGCCAGGTTGGTGCGGTAGAGCTCGTTCGACTTCTCCGCCGTCGAATGGCCGGCGTAGGTCCGGATCAGCCAGGGCCGATCCTTCTTGGGCGCAGCCGACGGGGATGCCGTGGGGGTCGTCTTGGTCATGGTGGCGGCCAATGGCAGGGTTGACGTACACTCACCTACACCAATAGATGCTGCACCGCAGCATGGAATATTTTGCAGTGCAGCCGCGCGATCCGGGCCAGCTTTGAGCGACGCGACCTCCCCCTGGCTTCAGACGGGAGCGGGCCAAGCCGCGGGGAGTCCGCCCGGAGGCGTCTTTGTGCCCGTGCCGGCAGCGCCGGATCTGACGCCCAGCCGGCCCGTCTATGACGGCACCCTGGGCGAGCTCTACGCCATCTATCTCCGGCACCTCGTGCTCATGCTCGTGACCCTGGGATGGTCGCGCTTCTGGGGGCGCACCCGCATCCGTCGCTATGTCTGGAACCATCTCGCGATCCTGGGCGACCGCTTCGAATATCGCGGCCTGGGGCGCGAGCTCCTGATCGGCTTCATGCTGGCGCTGGCGCTGCTCGCGGCCTGGGCCGGCCTGATGTACCTGGCCTGGATCTACGTCTTTCACGAGAAGCCCTTCGCCAGCTTCGGCATGTTCGACATCTTCTCCTTGTCGGTGGTGCTGATCGGCTTTCCGCTCGCCTATGTCGGCCACTATGCCGGGCTGCGCTACAAGCTCTCGCGCACGCGCTGGCGCGGCATTCGCTGCGGCATGGCGGGCTCGGCCTGGCACTACGGCGTGATCGCGACCTTCCTGCACTTCGCCAACACCATGACGGCCTACCTGCTGACGCCGGTCGTCTCGGTGAACCTGGCCCGCCCGCGCATCGCCAACGCGCGGCTCGGCACCCTGCCGCTCGCCTTCGCCGGCAACGCCGGCGACATCTATGGCCGCTTCCTCGGCTACTACTTCCTGAACATCATGGCGTGGCTCGTGGCCATCGTCGCGGCCATCGCCATCGCCGGCAGCACGGCCGAGGAATTCGGCATCACCTGGGACGAATTCCAAAAGCTGTTCAGCGCGCCCAGCCTGCGTACCGTCCTGGTGGCGCTCGCCATCGCAGTCGGCGCCTACCTGGTCTTCAGCCTGCTGATCCTGCCGCTGCGTTGCTGGTGGCAGGCCTACTGGTTTCGCTATCTCGTGTCGCACAGTCGGGCCGGCAACGTGCTGTTCGCGACCGCCATCACGACGCGGCAGATGTGGGGCTTCCTGGTCCTGAACTACCTGATCGTCGTGCTGACCGTGGGGCTTGGCTGGCCGTGGGTCATGCATCGCACGCTTCGGCTCATCGCCGCCGAACTCTGGCTCTACGGGGCACCCGACGGCGCCTCGATCGGCCAACCACCCCACCACGGGCCGGGCTTCGGCGAGGGCCTGCTCGACATGTTCGACGTGAGTGGAATCTGACGATGGCCGCTTCGTCCCGCTACTACGACGGCGCGACCGCGCAGGTGTCCGAGGTCGGCGTCCGGGTGACGGCGGCCGAGCTGATCATCTTCCGTCCCGCCGACTCCGGCATCGTGGCGCGCTGGCCAATCGCCGACCTCGCCGTGTTGGGCGACGCCAACCACGAAGCGGTTCCGCCCGTGGTGCGCCGGGGCGGCGAGGCCCGCCTGGTCATCCGGGATGCCGAGTTGAGGCGGCAGCTCGCAGGCCTCGTGCCCCAGCTCACAGCACTCGCCGATCTGCCGACGCCAGTTGGCCGACGGGTCGCGACGCTCGGCGTCACGCTGGCGGCGCTGGTCGGGTTGTTCTGGGTCGTCGTCGACTACGGCACCGAATATGCGGCGCCCTGGCTGCCCTACAGCCTGCAGGCCAAGCTCGGCGAGAGCGTGTTCGAGGAGCTGGTCGCCGACAAGGACGAATGCCACGGCAAGCGCGGGCTGGAGGCGATCAACGACCTCGCCAACAGGCTCGCGCGGGCGGCGGGCTACGAACACGAGGTCGTCGTGCATGTCATCGAAGGCGGGCCGGTCAATGCCTTCACCCTGCCGGGCGGGATCCTGGTGTTCTATTCCGACCTGATCGAGCAGGCCAAGGATCGCTCGCAGGTGGCGGGTGTGCTGGCGCACGAGATCGGCCACGTCGTGCACCACCATCCGATCAAGGGCATCGCCCGCCAGTACGGCATCGAGCTGCTGGCGAAACTGGTGAGCGGCGGCTACTCCGATCTCCTGAACACGCTGACCTCGGGCGGCAACATCCTGCTGGCGCTGCGCAATGGCCGCGCCTTCGAGCGCCAGGCCGACGACACCGGCGTGGCGCTGCTGGAGAAGCTCGGGCTGCGCGCCGACGGCATCGCCGGCTTTTTCGAGCAGATGATGGAGAAGGAGCCCAAGGACGCCGCCTCGGCCGCCGGCATCTGGTCGAGCCATCCGCCGACAAAGGAACGCATCGACGCGACCAAGCGCCCGACCACCGGCCGGCCGGCCTTCAGCGACGCCGACTGGAAAGCGCTGCGGGACGTCTGCAAGTAGCCATGACGGGGGTGATCGTGTGCACGCGCGACAGCGAGGCATCGAGGCTGATGCAGCCCGACGGATTGCCCTTGGCCGCGACGACCCGGAACTCGATCGGAGCGTTCTGGGCGCCGGCGCCCCTGACGGTCACTGCCGCCAGGAGGCCGATCAGCGATACGGTGAGTGTCCTGGCTTTCATGCCCGTTCTCCTTGGGGATCTTCATGTTCCTCTCCCTTCTGGCGGGGAAGGTGAGTATGAAAGCGACGACGTCTGATTCGAATGCGCCCTAGTTCACGCCCTGCGGCGGTGACATCAGCTTGTCGAGAACGCCCTGCAGGTTGAACGAGCCCGGCTTCTGACGCGGCGGGAACTCGGCCAGGGTCTGGATGAAGCGACCGACGAACGCCTGCGCCGGCACCAGCAGGAAGATGCGGTCGATGCGCCAGCGGTCGTAGCCCATGCCTTCCTTGTCGGCGCGCTCGAACGGATCGGCTTTCAGGTCGAACAGCTTGGGCACGCGGAGCGTCACCATCGGGTCCTGCCAGACGTCGAAGCCGTGGCTGCGCTGCTCCATGAAGGCGAGCTTCCACTTGTCGTAGCGCAGGCCGGCCAGCCCGCCGTCGTCGGTCCAGTAGAAGAACTCCTTGCGGGCGCTGCCCGTGCCGTTCCTCAGGAGCTCGCGCTGGTCGTAGCCGTCGAGATGGACCTTGAAATTCTTCGGACCGAAGCTGGCGCCCTTCATCAGCTTGGCCTTGAGGTCGGTCTCGCCGACGGCGGCCAGCAGGGTCTGCATCCAGTCCTCGGAGGAGAAGACGTCGTTGATCTCGGTGCCCGGCTTCACCAGGCCCGGCCAGCGCACCATGGCGGGGACGCGGTAGCCGCCCTCCCAGTTGGTGTTCTTCTCGCCGCGGAACGGTGTCGTGCCGCCGTCCGGCCAACTCATGACCTCGGCGCCGTTGTCGGTGGTGTAGATCACGATGGTGTTGTCGGTGATCCGGAGGTCGTCGAGCTTCTTCAGGAGCTGGCCGACATGGCCGTCATGCTCGACCATGCCGTCGGCATAGACGCCGAGGCCGGTCTTGCCCTCGGACGCGGGCTTCAGGTGCGTCCAGATGTGCATGCGGCTGGCATTCGCCCAGACGAAGAACGGCTTCCTGTCGCGATTGGCGCGGTCGATGAAGTCGAGCGAGGCGGCGATGAATTCCTCGTCCACCGTCTCCATGCGCTTCTTGGTGAGCGGACCGGTATCCTCGCACTTCTGCTTGCCCCACTTGCCGAAGCGCGGGTCCTCGCCCGGTGTCTCGTTCGGCAGGGCGACGCACTTCAGCACGCCGCGCGGCCCGTACTGGGCCTTGAAGGTCGGGTCCTTCGGGTAGTCGACGTTCTCCGGCTCCTCCTCGGCATTGAGGTGGTAGAGATTGCCGAAGAACTCGTCGAAGCCGTGCACCGTGGGCAGGAAGTCGTTGCGGTCGCCGAGATGGTTCTTGCCGAACTGGCCGGTGACGTAGCCTTGCGGCTTCAGCAGGTCGGCGATGGTCGGGTCCTTCTCCGACAGGCCTTCCGGCGCGCCGGGGAGGCCCACCTTGAGCAGGCCCGTGCGGATCGGCGACTGGCCGGTGATGAAGGCGGCGCGTCCTGCCGTGCACGACTGCTGGCCATAGTAGTCGGTGAAGATCGCGCCTTCGCGAGCAATGCGGTCGATGTTGGGCGTGCGGTAGCCCATCATGCCGCGGTTGTAGGCGCTGATGTTCCACAGCCCGATGTCATCGCCGAAAATGACGAGGATGTTGGGTTTGGCTGGCGTCTGCGCGCTTGCCGGCAGGACGCCGCCCGACATGCCGACGAGGAGTGCCGCTGACGACAGCAGACGACCGAATTTGCCCTTGGTCATCGGTTTTCCTCCAGTTTCAAAGATGGTGCGGAAACTGCTGCGGACGTCGATGCAAAACAACCGCGCGAACGATACAGTTTCCGCATGGATATCGATCTCAAGCTATTGCAGTACGCCGTCGTCCTGGCCAAACACAGGCACTTCGGCCGGGCGGCGGCCGCGCTCAGCATCAGCCAGCCGACGCTCAGCCGCAACATCGCGACCCTCGAAAAACAGCTCGGCCTGCGCGTTTTCGAGAGGTCGCGCCGCGACGTCATGGCGACGCCGGCGGGCGACGACGTGCTCAAGATGGCCGATGAGCTCGTCTCCCGGGCGGAGGCGATCTCCAACAGCCTGCAGATGGTGCGCGACGGGCGCGGCGGACGCCTGCGCGTGGCGGCGGGCGTCTATGTCCACGACATCGCGGTCCGGCCGGCGGCGATCGAGATGATCAAGGCCAGCCCCTCGGTTCGCCTGGAAGATCGGAA
>NZ_SCVH01000134.1 GCF_004296935.1 Reyranella sp.
CACATGAACGGCGTGTGGTTCGGCAACAAGGAGGCCTCGGCCGCGCACCAGGCGCAGATGCCGCGCGTGCCGGACGGCAAGTACAACGGCCTGGTCGTCTCGCCGCTGCGTTCGGCGCGCCTCGATCCGCCCGACATCTGCATGTTCTACGGCACGCCCGGGCAGATGATCTATTTCATCAACGGCCTGCAGTATCACCGCTACCGCCGCTACGACTTCACGGTGACGGGCGAGAGCGCCTGCGCCGACTCCTGGGGCCGGGCACTCGCCACGCGGCAGACCTCGCTGTCGCTGCCCTGCTTCGCCGAGCGCCGTTACGGTGGAGTGGCCGACGACGAACTGTTGATGGCTTGTCCGCCGGACGAATTCCTGCGCGCCATCGAAGGCATGGGACATCTCGGCAAGAACGGGCTGCGCTACCCGTTCCCGCCCTACGGCGCGGTGATGGACCCGGCGTTGGGCATGGCCAAGAGCTATAGCTGATGCTGTATGTCGTGGCCTGGCCGGTGCTCGGCGAGGCAGACGACATCGCGCTGCGCCGGTTGCGGGCGCGGTATCACCTCACGCAAGCGGACATGATCGGTCCGCATTTCACGCTGGTGTTCGGCGTGCCGCTCGAGCGTGAGGCGGCATTGCGCGCGGCGCTGGAGGCAATCGAGCGCCGGCCGTTCTGGTTCATGATCGACCGCATTGTGCGCAACGATCTCCATCTTTTCGCCGAGCCGTCCGACGGTGCCGTGGAATTGACCGAATTGTACGAGACGCTCAACCCGGTGCCGGGGGCCATACCTTTTCAGCCGC
The DNA here is from genome assembly GCF_004296935.1 of Reyranella sp. Taxonomy (GTDB): domain Bacteria; phylum Pseudomonadota; class Alphaproteobacteria; order Reyranellales; family Reyranellaceae; genus Reyranella. The sequence continues at coordinate 802 of NZ_SCVH01000134.1, forward strand.
ACATCACGCTGGGCCTGTTCAACCACGCCGCCGAGGCTGAGCAGGTGGCGCGCATCGTCGGGCGCCAGCATCTGCCGATGACCGGCCGGATCGAGGAGCTGGCGCTGCTCCGTCGTGAGGGCGAAAGGTTAGAAACCCTCGCGACCCACCGTCTCGCTGCATGAAGACGCTAGGCCGGTTGGCGATCGGGCTGGCGGCGGTCGTCGCGCTGCTGTTCGTCGTGGGCCGACCGATGACATGGGGTGAGGCGGCATTGGTCATGTGGGACCTCGCGGCTGGCGGGGCGCCTACCGTGTGGCAGGAGGTGACCGACCCGCCGAGCGAGTATCCGACGCGCTGGGACAGCGGCGAAGGCGATCTCTATCTGCCCACCGGCAATGTCCGGGCCGCGATGGTCCTGGTGCCCGGTGCCGCGGTGCTGGGCCGCGACGAGCCGCGCTTGCAGGCATTGGCGCGAACTTTCGCGCGCGCGGGCTTCGCCGTGCTCGTGCCGGAGCTGCCCGAGGTGCGCCAGCTCGCGCTCTCACGCGCCGACGGCGGCCGGGTCGCGAGCGCGCTGCGGCAACTGGGCAAGTGGCAGCCTGACATCCCGCTCGGTGTGGCGGCCATTTCCTACGCCGTCGGGCCGGCAGTCATCGCCATGCTGGAAGACGACCTGACGGCGCGGGTCGCGTTCCTGGTCAGCATCGGCGGCTATCACGACATCACGGCGGCGATCCGCTTCATCACGACCGGCGCCTTCCGTCCGATGGGCGACGGCCGGGAGTTCCGACGCGAACCCAACAGCTACGGCCGCTGGGCGTTCCTGCACGCCAATGCCGGCCGCCTCGACAACGCCACCGACGCCAGATTGCTGCAGGACATTGCGCGGCGCCGCTTCCGCAATGCAGACGCCGATATCGCACCTCTGTCGGCAGCGCTGGGACCGCAGGGGCGGGCCGTCCTGGCCGTGGTCGACAACCGCGACCCCGATGCCGTGGTTGCCCTGATCGCGGACCTGCCGGAGCGTGTCCGCCATGAAATCGACGGGCTCAACCTTGCGCTCTACGACCTCGGGAGGCTGCGCGGTCATCTCATCCTGGTCCATGGCCAGGGCGATCCGCTGGTGCCCTACAGCGAGAGCCAGAGCCTGGCGGCATCGGCATCGGGCGCGCGCGTTTCGCTGTTCCTGATGGACGACATCGGCCACGTCGAATTCAACGCCGTCAGCCTTGGCAATGCCTGGGCCATGTGGCGGGCCATCGTCGCGCTGTTGGGCGAGCGGCGCTAGCCCGCCTTGTCGTCCTTCAGAAGACCGACGAGCGGGTTCGGCACAGGCGGCGCGATCCGCCGCAAGGTGTTGGTGTCGTTGTGGTTGAAGGCCGGCTCCTTGCCGCGGACCGCCAGATCCGTGCGCGTCACATAGGTCCAGCTGCCGTCATCGTTGAAGGTGATGTCGATGCGGTAGTAGTCGGTGCGGAACGCCTCCTCGAGAAAGCCCGTCGAGCAAATTCCGAAGCGCGTATCGCCGCGCCGCGCTTCCACCGAAATGCGTTTGTCGTCCGGCGCCGCCTTTCCGCCTGCCAGCACCACCTGGCCGCGCGGAATCGCGATGCTCTGCATGATCAGCCCGGTGGCCGGTTCCCACAGCCAGTAACCGACCTGATCGTGGAACGTGGTGGCTTCCTCGGCCGTGTTGATATGGATGTGGTAGCGCAGTCCATAGAGGAGCTGGGGCCCGTTGGGCTGCGGATCGATCGGCTCCATTCGTATATGTTCGCGGTAGACGCGTCGTTCGGGGCCTTCCGCCTTGGGACTGACGTCCACCCCCTGATCGGACTGCCATACGCCGGCCAGGCGGCGCAGCGGGCCAAGGTTGGCCAGCGTGTCCGGTGAGATATCCTCGGGTTCGGTGAAGATGTCGTCGGGGATATTCGACATGAGGCTCCTTGCTTGACGTAAAGGGTGGCCGGCGTCGGCGTTAACGCCAGAGCGGTGGCAGCGGCGGCAGGCGCACGTTGCCGGGGCGTGCCACGATGCCCATCCGTGCCAGTGCCTCGCGGACCTCGCGCGGGGCGCGAACCGTGGGACCGCCGGCATCGACGCCGGTCATCCGGAACAGGCGATCGAACAGGCGTTGCCAGCGGTCGTGTTCATCCGGATAGCGGCGGATCTCGACCTGGCGCGTCTCGTCGATCCCCGCCTTTGCCTTGGCGATGCTGAGTGCCAGCTGCAGCCCGCCCAATTCGTCGATCAGGCCGGCACGCTTGGCATCGATGCCGCTGAAGACGCGGCCGCGCGCGGCCGCGTCGAGCCTGGCGCCATCGAGCTTGCGCGCTTCGCCGACCTGGCGCGTGAATTCGCGATAGACACCGTCCAGTTCACGCCCGACCACAGCGCGCTGCGCCGCCGTCGGCGGCTGGAAGGCGGAGTACATGCCGGCATTGGTGCCGACCGAGATCCGTTCGACCTTGACGCCCAGCGAGGCCAGCAGTTCCGATGCGACCGGCCAGATGGTGAACACGCCGATCGACGCAGTAATGCTGGTCGGCTGAGCCACGATCACGTCGGCACGAACAGCGGCAAGATAGCCGCCGGACGCCGCAACGTCGCTCATCGAGGCGATGACCGGCTTGCCGGCGGCCCGGGCGCGACCCACGGCGTCGGCGATGGCATCGGCGGCGGGATAGGTGCCGCCCGGCGAATCGATGCGCAGCACGATGGCCCGTACCTCCTTGGATCGCGCCGCGTTCTCGAGGGCATCGACCACATCCTCGGCGTTGGCCACGACATCGTCATCGAGCAGGCCGCCGTCGCCGCTGGGGCGGGAGACGATCGGCCCGTTCACCCGGATCAGGGCAATGACGTCGCCGCGCGGGACCGGCCGCGCGGCGTCGCCTGCGTAGTCGGCGAGCGACACCAGATCGCGAACGAGGCCGGCGCGCTGCCAGACGTCCTCCAGGGCATCGCCGCGATAGCCGATCCGATCGACCAGGCCTTCCTCGCGCGCCCGTTCCGCATCGAACGGCGCCGCGTCGATGAGACGTCGGACCTGTGCCGCTTCGAGGCGTCGATCGCGTGCCATGTCGGCGACGAACTGGCCAAACAGGCTGTCGAGGAGCTGCTGCAGATTCTCGCGGGCAGGGCCGGTGTAGCCCGTCTCCAGGAGGCTGTCGGGCGCGCTCTTGTATTCGTAGCGCTTGCCGCCCTCGACCCGGACACCGAGCCTGTCCAGCCCGCCCTTGAGGAAGGGGGTCTCGACGGCGATCCCGGTCACGGCGAAGCCGCCGCTCGGCTGCAGCCAGATCTGGTCGAGCGCGGAGGCGAGGTAGTAGTCGCCGAGGTGACTGCCGCTGCCACCCAGCGATTCGGCAAAGCCGACCGCGAACTTGCCCTTACCGCGGAAGCTGGCAATCGCCTGGCGCAGCTCCTGGACACGTGCGAGTCCGGCCTGATCGTCGCCGATCTCGACGAACAGCCCGATGACGCGCGGATCGTCGGCTGCCTGCCACAGGAGCTGGACAACATCGACGAGGTCGCGCGAGCTGCGGAACAGGCCGCCATGCAACAGGTCGGAGGACGCGGCTTCGGGCGGCACGTTGCGCAGGTCGAGTGACAGCACCATCGACCGCGGCAACGGCCCGGCCGCGAACGGGTTGTAAGCGAGCAGGGCGACGCCGCCAGCCACCAGAAGAAGCGTCAGGACGCCGATGGTCGCGAAGAGGCCAACGAGGTATCGCCGCATGGCTGAGTCTCCAGTCGGGCCTAGGATTTCGTAAGATTCGGCCGAAATGTCCGAACAGCGTCAAGCATCGCGGACGACGAAAGGTCGAGCCCATTGTCGCGGACGAGAACGGCGGCTGGCATGCCGCGGATCGGACGCAAGCTGTCGTCGAGACCCCACAGCGAGAGTTTGAGGTCGGCCGCGATGAAAGCCTCCGGCAAGAGCCCGATCTGGAGCTGCGGGCGCATGGCCAGCCGGCGCAACCTGACCCACTGGATATCGTCCCACGCCAAGCGCCGGTCACGACCGAAGCCCAGCAATATGCCATTGTGATCGATGACGATCTGCGGCTCGCGATTCTTGAAGCGGCTGACGCCGACGAACCCGTAGTAGCCCATCGCCAGGGCGAGCACGGAGAAAAGCACGAAGCGCGGATCGTTCAGCGACAGCGTCGGCGCGTTCGCCGAATTGGTGGCGAAATGCACGATCGCGCCAACGATCATGACCGCGGCGACGACGGCCATGCCGATATTGTGCACGGGGCTATAGCGGGCCTCGACGGGCTTGTGGGCCGCCATGCCGTCGGCCTCAGCCGCACTGGGCGCGATGGCGCAGCAGATGGTCGGCCAGAACGCACGCCACCATGGCCTCGGCCACCGGCGTGGCGCGGATCCCGACGCAGGGGTCGTGGCGGCCCTTGGTCCGCAACTCGACCTCATTGCCGTGACGGTCGATGCTGCGAACAGTCGAGAGGATGGAGCTGGTCGGCTTGACGGCCAACCGGCAGACGACGTCCTGGCCGGTCGAGATGCCGCCCAGGATGCCGCCGGCATGATTGCTGAGGAAGGTGGCCTCTCCGTTCTTCATGCGCATCTCGTCGGCGTTGTCCTCGCCGCTCATGGAAGCGGTCGCGAAGCCGTCGCCGATCTCTACGCCCTTCACGGCATTGATGCTCATCAGCGCCTTGGCGAGATCGGCGTCGAGCTTGTCGTAGACCGGATCGCCTAGGCCCACGGCCAGGCCCGAGGCCACGACCTCGATCACCGCGCCGCACGAGCTGCCGCGCTTGCGCACGTCGTCGAGGTAACCCTCCCAGCTCTGGGCCGCCTGCCGGTCGGGGCACCAGAACGGATTGTCGCCGGTGGCGGTCCAGTCCCAGTTCGCCCGGTCGATCTTCTGGGTGCCGATCTGGATCACGGCGCCGCGAATGGAAACAGCATCGCCCAGGATCTTGCGGGCGATGGCGCCGGCGGCGACGCGTACCGCGGTCTCGCGGGCCGACTGCCGGCCGCCGCCGCGATAGTCGCGCACGCCGTACTTCTTCAGGTAGGTGTAGTCGGCATGGGACGGCCGGAACTGATCCTTGATCTCGCTGTAGTCGCGGCTGCGCTGGTCGACGTTGTCGATGTGGAGCGCAATCGGCGTGCCGGTGGTGACGCCCTCGAACACGCCGGACAGGATCTTTACCGTGTCGGGTTCCTGGCGCTGGGTGACGAAACGCGACTGGCCGGGACGGCGCTTTTCCATCCAGACCTGGATGTCGGCGTCGGCGAGGGGAATGCGCGGCGGCGTGCCGTCGACGATGCAGCCGATCGCCGGCCCGTGACTTTCGCCCCAGCTCGTAAACCGGAAAAGAGTGCCGAAGCTGTTGCCGGCCATGGCCGCCGGCCTACTCGCCCTCGAAATTGCCGAGCAGCTCGGCGATCTGCTTGGCCGACGAGGTATTGATCATGCCGACGACGTGGTAGCCGGCATCGACATGCATCACTTCGCCGGTGACCGCGGTGCCCAGGTCCGACAGCAGGTAAAGGCCGGCGTTGCCGACTTCCTCAGTGGTGACGTTGCGCTTCAGCGGTGAATTGAGTTCATTCCACTTCAGTATATAGCGCCCGTCGTTGATGCCGGCGAAGGCCAGCGTCTTGATCGGTCCCGCGGAGATGGCGTTGACGCGGATCTTCTGCTGACCGAGATCGGCGGCCAGATAGCGCACGCTCGCCTCGAGGGCGGCCTTGGCCACACCCATGACGTTGTAATGGGGGATAACGCGCTCGGCGCCGTAGTAGGTGAGCGTGAGCAGGCTGCCGCCGTTCTTCATCAGCGGCACGGCACGTTGCGCCACCGAGGTGAAGGAGTAGCAGCTCACATTCATGGTGAGCTGGAAGTTCTCGGGGCTGGTGTCGAGGTAGCGGCCCTTGAGCTCATCCTTGTTCGAAAAGGCGATGGCGTGGACCAGGAAATCCAGTTCGCCCCAGCGCTTCTCGATCTCGGCGAAGGTGGCGTCGATGCTGGCGGCGTTGGTGACGTCGCAGGGCAGGATGATATCGCTGCCGATCGAGCTGGCCAGAGGCCGGACGCGCTTTTCCAGGGCCTCGCCCTGGAAGGTGAAGGCAACCTTGGCGCCGTTGTCGTGGCAAGCCTTGGCGATACCCCAGGCAATCGAGCGCTCGTTGGCGACGCCCATGATCAGGCCTTTTTTTCCGGCCATTAATTGTGCAGCAACGGTCATCCCTTGTTCTTAGCGGGGGATCGCCATTGGGACAAGATGCCGGTGGTGGAAGGCTTCGGCGGCCCCCTATATTGTAGGTCATGATCCGGGAGAATTCCGACCCCCTGGCGCTTTTCAGGGACTGGTACGCCGAGGCCGCCAAGAGCGAGCCCAACGATCCTGACGCCGTGGCGCTGGCCACGGTTGGGCCCGATGGCACGCCTTCGGCCCGTATGGTGCTCCTCAAGGGCTACGATCCGGCGGGTTTCGTGTTCTACACGAACTACGAAAGCCGCAAGGGCCAGCATTTGCTGGCCCATACCAAGGCCGCGCTGCTCTTCCACTGGAAGTCGCTCCGCCGCCAGGTCAGGCTGGAAGGGCCGGTCTCGCAGACCACTCCGGAGGAGGCTGATGCCTATTTCGCGACCCGGGCCCGGGGCAGCCAGATTGGCGCCTGGGCGTCCGAACAGTCGCGTCCGCTCGAGAGCCGCTTTGCCCTGGAAAAGCGGGTGGCCGAATATGGCGCCAAACACCTGATCGGCACCGTGCCGCGGCCGGCCCATTGGTCCGGGTTCCGGCTGCAGCCCCTGCTGATCGAATTCTGGCAGGATGGGGCGTTTCGGCTGCACGACCGCCTCGAATATCGCCGGCCGGGGCCGGGTGAGCCCTGGACCACACGGACGCTCTTCCCCTGAGGCGATGATGACGGCCGATCTTCCGCGTCTGATGCGGGCAGCGACCATCGCCTCGATGGCGGTGGCGGTGGCCCTGATCGGCGCCAAGACGGCGGCCTGGCTGATCACCGAGTCGGTCAGCATGCTGTCGTCGCTGGTCGACTCGTCGCTCGACTTCCTCGCTTCCCTGGTCACCTTCCTCGCCGTCCGCCAGGCGCTGACTCCGGCCGACGCCGACCACCGCTTCGGTCATGGGAAAGCCGAGGCTTTGGCGGGATTGACCCAGGCCGGCTTCATCGCTGCGTCGGGTGGCGGCCTGCTGCTGACGGTGGGCGACCGCCTCCTGCATCCGCACGAGGTCCGGCATGAGGCGGTGGGCGTGGCCGTCAGCCTGCTCGCCATCGTGCTCACCCTGGCTTTGGTGGTCTTCCAGAACTACGTCGTGAAGCGGACCGGCTCCATCGCCATCGGCGCCGACAAGGCACACTACAAGACCGATCTCGTGAGCAACGTTGCGGTCGGTATCGCGCTGTTCCTGGCAGGCCGTTTCAACCAGCCGCTGATCGACGCCGGCATGGCGGCCCTAGTGGCGCTGTACCTGATCCATGGTGCCTGGGGTGTCGGGCGCGGCTCGCTCGACGTGCTGATGGATCGGGAGCTTCCGGACGCGGATCGGCTGCGTATCGTGGACATCGCCAGGCGTCATCCCGAGGTACAGGACATCCACGACCTGCGCACCCGATCCTCGGGTCTCACCAAATTCATCCAGCTTCACATCGAACTCGACCCCACGCTCGCCCTCACGCGGGCGCACGAGATCGGCGACCAGGTCGAAGCCGATATCCAGGCGGCATTCCCGGATGCCGAGATCATCCTTCACGTCGATCCCTTCGGCGTCGAGGAACGACGTGTCGGGTTCGCTTGAAACCGTGACAACCCGTCCATCCTTCGTCGTAGAAGATCAGTCGGAGGTCATCGACTTTCTCGGCGCCCGGCTGGCGCCGGCGCGGCGCATCGACACCCATGGCGCCGTCGTGTTTCTTTCGGGCGAGCGCGCCTACAAGCTGAAGCGCGCGGTGAAGTTTCCTTACATGGATTTCTCTACTTCGGGCCGGCGCGCCGTCATGTGCGCCGCCGAGATCGACATCAACCGCCAGCTCGCGCCCGAGGTCTATCTCGGGGTTGCGCCGGTCCGGCGCGGCCGCGACGGCGCCCTCGTGCTGGGCGAGCCGGGCGAGGCGTGCGACGATGCGGTCGACTGGCTGGTCGTCATGCGCCGCTTCGACGAAGACGGGCTGCTCGATCGCATGGCAGCGCGCGGCGCGCTGACGCCGGAACTGATGACGGCGCTGGGTGCGCGCGTCGCCCGCTTTCACGATGGCTTGCCGGCGATTGCCGCGGGCTTCAGCGGGCCCGACGACTACCGGCACTCGGTGGCCGCCGACGTGCGCCAGATGCGCGAGGCCGGCGAGCGCCTCGATCCGCCGACCAGCGAGGCGCTGGCCGAGGCGATGCCGCGGGCGCTCGAGCCGTGGATGGATCTGGTGGCGCGGCGCCAGGCGGCCGGGGCGGTACGGCGCTGCCACGGCGATCTCCACCTGCGCAACATCGTGCTGCTGGCCGGTGAGCCGGTGCCGTTCGACGCCATCGAATTCTCCGACAAGATCGCCAACATCGACGTCCTCTATGATCTCGCCTTCACCTTGATGGACCTGTCGCGGCAGGGCCTGGGGGCGCTCGCCAACCGGCTGTTGAACGAATGGCTGTGGCGGATCGCCGAGCTGCCGGCGGCGCCACACGATGAAGCGCTGGCATTGCTGCCGCTCTTTCTCGCGCGCCGTGCCTCGATCCGGGCCTATGTCGATTCCTCGGCGACCGCTGTCAGCGGCGCTGACAACGCTCCCGCGCGGGCCTACCAGCGGGCAGCACTTGCCTTCCTGCAGCCGGTGCCGCCACGCCTCATGGCCGTCGGTGGTCTGTCGGGCAGCGGCAAGACGACCCTGGCGCTGAGGCTGGCCCCGGATATCGGCCGGACACCTGGCGCCGCCGTGGTGCGGAGCGACGTCGAGCGCAAGCGCCTGGCCGGCATCGGACTGGAGGAGCGGATGCCGGCGGGAAGCTATTCACCCGAGTCCTCGGCCCGGGTCTACGCTGCTCTTCTGTCGCGCGCTGAACGTATCTTGCGAGCTGGTCACAGCGTCGTGCTCGACGCGGTCTTTGCCCGCGCGGACAAGCGTCAGGCAGCAGAGGCGCTCGCGGCCCGGATCGGCGTGCCCTTTGAGGGCATCTGGCTCGACGTGCCCAAGGAGGTGGCCCAGGCCCGCGTCGCCGGCCGCAAGGGTGATGCCTCGGACGCCACGCCCGACGTCGTCGAGCGCCAGTTCGGCTACGACCTTGGCGACATCGGGTGGCAGCGACGACCCGCCGGAAGCTAGGCCCGCTTCTTGGTCGCTGAACTGCGCGGCAGGTGGCGGGCGAGGTACTGGCCGGTGTAGCTCTCGGCCACCTTCACGATCGCCTCGGGCGGACCTTCGGCGACCAGCCGGCCGCCGCCGGCGCCGCCGTCGGGACCGAGATCGAGGACCCAGTCAGCGGTCTTGATGACTTCGAGATTGTGCTCGATCACCAGCACCGTGTTGCCGGTCTCGACCAGGCGGTGAAGCACTTCGAGAAGCTTGCGCACGTCCTCGAAGTGCAGGCCGGTGGTCGGCTCGTCGAGAATGTAGAGCGTGCGGCCGGTGGCGCGGCGCGACAGTTCCTTGGCGAGTTTGACGCGCTGCGCCTCGCCGCCCGAGAGCGTGGTCGCCTGCTGGCCGATGTGGATGTAGCCGAGGCCGACCTGCTGCAGGGTCAGAAGCTTGTCGCGGATGATCGGCACGGCCTTGAAGAATTCGCAGCCCTCGTCGACCGTCATGTCGAGTACGTCGGCGATCGACTTGCCGCGGAAGACGATCTCGAGTGTCTCGCGGTTGTACCGTTTGCCCTTGCAGACGTCGCACTGGACGTAGACGTCGGGCAGGAAGTGCATCTCGATTTTTATGACGCCATCGCCCTGACAGGCTTCGCAGCGCCCGCCCTTGACGTTGAACGAGAAGCGCCCGGGCTTGTAGCCGCGCTCCGTCGAGTCCGGCAGCTGCGAGAACCAGTCGCGGATCGGCGAGAAGGCGCCAGTGTAGGTGGCGGGATTGGAACGAGGCGTGCGGCCGATCGGCGACTGGTCGATGTCGACGATCTTGTCGAGGTGGCCCACGCCGTCGAGCCCGCTGTGCACGCCGGCATGCTCGCGGGCATTGTTCAGCCGCTTGGCGAGCGCCTTGTAGAGCGTCTCGACGATCAGCGTGCTCTTGCCGCTGCCTGACACGCCGGTGACGCAGGTGAAGGTGCCGAGCGGAATGCTGGCCGTGACGTTCTGGAGATTGTTCTCCTTGGCGCCCTTGACCGTCAGCCAGCGGCCGCCCTTGCCCTGGGGTGGCGGCTCGCGCCGTACCTTGGGGATGGGGATCTGGCGGAAGCCGGAGAGATACTGGCCGGTGAGGCTGGCGCTGTTGCGCATGACTTCCTCGGGCGTGCCCTGGGCAATGACATGGCCGCCGTGCGCGCCGGCGCCCGGGCCCATGTCGACCAGATGGTCAGCGGAGCGGATCGCGTCCTCGTCGTGCTCGACCACCAGCACCGTGTTGCCGAGGTCGCGCAGTCGGGTCAGTGTTTTCAGCAGCCGGTCGTTGTCGCGCTGGTGCAGGCCGATCGACGGCTCGTCGAGCACATAGAGCACGCCGGTGAGGCCGGAGCCGATCTGGGAGGCGAGCCGGATGCGCTGGCTTTCGCCGCCCGACAGCGTGCCTGAGCCACGGTCGAGCGTGAGGTAGGAGAGGCCGACGTTGTCGAGGAATCCCAGCCGCTCGTTGATCTCCTTCAGGATGCGCTCGGCGATCTCGCGCTGCTTGGCCGTGAGCTTGGGCGGCAGGTCGAGGAACCACCTGACGGCATCGCCGATCGAGAATTCGGTGACCTGGCTGATGTGCAGCCCGCCAATCTTGACGGCCAGCGCCTCGGGCTTCAGCCGCGCGCCGCCGCAGACCTCGCACTTGCTCTCGTGCTGGAAACGCTCGAGCTCCTCGCGCACCCAGGAGGAATCGGTCTCCTTCCAGCGACGGTCGAGGTTGGGGATGACCCCCTCGAACGGCTTGGTGGTCTGGTACTGGCGAATGCCGTCGTCGTAGCGCATGGCGATGGATTCGCCGCCGCTGCCCTGGAGGATGGTGTCGCGCACCTTCTTGGGCAGGTCGCGCCACGGCGTCGACATCTTGACCTTGAAGTGCTTGGCGATGCTCTCGAGCGTCTGCATGTAATACTGGCCCGAGGAATCGGCCCATGGCGCGATCGCGCCTTCGGCCAGCGACAGACGATCGTCCGGCGCCACCATCTCGGGATCGAAGAACATCTTCACGCCGAGACCGTCGCACGCCGGGCAGGCGCCTTGCGGGGCGTTGAAGGAGAACAGCCTGGGCTCGATTTCCTCGATGGTGAAGCCCGAGACCGGACAGGCGAAGCGGGCCGAGAACACCGTGCGCTCACCGGTGTCGGCGTTCTCGGCGATGGCGAGGCCCTCGGCCAGGGTGAGCGCCGTCTCGATCGAATCGGCGAGGCGATTGCCGAGGTCGGGCTTCACCACGATGCGGTCCACGACCACGTCGATGTCGTGCTTGTATTTCTTGTCGAGCGCCGGCGCCTCGGCGATCTCGTAGAGCTTGCCGTCGACCTTTACGCGCTGGAAGCCCTTGCGCTGCAGCTCCTGCAGTTCCTTGCGGTACTCACCCTTGCGGCCGCGCACGATCGGCGCCATCAGGTAGAGCCGCGTGCCGTCGGCCATCGCCTTGACGCGATCGACCATCTGCGAAACCGTCTGGCTCTCGATCGGCAGGCCGGTCGCCGGCGAGTAAGGCACGCCGACGCGCGCGAACAGCAGGCGGAGATAGTCGTAGATCTCGGTGACGGTGCCGACCGTCGAGCGCGGGTTGCGCGAGGTCGTCTTCTGCTCGATCGAGATCGCCGGCGACAGGCCCTCGATGGAATCGACGTCGGGCTTCTGCATCAGCTCGAGGAACTGGCGCGCATAGGACGACAGGCTCTCGACGTAGCGGCGCTGGCCCTCGGCGTAGACCGTGTCGAAGGCAAGCGAGGACTTGCCGGAACCGCTCAGACCGGTGATCACCACCAGCCGGTCGCGCGGCAGGTCGAGGTCGACGTTCTTGAGATTGTGCTCGCGCGCACCACGGATCGAAATGAAACGGTGCGGCTCGGCGACGGGTAAGCGGGATTTGGCCATAGGGACCGGAGAATAGGGTATGCGCGGGATCACCGCATATGGCGATTAACCCCCAGGCCCGCCAGCCTTGATATCAGGCCGTCTGTGCTTGCGCTGCTAGCACGCGGTCCGTGGGCCGGTCGTTCATCAGCAACTGCATGGTGCCGGCGGCCAGCCCGACCAGGACGCCGATCTTCCAGGCGAGGTCGTAGGAACCCATCAGATCAAAGAGATAGCCGCCGCCCCAGGCCCCGAGGAACGAGCCCGCCTGGTGGCTCAGGAAGGCGATGCCGGTCAGGGTCGACAGGAAGCGCAGGCCGAAGATCTGCACCACCAGGCCGTTGACCAGGGGGATGACACCCAGCCACAGCGTGCCCATGGCGGCACCGAACAGGATCACGCTGAGCGGGGTCGGCGGAAACATGAAGAACAGTGCCAGCGTGAGGGAGCGCAGAAGATAGATGCCGCCCAGCAGCAGGCGCTTGGGATAGCGGTCGCCCAGCCAGCCGAACAGCCAAGAGCTCAGGATGTTGAAGCCGCCGATCAGCATCAGGGCGATGGCGCTGTAGCTCGCATCCATGCCGCACTGGGCGAGGTAGGTCGGCAGGTGGGTGGTGAGGAACACGAGCTGCAGCCCGCAGACGAAGAAGGCTATCGCCATGACGACGTAGCCGCTGTGGCGGCGCGCCTCCTCGAGGGCACCCATCAGCGTCAGATCGCGGTCGGTCGGCAGGCTGTTGGGCAACCTGTCGGCGCGGCTGCCGATCCAGGCGGCCGGCAGCATGGCGAAGGCGAGAATGACGAAGGCCCAAACCGCGGCCCGCCAGCCGTCGGTATTGAGAAGGTAGGCGGCAATCGGCGCCGTCAGCATGGTGCCGACCGAGCCCGCGGCCGAGACGAGTCCGAAGGCAAGCGTGCGCCGGTTGGGCTCGACCACGCGAGCGGCGATATTGGCCGTGATGCCCGAGGTCGTGCAGGCGAGCGCTACGCCGATCAGCACGCCAGCCCCCAGCACGATCGCAAGGGCGCCCTCAGCGGTGGCCGTGAGCCAGATGCCAAGGATGAACAGGGCACTGCCGATCAGCGCCACCCAGCGCGTGCCGTGCTTGTCGGCGAACACACCGGCGATCGGCTGGCTGAGGCCCCAGGCAACCTGCTGTACGGAGATCGCGAGGGCGAAGTCGGAGATGGCGATGCCCAGTTCCTTGGACGCCGGCGCCTGGAACAGGCCGAGGTTCTGCCGGATGCCCATGGCCAGGGTCATCATCAGCGCCGCCCCGCCCAGCATGGCGTAGGCTTGGCCTCGGGAGACCTCGGGAACGTGGAAGGATTTGCTCATGGGGCCGGAGGATAGGGGAGGCTCTGCTTGCACGGCCAATGAATTGTCAGAGGGCTGCCATGAGCCAGCCTCACGTCGGGTCTCCGGATCGACACAACCCAAAATTGGTGGCTGCCCACAGGCGGGTGGGTCTACCTTGCGCGCCGTGAGGTAGGTGCCGCGACCCGCGGCACCGGGAAAGCGAAGGAGGCCCCCATGGCGGGCAGCGTCAACAAAGTCATTCTCGTCGGCAACCTGGGTCGCGACCCGGAAGTGAAGTCTATGCAGGACGGCCGATCCATGGTGAACATGTCTATTGCCACGTCGGATACGTGGCGGGATCGCCAAAGCGGCGAGCGTAAGGAGCGCACCGAGTGGCACCGCGTCGTCATCTTCAACGAGAAGCTGGCGGAAGTCGCCCAGAAGTTCGTGCGCAAGGGTTCTAAGATCTACATCGAGGGCCAGCTCTCGACGCGCAAGTGGACCGACCAGAGCGGCCAGGAGCGCTACACGACCGAGGTCGTGATCCCGCGCTTCGGCGGCGCGCTGACGATGCTCGACGGCCGCAGCGGCGGCGAGGGCGGCGGTGGCGGTCCGGCCGGCGGCATGGACGATGATGCCGGCGGCAGTGCCCCGGCATCGGGCGGTGGCGGCGGTCGCCCGGCCGCGCGCGGCGGCAAG
>NZ_SCVH01000135.1 GCF_004296935.1 Reyranella sp.
TCAGAGATTTAAGGACGTTCGACGCTCGAAAGACGAGTACCCGTCGCGGCAGAATCGGTACTTCCTGCCCCGTCTTCGGATTGCGGCCCACGCGCTGCCCTTTGTCGCGAACCGTGAAACTCCCGAAAGACGAGATCTTCACCGATTCGCCACGCGCCAAGGCTTCCACGACTTCGGAGAGAATCGTCTCTACGAGATCGCTGGATTCATTGCGAGACAGTCCCACTTCCTGGAACACGGACTCGCTCAGATCGGCACGCGTGATAGTCCGGCCTTCCACTCCGGTACCCTTCCTTCCCCCACTTAATCCTTACTCTAAGGTTGGAAAGCGGTCAATATCAGGAGGATAGAGGCTGGACTTGAATCGCCGTCTGTTCTCGTTCCGTTGCGGGCAATTTTGTTTCAATCGCTGCCCGGACGAGAAACCCTACCAGCGAACCAGCGAAGCGCCCCAGGCAAGGCCGCCGCCGATGCCTTCCAGCAGCAGCAGATCGCCCTTTTTGATGCGCCCGTCCTTGACCGCGGTATCGAGCGCCAGCGGAATCGAGGCCGCCGACGTGTTGGCATGGCGATCGACCGTGATCACCACCCGTTCGGGCGCCAGGCCGAGCTTGCGCCCGGTGCCGTCGATGATGCGCTTGTTTGCCTGGTGCGGCACCAGCCAGTCGATGTCTTTGGTCGCGAAGCCGGCCTTGGCCAGCACCTCGCCCACCACCGCCGCCATATTCACGACGGCGTGCTTGAAGACCTCCTTGCCTTCCATGCGCAGGAAGCCGGTGGTCCGGGTCGAGGACGGGCCGCCGTCGACATAGAGGATGTCGTGCTGGCGGCCGTCGGAATGAAGGGCATTGGCGAGCACGCCGCGGTCGGCCGACGTCCCCTTGCCCTCCTCGGCCCGCAGCACGACCGCACCGGCGCCATCGCCGAACAGCACGCAGGTCCCGCGATCGTCCCAGTCGAGGATGCGGGAAAAGGTCTCGGCGCCGATCACCAACGCCGTCGACGCGAGGCCATTCTTGATCATGCTGTCGGCCACCGACAGGCCATAGACGAAGCCGGCGCACACGGCCTGGACGTCAAAGGCGGCACCCCTCGTCATGCCGAGCTGGGCCTGCACGCGGGTCGCGGTAGCGGGAAACGTTTCATCGGGCGTCGCCGTCGCCAGCACGATGAGATCGAGGTCGGATGCCTTCAGGCCGGCATGCTCGAGCGCCCTCTCCGAGGCCTTGAGCGCCAGATGCGACGTCATCTCGCCATCGGCCGCGATATGGCGCTGCCGAATGCCGGTACGCTGCTGGATCCACTCGTCGGAGGTATCCATCTTCTTGGCGAGGTCGGCGTTGGTAACCACACGCTCCGGCAGGTAGGAGCCGCAACCCTGAACGACGGAACGAATCACGCGCCTCCTCCGCCTGCCTGCAGCGCCGGCGCCTCCGCGGTCGACGCCACCTCATGCAACTTGGCCAGTCCCTCGACCAGCTTGCTCCTGTAGTCGTATCGGACCATGTCGATCGCCACGCCGATGGCGTAGGCAAAGCCCAGCGCATCGGTGCCGCCGTGGCTCTTCACGCAGATTCCATCGAGTCCGACGAAGACGCCACCATTGTAGCGCCGCGGATCGACGCGCTTGCGCATTTTAACCAAGGCCCCCGAGGCGAAGAGATAGCCGATCTTGGCAAAAGTTGAGGTCTTGAACGCATCGCGCACGAAGCCGGTATAGAGCTTGGCGGTGCCTTCGATGGCCTTGAGGGCAATATTGCCGGTGAAGCCGTCGGTCACGACCACGTCGACCTTTCCGACGCCGATGTCGTTGCCCTCGACAAATCCGTGGAAGGAGACCGGCGAGCCTTCACGGCGCAGCATCATGGCCGCCTGCCGCAGTTCCTCGTGCCCCTTCAGTTCCTCGGAGCCGACATTCAGCAGGCCTACCGCCGGCTCGCTGAGCCCCAGCAGGACCTGGGCGAACACGCTGCCCATGACGGCGAACTCGGCGAGATTTTCGGCGTCGCACTCGAGATTGGCACCGAGATCCAGCATGACCGTCTCGCCCCGGTTGGTCGGCATGAACGAGGCCAGGGCCGGCCGATGGGCGCCCGGGAGCATGCGCATGGCCACCATCGAGATGGCGAGCAGTGCGCCGGTGTTGCCAGCCGATACCACCGTATCGGCGCGCCCCTGGGCCGCGGCGTCCACGGCGAGCCACATGCTCGACTGACGGCGGCGGCGCAGCGCGAAGGACGGTTTGTCGTCGGGACTGACCGCATCCTCGGCCGGAACGATCTCGAGGGCCTGGGCCAGTCCCTTGCGCCGGTCGACCAGCGGCTTCAGTCGGGCCGGATCGCCGAACAGGAGGAAGGACGCCCCGGGGTAGCGTTCACGGGCAATGTCGGCGCCGTTCACGACGACTTCGGGCGCCTGATCACCGCCCATGCCGTCGAGTGCGAGAACGACCTTGCCCACGCTCACGGGGACGCTCTGCCTGTCTGTTGCCAGCGCATTGCCGGCGGCGCGCTGCGGCCTACTTCTCGGCCGACGTCGCGTCGGCTAGGACCGGCATGTCCTCGCGATAGTAACCGCAATGCGAGCAAACCATGTGCGGCCGCTTGAGCTCACCGCAATTCTTGCATTCGATGAACGCCATGACCGGCACCGCGTGATGGGACCGGCGCATATTGCGGCGGGACTTCGAAATCTTCTTCTTGGGAACGGCCATAACGATCTCCACGACGGGGCCGCGCCAACGCTGGCCCCAAAAAGCTGAGCCGCGCTCTAGCGGCGCGGCGGGCGGCCTTCTCTAGCTAAATCGTTCCACCACTGCAACAGTTTAGCGGCCGCGGCGGGGCTTGTCCCTGAGGGCTGCCAGGCCAGCGAACGGATGCCGCTGCTGGCCAGGCGCTCCCCGCCGGCCGGCCCCCTTGGATTTGGGCAGGACATCCTCCAGTTTCACGCCGGCCCGGCGCGGGTAGGGTTCGGCAGCCAGTGCGAGCTGCTCGGCGACAATTTCGCCGACATCGAGCATATTTCCCGTCAGCGGCTCCGGCGCGTCGGCCTGGGCGTTCAGCACGGCCTCCCCGCTCTCCGGATCGCGCTCCTCGGCCAAATCCTTCTGGAAGACGATACGGAAGACATCGTCGAGTTCCTGGGTGACCGGCTCCAGGGTCAAAACGCAGGCCTGGATGATCTTTCCGCGCAACCGGCCCTCGACCACGACCTGACCGCCCGGTTGCAGATCAACGGTTACCCGGGCAGCGAAGGCCTGGAGACCGAGAAAACCGAAACGCTTGGCAAGCGCCGCACACTCGCTCTCACTGGCGACAATGTCCAAGGCCGAGCCCGACCTGGCCATCCGGTCCAGATCGATGACACGCTCTATCTCAGATTTATGTTTGTTATCAAAATATTCTGACATTATCTTAAACTACTTTATCAAATCATTGCGAGATGTATTGGCCAGCCTTCGAGCATGAGCGGCCACATGCGCTTCGAGGCGGCCCACGGCGTGGGCGGCAGGCGGACTACCGCCATAGGCGTTGCGCCGCAAGACCTCGGCCAGCGGTGTCGGGCCCCCGGCAAGCGCCTCGCGGTAGGCGAGCGCCCGCCCATGCAGTCCCTCGGCCATGATCTTGATCCGGCGCCCGACGCCCAGGTCCTGGACTCCGAGTTCGCGCAGCGTGACGTCGAGATGTCGGAACATGGCATCGAAGAAGGCCTGCGCCAGCCGCTCGCCGTCGGGCTCGCGGCGCAGACGGTCAATGGCAAGGGCCGCATGCAGGGCCAGGGAATCGAATCGGCCATCGAGCGTGTCGGGAATGCCGCAGGCATCGAACAATTCGGGCAGACGCGCCTGCTCCGCCGTCCTGGCGTAGAAAGTAGCGGCAAATTTGTCTTCGGCGCTCTTGCGGCGGAACACGACCCAGCTCCCTGCGGTCACGGGCCCAAGTTGACCCGGAACGACCATCGCGACATGTTGTGCACCGTCTTTCCCCGGAACCCAAGCCCTACGCAAGATCCCCTCATGCGCCGCATTGCCTCCCTCGCCCTCGCCGGCACCCTGCTCGCCCCCGCCCTGGTGGCGCTGCCCGGCTGCGATGCCACCTTCAATCAGCGTGGCTTCGCCCCCACGCCCGGTTCGGTGGAGAAACTCGAGGCCGGTACCCAGAGCCGCGAGGACGTCATACGCCTCGTCGGCTCGCCGTCGGCGGTCTCCACCTTCAACCCGAACATTTGGTACTTCATCAGCGAAACGCAGGAATCGTTCGCCTTCCTGAAGCCCGTGATCACCGAGCAGAAGGTGATCCAGGTCACGTTCAACGAGTCCGGACGCATCCAGGCGATCAAGAACTACGACCTGAAGGATGCCGAGAACATCGCCATGGTCCAGCGCATCACGCCGACCTCGGGCAAGGAGCTCACGGTGCTCGAGCAGATCCTGGGCAACGTCGGCAAGTTCAACCCCGCCGGCAAGAACCAAACCAGCCCGGGTGCGCCGACCGGCGGCGGCATCTGAGGCCACACGCAAGGGCCCACCTTATCCACAGGCGCATAGAAAAAGCCCCGGTCCTTTTGGACCGGGGCTTTTCCGTAGCATTCGGTGTCGACGCCTCAGTGTGCGAGGACGGCGAGCAGCAACAGGGCCACGATGTTCGCGATCTTGATCATCGGATTCACGGCCGGGCCGGCCGTGTCCTTGTACGGATCGCCGACGGTGTCGCCGGTCACCGCAGCCTTGTGGGCCTCGGATCCCTTGCCACCGAAATGGCCTTCCTCGATGTATTTCTTGGCGTTGTCCCAGGCACCGCCACCCGCCGTCATCGAAATGGCGACGAAGATGCCCGTGACGATGACGCCCAGCAGCATGGCGCCAACCGCCGCGAAGGCGTCGGAGCGGCCGGCGATCCAAGAGATCACGAAGAACAGCACGATCGGCGACAGCACCGGCAGCAGCGACGGGATCATCATCTCCTTGATCGCCGACTTGGTGAGCATGTCGACGGCCCGGCCGTAGTCCGGCCGATCCGTGCCCGCCATGATGCCGGGCTTCTCCTTGAACTGGCGACGCACTTCCTCGACCACCGACTGGGCGGCACGGCCGACGGCCAGCATCGACATGCCACCGAACAGATACGGCAGGCCGCCGCCGATCAGAAGTCCGACCACGACGTACGGATTCTTGAGGGAGAAATCGACCGCTTTGATGCCGAGCTTGCCCTGGGCGATGAAGTAGTCGAGGTCCGATGTGTAGGCTGCGAACAGCACCAGCGCGCCGAGGCCGGCCGAAGCAATGGCGTAGCCCTTGGTGACGGCCTTGGTGGTGTTGCCGACGGCATCGAGCGCATCGGTGTTCTTGCGCACTTCCTTCGGCAGTCCCGCCATTTCGGCGATGCCGCCGGCGTTGTCGGTGACCGGGCCGTAGGCATCGAGCGCCACCACCATGCCGGCCAGCGCCAGCATCGCGGTTGTGGCGATGGCAATGCCGAACAGGCCAGCCAGCACGTAGCAGATCACGATGCCGGCGCAGATCAGCAGGGCCGGCAGCGCCGTGGCTTCCATCGACATCGCAAGACCGGCGATGACGTTGGTGCCGTGGCCGGTGACCGACGCCTTGGCGACGGCCTTGACCGGACGATAGTCGGTGCCGGTGTAGTACTCGGTGATCCAGACGATCAGGCCGGTGATGGCCAGGCCGACCAGCGAGCACCAGAACAGCGACATGCCGGTGAACGAACGATCGCCCACCTTCAGCACCGTGCTCATGCCAACAAGGCGGTCGGTGGCAAAGTAGATGGCCGGGATCGACAGCACGGCGGCCACGATCACGCCCTTGTACATCGCCCACATGATGTTGCCGTTCGAGCCGAGTCGGACGAAGTAGGTGCCGATGATCGAGGTGATGATGCAGGCGCCCCCGATGACCAGCGGATAGGCCATCAGCTTGGAGACCAGCATCGGATCGGCGGCGAAGAAGATCGACGCCAGGACCATCGTGGCAACGACCGTCACCGCATAGGTCTCGAACAGATCGGCCGCCATGCCGGCACAGTCGCCGACGTTGTCGCCGACGTTGTCGGCGATGGTGGCCGGGTTGCGCGGGTCATCTTCGGGAATTCCCGCCTCTACCTTGCCGACCATGTCGCCGCCGACGTCCGCACCCTTGGTGAAGATGCCGCCGCCGAGACGGGCGAAGATCGAGATCAGCGAAGCGCCGAAGCCCAGCGAGACCAGCGCGTCGATCATGTCGCGGCTGCCGCCCGGGACGCCCATCTTGAGCAGGATGGCGTAGTAGCCGCCGACGCCGATCAGGGCGAGGCCCGCGACCAGCATGCCGGTCACCGCGCCTGCCTTGAAGGCGAGGTCGAGACCCTGGGCCAGGCTCTTCTGGGCAGCCACGGCGGTGCGCACGTTGGCGCGCACTGACACGTTCATGCCGATGAAGCCGGTGGCACCCGACAGCACGGCGCCGATCAGGAAGCCCACAGCCGAGTATTTGCCAAGCAAGGCGGCGAGCACGACCAGGACGACGACGCCAACGATGGCGATGGTCGTGTACTGGCGTCGCAGATAGGCGCCCGCACCTTCCTGAATGGCCTGCGCGATCTCTTGCATGCGCGGCGTGCCGGCGTCGGCCGCCATGACACGCGACGCGGTTACGACGCCGTACAGCACGGCGATGACGCCGCAGCCTAGGACGGCCATAAGAACAGGAGACATAGTTTCTAACCTATTGTTTTTGCGGCATTTTCAGCCCTGCGCTCGCCGAAGTCATTGACTCCCCCCGGCGCGAGGCGGGCGGAAAATGACAGAACGGCCCCGTCCGCGCAAGGAAGGCAGTGGGAATAATCCCATTGCCTCAAAGACTTGGCGTCAGACGCGCGAAGGATGCCGCAGCCGGAAGACGGTGATGACGGCCAGGGCAACGAGAACCAGCGTCAGCGCCACATAGTTAAGAACGGCCCAGCCCTCGAGTTCCAGCACGACGCCCGCCATCAGGCTGGCCACGGTGGTGACGCCGAACACCATGAAATCGTTGAAAGCCTGGGCCTTGCCGCGCTCGGCCGGCCGGTAGGTGGTGGTGAGTAGGGTCGTGGCACCGACGAACAGAAAGTTCCAGCCCAGCCCATTCAGGGTCATGGTGATCCGGAAGTGCCATTCGGTGACCCCCATCAGGGCCACAGCCACGCCGGCGACCAGGATCGCCACACCGGCAGTCATGATGTTGAAGATGCCGAACCGGGCGATCAGATGGCCTGTGAAGAACGATGGCACGAACATGCCCATCACGTGCACGAAGATCGTGATCGGCGCCTCGGTCCGGCTGAGGCCGCACTGGACGATGGCGAGCGGCGAGGCCGCCATGACGAAGGACATCACGCCGAAGGCGATAATGGCGCCGGCGCAGGCCACCAAATAGGTCGGCTGGGTGACGATCTCGAACAGCGGCCGTTGCGGGCCGGCGGTATCCTCCGGCTTCACGGCGGGAAACTCGATGAAGCCCAGAATGACGAAGACGATGATGTGGACAATGACGACGGCCACGAAACTGGCCTGGAAGAGCGGTATCCAGAGATCCGGCGTGAAACGCGCCAGGCTCGGACCGACGATGCCCGCGATCACGCCGCCTGCCGTTACGTAGGAGATCGCCTGGGCGCGAAACGCACCGGGCGCCAGCTCGACGGCGGCAAAACGGTAAAGCTGCATGTTGGCAATGGCGTTGCCGAGGAAAATTCCGCCCAGGCACATCACCGGAAAGCTACCGAGGCCGAGGCCAAGGGCGGCAAGCGATGCGCCCACCATGCCCATGACCGAACCGGTACGAAAACCG
>NZ_SCVH01000136.1 GCF_004296935.1 Reyranella sp.
TCCGCGTTCGAGGAAGCCGCGGCACGCTCGCCCTACGCCAATACGCCCGACACGCCCCAATTCCTCAACATGCATCATCGCATGGTCGCCAAGCTCTACGGCTTCATCGTGCCCGATGTCGCCCTGCAGCGCTTCAGCGAGGCCGACCGGTCGGTGCCGGCACGCTATGCCCGTGCCATCGCTCTCTACCGCCGGGGCAATCTCGGCTCGGGGCTGCTCACCATCGACGGCCTGCTGAAGGAATATCCCAACGACCCCTACTTCCACGAGGTCAAGGGGCAGATGCTCTACGAGAACGGCCGCGCCGCCGAGGCCGTCGGCCCCTACCGCCGCGCCGTCCAGTTGTTGCCGTCAACGGGCATCCTGAAGATCGACCTGGCGCGGGCGCTTCTCGATACCAACAATGCCGAGAACGACCGCGAGGCCATCCGCAACCTCGAACTCGCCGTGCAGCAGGAATCCGGCTCGTTCGAACTGTGGCGGCTGCTGGCATCCGCCTATTCCAAGCAGAACAACGCCGGCATGACGTCGCTCGCCCGCGCCGAAATGGCGATCCTGCGCGGCCAGCGCGCCGAGGCGCAGTCGCACGCAGCGACCGCCGAACGCAGCCTGCAGCCCGGCACGCCGGCGTGGCAGCGCGCCCAGGACATCAAGGCCTATATCAACACGCGTCCGCGCCGCTGACGATCGCTCCGGTCACGCCGCCGGCCCCTCACCTCTTGTTCCGGAGTTCACGACAATGCGTTCGATCCTACTTGCTCTTTGCGCTGCCCTGATCGGCGGCGGCGCGCTCCTCGCCGCGGGCGCCACCACGCCTGCCCGCCTCGCCGCGCCGGCCGCAACCGCTGACGCCGGCGACAAGGGGGCACTGGGCAAGAGGATCCGTGAATACCTGATCGCCAACCCGGAAGTGCTGGTCGAGGCGATGCAGGAGCTCGAACGCAAGCAGGACAACCAGCGCGACGCGGTGGCGCAGAAGGCGATCCGCCAGCACAAGGCCGAGTTGCTGGCCGACCCCGACAGCCCGTCCAGCGGCAATGCCAACGCCGATGTCGTCATCGTCGATTTCAACGACTACCAGTGCCCCTACTGCAAGCGCGCGCACCAGGCCGTGAAGCAGGTGGTTGCCGCCGACGGCAAGGTCAAGGTGATCTACAAGGATCTGCCGATCCTGGGCGAGCCGTCGCGAATCGCGGCCCTCGCGGCGCTGGCCGCGGTCAAGCAGGGCAAGCATCTCGCGTTCCACGACGCGTTGATGGAAACGAGCGCCAAGCTCGATCGCGCGCGCATCCTCGAGATCGCGGCTTCGGTCGGCCTCGATGTGGCGCTGCTCGAAAAGGACATGGACGATCCCAAGTTCAAGCAGCTGATCGACCGCAACATGGCGCTGGCCGGCGCGCTGGGCGTTCGTGGCACCCCCGCCTTCGTGATCGGCGACCAGTTCGTCCCCGGGGCCGTCGACGCAGCCGCGCTGAAGCAGTTGATCGCCGACGCCCGCAAGCGGTAAGAGGTCGACTTCGCCGGGCCCAACTTTTGAAAGTTGGCCCAACTCGACATACAGAAATTCGGCTCTCCAGCCGCCTGGAAGCCAGTAAACTCAATCTTTTCCCACCCTCGGCGGGCCCACCTGAAACGTGGGAGTGTTGGGCCCGAAGTTGGGCCCGGACCTGTCCCCGATTGGGGGCCTCGATCTCTTCTGTCGTTCCTTGCGTTCGGCCGTCATCCCCCGGAGGAGCTTGCCCGGTGCGCCGGCTGGCCGGCGTCGTTCGTGCGTCTCCCTGACGGCCGACCGGACGGGCCGGGTGGGAAGGAGGCGCGGGCGTGTTCTTTTGTCTGTCCACGGGTCAGGACCCGCGGCGGCGACCTTGTGCTTCGAGCACGAACCCGCGGGCGGCCGCGGGCAGGTCTTTGCCGGAATGAAAAGGCCGGCGCATCTGGCGCCAACTTACCAGAAAAATAGCTCAAAACCTGCTGAAATGTCAACTTTCTGAAGGACCCCGCGAAACTCCGCGGAATCCGCCCTAGCGCGACAGCGTCGCCGTCAGGCCGAGCGCACTGACCAGATCGGCGCCCGGGCTCGTCAGGTAATCGATCCTGTCGATCGCGAGCGGCGGCTCGGGCCGGGCGTCGAACGTCAGGGTGCCGCCCTGCTCGACGAAACGCGCGACGGCATCGAGGAGCAGCGTCAAATTCTGGGTGATCAGCATGCCCGCCGGCTGAAAGCGCCTGATATCGCGTGCCAGACTGGCCTTGGTCGCCGCCGCCGGCTGTCCCGTCGTCGCCGCCAGCGCCTTGAGCGAACGTTCCAGCAGGCTTGCGTCGGCCACCACCAGCCGGGCCGAGGCGAGGGCTGCCTTCGAATCGTAGAGGGCAGCCGGATCGCCATCGTCGACGGCATGCCAGAACGCCTCGTCGGCCCCCACGATCCGGCCGGTGAGATTGATCTCCGCAAGGCCGGGACCTGAGAGGGCACAACGGTCGAGCGTGATCTCGGCGCGGGCGCGGTCCTCCGCTCCCGCGCAATCGAAGCTCAACTTGAGTTCGCGCAGACCCATCGCCTGCAGGGCGAGCCGCAGTTTCAGGCTTTCCATGCTGCGCAACGGCGGCGCCAGCACGAAGCCGTCGACCCGGGTGCGCGATCGGCTGACCGAGTCGCTTTCGCGCACCGTCTCGACGGTGACGGAGCCCAGCGACACACCATAGCGCGCCAGCGTATCGCCGCCGAAGCCCGTGGCGCTGCCGCGTTCGACCCTGACCTGCCCGATCGGGGCATTGGGACGCCAATCCGCCGACGAAAAAGCCGCCAGGCTCCGGCGCACGTCGAGTCCGCTGATCGCGACGTCGGCTATCCGGAACAGCGGCGCACGGCCCTGGGGCGCCGTTGCCTCGATGCCGCCGACGGCGACCGTCGCCATGCGGCCGCCCGCGTAGCGTTCGATCACGATCGTCGCCACGCTGAAGGCGTCGCCGCTGCCGGGCATGACGAAGACGGCGCCGCGCTGTTCCAGGCGGCGCACCGACAGCGCACCCAGCGCCCGCGCCACAAGGACCAGCGAGCCGTAGGGGCCGATGTCGCCGGCATCGAAGCGCGCCAGGTCGACCCCTTCGAGGGCGAGCGAGTCGATTTTCCATGCACCGCCAGCGTCAGGACTGCCGATGCGCAGATCGCTGAGTTCGAGACGGCCGGCCTGCAGCGGGTCGCCCCAGCGGAAGCCCGCGAGCGGCGTGCGGCCGCGCATCAATTCCGCCAGCGGCCAGCCCAGCCCCGAGGCCTGCCAGCGGCCGACGGACATCCCGGCCGCCTGGCTGGACTTCAGATCCGTGAAGGAGATGCTGCGATCGAAGAGCCCGACCTCGATCCCGCCCACCGTCGTGGTGCCGTCGCGCTCGATTTCAGACTTGATCCGTGCCGCCGCATAGCTCTCCACGGCCGGCACCGCCGCCGCGCCGCCGGCGATCAGGGCGATCGCCGCAATGCCGGCAACGACGCTCTTCTTCACGCCTCTGCGTCCGGTTGCCTGGCCGGCTGGGCGGCATCGAAGGCCGGATGCCGCATGCAGACATCGTAGATGCGCTGGATGGTCGGGTACTTCTTCATGTCGACCTTGAAGCGCGCGGCGTTGAAGACCTGCGGGATGAGGCAGAGATCGGCCATGGTCGGCATGTCACCATGGCTGAAGGTACCGGTCCGGGAGTCGTTCACGATCGACGCCTCGTAGGCGTCGAAGCCCGTCTCGATCCAGTGACGCGACCAGCCGAAGGCGCTTTCCTCGGTTTGCCCGAATTTCTCGCGCAGATAGTTCATCACGCGCAGATTCTGGATGGGATGGATGTCCGCTGTCGGAATGAGCGCCAGCGCCCGCACGCGCGCCCGGCCGACCGGATCCCCGGGCAGCAAGGGCGGCTGGGGGTGGGTCTCCTCCAGGTACTCGAGGATGGCGAGCGACTGCGTCAGCACCTCGCCCGAATCGAGCACCAGGGCCGGCACCAGCTTCTGCGGGTTGATGGCGGCGTAGTCCGGCGCCCTCTGCTCGCCCTTGCGCAGGTGCCGCGAGGCGTGCTCGACCGCAATGCCCTTGAGATTGAGCGCGATCCGCACGCGATACGCCGCCGACGAACGAAAATAGCCGATGAGCTTCATGACCGCCTCCGGCGATCACTCTAGCATGGCTTAGGCCGGCGGCGTGTAGCGCACGACCTTCTGGTCGATGGCCCCGAAGATCGACCGGCCGCCGCGGTCGAACATCTCGATGCGGATCCGGTCACCGAAACTCATGAATGGCGTCACCGGCTTGCCACCGTCCAGAGTCTCGCGCACGCGGCGTTCGGCGATGCAGGAACAGCCGGCCGCGGCATCGCGATTGGCGACCGTCCCCGAGCCGATGACAGTGCCGGCCTCGAGATGACGGGTCTTGGCGGCGTGGGCGATGAGCTGGCCGAAATCGAACGTGAGGTCGACGGCGGCGTTGGGATGGCCGAACTCCTTGCCGTTCAACGTCGAGATCAGCGGCAGGTTGAGCCTGGCGCCGTCCCAGGCGTCGCTCAGCTCGTCGGGCGTCACGGCGACCGGCGCGAAGGCCGTGGCGGGCTTGCCATGGAGGAAACCGAAGCCCTTGTTGAGCTCGGCCGGGATCAGGTTGCGCAGCGACACGTCGTTCAGGATCGTGACCAGCTTGATGTGCTTTCGCGCGGCGGCGGCCGATGTGCCCATCGGCACGTCGTCGACGAACACCGCGATCTCGCCCTCGAAGTCGATGCCCCACGCCTCGTCCCCGGCCTCGATCTCGTCGGTCGAGCCGATGAAGGAGTCGGAGCCGCCCTGGTACATCAGCGGATCGGTCCAGAACGACGGCGGCATCTCGACGCCGCGGGCCTTGCGGACCAGTTCGACGTGAACGACGTAGGCCGAGCCGTCGACCCACTGGTAGGCGCGCGGCAGCGGTGCCGCAAGCGCGGTGCTGTCGAGTTCGAAGGAGCCCGGCGCCTTGTCGTCGGCGAGCTGCTCGGCAAGCGCCCGCAGCCGCGGGACGACTTCCGCCCAGTCATCGAGCGCCCGCTGCAAGGTCGGCGCCACGTTCGTGGCCCGGACCGCACGCGTGAGCTCGCGGTTGACCACGATCAGCGTGCCGTCGCGGCCGCCTTCCTTCAGCGTTCCCAGTTTCATCGATGTTATCCCTACTCCGCCGCCTGCTTCATCTCCGGCGGCCGCCATGACTTCACGTAGCCTTCGAACTCCACGCCGGCCGGCATGTCGGCCACGTCTATCGCGTCGCGCGTGTCGATCATCACAGCGACCTCGTCGGTCTCGGTCTTGCCGCCACTACCGACAGGTTTTGTTGCCGCATTGAACGCCTTGGGATGCGGGCCATGCGTGAAGCCGGTCGGATGCACCGTCATCATGCCGGGATGGATGTTGTCGCGGCTGAAGAAGCTGCCCTTGTGATAGAAGATCACTTCCTCGAAATCGTCGTTATTGTGGAAGAACGGCAGGCGGAGCGCCTCCGGATCGCTTTCCAGCGGGCGCGGCACGAAGGTACAGACGACGAAGCGGCCGGCCACGAACGTGGTGTGCGCCGACGGCGGCAGGTGGACGCGATGGCTCATCAGCGGCCTGAGGTCGCGCCAGTTGATGCGCACGACGCTGAGGTCGCCGTGCCAGCCCACGGCATCGAGCGGATTGAACGGGAAGGTCACGGTCGAGAGCTGGTTGCGCCGCTTCACCGACACCTTCCAGGTGCGCTCGTCCTGTTGGCCGCGGAAGGCGTCATCGATGCGCGGCGTGTCGAGCATTGCCGGATCGAAGATCGCGTGATGGCCGACCAGCCCCTTCTCCGGCAGGGTGAAGTGGTCGTTGGTCGCCTCGATCATCAGCGACACGGTGGGCCTGGCGGGCTCCAGCCGCCACATCGTGCCGCGCGGGATCACGAGGTAGTCACCCTCGGTGTAGTCGAGGTGGCCGTAGTCGCAGAACAGGGCGCCAGCGCCTTCGTGGACGAACAGGAGCTGGTCGCCGTCGCTGTTGCGCGCCAGCTCGGTCATCGCCTTCTCCAGACGCCAGATGCGCATCTGCATGTGGGCGTTACCCATGACGAGCGGGGCCATCCACGGGCTGCCCATGGGCGCCGTCATCTTGTTGAGGTCGAGCGCGCGTGGCCGGATCGGCCCGTCGAACTCGACCCAATCGGTCGGCTTGTGTTTGTGGTGGAACTGCGCCGAGGGGCCGAAGAAGCCCTCCTTGCTGATCTCGCGCTCGTAGGTGCCTTCGGGCAGACGGACATGGGCCTGGCGCGAGGCGGTGCCCTCGACCTGACGCAGCGGAATCCAGTTCTTGGCCATTCGTTCCTCCTTTTGTACCTCCTCCCCATTCAAATGGGGAGGTGTCGGCGTCTTACGCCGACGGAGGGGTCATGAGCTTCATCGCGAACCTTCTGACCCCTCCGCCCCGCTGTGAGCGGGGCACCTCCCCCGATGACGGGGGAGGAATTCAACCTTTCAATACGCCGCGACGGATCTGGTCGAGCTCGATCGATTCGAACAGGGCGCGGAAATTGCCTTCGCCGAAGCCCTCGTTGCCCCGGCGCTGGATGATCTCGAAGAAGATGGGGCCGATCACCGTCTGGGTGAAGATCTGCAACAGAAGCCCGCCACCCTCGGTCGGCGCGCCATCGATCAGGATGCGGTCGGCTGCCAGCCGCGCCAGGTCCTCGCCATGGCCGGGCAGGCGCTTGTCGATCTGCTCATAATAGGTGTCGGGCACGGTCTGGAACGGCACGCCCCTGGCCTTGAGCGTTTCGACCGTCTCGTAGATGTCACCGGTGCCGAGCGCGATGTGCTGGATGCCCTCGCCGTGATAGGCGGCGAGATATTCCTGAATCTGCGACTTGTCGTCGGTGCTCTCGTTGATCGGGATGCGAATCTTGCCGCACGGGCTGGTCATCGCCTTGGATTTCAGCCCCGTCAGCTTGCCTTCGATATCGAAGTAGCGGATCTCGCGGAAATTGAACAGGCGCTCATAGAAGGAGGCCCATTCGTCCATCCGCCCGCGATGCACGTTGTGGGTCAGATGGTCGATATAGGTGAGGCCCACGCCCTTCGGATTGTGCTCGACGCCCGGCAGAAACTCGAAATCGACGTCGTAGATGTTGCCCCGATCGCCGTAGCGGTCGACCAGGTAGATCAACGAGTCGCCGATGCCCTTGATTGCCGGGATGTTGAGCTCCATCGGCCCGACCTTGTTTTCGACGCCCCAGGCGCCGAGCGAGAGCGCCCGCTTGTAGGCGCGGGCCGCGTTCTTCACCCGGAAGGCGATGGCGCAGACGCTGGGGCCATGCACGCGGGCGAAGCCCTGAGCGAAGCTCTCCGCCTCGCCGTTGACGATGAAATTCACGTCGCCCTGGCGGAACAGCGAGACGTCCTTGGATCGGTGCCGGGCGACGCGCACGAAGCCCATCTCCACGAACAAGGCGCCCAGCGCCGCCGGATCGGGCGCGGTGTATTCGACGAACTCGAAGCCGTCGGTGCCCATCGGGTTCAATGGATCGGCCTCGAGGACAGTCCGCTCGCTGATGCTGGCCATATTTGACCTCCCGGCTGAATTAGTTTCAGATGTAACTATTATGCCGAACGCTTTGCAAGCCCTCGAACTGGAGAAATTCCTCCCCTACCGGCTTTCGGTCCTGGCCCAGCTGGTGAGCGAATCGCTGCACGACCTCTACGCCCAACCCTTCGGCCTGTCGGTGACACAATGGCGGGTCATGGCGGCACTGGGGCGCTTCGCGCCGCTCACCGCCTCGGATGTGGGGCAGCGTATCGTCATGGACAAGGTGGCCGTCAGCCGGGCGGTCGCGGGCCTCATGAAGCGAGGCCTGGTCGAACGTGCAACCGACCGCAGCGACCGCCGCCGCGCCTCGCTGAAGCTGAGCGCCCGCGGCCGCGCCATGCATGCGCGCATCGTCCCCCTCGCCCTCGGCTACGAGGCCCGGCTCTACAAGGCGCTCAGCCCCGACGAAAGACGTGGCTTCGACGCCCTGTCCGACAGGCTGTTCGCACATGCCACGGCACTGAGGGGCACCACATAGAGGCTCGCCTCACCCCGTCTTGTGGCCCCGATTCGTCATGCTATAACGCCCGCCACATGTGAATTGCGCGTGTGAACCTAGGGAGGCAGGCTTGGCCGCGAAGGCCGCCCGGCGTCCACCGGCCAAGAAGCCGGTGCTGGTGCTCAACGGGCCCAATCTCAACATGCTGGGCAAGCGGCAGCCGGAGATCTACGGCCGCGAAACCCTGGCAGATGTCGAAAAGGCATGCCGGGCCGAGGCGTTGCGCCTGGGCCTCGCGGTCGAGTTCGCCCAGAGCAATCACGAGGGCGCGCTGGTCGACCTCATTCAGGCGGCACGCGAAAGGAACGCCGGCATCGTCATCAATGCCGGCGCCTACACCCACACGTCGGTCGCCTTGCTCGACGCGCTCAATGCCGCCGAAGTGCCGACGGTCGAAGTCCATCTTTCCAACATCTACAAGCGTGAGCGTTTCCGGCATCACTCCTATATCAGCCCGGCGGCGATCGGCGTGATCGCCGGTCTCGGCACCCAAGGCTACCTTCTGGCCCTCCAGGCACTGGCCCGCCTGCTGGGTCGCTGACTTCATCCGGAGCGTTTCTCCATGGCAAAGTTCGAGATGGATACCGAGTTCGTCCGCAAACTGGCGGAGATCCTGGAGGAGAACGATCTCGGCGAAATCGAGCTGGCCGATGGCGATCGACGGATCCGCATTGCGCGACCGACCGTGACCTACACCGCGGCGCCGATGGCGGCCCCCGGTCCCCTGCCCGCCGCTGCTCCCGTCACGGCCGCCGCGCCTGCCGGCGCCGGCGACATCGCCAAGCATCCCGGTGCGGTGAAGTCGCCAATGGTGGGCACTGCCTATCTCGCCCCGGAGCCCGGCAAGCCCAACTTCGTCAGCGTTGGCGACAAGGTCGCCGCCGGGCAGACGATCCTCATCATCGAGGCCATGAAGACCTTCAACCCCATCAAGGCCCCCAAGGCCGGCACGGTCATGCAGATCCTGATCGACAACGCCCAGCCGGTGGAGTTCGGTGAAGCTCTGATGATCGTCGAATAGAGGCGATCCAAGGCAATGTTCGACAAGGTCCTGATCGCCAACCGGGGCGAGATCGCGCTCCGCATCCATCGCGCCTGCCGCGAGATGGGGATCCAGACGGTGGCGGTCCATTCGACGGCCGACAGCGACGCCATGCATGTCCGCCTCGCCGACGAATCAGTCTGCATCGGACCGCCGCCGGCGCGCGAGAGCTACCTCAACATCCCGGCGATCCTGTCGGCAGCGACCATCGCCGGTGTCGACGCCATTCATCCCGGCTATGGCTTCCTGTCGGAGAACGCGCGTTTCGCCGAGGCGGTGGAAGCGCACGGCTTCACTTTCATCGGCCCGACACCCGAGCATATCGCCATGATGGGCGACAAGATCGTGGCCAAGCAGACCGCCAAAGAACTCGGCCTGCCGCTTGTGCCGGGGTCGCCCGGTCCCGTCTCCTCGATCGAGGAGATTGTGGCGCTCGGCACCAAGATCGGCTGGCCGATCCTGATCAAGGCCGTGGCCGGCGGTGGCGGGCGCGGCATGAAAGTGGTCGACGACGCCGAGGGCGCGGCCGAGGCGTTTTCGCTGGCCCGCACCGAGGCCAAGGCCGCGTTCAGCAACGATTCGGTCTATCTCGAGAAGTACCTGCCGCGGCCACGCCATATCGAGATCCAAGTGCTGGGCGATGGCCTCGGCGCCGGCGTCCACCTCGGCGAGCGGGACTGCTCGTTGCAGCGTCGGCACCAGAAGGTGCTGGAAGAAGCTCCCTCGCCCGCCCTCAACGCGGAGCAGCGCAACCGGATCGGCGAATTGGCCGCCGCCGCCGTGCGCAAGCTCAAGTATCGCGGCGCCGGGACGATGGAGTTCCTGTTCCAGGACGGCGAATTCTATTTCATCGAGATGAACACCCGCCTGCAGGTCGAGCACCCGATCACCGAGGCGGTGACCGGAATCGACCTGGTCCGCGAACAGATCCGCATCGCCTCGGGCGCCCCGCTCGGCATGACCCAGAAGGACATCGTCATCCAGGGCCACGCCATCGAGTGCCGGATCAACGCCGAAAACCCCGAGACCTTCATGCCCTGCCCCGGCCGCATCGCCGACTACCATCCGCCCGGCGGATTGGGCGTGCGCGTCGATTCGGGACTCTACACCGGCTATGTGATGCCGCCCTACTACGATTCGATGGTGGCCAAGCTGATCGTCAACGGCAACAGCCGCAACGAGTGTCTGATGCGGCTCCGCCGTTCACTCGAGGAGTTCGTGATCGGCGGCATCGACACGACCATTCCCCTGCACCGGCGGATCATCGGCGAGCAAGCATTCATTGACGGCGACTACGATATCCACTGGCTGGAGAAGCTGGTCGGCCTCAAGAAGTAGCGGCGACGATGCTGGAGATCACGCCCGACCTCCTGCTGCAGGCCTACCGCATCGGCGTCTTTCCCATGGGCGAGCGCCGTGACGACCCCAAACTCCATTGGCTCGATCCCAGACTGCGCGCGGTGTTGCCGCTCGACGGCTTCCACCTGCCACACCGTCTCGCGCGCACGATCCGCTCGGGGCGATTTGCCGTCAGCGCCGACACCGCCTTCGCCGAAACCGTGCGCGCCTGCGCCGAACCGCGGCCAGGTCATCCGGAGAGCTGGATCAATGAGCCGATCGTCGACCTCTATTCGGAGCTGCATTGCCGCGGCCATGCCCACAGCGTCGAATGCCGGATCGGCGATCAACTGGTCGGCGGGCTCTACGGCGTTTCGGTGGGGGCGGCATTCTTCGGCGAGAGCATGTTCAGCCGCGAGCGCGACGCCTCGAAGGTGGCGCTGGTCCATCTCGTGGCACGCCTCGTCCAGGGTGGCTTCCGGCTGCTCGACTGCCAGTTCATGACCGAGCATCTCAGGAGTTTCGGCGCCATCGAAATCCCCCGCGAAGCTTTCCGCACGCTGCTGGCCGACGCGGTCGACCGGCCGGCGGCGTTTCAGCGCGAGCTGGGCGGGGCCGATCCCTGCGCCATCGTGCAGGCGAGCACGCGAACGTCGTAGACGCCGTGGTCGAGCGCCGAAAGCGACGGCGTCGACGCGAACATCCAGCCGGCAAACAGCTTCTCCTGGGCCTGGCCTGGCTTGTTGTCGACGATGGTGAGATAGGCCACCGCTTCCGGCGGCGCCTCGGGCACATTCACCAGGCAATCGGCGACGGCGATCTCGAGCGTCCCGAAACGGGTCGTCTGGCCGACGGGGGCATAGAAGCGCTGGGTACGCGCCGTCACCTTGTCGAGGCCCTGCAGTTCGGCCACGCGCTTGCCCGGGGCATCGGGAATCGGTCTCAGGTTGGCACTGCCGGGACGCGGCGGCGGCGTCTGGGCCACGGACGCACCGAGCCCTGCGGCCAAGGTCGCAATGGCCACAAGGGCGACCAGTCCGCGCATGTTCAGTCTTTTGCCCCGGGCGGCGTCAGCCCGTCGATCAACGCATGCAGCGCCGCCTTGATCTGATCGACGTCGCATCCCATCAGGACTCCATCCTCCAGCGCATCGGCGCAGAGGTTTTCGATTTCCTGGACATTCTGGTTCATGACTTTGATCTTTTCGAGGCACGACACCGGCTTGCCGTCGGGTTGCCGCCACACCGGCGGCGCCTTGGGGGCACGCGCGCTCATCACTTAGACCCGGTACCGCCGAACATGAACTTGGCGATCAGTTCGGTGAGGGGGATCGAATCCTGGGTGTTCTGGATCTCGCCGTTGGCGCGGATCAATTTCTTGTCGCCGCCGGGTTCGAGGGCCACGACCGTGCCGCCGAGGAGCGATTCGCTCACGATCTTGGCGTTGGTGTCGGCCGGCAGATCGACGTTCGACGACACCGCCATCCGCACAACGGCCTGGTAGGTCTTGCCGTCGAGTACAATGCCCGTGACGGTCCCAACCTTGACGCCGCTCAATGTCACATCGGCACCCCGCTTCAGCCCGTCGATGCGGCCGAATCGCGCGACGACCTCGTAGCCGTCGGGGCCGGTCCGGTCCGATTTGGCGAAAGCGTAGAAGACGAAGACGCCCGCCACCAGCAGGACCAAAGCGCCAACGATCGTCTCGACGATATTGCGGCTCACGCCACTTCTCCCTTGCTGCAGGCGCGTCTCAACCCGGACGCCACGCCTCATAGTGAGGCTTGGGCTTGTCGCCACTGCTCAGCGTATGGCCCGGCGGGCGATAGGCACGGTCGGTGCCCGTATGGTTGGGCTCGTGATCCTTCTGCCACGCCTTGCGCTGCAGGCCACCGGCGGGCGGAGTTGCATCGGTCGTATAGTGGAGCCAGCCATGCCAATCCGGCGGCACGCGCGAGGCCTCGGCGACGCCGTTGTAGATGACCCAGCGCTTGCGCCGACGGCCGGGGATCACGCGCTTGTTCTGGAAGTAACGGTTGCCTTCGGCATCGGTGCCGACGAGTGCGCCATGTAGTTTCGTGAAGAGCCAAGTGCCGATCGTCATGAACGAACCATGCCTCGCAAAGTGACCGCGCCGCTTGTACGCGCGCACTCGATGACGTGCAACGCGACGCCGTCGAACACCAATTCCAAGTCGTTCGATGACATGCGATTCGCCCGACTCGATGACCTGTTGCGCGATTGCATCATCTAGTATCATCAACACCATGGTCTACAAAATGTAGTTGCGCACACAAGATTTTGTAATTTAGTATCCTCCTGTGCCCATATGTGCGTGCTCGATTCCAATTCGAGCACACCCCGCTAGGAAATAAATGACGGGAACTGGGCACGGGGGATCGTCGATGCGCTTCGAGCGTCGGTATACGCAAGCAGGAAAATCACCATTCGAAGGAATGGCGTTTCGTGTTGCCGACTCCGAAATCCGCAATCCCGACGGTTCGATCGTCTTCCAGCTTAAGGGCATCGACGTGCCTGCCGGCTGGTCGCAGGTTGCCGCCGACGTACTCGCCCAAAAGTATTTCCGCCGCGCCGGCATCCCCTCCCGCCTCGTCAAGGTCGCCGAGACCGACGTGCCCGAGTGGCTGTGGCGCTCGCAGTCCGATGACGTTGCGATTGCCGCGTTGCCCGAGGCCGAGCGCTACGGCAGCGAGCGCAGCTCCCGTCAGGTCTTCCAGCGCATGGCCGGCGCCTGGACCTACTGGGGCTGGAAGGGCGGTTACTTCGACAGTGAAGACGACGCCCGCGCCTTCCACGACGAACATTGCTACATGCTGGCGGCCCAGATTTGCGCGCCAAACTCGCCGCAATGGTTCAACACCGGACTGCATTGGGCCTATGGCATCGATGGCCCGGGACAAGGCCATTGGTACGTCGATCATCGCGATGGCGCCTCTTATCCGTCCGACTCGGCCTATGAGCGCCCACAGCCGCACGCCTGCTTCATCCAGGGCGTCACCGATGACCTGGTGAACGAGGGCGGCATCATGGACCTCTGGGTCCGTGAAGCACGTCTCTTCAAGTACGGCTCCGGCACGGGCTCGAACTTCTCGGCGCTACGCGGCGAAGGCGAGC
>NZ_SCVH01000137.1 GCF_004296935.1 Reyranella sp.
CCTGCTCCTCCTTGAGGCGGGAGATGTCGTAGTAGTGCACCTTCATTCCGAAGGCGAGGGCGAGCCGGGCGACCTTCTTGCCGATCGTGCCCAGGCCGATGATGCCCATCACACGGTCGCGCACCTCATGGACCTGCGGCGGCGAGTTGCCGTGCCACCGGCCGGCCGTGACGTTGGTGTGCTGGATGATGATCCGGCGCGAGACGGCCAGCGCCAGCAGCATGGCGTGCTCCGACACCGCGGTCGAATTGGCGCCACCATTGGCGCACAGCGGCACCTTGCTCTTGCGCGCGGCATCGAGGTCGGCCTTGTCGTAACCGGCGCTCAGCATCTGGATGAGCTTGAGGTGCGGCGCTTCCTTGAAGAGCTGTGGGTTCACGTACTGCTGGATGAAGCCCACGAAGTAGTGGGTACCCGGCAGCGCCGCCTTCTGCTCCGGCGAGTTGTGCAGCGCCTTCACGATCTCGAAGCCCTTTGGCGCAAGATCGTCGACCATCGACAGCGTGTCCTTGGGGCCGACGACCAGAATCCGTTCAACCATCACAATCCCTCCGCAGCAACACGATGTCCCTTCAGCAACCCGGGCAACCGCCCGGGTTCGGTCCGGCCCCAGCCGCATTCGGCCGAGAGCCCAAAATCGTCCGCATACCGCCGCGCCACGGCAATGCGGGCCTTGTCACCGGCATCGTCGTCGTGGTGCAGCAGCCCGAGATAGAGCCTGGTTCCCGCCGGCTGCTTCCACGCCTTGAGCGGCGCGTAGTAGGCCTCGTCGATGCGCCCCTTGGGAACGGGAATATGCAGGAAGTCGATGCGCCGCTTCGTGGCGGCGGCGATCCCGTTCATCATCTCGACCAGGATCGCAGCGTCCCTGGGCTGCACCAGGTGTTCGTCGCGCGGCGAGCCGTAGCAGAGGTGATAGCCCATCTCGACGCCAGTCGGCACGGCATCGCCAAGGCGGCCGAGCATCTCGAAGATCTGCGCCTTGTAATGCGCCGGTCGGTCCTTGAAATAATTCTCGAAGGCCAGCACTTCCTGGCAGACGTCCCACTGGATCGAGAGATCGGCTGCGGGAATGGCGGCTACGATGTTGGCCAATGCCGTCTTCAGCGCGCGCTCATAGACACCGAAATAGGTCTCGCGCGCCGGGCCGCTCACATAGAGATAGCCGCTGGCCTGCGGGGTCGGCAGGCAGACCTGGAAACGCACATGCCTGGGAATGGCGCCGGCGTCGCGCAGCCGCTTGAAGACTTCCCAGGAGGCGAGGGCTGCCTTGTCGTAGCCGGTCTCGAATACGACGGTGGCAGGATCGACGCCGGGTTTGAAACGAACCTGTTCGACCTCGCGCACGACCTTGCCGTCCCACTGGATGAACTTGTAGGGCGGCACCGTGGGGTCGATCTCCATCGCCGGATGATCGAGCAGCATCTGGCGCTGGAAATAGACCCAGCGCGAGCGCTCGCCGGTCTCGCCGTCGGGCATGCGCTTCAGGTAGGGGCCGAGTTCCGATGCGAGGCGGCGGAACACCTGCTCGCTGTTGTCGAGCGGGATGCTGCCGATCAGGTGCAGGCGGCCGGCAGTTTCCATCACGCGACCTTTTCCAGTTTCTGCAGCGAGCGCAGGTACTTCGGCACCGGCACGCCGGGATGGGTGCTCGGCCAGTTGGTGTAGCTCACCTCGCCGACATAGATATCGCCCTTCGAATCGACCGCGAGCCCGTGCGGCGACAGGAAGCGGCCGGTCTCCTGGCCCGGGCCGTGCTCGCCGCCCAGCCGCGCGAGCGTCTTGCCCTGCTTGTCGACGATGGCCAGACGTGGCCCCAGATTGGTGTGATGGGTGTTAACCGGCATTCCCGGTCCCAGCTCGCCGATGATGAACCGTGGATTCTTGCCGCCGCAGCAGTAGAGCGCGCAAGGCCGGTGCATGTTGTTCCACTGCGCCTCGTACTTGCCGTTGCCGTCGAACACCTGCACGCGATGGTTCTCGCGGTCGGCGACATAGACCCAGCCGTCGTCGTCGGTGACGACGTTGTGCACGATGTTGAACTCGCCGGGATCGGTGCCGGTGGTGCCCCAGCACATCAGGTGGCGGCCATCGGGCGAATATTTGTGGACGCGGCTGTTGCCGTAACCGTCGGAGACGTAGATCTCGCCCTTGGGCGAGAGGGCGGTGTGGGTGCAGCGGTTGAACGGTTTGCCGCTCAGGAACGGCGCCGGCTGGTCGGGCACGCCGATGGTCAGCAGCACCTTGCCGTCGGTGGTGATCTTGCGGACCGTGTGGTCGCCGTCATCGGTGCAGTAGAGATTGTCGTCGCTGTCGATGTCGATGCCGTGGGCGCGGTTGAACAGGCCTTCGCCCCACGAGCGCAGGAAGTTGCCGTCGCGGTCGAACACCATCATCGGATGCTGGCCGCGGTTGAAGACATAGACCCGGTCCTTGCTATCGACGGCGACGGCCGCGACATCGCGGAACTCCCAGCCTTCGGGCAGCTTGGCCCAGTTCTCGACCACGCGATAGCGATGCTCGCCGCTTCCCAGCACGACCGACATGCGCTTCTCCTCAGTGACCGGCGAGAACGGCTTCCGAGATCTTCTCGGCCGTCATCAGGGTGGGGAAGTTGGTGTTGGCGCAGGGCACCACCGGGAAGATCGAGGCGTCGACCACCCGCAGGCCCTGGACTCCGCGCACCCGGCCCGACGTGTCGACGACCGCCATGGGATCGTCGTCGCGGCCCATACGGCAGGTACAGGAGGCGTGCCAGACGCCGATCGCGGCCTTGCGCACGAAGGCCTCCAGCGCCTCGTCGTCGGTCATCACCTGGTCGAACGTAAAGCCCTCGACGACGAAGTTGTCGATCATGTAGCGGCGCAGGGCGGACGGGCCGTCGAGCAGGGCGGCGACCGCGCGGGTCAGCCACTTGTTCTTGGTGTTGACCACGCCGATCTGGCGCACCTTGTCGCTGTAGGACGCGGGGAAGGGCACGTCAGACACCTTGCGCAGCGCATCGGTCATCTGCACAGCCGCCATCATCTTGAAGCCGCTCATCAGGCGGTCGATGTCGCGCTTGTCGGACAGCAGATTGAATTCGACGACCGGCTCGCTCCGCCAGTCGCGCGAGGCGAGCTTGACCTGGCCGGTCTCCGAATAGGTCTTGTTGATGAAGGTGAGCAGCGAGGCGATCTGCTGCCCCACGGCATGCCACGCCGACTTAGAGACCACCGCCACGAACATGTCGCCCTTGGGGATGCCCGGCAGGTTCGAGGAATAGCGCAGGCCGACATGGATGTGGCGCCGCGTATGTTCCTTGAGGCGCGCGCCGCGCTTGATGAAGGACGAGAGCGCGATCGAGGGATGGTCCATCAGCCGCTGGCCGACGCCGGGAAGGGCGGAGATCACCGGAATGCCGAGGTCGGCGAGCTGGCCCACCGGCCCGATGCCGGCCCGCATCAGATGGGCGGGCGAGTGGATGGCGCCGCTGGAGAGGATGATCTCGCGGCCGCGGAACTCCTGTTCCTTGCCGCCGATCACCGCCGTCACGCCGACGCAGCGCGTGCCTTCGAACAGCAGCGACTTCACCTGCGTGTCGGTCGAGATGGTGAGGTTGGAGCGCTTGCGCGTCTCGGTGTCGAGGTAGCCCATTGCCGCCGACACCCGCCGCTCGTCGGCGTTGGAGTGGGTGACCGGGAAATAGCCGTCGACGAATTCGCCGTTCTGATCGGGCAGGAACTTGAAGCCCTTCTCCTCGAAGGCCTTGCCGACCGCCTGGGCGTGGCCGGTCCAGTGCTCGCGCGGGATGCGGCGTACCGGAATGCGGCCGTCCTTGCCGTGCCACGGTCCGTCGAAATCGAGGTCGCGCTCGACCTTCTTGAAGTAGGGCAGCAC
The DNA here is from genome assembly GCF_004296935.1 of Reyranella sp. Taxonomy (GTDB): domain Bacteria; phylum Pseudomonadota; class Alphaproteobacteria; order Reyranellales; family Reyranellaceae; genus Reyranella. The sequence goes on from NZ_SCVH01000137.1 coordinate 3,880, forward strand.
GTCGTTCCAGCCCCAGCCGGCCGCGCCGCGCGCCTGCCATTCGTCGTAGTCGGTGGGCGCGCCGCGGTTGGCCATCTGGCCGTTGATCGACGAGCCGCCGCCCAGCACGCGCGCCTGCTCGTACTTGCGCAGCGGCGGCCGGTTTTCCTGCGGATTGTTGTGGCTGACGATCTGGGTATGGACCTTGAGCTCGGTCCAGTGGAAGCGCGGGTCGAAGTAGGCCGTGCCCGAATAGCTGTCGGCGATCTCCGGTGGCTCCTTGCCCGGAGGCGTGTCCTGGCCTGCCTCGCACAGCAAGACCTTGTTGGAACTCCTGGCCGAGAGCCGGTTGGCCATGACCGAACCGGCCGAGCCGCCGCCCACGATGATGTAGTCGTACACCGCGCGTTTCCCCTTTTTGTTGGGCCTACGCTAGCACGCCTGCGGGCCAATGTGGGGATGACCTTGCCGGCACCGGAGAAGCCTGCAATCGTTTCGAAACGCCGCGCGGGAGGTTTCGTATGCCGGACATCACAGCCGCAAACGCCGACATCGCCACACCAGAACTCATGAAGTCGATTTCGGCGGCCTTCAACAGCCGCGACGTCGACCGCATCGTCGCCTGCTTCACCGACGACGCCACCTTCTGGCTGGCGCGCGGGCCGGAGCCGGTCGGGCGGACTCTCAAAGGCAAGGAGGCGATCCGCAAGACGCTGGCGGATCGCTTCAAGGTGATCCCCGACATGCGCTGGGACCACAAGGAGTACATCTTTGCCGGCAACCGCGCGATCTCGGTCTGGACCGTAAGAGGCAAGGGCGCCGACGGCGAGGACCTCAACTACCAGGGCTGCGACATCTATACCTTCCGCGGCGGCAAGATCTCGGCCAAGGATACCTACTGGAAGATCGTCGAGCAGAAGGATCGCCTCTGATGGCCCTCGATCTGGTGATCCGCGGCGGCACGGTCGTCGACGGTTCGGGCAAGAACCGCTTCACAGCCGATGTCGGCATCGCCGACGGCAAGATCGTCGAGGTCGGCCGCATCAAGTCGGTCGCCGCGCGCACCATCGACGCCGACGGCTTGATCGTCTCGCCGGGCTTCATCGATGGGCACACCCACATGGACGCGCAGGTCGCGTGGGATCCGCTGGGCAGCTGTTCGTGCTGGCACGGCGTCACCTCGGTGATCATGAGCAACTGCGGCTTTGCCCTGGCGCCCTGCAAGCCGGAGGACCGCGACTGGTATGCGCGCTGTCTCTCGGCGGTCGAGGACATCCCGACCGAGGCGATGGCGGCCGGCATCGACTGGACCTGGGAAACGTTTCCCGAATACCTCGCCACCGTCGAGCGCCTGCCCAAGGCGATCAACTACGGCATGTACATCGGCCATTCGGCGCTGCGCATGTACGTGATGGGCAAGCGCGCGCTCTCCGAAAAGGCCACCGAGGACGACATGGTCCGCATGGCCGCCGCCGTGAAAGATGCGCTGCGTGCCGGCGCCATGGGTTTCTCGAGCTCGCGCGCTTCCACGCACGTCACGCCCGACGATACGCCGGTGGCGAGCCGCATCGCCGAGTGGGAGGAGATCGACCGCATCATCGCGGCCATGGCCGAGCTCGATGCCGGCATCTTCCAGGTCGGCCCCGATATCGCGAGCGGTGCGGCGCATCGCGCCTTCCTGGCGCGCCTGCGCGAAGTCGCTCTCGCCTACAAGCGACCCATCATGTTCGGCGTGCTGGCGACCAAGCAGGGCGACGATCCGACGGGTTGGGCGTACCAGACCAAGTACATCGACGACACGGTTGCCGCCGGCGGCCGCATGTTCGGCCAGGGCACGACGCGTTCGATCAACGCGATCTTCTCGCTGAAATCCTACCTGCCCTTCGACGTTCTGCCGGCGTGGCGCAAGGTCCGCGACCTGCCGATGGCGGAGCAGAAGCGGCGACTGGCCGATCCCGAGGTGCGGCGCGAGCTGGTCGCGGCCGAAGGCCGGATGAAACCGCGTGACAATGTCTTCCAGGGAGGCGGGGCGGCGACCACGGATCCGCGCAAGCCCGACTACTCCAATCTGTTCGCAATGAAAGGCGTCGACTGGGACGATCCGACGATCGAGCAGCTCGCCAAGGTGCGTGGACAGCATCCGGTCGAGGTCATGATCGACCTGTCGCTGGCCAACGAGAACCAGGTCTATGTTCAGCCGTTGGTCAACGAGTCGCCGGACGACGTGCTCGGCATCCTCAAGCACGACCGCACGCTCGCAACCTTCTCGGATTCCGGCGCCCATGTGTGCCAGGAGATGGGCTCTTCGCTGCAGACGCATCTGCTGAGCTACTGGGTGCGCAAGCGTGGCGCCTTCACGTTGGAGCAAGCGGTGAAGAAGATCACCCACGACAACGCCAAGGCCTGGGAGCTCAATGACCGCGGTCTCGTGCGCGAGGGCTATCGGGCCGACCTCGTGCTGTTCGAGGAGGACGGCATCCGGCCCGCCCTGCCGACGGTCGAGAAAGACCTGCCCGGCGGCGCCCGCCGCCTGGTGCAGAAGGCCGAGGGCATCAAGGCCACGCTGGTGAACGGCGCCGTGGCTTTCGAGAACGGCGAGGCGACCGGGGCTTACTTCGGCCATGTTCTGAAGGGCAAACTGGCGTCATGACACGCTTCGCCCTCGCAGCCGTTCTGATGACCCTTGCCGGGGCGGCGGCTGCGCAGACGAAGCCCAATCCGGCCGGCACGATCGGCAGCGCCGATGCCAAGGTCCGTCTGCAGACGCTGGGCTACAAGAACGTCCACGACCTGCGGCGCGACGCCGACGGCCAATGGGTCGGCAAGGCGACGCGGGGCAACGTCGAGAAGTCCGTGATGGTCCCGTCTCGCGGCAACGTGGTCGCGCGCTAGCTCAGTTCCTTCCGCACGATCGCGGCGCCTTCCGCCAGCGCCTTCAGTTTTCCGAAGGCCGTGGCCCGCGGCAGGTACTTCATGCCGCAGTCGGGCGCCGGTAGCAGCTTTTCGGGCGACATGTACTTCAGGCCGGCGCGGATGCGTTCGGCGATCTTCTGCGGCGTCTCGATCGCGGGATCGTTGAGGTCGATGACACCCAGCATGACCTTCTTGGGCGCGAGATCCTTCAGCACGCCGAGATCGATCTTGGGTTGGGCCGACTCGATGGAAATCTGCTGGGCGATCGTGTCCGCGAGCTGCGGCAGGAACGTGTAGCCCGTGGGTTTGCTGAGGCCGGGCACAACGGCGGCATAGCCGAAGCAGAGATGAACGACCGTGGGCACGCTGATGCCTTTTAGCGCCCGGTTGATCACCTTGACCGCGTAGCGGCTGGCTTCTTCCGGATTGTTGCGCAGCCACGGCTCGTCGAGCTGGATCACGTCGGCGCCGGCCCTTACCAGGTCGTGCGCTTCCTCGTTCACCGCGGCGGCATAGTCCATGCACATCGCCTCGGCGTCCTTGTAGAACTCGTCCTTGACCTGCTGGCCCATGGTGAAGGGGCCGGGCAGGGTGATCTTGGCCGGCCGGTCGGTGTTGGCGCGCAGGAACTGCATGTCGCGCACTTCGACGGGGCGCGTGCGCCGGAGCTTGCCGACGACACGCGGCACCGGCGTCTTCTGGCCCGACCGCGTCGTCACGTAGCCGGGGTTCTCCTGGTCGACGCCTTCGAGCGCGGTGGCGAAATGGTTCGAATAGCTTTCGCGGCGCATTTCGCCATCGGTGATGATGTCGATGCCGGCCCGCTCCATGTCACGGATGGCGAGCAGGGTGGCGTCGTCCTGGGCCTGCTGCAGGTAGGCCTCGGGCACGCGCCAGATCTCCCTCAGGCGCGTGCGCGGCACGACCTTCGACAGCATCTCGCGGTTTACCAGCCAATCGGGCTGCGGGTAGCTGCCGACGACGGTGGTTTGGAGAAGCGGTTCGGTCATCACTGCAGCTTGATGTTGGCCTTCTTGGCCAACTCGGCGTTTTCCTTGACCTCGCGCGCGACGATCTTGTCGAGCTCGGCCGGCGTGGTCGGCGAGGAGTCGGTGCCGAGGGCCGCCAGCCGCTCCTTGACCTCGGGCGAGTCGAGCGCCTTCTTCACCTCGGCATTGAGCTTGGCGATAATCGCTGGCGGCGTGCCGGCCGGGGCGAACAGTCCGACCCAGAAATTGTAGCCGCTGTCCTTGAAGCCCTGCTCCTCGGTCGTCGCAAGGTTGGGCAGCACCGACGAGCGCTTGGGGCTGCCGTTGGCAAGGGCCACCACGCGGCCGTCGCGGATCATCGGAAGGGCGGCGATCACCGGGCAGAAGTAGATGTCGGTGCGGCCGTTCATCGTGTCGCCGAGCGCCTCGGGTGTGCCCTTGTAGGGGATGTGTACCGTGTCGATGCCGGCTGCGAGCTTGAACTTTTCGGCATTCATGTGGGTGCCGCTGCCGGTACCGGCGGTTGCGTAGGTGAGCTTGCCCGGTGCGGCTTTCGCAGCCTTCACGTAGTCGGCTGCGGTCTTCCAGCCCTTCGATGGCGAGGCGACCATGATGTTCGGCTGCACGGCCAGCAGGCTGACCCCCGGCAGATCCTTCACGGTGTCATAGGGCATGGTGGGATAGATCGCGGCATTGACCGTGTGCGCCGAGGAGTTGGCGAGCAGCGTGTAGCCGTCGGGTGCCGCCTTGGCGACCTGGTTCGCGCCGATCGTTCCGCCGGCCCCGGGCTTGTTCTCGACGATGACGGTCTGGCCCAGGTTCTTGGACATGACCGCCGCCAGGGCGCGTGCCGTGACGTCGGTGGCGCTGCCCGCGGTGAAGGGCACGATGATGTTGATCTGCTTGGTGGGGTAGTTCTGCGCCGATGCGGGCAGGACGGCGAGCGCCGCTGCGAGCGCAAGTGCGATCAGGCGTGTCATTGATTTCCTCCCGTTATGTCGCCGCTATTTCGCGGCTGATGCTTTTTATTTCCAGTCTCGACAGAATTCGTTCGCCTGACGCCGCCAGCTTGGCGCGGACGCCGGCCACATCCGACCATACCAGCTTGCCCTCGCGCTTGGCGAACCTTCCGGCCACGAGGACGTCACGCACCCGCGCGCCCGAGCCCTGCATCACGACGGTGGCCATCGGATCGTGCACCGGCCACATGGCGAGTGGTCCCAGAGACATTACCGCAATATCGGCCTGCCTGCCCGGCGCCAGGCTGCCGATGCGATCGGCCATCCCCAGCATCGCGGCACCCCGGGTGGTGATCCAGTCCAGGGCCTCGGCAGCGGGCACGGTCGAGGTCGCGGGAATGCCGCCGCTCCGGGCCCGTTCCGCCGCATTGTCGAGGGCGCGCTGCGAGGCGAGCGCCATGCGGGCCACAGTGAACATGTCGCCACTGATCGCCGATTCGAGATCGACGCCAACCGAAGGCGCCGAGCCCAGCGCGCGCAGGCGGCCGGTGATGGGATGGCCATGGCCCTGCGCCATCTCGTTCTCGGGCGTGATCGAGAAGCTGACACCGAGGTCGACGAACGCCTTGAGCTGGGCGTCGGTGAGGTTGTTGCCGTGCACGATGTTGATGTGCGGCCCGACCAGCCCTTGCGCCATCAGGGTCTCCCAGCCGCCCGGCGTCTTGGCCTCGCCGCCGCCCTGGTGCATCGAGGCGACCAGTCCCATTTCCTTGGCCAGCGCGAAATCATGGGCGCTGACGTCCAGGGTCGAATAGTGCGGCCCCAGCACGGCCATGCCGAGCGTGACGTGTCCGACGCGGTCGGCGAGCGGGCCTTTCAGCAGGCGTTCGATCTCGCGGCGTGGGTGAGGGACCTCGGAGAAATGCGGCTCGCCGGGCTTGGGATCGGGCTTGGGCGAGCCATGGAAGAAGGCGGCGCGGATGCCGCTTTCCTTGAGGCCCGCAATGGCTGCATCGGTGTGCGCCGGCGTGGGGTTGTTGTGACACCAATCGACCAGGGTGGTGACGCCGTGGTCGAGCTGGTTGAGCGCCCCGGCCAGGGTCGCGATATGGATGTCGTCGGGCGTGAACACGGTGGCGAGGCCCGCGTGCACGTGGCGAAAATATTCCAGCAGGGTCCAGTTGGCGGCGACCGAGCGCAGCGCCGTCTGCCAGGTGTGCATATGGGCGTTGATCAGGCCCGGCATCACGAAGTGGCCGGTGCAATCGACTGTCTCGGCATTGCCTGCCGCCAGGGACGGCGCGATGGCGGCGATGCGGCCGTCCTCGATCAGCACGTCGCCGCGAGGCAGCACGCCCAGCGCCGGGTTCTGGGTGACGACGATGCCGGATTTCAGCAACAAAGCCATGGTCAGGCGAGCCCGTCGCTCACCTTCACGTTCTCCGGTTCGAGCTTCATGCCGGCGGCCCGCGCCAGCTCGAGCAACAGCACGGAGAAATCGACGTCGCCGGGATACTGATGCGACAGCGCCAGCACGGAGTCGCGCGTCACCGAGGCGGTCGGCATCATCACACCGAACGACTTGGCGGCGCCCATGCCCAGTTCCATGTCCTTGAGCAGCAGCTTGGGCGTGAAGGTGGTGGTGAAATCGAGGTTCACCAAGGCCGGCGTCTTGTACCTGGTGTACATCGAGCCCAGGACGCTCTGGTTGATCGATTCCAGGAACACATGGCGCGGGATGCCGGCCTTCTCGGCCAGCAGCGTGATCTCGCACAGCGACTGGATGATGACGCCGAACATGGTGTTGTGCGCGATCTTCCAGATGCGCGAGAGCTCGCCCTCGCCGACATACATCGCCGACCGGCCGAGCGCCGAGAGAAGAGGCTCGACCGCGTCGTATTCGGCTTTCGGTCCGGAGGCCACGACCAGCAGCTTGCCCGCCTTGGCGACCTTGGCATTGCCCGAGACCGGCGCACTGAGATAGGCGACACCCGCCTCTGTCAGCCTCTTGCGGATCTCGGCCGAGCCGGTGTCGGAGATCGACGACATGTCGACGATGCGCTGGGGCCGGGCATTGCCCGACAGAACGCCGCCCCCAATTACACCACCTGGGCCGAACAGAATGTCTTTCAGGTCGTCGGTGGTCGACACCATGGTGAAGACGGTGGCGCAATGGGCCATCGCCGTCTTGTCGGTGACGACCTCGGCGCCGATCTGGGCCAGCGGGTCGGCCTTGGAGGCGGTACGGTTCCACACCGAGACGCCGTGACCGGCCTTGACCAGGCGGGCGGCCATTGCCTCGCCCATGCGGCCGAGGCCGATCCAGCCGATGGAATGCGATGCCTTGCTGCTCATGTCGTCTATCCCTTCACCGGATCGATTGGTGCGACGATGCCTTCGGCCGCCTCGATCACCTCGCCGGCGTCGAGGCAGAGGTCCTCGCGGTTGCGCATCGCCATGATCTGGACGCCGGTGCGCAGCTTGCCGTGGCTGCCAACCGGCACGGCAAGGCCGGGCAGGCCGAGCAGCGGGGCGAGCAGGGCGGGGCGCATCGCGTCCAGCACCGTCGCCTGACCGTCGCGGGTGACGTCGGCCACCTGCTTGGGCGGCAGGTCGGAAAGCGTCGGCAGGATCACCAGCGGCCACTGCTGAAAGAAGGTCATCCAGCGGAACAGCAGGCTTTCGCGTTCAGTGAGGGCGGCGACATAGGTCGCGAGGTCGACCGGCTTGTGGATGTCGAGCCAGCCCCGCATGGCGGCAATGCCGTCGGGATCGCCCATCTTCTGCATGGTCGGCCACAGGCCGCCGATGACGTCGGTGACACAGATCTCGTGCCAGAGCTCGACGCCGCGCTCGATGTCGGGCGGCAGCACTTCCTCGACGACGTAGCCCGCGGCCTGCAGATGCTTGCCGGCCTGGCGCACCGCCGCGACCTGTGCGGGATGGCTCTTGCCACCTGGCACCTCGGGCACGATCGCGACCTTGATCGGCCGTGCCGGTGGCGGACCCTGCATGGGCACGTCATTCCAGCGCCAATCGCGCCGGTCGCCGCGCGCCATCACCTCGAGGGCCAGGCGCGCGTCGCGTACCGTGCGGGTGTGCGGACCCTGCACCGCCATCAGCACGGCGCCGATCGGCCGTCCCGCCGCCGCTGCCGTGGGGTTTAGGGACGGAATGCGGGCAAAGCCCGTGCGCAGGCCGACCACGCCATTGCAATAGGCGGGGATGCGGACCGAGCCGCCGATGTCGTTGCCATGCGCGATCGGGCCGATGCCGGTGGCGACGGCCGCGCCCGCGCCGCCGCTCGAGCCGCCGGGTGTCACCGACGGATCGCGCGGATTGAGCGTGCGGCCGTGCAGTGCATTGTCGGTGAAGATGCGCATCGAGAAGGCCGGCGCGTTGGTGCGGCCGACGATGATTGCGCCGGCATGTTTCAGGTTGGCGACGACCGGGCTGTCTTCCTTGGCGATGAGGTCCTTCAGCGGCACGACGCCGTTGTCGGTCGGCAGCCCCGCCTGGTCGACATTGATCTTGGTCGTGACCGGCACGCCGTGCAGAGGCGGCAAGGCATGCCCGCGCGCACGGGCGGCGTCGGCGGTTTCGGCCTGGGCTCGGGCGTCGTCCTCCAGCACGCGGACCACAGCGTTGATCGCCGGATTGACCTTGTGCAGGCGGGCCAGCACCGAATCGACGGCTTCGCGGGCCGAGGCCTGCCCGGTGCGGATGAGGCGCGCCAGGTCGGTCGCGTCGTATTGCCAGAGTTCCATGAAAGCTTCTCCTTGGGACGCCGCAGCGTCCGGGAGAAGCAGTCTATTTGCAAGTATGCTGGCGTCGCGTCAGTTCCCGCGCATGCGCGTGCAATCCCACGGGCAGGGTTGCGGCTCGCCACAGGCGGCCAGCGGCATCAGGAACAGCGCCATCAGGAGAAGTCTCAACGCCATATGGTCCTCCAACGCTCGGCCCAGCACAGGCCGCACCGTGGAATGGTCGAGAAAGGCCATCCGCGGAAGTCACAATTCAGAGAGGCAACCTCTGTGGCGGCGCGATTATCGTGCTGCCGCGCATCATCTGACTTTCCTCGTGGTCGCGTGCTTCTGGAAGGCCGTCAGGGCACTGGAGCAGAGCATGTCGCGGCGGCGCACGAAGACGGTCTGCACGCGCGACTCGGTCGAAGGCAGGCGATGCGCCGTGATGCGTCCGCCGCGCCAGGCGGGCCCGATCAAGGCGCGCGGCAGCAGGGTGATGCCGAGATCAGCCGCGACCGCCCCCAGGATCGCCTCGAGCGTGCCGAACTCCAGGCGTCTCAAGCCGACGATGCCGCGTCGCGCCAGCACCTCTTCCAGGCGCTGGCGGTAGGAGCAACCGGTCCGCAGGATGACGAGGCGAAGATCGGGGCGGGCGAGCAGGGATGCCACCGAGCGTTCGGACGGGGCGCTCAGCAGCGCCAGCTCCTCTTCGAAGACCGGTGTGGCGATCAACAGCGGATGCACGACCGGCCCGCAGACGAAGGCGCCTTCCAGTTCGCGATCGATGACTCGTTCGATCAGTTCGGCGGTGGTGCCGGTGCGCAGGACGAGGTCGACCCCGGGATGGGCGGTCACATAGGAGGCAAGCACGGGCGACAGCCGCAACGCCGCCGTGGTCTCCAGCGAGCCGATGGTGAGCGTGCCGAGCGGGGCGCCGTCGTCGCGCGCGGCGCGGCCCGCTTCGGCCAGCAGGGCACCGACCCGGGCCGCATAGGGCATCAGCCGCTCGCCGGCCCGCGTCAGCCGGGCGCCCGCGCGGCTGCGCTCGAACAGGGCGACGCCCAATGCCTCTTCCAGACGGCGCACGCGCTGGGTCACGTTGGATTGCACGGTGTTCAGTTCGTGCGCCGCCCGGCCCATGCCGCCCAGCCGGGCGACGGCTTCGAAAGTGACAAGATCCTTGGCATCCACGGGCATCATGTTAGCAGATGATATCGATCATTATAAATCGCTATTTAAGATGATAATCGACGCGCTAGAGTGCCGTCAGTCCCTTTCAGGAGTGGCACACATGAAGTGGCAGGACCGTCGTCTGCTCGACCTCTTCGGCATAGAGCATCCCATCCTGCAGGCGCCGATGGCGGGCGTGACCTCGCCGCAGATGGCGATCGCGACCTCGGAGGCGGGTGGCTTGGGTTCCATCGCGGCCGCGATGCTGACACCAGAGGGCACCCGCCAGGAGCTTCAGATGGTGAAGCAGGGCACCGGCCGGCCGTTCAACATCAACTTCTTCGCACACAAGGCGCCCACGGCGGATGCCGCGCGCGACGTGCGCTGGCGGCAGAGGCTTGCAAAGTACTATGCCGAACTCGGCCTCGCGCCCGATGCCAAGGGCCCATCGCGTGCCGCGTTCGACGCCTCGTTTTGCGATCTCTTGCTGGAATTTCTGCCCAAGGTGGCAAGCTTCCATTTCGGCCTCCCCGACGGCACCCTGGTGAAGCGCCTGAAGGCGGCGAAGATCCTGATCCTCTGTTCGGCGACCACGGCCGAGGAGGCACGCTGGCTGGAAGGCGAGGGCGTCGATGCGGTGATCGCCCAGGGCGCCGAGGCCGGCGGTCATCGCGGCATGTTCCTGGTCGATGATATTTCGCGCCAGGCCGGCACGATGGCGCTGGTGCCGCAGGTCGTGGATGCCGTGAAGGTGCCGGTGATCGCGGCCGGCGGCATCGGCGATGGCCGCGGCATTGCGGCGGCACTGGCGCTGGGCGCGGCCGGCGTCCAGATCGGCACCGCCTTCATGCTGACGCCCGAGGCCAAGACGGCGCCGCTTCACCGCGCGGCGTTGAAGCAGGCCAACGACAACAGCACCACGCTCACCAACGTCTTCACCGGCCGGCCAGCGCGTGGCATCGTGAACCGCATCGTGCGCGAGATCGGCCCGATGAGCGCCGATGCGCCGGCCTTTCCGCTCGCGGCTGAGGCCACGCAGCCGATGCGTGGTGCGGCCGAGGCCAAGGGCTCGACCGACTTCACGCCGCTGTGGAGCGGCCAGGCGCCGACGCTGGCGCGCGAGATGCCGGTGGGCGAGATGGTGGCGAAGCTGGTGACGGAGACCGACGCGGCGCTCAGGCGGACGCGGGGATGACTGTATCGATGAGCCGGTCGACGAAGGCGCGCGTGATCGGCGCGTGGCCCATCAGCAGGCGGTAGAACAACGGCCCGAAGATCAGGTCGAGGGCGAGCTCCATGTCGGCAGGAGGTGCCACGAGCTTGTCCTCGACGCAGCGGTCCAGCAGCAGGCGCGTGGCATCGCGGTTGCGGGTGATGAATTCGTGGCGGAACGCCTTGGCGAGTTCGGTCTCCGACTGCGCCGCGGCGACCATGGCCGCGACGCTGCGGCCGGTCGGGGCGGCGAAGGCGTCGGCGACCGCGTGGAGCTGGGCGCGCAATGCGGCAAGCGGCGTGCGGGCGGTCCGAGCCGCGTCGGGAGCACCCGTCGCCTCGAGAAAAGCCGCCATCGCCACGGCGGGCGCGTTGGGCCAGTAGCGGTAGATGGTGGGACGGCTCACGCCTGCTTTTTGCGCGATCGCCTCGATGCTGACCGCGGTCAGGCCGCCGCGTTCGAGCAGCGCCCGGGCGGCCGCCAGGATGGCGGCACGGGTGCGCGGATCGCGCGGGCGGCCGCGCGCGGGGGAGGGTGGCGGGGGTTGACGGGCCATCTATTTATGTTACGGTACGTAACGTAATATAACACAAGTGATGCCATGCCAGCAAAGCAGAAGGCCCCACAGCAGACCTTGCGGGCTCATGCCACCGTGCACGACGCCAAGGCGGCGATCGCGTTCTACGTCAAGGCGTTCGGCGCGGTGGAACTGTTCCGTCTGGTCGAACCGGCGGGCCGCGTCGGTCATGCCGAGATCAGGATCGGCGACAGCGTCCTGATGCTGAACGACGAATATCCCGACTTCGGGGCAAAGAGCCCTGCCTCCGTCGGCGGCTCGCCCGTTGCCTTCCGCATAGAAGTGCCGGACGCCGACGCCGCCGTCGGCCGCGCCGTCAAGGCGGGCGCCACCGTGGTGCGGCCGGCCCAGGACGAGTTCTACGGCGACCGCATGGGTATGGTGGCTTGCCCGTTCGGCTACCGCTGGTCGCTCGCGGCGCCCAAGGAGCAGGTAAGTCCCGCCGAAATGCAGAAGCGCTGGAGCAAGATGCTGTCGGGCGGCTAATCCGTCAGCGTTCGGTTAAGGCAAGTTTGGCGCCCAACACGGCGAAGGCGCCGGCAAAGGTCCGGCGCATCCAGGTCATCACGCGCGGCCGCGAGATCACATGGTCGCGCACCGAGGCGGCAAACAGGCCGTAGGCGGCGAAGACCACGAACGTCATCAGCATGAAGACGGCGCTCAGCATCAGCATGTGCGGCACCGGTTGCGCCTCGTCCGTGCTCACGAACTGCGGCAGGAAGGCGAGGAAGAAGATCGACAGCTTGGGATTGAGGATGTTGATCAGGACGGCCTCGACCGTCACCTGCAAATCCGTCCGGGCGCCGGTTTCCTCGGCGACGCTGAGGGCGCCGCGTTCGCGCAGCGTGTTCCAGGCCATATAGAGAAGGTAGGCGACGCCCAGGTGCTTGAAGGTCTCGAAGGCAAGCGCGCTGGTGTGCAGCAGCGCCGCCAACCCCAGGATCGCCGCGGCCATGTGCGGAACGCAGCCGAGCGTGCAGCCGAACGCCGCCACGACGCTGGCCCGGGAGCCGCGCGAAAGACCCGCCGCCAGCGTGTAGAGCGCGCCGGTGCCGGGCGAGGCGACGATGATGAAAGACGTGATCAGGAATTCGAGGCTCACGGCGGCGCTCCTCTCAGAAAAGCGAGAAATACTCGCGCTGCTCCCAGTCGCTGACGTCGGCATTGAAACGGTCGATCTCGGCCTGCTTCAGCTTGAGATAGTAATCGACGAAGAAGTCGCCGAAACCCTCGCGCAGCACCTGGTCGCCGCGCAGCGCCTCCAGCGCTTCGCCCAGGCTGCGTGGCAGCGCCGGTGCCTTGGCCTCGTAAGGCGTGTCGGCCGAGGGACCGGGATCGAGCTTGCGCCCGATGCCGTCGAGGCCGCTCACCATCTGGCTCGCCATATAAAGGTAGGGGTTGGCGGCGGGCTCGCCGACGCGGTTTTCCAGATGCGTTGCCGGATCGCCCGGTCCGCCCAGCACACGGACCATGACGCCGCGGTTGTCGCGACCCCAGACGGCGCGGTCGGGCGCGAGCGAGAAGGGGCGGTAGCGCTTGTAACCGTTCAGGGTGGGCGTGCTGAAGGCCGCGGCGGCACGCGCATGTTTTAGCAGCCCCGCCATGTAGTGCATGCCGGTCGCGGACAACGGTTCGGTGACATCGACGAAGGCATTGGCGTGGGTCTTCCGGTCCTTCAGCGACTGATGCAGGTGCCAGCCGCTCGACATGACATTGGGAAGCTTGGGCCGGCACATGAAGGTGGCGTGATAGCCGTGGCGCTGGGCGACCTGCTTCACGGCGCTGCGGAACAGCATCATCGTGTCGGCCGATTCGAGGCCCGGCGCCGTGCGAAAAGTGAATTCGACCTGGCTCGGCCCGAACTCGACCTCGATCGAGCGCAGCGGCAAGACGAGGTCCGCGATGTTGCTGCGCAGGATTTCGAGGATCGGGTCCATCTCGTCGTGGCGCAGTTCCGTCAGATACTGGTAGCCTTGGTTGAGCAGCGAGACCTCGGGCGGTTCGCCGGACGGGCCGGCGTCGCCGGGTGCGAGATGGTTCTTCCCGAGCTTGAAGAGATGGAACTCGACCTCCAGCCCCGTCACCAGGTCGTAGCCCTGCTCGGCCAGTGCCACGAGGCTCTGGCGCAGGATGTGACGCGTGCTGAGCGGCATCGGCCGGCCATCGGCATAAAAGATGTCGCACAGCATCCAGCCGGTGTGCGGCGCCCAGGGCAGCACGCGGAAGGTGGCGGGATCCGGCAGCATCATCACGTCGGCCGCGCCTTCCAGCTCCTTCATCCCGAAGCCGCCGCCCGGCGTCCACACCGGGAACACCGTACGATGCGAAGTGTCCTTCAGCAGCATGGTGGTGGTGAAGCCGACGCCGTTCTTCATCGCCGCGGCAATCTCGCCGACGACCAAAGTCTTGCCGCGCAAAATGCCGTGCTGGTCGGCAAAGGAGAGGCGCACGACGGTGAGCTCGCCCGCCTGGATGCGGCGCTCGGCTTCGCGCGCGGCGGCCTGACGCTCGGCCGTCCACAGGCCGGCTTTTTCAGCGAGATGCATGCCGCTCTTCAAGCCACGAGGGGCGGGATGGTTTTGGCGGCCCAACTCGAGCCGCTGCGGCGCCGCGCATCGACGTCCTTCCAGTAGGCCTCCCAGCCCTCGGTCGGGCCCATGCCGTCGATGGCGATCGGGCCGCGGATCGTGGAGGCGCGCGCCGGATCGAGCCACATCGGCGGCTTCTCGCCGTTGGCGACCTGGCCGATGGCGGACAGCAGCATGCGGCGGTAGGCCACGATCGCCTTGTCGGTGGTGCCGAGATGCTCGCGCGTGCGGTCCTGGATGCGGCCCTGGCTCTCGATCGCCCATTGGTCGTGGACGTTGATGTCGAAGCCCATGCCGGTGAAGGTCTGGCTCTGCTGCTCAGCCACGCTGTAGCCGTAGGCATTGTGGCGACCGAGACGCGGCCGATAGTCAGGCAGCTCGTAGAGTTTCAGCCGCTGCTCGCGCATCGCGGCGTGATCGACCGGGGCGCCAAAGCTGGTGAAGATCGCGTACCAGTAGCAGCTCGTGTCGTCGATCGGCACATGCCATTGTGTGATCGTCATCTCGGCGCTCATCGGGATCACGAAGGCGTAGGGGAAGACGAGGTTGGTGACGCGCACATGAGTGTGCTGCTCGTTGAGCTTGCGCAGCGCGAAAAGGCGCATGCCGTAGTCGGTCGCCTCGACGTCGAGCCGCGGCCGCGTGAATTCGCGCAGCAGCCGCGTCATCGGGATGTCGGAATCGGCGGAGGCGCTGCGGAACTGCTTGCCGTAGGCGCCGCCGGTGTCCTCGTCCTCGTAGAAGCGGTGGAGATACGAGGCGTGTGCCGGATCGATGCCGACCTCGAGCGCCTGCAGCCAGTTGCAGTCGATCAGGCCCTTGAAGGCGAAAGCATGCGTGCCCGGCGCCAGGAAGCAGTCGAGGTCGGGGAAGGCGGGTGCTTCGCCTTCGCCCAGGTAGGCGAAGATGATCCCGTTCTTGACGATGATGGGATAGTTCTTCTGTCGGACGCGCTGACAGAGTACGGAGCCCTCCGGTTCGGCCGGCGTCTCCAGGCACTTGCCGTCGACGTCGAACAGCCAGCCGTGGAACAGGCAGCGCAGGCCACCGTCTTCGAGGCGGCCAAAGGCGAGATCGGCGCCGCGATGCGGGCAGTCCCGGTCGAGCAGCCCGTGCCGGCCGCGCTCGTCGCGGAACAGCACGAAATCCTGGCCGAGCACGCGTACCGCCTTGGCCGGCCGCTCCTGGGGCAATTCGTCGGCCAGGGCCACCGGATGCCAGTAGTGGCGCATCAGGGCGCCGCATTTGGTGCCCGGACCGACACGGGTGATCAGCTCGTTTTGCTCAGGGCTCATCATGTTCCCGAGAGTGACGCAAACCGCCGGGATTCGCTATAGAAGACCGCATGACCTCCACTCTGAACGGCATGCCGGGGCCCACTTCCCGGGTTTTCTTCTCTCAGCGTCTGCGTCTTCACTATGTCGACTGGGGCAATCCCGAGGCGCCGCCGCTGCTGCTGGTCCATGGCGGCCGCGACCATTGCCGCAACTGGGACTGGGTGGCGCAGGCGCTGCGCAAGGATTGGCACATCATCTGCCCCGACCTGCGCGGGCACGGCGACAGCCAGTGGTCGCCCGACGGCAACTATTCCATGGCGGCCTACATCTACGATCTGGCGCAGCTCATCCATCAGCAGGCGCTGGCGCCGGTGACGATCGTGGCCCATTCGTTGGGCGGCAACATCTGCCTGCGCTACGCCGGCATCTATCCCGACAAGGTGCGCCGGCTGGTGGCCATCGAGGGACTGGGCCCGTCGCCCAGGGTCATCGCCGAGCGCAAGAAGACGATGGCCGAGCGTATGCGTGAGTGGGTCGAGGAGCAGCGCAAGCTGTCGGCCCGCGGCCCGCGCAAGTATCCGACCATCGAGGACGCCTTCAAGCGCATGCAGGAGGAGAACAAGCACCTGAGCGCCGAGCAGGCGCGCCATCTCACCCAGCAGGGCGTCAACCAGAACGAGGACGGCACTTATAGCTGGAAGTTCGACAACTATGTCCGCGCCTGGCCGCCCTACGACATGAGCTACGCCGACATCGAGACGCTGTGGACCGAGATCAGTTGTCCGACCCTGCTGGTCTACGGCAAGGAGAGCTGGGCTTCCAATCCGGAGAAGGACGGCCGCCTCGTACATTTCAAGAGCGCCAAGGTCGTCGAGTTCGACAATGCCGGGCACTGGGTGCACCACGACCGGCTGAATGATTTCGTTCAGACGACAAAGGGTTTCATCGCATGAGGGCGGCGATCTTTCGCGGCGGCGACATCGTCGTCGACACATTGCCGGCGCCAGTGCCGGGCGTCGGGCAGGTCCTGGTCAAGACGCTGGCCTGCGGCATCTGCGGCTCCGACCTGCATGCCGCGAAGCACGCCCATCGCATGGTGGCCGTGGCCAGGCGCACGCCTGGCCGCGTGCCGATGGACCTTTCGCGCGACATCGTGTTCGGCCACGAATTCTGCTGCGAGGTGCTCGACTACGGCCCGCAGACGGAGCGCCGGCTGAAGGTCGGCACGCGCGTCTGCGCCATGCCGCTGATGATCGAGGCCGATGGGCCCAAGGGCATGGGCTATTCCAACACTTACGTCGGCGGCTACGCCGAACAGATGCTGCTGTCGGCGCCGCTGATGCTCGAAGTGCCCAACGGCCTGCCGACGGAGCATGCAGCGCTGACCGAACCGCTGGCCGTCGGTGTGCACGCGGTCGAGAAGGGGGCGTTGACCGGCGAGGAAGCGCCGCTGGTCGTGGGGTGCGGCCCGGTCGGCCTCGCCGTCATCGCGGCGCTGCGGCTGAAAGGCATCAAGCCGATCGTGGCGGCGGATTTCTCGCCCAAGCGGCGCGAGCTCGCCCTCAAGTTGGGCGCCGATGTCGTGGTCGATCCGGCGCAGGAATCGCCCTATGCCAAACTGGCGGCCGACAGGCGCGCGGCGATCTTCGAATGCGTGGGCGTTCCGGGCCTGCTTCAGCAGGTGTTCGAGAAGGCGCCGCGCGATGCCCGGATCATCGTGGCCGGCGTCTGCATGGAGCCCGACACGATCGAGCCGATGTTCGCCATCTTCAAGGAATTGAACCTCCAGTTCGTCCTGGGCTACACGCCGGAGGAATTCGCGCGCTCGCTCCGCCTGCTGGCCGACGGCAAGGTCGATGCAGAGGCGCTGATCACGTCCAAAGTCGGGCTGGATGGTGTAAAGGGAGCGTTCGAGGCCTTGGCCAATCCGGAGAGACACACCAAGATTCTGGTCGAGCCCTGGCGGTAAGATCGGGGCGCTGAGGGAGGAAAAGGAAGAATGAAGTTCTACAATTCGGTCGGCCCCAATCCGCGCATGGTCCGCATGTTCATGGCCGAGAAAGGCTTTGACGTGCCCAAGGTCGAGGTCGATCTGCGCGGCGGCGAGAACCGCCGCGAGCCCTACCTCAAGGTCAATCCGTCGGGCCAATGCCCGGCTCTGGAACTCGACGACGGCACTGTGCTGGCCGAGATCACGGCAATCTGCGAGTACATCGACGAGATCAAGAAGGACACGCCCTCGCTGATCGGTGACACGCCGGAGGAGCGCGCCAAGACCCGCATGTGGGTCCGCCGCATCGACCTCAACATCGCCGAACCCGGCGCGAACGGCTTCCGCTTTTCGCAAGGCCTGAAGATGTTCCAGGATCGCGTCCATTGCATTCCGCAGGCCGCCGACGATCTCAAGGCCGCGGCCGCCAAGAAGCTGGTCTGGCTCGACGGGCTGTTGGGCAGCAAGCCCTTCATCGCCGGCGACAAGCTCACCCTGGCCGACATCTTCCTGTTCGCCTTTCTCGATTTCTTCGCCAACGTCGGCCAGCCGCTCAGCCCCGACTGCAGGAATCTCACGGCCTGGTTCGGCCGCATGAAGGCGCGTCCCAGCGCCACCGCTTGAGCTCAAGGAAACCAACGATGCGCCGTCTGATCGCTCTGTTTGCTGCTCTTGTTCTTCCCGTCCTCGCTTCGCAGGCCTTCGCCCAGGCCCCGATGTCGCCGGTGATGCAGGGTCTGTTCCTGCTCACCGACTATCCGTCGCAGACCGTGCGGGCCGGCGAGATCACGACCATCCGGATAAAAATGCAGAACTCCGGACTGGCGCCCGAGCCGATGGCACTCACGCTGTCCGGCGTGCCGGCGGGATGGAAGATCGACATCCTGGGCGGCGGCCAGGCGGTGGCGTCGGCAATGCCGGGCCAGAACGAGAGCGTCTCGCTGCAGCTTCGCGTCGAGGTTCCCAAGGATGCCAAGCCGGGCTCGCAGCAGGTCGTGCTGAGCGCCAAGGGCGCGCGGCTGCAGACGACTGAGCTGCCGCTCACGCTCACCGTCGGCACGGAGGCGCCGGCCAAGCTCAGCTTGAAGTCGCGCCTGCCGTCGCTGCGCGGCACGCCGCGCTCGTCGTTCGAATATACGGTCACCGTCGGCAATGACAGCGGCAAGGACCTCACGGTGGCGCTGTCGGCCCAGGGGCCGGCCAACTTCCAGACCACCTTCACCGAGGGCTTCGGCTCCAACGAGATCAGTTCGATCCCGGTCGAGGCGGGACAGACCAAGGACATCAAGGTCAAGGTGACGCCGCCGCGTGACGTCAAGGCCGGCGACTATCCGGTGCTGGTCAAGGTCGCGGCCGAGGGCGCCACGGCCGACCTTCGCGTCACCCTGCAGATCAGCGGCCAAGGGAGGCTCGCGCTCACGACCAAGGACGGCCGTCTCTCGGGCGAGGCCGAGATCGGCAAGACCTCGACCTATACGCTGGTGCTGAACAACGACGGCACCGCGGCGGTCGACGAGATCGAGATGTCGGGCACGGTGCCCACCAACTGGAAGGTCGAGTTCAACCCCAAGACCATCGCGACCCTGGCGCCCAACGAGAAGAAGGAGGTCCAGGTCATGGTGACGCCGGCCGACAAGGCGATCGCCGGCGACTACGTGGCTTCGTTCCGCTCGACCGCGCGCGGCGAATCGAGCGCGGCGGATTTCCGCATCACCGTCACGACCTCGACACTGTGGGGCCTGGTAGGCATCGGCATCATCGCCGTGGCGCTGCTTGTGCTGCTGGGCGCGGTCGCGCGTTTCGGCCGGCGATAGACTGTGACCGACAACGTCATAGAAGTCCGCGGGCTGCTGAAGCTCTACGGCGCGAACCGCGCCGTCGACGCCATCGATCTGGATATCCGCCGCGGCGAAATCTTCGGCCTGCTGGGTCCGAACGGCGCAGGCAAGACCACGACCATCCTGATGCTGCTCGGCCTCACCGAGACAAGCGGCGGCACGGTCGACGTGCTGGGCTTCGATCCGGTGCGCCAGCCGCTCGAGGTCAAGCGCCGGGTCGGCTACTTGCCCGATGCCGTGGGCTTCTACGACCATCTCACCGCGCGCGAGAACCTGCGTTACACCGCGCGGCTGCTCGCCACCCCGCGGCGCGACGCCGAGAAGCGGATCAGCGACGCCATGGAGAGCGTCCAGCTCGCCGACGTGCTCGACAAGCGCGTCTCGACCTTCTCGCGCGGCATGCGCCAGCGCCTCGGCATCGCCGAGATCGTGATGAAGAAGGCCGAGATCGCCATCCTCGACGAGCCGACCTCCGGCCTCGATCCGCATGCGACCTTCGAACTGCTGGAGATGATCCGCGGTCTCAAGAAGGCGGGCGTCGCCGTGCTGATCTCCTCGCACCTGCTCGACCGCGTGCAGAGCGTCTGTGATCGCGTGGCGCTGTTCAACCACGGCAAGATCGCCCTGATGGGCTCGGTGGTCGAACTCGCCAACCAGGTACTGGGGGCGGGCCATCCCATTCTGGTCGAGGCCTCGGGCATCGACATAGCGGCCGCGTTGCGCGGCATCGAGGGCGTGCAGACGGTCGTGCCTGAGGGTGAGGGGGCCTGGCGCGTGGTCGCCGATCGCGACGTGCGTGCTTCAGTAGCCCAGCGCATCGTGTCCTCGGGCGGATCGCTGACGCGCCTGGCCGACCTGCAGCCCAGCCTCGAAGAGGTCTATACGCGCTACTTCCAGGAGCAACGCGATGCCGCGTAAGCCCGCCCGCTCTGCAGGTATACGCCGTGAGGGTTCGCCCTTCACCGGCCTCGGCCCGGTGTTCATGAAGGAATTCGCCGACCACCTTTCCAGCGCCCGCATGATGGTGTTGATGCTGTTCGTCATCGTCTTCGGCGCCTTTCCGGTGGCCTCGTCGCTGCAGCAGCTGCGCACCGTCACCGAGCAGGACTCCTACCTGTTCCTGCGCATCTTCACCTCGGCGCCGGAGAGCCTGCCGATCTCCTTCGTCTTCGCGCTCAATTTCATCATCCCGGTCATGGCGATCGGCCTCGGTTTCGATGCCGTGAACTCCGAATTCAACCGCCGCACCCTCTCGCGCGTGCTGTCGCAGCCGATCTATCGCGACGCGCTGCTCCTCGGAAAATTCCTGGGCGGCCTCGCCACGCTCGCCGTGGTCATGACGGCGCTTTGGCTGATCGTGTTCGGGGCCGGCCTGCTGCTGCTCGGCCTGCCGCCGCGCGGAGTCGAGGTCGCCCGTGGTGCCTGCTTCCTGCTGGCGGCGATCGCCTATGGCGGGGTGTGGCTGGCGGCCTCGCTGCTGTTCTCGGTGATCTTCCGCTCGACGGCCACATCGGCGCTCTGCGCGTTGGGCCTCTGGCTGTTCTTCTTCCTCCTGTGGCCGATGATCGCCTCGGCCATCACCCTGGGCTTCGCGCCCTCGCAGATCCGTAGTGCCGAGGAATATCTCGCGGTCGAGCAGCTGGGCCTTGTGCTGTCCCGGTTCTCGCCGGGCACCCTGTTCAGCGAGGCCGTCGTCGGCCTGCTCAATCCCGAGACAAGAACCTTCGGCAGCATGCTGCCGGCGCAGATGCGCGGCGTCATTCCAGGCGCGCCGCTGCCGCTCGACCAGAGTCTGCTGCTGATCTGGCCGCAGATGACGGGGTTGATCGCCGGCATGATCGTGGTGTTTGCCGCCGCCTATGTGATCTTCCAGCGAGAGGAAGTGCGGGCCTGAAGGATTTCACCCTCCCGGCCGCGCTCAACAACGCACGCTGGTGCGACGCGGTCTGCCGCGCCTCGGGCCATCCCGGACGTTTCCTGGTGCACAGCTGGGTCAACGCCGAACCGGTGCCGCGCTTCTATCCCAACGTCGTCACCCTGCAGCCGGGCAAGGCGGTGGCGGCCGAGCAGCGCGAGGCCGTCGACCTTCTGGTGAAGTCGAACCTGCCCGGGCGCTGGTCGGTGAAGGACAGCTTCCGCACCCTCGATCTCTCGCGCCTGGGCTTCGAGCCGCCGTTCGAGGCACGCTGGATCCGCAATGTGATGCCCTTGCCTGGTCCTTCGTCGGACATCGTCTGGCAGCGTGAAACCCAGGGAACGGCTAAGGGAGCGGGGGGCCTGCCGTTCGACGACCCCGATTTCGCTATGTTCACCGGCCGCCGCGGCTTCCAGGTCGTGGCCGGCGGCATGCTCTATCGCGCCGAAGGTGTCGTCGGATTGTCCAACGTGGTCGCCGACGCCGCCGATGCGCGCGCGGTCTGGCGTTCGCTGGCTCTGCTGGCCGCGCAGACGTTCCCGCGGCTGCCCTTGGTCGGCTACGAATCCGGCGACGAACTCGCGGCGGCGCGCGATGCGGGCTTCGAGGTCGGCGACAAGCTGCGGATCTGGGTCAGGTCGAAGGACTGAAGCCGCAAGCCAGGAGCGCTGCCATCATGTGCGACGGCGGCGGGGCGGTCACGACCACGGGCGGCTTGTTCTTCGACAGCGCCAGCACGATCGCCCGCGAATGCAGATGCAGTTGCTGTCCGGGCTCGGGCCGGCCGTAGAAGCGGTCGCCGATCACCGGGCAGCCGGCGTCGGCGCAATGGACGCGGATCTGATGCGTGCGGCCGGTCTCCGGCTTCAGTTCCAGCCAGGTCATTCCCGGCGCGCGCCCCAGGGTGCGGTAGCGCGTCACGGCGGTCTGGCCCTTGTCCGATACTTTCACCGTCCAGCCGGTCTTGCTGTTGAGCTTGAGCAGCTTCTTGTCGAACACGCCTTCCTCGGCGGGCGGCGCGCCCTCGACGACCGCCCAGTAAGTCTTCTCGGTCGTGTGCCCGGAGAACAGGCGCCCGAGCTTGGCCAGCGCCTTGGGATGGCGGCCCAGCACAAGCACGCCCGAGGTGTCGGCGTCGAGACGATGGGCCAACGCCGGCGGCCGCGGCAGGCCGAAGCGCAGGGCGTCGAAACATTCCTCCAGGTTGGGCGCGCGACTGGGGCCGGCATGGACGGCGAGGCCGGCCGGCTTGTCGATGACCAGGATCAGCCCGTCGCGATGGAGCACGCGCGCCTGGATTTCTTCCGCTGACAGGGGAGGTGGCCGTTTCACAGATCGGGCCAGCGCGACAGCCAGTCCTCGGAATTCTCATAGAGCGCCGCGGCGCGCAGCACCGAGGCATCGTCGCGGAAGCGGCCGACGATCTGCAGGCCGATCGGCAGGCCTTCCGAATCGTAGCCGCAGCAGAGCGTCAACGCCGGATGGCCGGTGATGTTGAAGGGCATGGTGTAGGGAAACCAGTTGCGGCGCAGTTCTCCCACCTCGACGCCGTCGACGCGGATCGGTTCGAACAGGTCCTGGTCGATCGGCAGTGCCGTGCGCGAGAGGGTCGGCGTCACCAGATAGTCGGCGGTCTCGAACCAGCCCTGCACGCGGCGGAAAAGTTCGGTGCGCTGGAACTGGGCGCGCTGGTAGTCGGCGCCGCTCCATTCCGCCGCCATCGCCACCTGGCGCACCAGCGAGGACGACATGCGGTTGCCGTCGCGTCGGATCAGATCGTCGAAGCGTGCTTTCCAGGTCGTGTGATTGATCACCTTCCAGATCGGCTCCATGTCGGGCAGATCCTCGTCGAGCTCGATCAGCTCGGCGCCCAGCGCCCGCAGCTTGCCGAGCGCGCGTTCGAACGCGGCCCGCACCTCCTTGGCCACCGTGGTCTTGCCGAAACTGGCGCTGAACAGGATGCGCTTGCCGTTAAGGGTGCCTTCGGGCCGGGCGGCCGCGATGTAGTCCTGTGGCGCAAGGCCGATCGACCAGGGGTCGGAGGGATGCGGCCCGGCCATGGCCTGCAGCATCAGCGCGGTGTCCATCACCGTGCGCGTCATCGGCGTCACGTAGGTGTAGTTGCCGAAGGCGTCGGCCACCTGGCTGTGCGGGATGACGCCGTTGCTCTGCTTCAGCCCGACCATGCCGTTGGCCGCGGCCGGGATGCGGGTCGAGCCGCCGCCGTCGGTGGCGATGCCGATCGGGCCGATGCCGGTCGCCACCGCGACGGCCGCCCCGCCGCTCGAGCCACCCGATGTGTGCGCCGCACTCCAGGCATTGCGCGTGCGGCCGAACAGCGGCGCATCGGTCAGCGCCTTGTGGCCGAACTCCGGCGTCGTCGTCTTGCCGAACAGGATGGCGCCCGCCTGCTTCATGCGCGCGGCTGCGACAGCATCCTCCTTGGGAACATTATCCTCGTGCAGCAGCGAGCCGAAGGTGGTGCGCACACCGGCGGTGTTGACGAGGTCCTTGGCGGCGAAGGGGATGCCGTGCAGCAGCCCGAGCGGCTTGCCCTCCATCATGGCCGCTTCCGCTGCATGTGCCGCCTTCAGCGCCTGCTCGCCGGCAATGGTGATGAAGCAGTTCAGCACCGGCTGCAGTTTCTCCGCGCGCGCCAGCACGGCCTTCGTCAGCTCGACCGGCGAGACCTTCTTTGCCGCGATCTGTTCGCGCAGGATGGAGGCGGGCAGGCGAGTGAGGTCGGTCATCGCCCTGTCCCCTCATGTTCCTCTCCCCCGCTAGAGCGAGAGAGGAGCTTGAAAGAAATGACGGGGAGAGAGGTCACTTGAGAAGCCCGCGACTGGCCAGATTGCGCATCAGTGCCGACGTGCCGAAGGTCCAGGGCGGGATCTTGTCGCAATGGTTGACCTTGTTGGTGAGGGTGCCGAGCTTGGGCGAGCGGATCGAAACGAGATCGCCCACCATGTGGGTGAAGCCCGTGCCGCCCGGCGTGCGCGGCTGCGTCGGCGCGAACAGCGTGCCGGTCATCAGCACCATGCCGTCGGGATACTGGTGCGTGCCGCCCATCGCCTGGCGCACCAGGTCGGTTGGATCGCGACTGATCTTGGAGAGATCGCTCGCGCCGCGCAGACGGAACTGGTCCGGGCCGGTCACTTCCAGCTCGACCTTGGCCTTGCGCACGTCGTCGAGCGAGAAGGTCGAATCGAACAGCCGCACGAAGGGGCCGATGGCGCAGGAGCCGTTGTTGTCCTTGGCGATGCCGAGCAGGAGCGCGCTGCGGCCTTCCATGTCGCGCAGGTTGACGTCGTTGCCCAGGGTCGCACCCACGATCGTACCCTTGGCGTTCACCACCAAGGTCACTTCGGGTTCGGGATTGTTCCAGTCGGAGTCCGACCTGATGCCGATCTCGGCACCATAGCCGACGGCGGCCATGGCCGGCGCCTTGGTGAAGATCTCGGCATAGGGGCCGATGCCGACCTCGAGATAGGGCGACCAGGCGCCGCGCGCCATCAGGGTCTTCTTCAGTGCCTCGGCCTCGCCCGAACCCGGCTTGATGGTGCTGACGTCGGCGCCGATGATCGAATTCAGCTCGCCTCGCACGGTCTCGGCACGCGTGGGATCGCCCTTGGCGTGCTCTTCGATCAGCCGTTCGAGCAGGCTGACGGCGAAGGTGACGCCGGCCGCCTTGATGGCCTGCAGGTCGATCGGCGCCAGCAGGCTCGGAACGATTTCTTCCAGCGCGCCGATGCGCTCGCCCGGCGTGCTTGCCTGGGCCAGCGGATCGGCCGCATTGCACAAATCGGCCACGGTCGGGGCGGCGGAAGTGATGTCGAAAACCCCGTCGGACCGAATCGCGACCACGCTCGGGCCGCCCGGCGAGCCCTTTCGCCATACACGGCCCACGAGGGTGCCGGCGGTGCCGTCCTCGGGAAGAATCTCGCTCGATGAACCTGCCACTGGACGTCTCCGGCGCTTCGTTGCAGAAAAGGCGCGCCACTCCCACGCTATTTCCTGAGGGGGAAATCAAATCATGGTCGCAGCGCGGATCAAAGGCGTACTTTCGCCGGTCGTCACACCTTTCAAGCGCGATCTGTCGCCCGATGTCGGCCGATTCATCGCCCACTGCAAGTGGCTGCTGAGCCAGGATTGCGGTCTTGCCGTGTTCGGCACCAATTCCGAGGCCAACTCGATGTCGGCCAAGGAGCGCATGGGCCTGCTCGACGCCATCGTCTCGGCGGGCGTGCCGACGGCGCGCATGATGCCCGGCACCGGAGCCTGTTCGATCAACGAGGCGGCCGAGGTGAGCGCGCATGCGACCAGGCTCGGCGTGTCGGGCGTGCTGATGCTGCCGCCCTTCTACTACAAGGGCGTTCCGGAGGAGGGGCTGTTCCGCTTCTTCTCGGAGGTGGTGCAGCGCGTCGGTGACGATCGGCTCCGCGTCTATCTCTATCACATCCCGCCGGTGTCGGCGGTGCCGATCACGCGCAAGCTGGTCGAGCGGCTGATGAAGGCGTACCCGAAGCAGATCGCCGGCATGAAGGATTCGTCGGACGACTGGCCCCACACCAAGAGCATGATCGACGCCTTCGCCAAGGACGGCTTCGATGTCTTCTCGGGCAACGAGAAGCCCTTGATCGAGAACATCAAGTCGGGCGGCGCGGGCTGCATCAGCGCCACCGCCAACATCAACCCGGGCAAGATCGCGGAGACCTACAAGAAGTACGCGACGCCCGAGGGCGAGAAACTGCAGGCCTGGATCAACGAGGTGCGCGGCGTCATGCAGGGCTACGTCATGATCCCCGGCCTCAAGTACTGCATCGCGCACTACGGCGCCGATTCCCACTGGACCCCGGTTCGCCCGCCGCTGGTCGAGATCGACGAGAAGACCGGCAAGGACATGATCGCCAAGCTCGACAAGCTCGGCTTCACCATGCCCGGCCTCAAGCAGGCGATGGCCGTCGCGGCGGAATAGGCTAGCGGATCGCACCCCACCTCATCCTGAGGAGCCGCGCAAAGCGCGGCGTCTCGAAGGATGGGCCACACAGCCGGCTGTCGCCCACCCTTCGAGACGCGGCCTGCGGCCGCTCCTCAGGGTGAGGTTCTTGTGCTGAAGCGGTTTAGACTCGAAGCATTGACAGTTCTGCGATCTGGAACGTATAATTCGTTATGCGCACGACCCTGTCCCAGAACGCTTGGTATTTTACGCCCCTTACATAGGCGGCGCGAAGGGTCATGACTCAACGAAGCCGCCGCATCCCGGCGGCTTCTGTGTTTCTGGATAGGCCTCCGGGCCGCGGCGGGACCGCAACCGGAGGACGACATGTCGATCATCGAAACAGAACCTGAAGCGATAGAACCGCCGCACTTGCCGATTCGCGTACGGCTGGCGGGGCCGCGCGACTGCGAAGAACTGTGCGACCTGCTGGACAACCCGGCCGGGGCTCGCGAGCAGGTGCTCACCTGGCTGGAAAGCCCCGGCACGACCCTGCTGGTGGCGCAGAGCGAGATGGGACTCCTGGGCGTTGCCGTGCTGCTGACGCGCATCGTGCCGGTGCCCGGCGCCGGGGCGCACAAGGTCGTCGAGGTCGACAATCTCGTGGTGCGCGCCGACCTGCGCGGCCGCCGCATCGGCCGGCGCCTGCTGGCCGCCGCCGTCGAATGGTCGCGCCAGCGCCGCGCCGTGCAGGTCGAGGCTGTCGTCGGCGACGTCAACCGCGATGGCCGGCGGTTCTACGAGAGCTTCGGCTTCGCCGCGGCCCACGATCGGCTGGTGCTGGCGGCGTGATGTCGACCGCGGTGCGCCCGGCCACGTTGCGCGACTACCCCGCGCTCTGTGCCCTGTTCGAGGAGCTGGACGAGTTCCACCGCCTGAAGCGGCCGGACTTCTTCCGCCGCTTCGACGGGCCGGCGCGGACCTGGGAGCAGGTGGGCCAGTGGCTGGCCGGCCCGGGCTCGACCGTGCTGGTGGCCGCGGAGGGGGCCGAGGACGAGGCGGACGTCATCGGCCTTGCCGTGCTGCTGCCGCGACCGCCGGCGCCGTTCGCCGGTGCCGTGCCGCGCAAGGTGGTGGTGATCGACAATCTCGTGGTTCGGGCTGACCGCCGCGACCGGGGAATCGGGGAAAGACTGGTGGCGGCATCGATGGAATGGGCGCGCGGGCAGGGCGCCAGCCATGTCGAACTGGGTGTCCATGCCGTCAACCGACACGCCCTGCGCTTCTACGAGCGTCTCGGCTTCGGCGTGTCCGTGAACTGGCTGAGCCGGGCGGCGTGACTCCGCGATGTGGCCGGAAAGGCGGAAAGTGCCTTGTTTCGGCTGCATTAGGCAGACACGCGGCGGCGCTTCCATGAGTGTTTCCGGCGTTTCCGCCGCTGCAAGCAATCCACGCGGGTGCCGGGCAATGTGATATGCTCACATCTCTTGCACACCCAGTGCTGGACGAAGTGCAGGAGTTGTCGTGGCAAAGAACAACGCGAAGCAGACGACTGTCGCCAAGCCACCGGCTGTGTTGAAGCAGACGATGGCCAAGCCGATTTCGGGCTACACGAATCCGGCCGATCTCCGGACGCTGATGACGAACGCCAAACGACTGGGGCGTGACGACATCTGGCGCGAGGCATTCCGGCGGCTGTGCGAACTCGAGGGCGCCGATCAGACCGACCCTCTGCACCGCGATTTCCACGAGACCCTGGCGGCCTACGAGCACCTGCTGAGCCAGAAGAACGGACGTGCCACCCGCGCCAGCCGGACGCGGCTGAAGCTGAAAAGCAAGGGCGTGATCCAGTGCCTGGAAGATTGGGTGACCAGCAAGACACCGACCGAAGGCTATGAATTGCTGACGGCGAACGGCCTCACCGAGATGACGGGCGAGAGCCTCGTGCTGAAATACCCCGAGCAGTTCTCTGCCGATGCTGTCGCCGCGGCCAAGGCACGCCTGGCGGCGCCTGCGGAACAGGCGGCCTGACACCTCGCTTGCCGAGCAGGTGCCGAGGATGATCTGATCGCCGGAGGGAGGCGATCATGAACATTATCCTCACGGTCAACGGCGAGGCCCGATCGGTCGGCGCGCCGGAGACAACGTCTCTCCTCGAAGTGCTGCGCAACCACCTCGGGCTGATGGGTACGCGCTACGGCTGCGGCCTGGAGCAGTGCGGCTGCTGCATGGTGCTGGTCGACGAACAGCCGACCTATGCCTGCACCCGCGAACTGGGCACGGTGGCGGGCCGCCAGGTGACGACCATCGAAGGGCTCGGTATGGAGGCCAGGCCGCATCCACTGCAGCAGGCGTTCCTCGACGAGCAGGCCGGCCAATGCGGCTACTGCCTGTCCGGCATCCTCATTTCCGCCAAGGCGCTGCTCGACCGCAACCCCGATCCCAGCCGCGCCGAGATCGTGGCCGCGCTCGACAAGCATCTCTGCCGCTGCGGCGCGCACCAGCGCATCCTGCGTGCGGTCGAACGCGCGGCGGCAACGCTTCGTGCGCAAGGAACAAAAGGGAGGAGGCCGGCATGACCGCGTCTGTTCTCCCGGCAAGCCTGATCGAGAACCCCCGCCTCGATCGCTGGATAAAATTCCAGGCCGACCGCACCGTGCGCATCGCCACTGGCAAGGTCGAGATGGGCCAGGGCATCGTCACCGCCATCGGCCAGATCGCGGCCGAGGAACTTGATGTGCCGCTCGGTCGCGTCGCCGTGCTCTCGGGCGACACGACCCATGGGCCCGACGAGCTCTATACGACGTCGTCGTTGTCGGTCGACGTGTCCGGCGGCTCGGTGCGGCTGGTCTGCGCCGAGGTGCGGGCCAAGGCCCTCGAACGCGCGGCACTCAGGCTCAACTGCAGTCGTGACGAGCTCACGGTGGTCGACGGCAGGTTCCTGCAGAATGGCGCCCCCACCGGCCAGGATTATTGGACGGTTGCGGCCGAGATCGACCTCACGCAAGCCGTGACCGGCACGGCGCCACCCAAGCCGGTCGCCTCGTACAAGGTGGTCGGCCAAAGCGTGCCGCGCGTCGACCTGCCGGGGAAGATGAGCGGCGCCGCCTTCGTGCACGATGTCCTGCCGGCCGATGTCCTGCATGCGCGCACGTTGCGCCAACCCAACCGCGGCGCCGTGCTCGCCTCGCTCGACGAAGCGGCGATCCGGCGTGCGGCAAAGGGCGAGCTGCAGATCGTGCGCGACGCCAATTTCGTGGCCTTTGTCAGTCCGGTCGAGGCCGTGGCCCAGGCCGCCGCCGTCGCGGCGCCGCGGCATGCCAAATGGAATGGCGTGCGGCGCATCGAGCCCGAGCAGCAGGAGGCCGCATGGCTAAAGGGCCGGCCCAGCGACGATCGCCACATCGGTGCGCCGCCACCGGCGACGCCACCCAGGAACCTCGTACAGGCGACCTTCTCGCGGCCCTACATCTCGCACGGGTCGATGGCGCCGTCCTGCGCGCTGGCTGAGTACCGCGATGGTCACCTCACGATCCGCTCGCATGGCCAGGGCATGCATCCGCTGCGCCAGAACCTGGCGGCGGCGCTCGGCCTGCCGATCGAGTCCATCACCTGCCAGCATCTGCACGGCGCCGGCTGCTATGGCCACAACGGCGCCGACGATGCCGCTCTCGACGCGGCCCTGATCGCGCTGCGGCTTCCCGGCAAGTGCATCCGCCTGCAATGGCGCCGCGAGGAGGAGTTCGGTTTCGAACCCGTCGGGCCCGCCATGCTGGTGACCTTGCATGTCGATCTCGATGCGCGGGGCCGTCCGGCCGACTGGACGACCGAGATCTGGAGCCCGACCCATGTCCAGCGGCCGGGCACCGGTACCGGCTTCCTGCTGGCCTCGGAGGCGCTGGCCAATCCGCCGCCCGAAGTGGCGCCGTTCGATCCGACGGAGCAGCGCGGCGGTGGGGGAACACGCAACGCGGCGCCGATCTACGACGTGCCGGCGCACCGCATCGTCCATCACCTGGTGATGCGTCCGCCGGTCCGCACCTCGGCGCTGCGCGGCCTCGGCGCGCTGCCCAATGTCTATGCCATCGAATCGCTGATCGACGATCTGGCGGCGCGCTTGGGCGAGGATCCCGTGGCCTACCGCCTCTCGATCCTGTCCGAGCCGCGCGCCCGGCGACTGGTCGAGGCGGTGGCCGAGCGTGCCGGCTGGGCGTCGCGTGGCACGGGCGGTGCCGGCAAGGGGCTCGGACTCGGCTTCGCCCGCTACAAGAACCGCGCCGCCTATGCCGCCGTGGTCGCGGCCGTCACCGTCGAGGAGACGGTGCGCGTCGATCGTGTCTGGTGCGTGGCCGACGCCGGACTGGTGGTCAACCCGGACGGTGCGCGCAACCAGCTCGAGGGCGGCATCGTCCAGGCGGTGAGCTGGACGCTCAAGGAACAGGTGCGCTTCGACGGCGAGGGCATCGCCTCGCGCGACTGGGACAGCTACCCGATCCTGCGCTTCAGCGAGATTCCCGAAATGCGGGTCGAGTTCGTCGAGGCTTCGGGCAATCCGGCGCTCGGCGTCGGCGAATGCACGGTGGGCCCGACCGCGGCGGCGATCGGCAATGCCGTTCATCATGCGCTCGGTGTCCGCCTCCGCGACATGCCGCTCACGCGCGAACGCATCCTGGCGGCGCTGGCCTGAAGTCGCACGGTCAGGGCTTGTCGTCGATCAGTGCCTCGCGCAGTCGTGCGGCGGCGGCGCGGCCAAGGATCAGCGGTTCGGCCATTCCTTGCAGCGTGATGCGCGCGCTCGCGCGCGATTGCGTCTCGATGTTGCGCAGGCGGTCGCGGTTGATGATCAGCGATCGGCCGAGCCGCAGGAAGGGCGGCGACGGCAGCAGGCTCTCGAAATGCGCCAGGGTCCGCCAGATCATCACCTCGGGCTGATCGGCGACGTGGACGCGCGTGAAATCGCCGTCGGCGCGCAACGCCACGATCTCGGCCGCCTGGGCGAGCACCGTCCGCTTCGGTGTCTTGAGTTCGATGATGCCTGAGCCGGTGGTCGGCGCCGCCTGGGCGAGTTGCCGCTCGACGCGGGCCAGCGATTCGGCCAGGCGTTCCGGCGCGACCGGCTTCAGGAGATAGTCGACGGCATCCACGGCGAAGGCTTCGACCGCATGCTCGGCATAGGCGGTGACGAACACGACGATCGGCGGCCGCTCCAGCGCGGCGAGCAGGTCGAAGCCGTCGCTGCCGCCCAGTTCGATGTCGAGAAAGACCAGCTGCGGCTGCGTGCGCTCGATGGCGCTGATGGCCTGCTGGGTGCTGTCGGCCTCGCCCACGATCTCGACCGTGGGATGGGCGGCGAGCAGGCGCCGCATCGCCGAGCGCGCCAGCGGCTCGTCGTCGACGATCAGGACTCGCACGGATCGCCCTCGAGGATGAGTTTCACCACCACCTTGTTCTCTCCGCCGCCGCGATCGCCGAGCGTGAACTGGTGGCGCCCGGGGTAGTGCAGGGCGAGGCGCCGGCGCACGTTCTCCAGGCCGATGCCGGAGCGGCGCTGCCGCGTCTTCGGCACATCGTGGAGCGATCCGGTGTTGTCGATCTCGATATGGAGCGCATCGCCCACCAGGCGAATGTCGATGCCGACATCCAGTCCGTTCTCGCGCCGGCCGTACTTGACCGCGTTCTCGATCAGCGGCTGCAGCAGGAAGCTCGCGATCCGGCGCGATGCTGCGGCGGGATCGATGTGGACCCTCGTCCGGAGGCGGTCGCCGAAGCGCGCCTGCTGCACACGCAGGTAGGCCGAGAGTCCGCCGACCTCGGCCTCGACCGTGACGACGGTCTGCTTGATGCCGTCGAGTGAGTGCCGAAGATAGGCCGTGAGGTCGCGCAGCATGGCGAGCGCCGCATCGGGATGTTCCGGAATCTCCTCGGCCACGCCGTTCAACGCATTGAAGAGGAAGTGGGGATCGAGCTGCAGCCGCAGCTCCTCGAGCTCGGCGCGCAGCGCCTCGGCTTCCGCCCGCAGGGCGCGCTTGTGCTCGGCTTGCTCGGCCACCTCGGCGTGGATCCAGAAATAGCAGAGGCTCCAGCCCGCCAGCATGATGGAGTAGTGCGTCAGCGGGAAGACGAACTCGTCGAGCGCGGTGCGGCCGGGGATCGACCAGCCGGCAAGATCGCGGACGACGAACACCAGAGCCGAGACGACCGCGCCGCCGCCCACCGACAGGAGCGCGATCCAGGCGACCGTCCGCGGGGTCAGTGTGTTACCGAAGTGTCGGGAAGCATAAATCCTGCGCATGCCGGTGGAGATCAGCACCAGGCACACCACGATCAGGGTCGTCCGGCGAAGCGCGACCGGGAAGTCGTGGAAGAGCAGCCGCAGGTTCACCAGGTCGACGATCGCGAACAGACCCCAGCCTACGATCTGCGCCTGCCAGAACACCGGCACACCGTTCCATCGGGTACGGGCCGCGCCGGCAGTCCTGCTGAAGACGGTTGCGGTCAAGCTGGTGGCTCCGGCGATTTCTGGTTGGGAATTGTCCACGGGAGCAAAGGGCATTTGATGGCCACAGGCAAGCGCGCGCCCGCCGCCAGGCCGCGCTTGCCGCCGCGTTCACCGATTTTTCTGCCGGGTTCACCGAGTGGCGGTGTCCGGGCCGATGCGATCGCCCGGCGGCGGTGACATATCGCGACTGCGGCTGCATGACGCGGCGTTCCTGGGAGGGGCAGCGAGATGGCGAGCATCGACTACACCGTTGGAGACAACTGGGGATCGGGCTTCGTCGGCAACATGATCGTGCCGGCCGGAGCCCAGGATCTCCACGGCTGGACCGTTGAGTTCGACGCCTCGTTCACCATCTCCGACATCTGGGGCGCTGAGATCGTGAGCCACGTAGGCGATCACTACGTGGTCCGCAACGTCGCCTGGAACTCGAATATATCGGCGGGTGGGACCGCCACCTTCGGCTTCCAGGCGACGCCCGGTGCCGGCGGCACGGCGGCATCGGGCCTGGTGCTCAATGGCGCGGGCGACCCGCCGCCGCCCGTGGTGCCGTCTCTTTCGGTCGGCGACGCCTCGGTCGTGGAAGGCAGCGCCGGTACATCGCAGCTCGCCTTCACAGTCACGCTTTCGCAGGCGGCCGCAGGACCGGTCGCGGTCCACTATTCCACTGCCAACGGCACGGCAACGGCAGGCTCGGACTACGGCGCCCAGTCGGGCACGCTCACCTTCGCGGCGGGTGAGACGTCCAAGACGATCCTCGTGCCGGTCACCGGCGACAGCGCCGTCGAGGCCAGCGAAACCCTTGCCCTCAACCTGTCGTCACCGAGCGGGGCCACCATCTCCGATGGCTCGGCGGTCGGCACCATCAGCAACGACGATGCGGCGCCGCCGCCGCCGCCAACCGGTGGTGCCTCGCTCGACTATGACGTCGGCAGCAACTGGGGTTCCGGCTTCACGGGTACGATGACGGTCGGCGCCGGTGCCGTCGGCCTCAACGGCTGGACCGTCGAGTTCAATGCCTCGTTCACCATCACCAACATCTGGAACGCCGAGATCGTGAGCCACGTCGGCGATCACTACGTGGTCCGCAACGCCGGCTGGAACGGCCAGGTGGCCGGCGGCCGGGACGTCTCGTTCGGCTTCCAGGCGACGCCCGGCAGTGCCGGCACGGCGGCCTCTGGCTTCACGATCAACGGCGTTGCCGTTGGGGAAGATCCCGAGCCGGTGGTGCCGACCCTCTCGGTGGCCGATGCAACGGTCACCGAAGGCAACAGCGGCAGCCACGAACTCGCTTTCACCGTCACCCTCTCGGCGGCTGCGGCCGGTCCCGTGACGGTGGCCTATGCCACCGCCAACGGAACGGCAGCCGCGGGCACGGACTATGCGGCGCTTGCGGGCACACTCAGCTTCGCGGCCGGCGAGACATCGAAGGTGGTCCGTGTCCAGGTGTCGGGCGACACGGTCGTGGAAGGCAACGAGACGCTCACCCTCAACCTGTCGTCGCCGAGCGGTGCCACCATCGCCGACGGCTCAGCCCTGGGCACCATCACCAACGACGACGCGGCGCCGCCGCCACCGACGATCAGCATCGGCGACGCGAGCTTTGCCGAAGGCAGCGTCGCGGCACCGGGCCATGCCACCTTCACGGTCACCCTGTCGGCGGCCTCCGCCTCGGAAGTGACGGTGAACTTCGCCACGGCGAACGGCACCGCGACCGCCGGCAGCGACTATGCCGCCCAGACCGGCTCGCTCACCTTTGCGCCCGGGGAGACACAGAAGACGATCACCGTGTCGGCGATCGGCGATGCAGCGGTGGAAGCCAATGAAGGCTTCAGCATCGTGCTCTCCAATCCGCTGGGCGCCACGCTTGCCGATGGCACGGCGGCTGGCACGATCACCAACGACGATGTGGGCCCGCCGCCGCCGTTGCCAACGCTCAGCATCTCCGATGCCTCGGTGATCGAGGGCGATCCCGGCACCGGCGGGACGGCGTCGGGCTGGTTCAGCACCTCGGGCAACCAGATCGTCGATGCCGCGGGCAACTCGGTCCAGATCGCCGGCGTGAACTGGTTCGGCTTCGAAAATTCTGACCTGGCGCCGCATGGCCTCTGGACCCGCAACTACCAGAGTATGATGGACCAGATGGTGGACCTCGGGTTCAACACCATCCGCCTGCCGTTCTCCAACGACACGCTCCGCGCCACCGGCACGCCCAACATCAACTACTCGGCAAACCCGGATCTGCAAGGTCTCACGGCCATGCAGGTCATGGACAAGATCGTGGCCTATGCCGGCGAGATCGGGCTGAAAATCATCCTCGATCACCATCGCAACGACTCGGGCGCAGGCGCCTCGGCCAACGGCCTGTGGTACGACGCCCAGCATAGCGAGGCGCAGTGGATCGCCGACTGGCAGATGCTGGCTGAGCGTTACGCCGACAATCCCACGGTGATCGGCGCCGACCTGCACAACGAGCCTCATGCCGGCACCTGGGGCGGTGGCGGACCCAACGACTGGGCGGCGGCGGCCGAACGTGCCGGCAACGCCATCGGCGCGGTCAATCCCAACATGCTGATCTTCGTCGAGGGCGTAGCCTCCTACCAGGGTGAGAACTACTGGTGGGGCGGCAACCTCATGGGCGTGCGCGACCGGCCGATCGACCTCGCGGTCGACAACAAGCTGGTCTACTCGGCGCATGATTATCCGAACTCGGTCTGGCCCCAGCCCTGGTTCGAGGGCGACGACTTCGCCGCCGGCCTGCCGGCCAAGTTCGACCAGATGTGGGGCTACATCTACAAGGAGGGGATCGCGCCGGTGTACATCGGCGAGTTCGGCACCAATCTTACCGACCCCAAGGATGCGCCGTGGCTGGAGGCCATCACCTCCTACCTCTCGGGCGATCTTGACAACAACGGCACGCACGACCTGCCGGCCGGCGATCAGGGTGTGAGCTGGACTTTCTGGTCGTGGAATCCCAACTCCGGTGATACCGGCGGCATCCTGGCCAACGACTGGCAGAGCGTTAACCAGAACAAGATGGCCTATCTGACGCCGATCCAGTTCGATTTCGGCAACGCTGTGGGGGACGGCGACGGCGAGCCCGGGGCGGCCACCCATGCCGACTTCGTGCTAACGCTCTCCGCGCCGGCAACCGGCACCGTCACGGTGAATTTCCATACCGTGGCGGGTGACGCCGGCACGGCGGACTTCATCGGCAGCAGCGGCTCCGTCACCTTTGCCGCGGGCGAGCAGACCAAGACGATCTCGATCCCGATCGCGGCCGACGATATCGATGAGGCGAACGAGCATTTCACCGTGGTGTTGAGCAACGCATCGGGCGCCACCCTGTCGCGCGCCACCGGCACCGCCACCATCGTTGACGACGACGCGGCGCCGCCGCCGCCCGCACCGACGCTCGCCATCGGCAACGCCACCTTCGCTGAAGGCAGCGCTGCCGCACCGGGGCAGGCCACTTTCACGGTAAGCCTGTCGGCCGCTTCGGCCACCGCCGTGACGGTGACCTACGCCACCGCCAACGGCACGGCGACGGCCGGAGCTGACTATGTCGCGCAGTCCGGCACGCTCACCTTCGCTCCAGGAGAAATCCAGAAGACCATCCAGGTCGCGGCGATCGGCGATGCCGTCGTCGAAGCCAACGAAGGTTTTACGGTCGTGCTCACGAACCCGGTCGGCGCCACCCTGGCCGACGGTAGCGGCGCCGGCACCATCACCAATGACGACACGACGACGCCACCGCCGGGTCCGACGGGCGACCTCAGCGGTCAGTTCAGCGTGACCGATTCCTGGAGCGGCGGTTTCAACGGCAATGTGACCGTGCACAACGACGGCGCGAACCTGAGCGGCGGCTGGCAGATCGCGATCGACATGCCGTACCTGATCACCGACATCTGGAACGCGCGGATCATCTCGCACGATGCCAACGGCTATGTGATCGGCAATGTGGCGTGGAACGGCCAGCTCGCGCAGGGCGGCGAGGCGAGCTTCGGCTTCGTCGCTTCCGGGCAGCTGAACCCGTCGGCCGTCCAGGTCCATGCTGTCGTAGAGGACCTGCCGGACTCGGTGCCATCGGTGCCGACCGGCCTCGAAGCCACGACCGTCTCCAGCACTTCGACCATGTTGAGCTGGGATGCATCGAGCGTGCCGGGCGGCGGCACGGTCACCGGCTATGCGGTGTTCGAGAACGGTCAGCAGATCGCCACCGTGACCGGCACGCACTACACCGTCACCGACCTCACGGCCGATACGGACTACCAGTTTTCCGTGGCGGCGATCGACGCCCTGGGCCTGTCGGCGCAGGCGAGCCCGATCTCCGTGCACACCACCATTCTCGATCCGCACGGCAGCCTGGAACAGATGTTCTCGCCCTACATCGACATGGCGATGCCGGTCGATGCCGACCTGGTCGGCATCTCACAGGCAGGCGGCATCGAAAACTTCACCCTGGCCTTCGTGCTCGCATCCAGCGAGGGCATCGGTTGGCAGGGCGCGGGATCGATCGACGAAGACACGCTCTACACGACGTCGGGGGCGACCACGACGATCCTGGAGCAGGTCCAGGCGATCCAGGCGGCCGGCGGCAACATCACCATCTCGTTCGGCGGTGCGGCCGGGACGGAAGCGGCGCTGGTCGCGCCCAACGCGACCGTCCTGCAGGCCCAGTACCAGTCGGTGATCGACCGCTACAACATCACCTCGATCGACTTCGACATCGAAGGGGCGGCGGTGCTGGACCAGCCGTCGATCACGATGCGCGACCAGGCCATCGTCGGGCTGCAGGCGGCCAACCCCGATTTGAAAGTGTCGTTCACCCTGCCGGTGATGCCGTTCGGCCTCGTCGACAGCGGGTTGAACCTGCTGCAGAGCGCGATGAACGACGGCGTGCGGATCGACATGGTCAATATCATGGCAATGGATTACGGCCAGGGGCAGGACAACAACGGCCAGATGGGCTTGAGCGCCATCCAGGCCTCCGAGGCGACCCAGCAGCAACTCGCGGCCATGGGCCTCGACGCCAAGATCGGCATCACGCCGATGATCGGCGTCAACGACATCGTCTCCGAAGTGTTCACCCTGGCCGATGCCCGGGCATTGCTCGACTACGCCGCGAACGATCCCGACGTGGCGATGCTCTCGATGTGGTCGGTGGCGCGCGACAACGGCAACTCGGCCGGCGCCCACTACACCTCGTCGGACAGCAGCGGCATCGCCCAGAACCCGTTCGAATTTTCCGGCATCCTGAACGACTTCGACCATATCGTGTAATCTGATGCGCCCCACGACACGTCCAGACCAGAAGCCGCTCTCGGAACTGTCGGCAGCACTTGCCACCTGCCGCAAGGCCTTCCTCGGCGTGGCCGTGTTCAGCGCCATCCTGAACGTGCTCTATCTCACAGGCTCGTTCTACATGCTCGAGGTCTACGACCGGGTGCTGGCGAGCCGCAGCGTGCCCACCCTCGTGGGCATCAGCGTGCTGGCCCTCGTCCTGTTCGGCTTCCAGGGCGTGCTCGACATCATCCGGAGCCGGGTCCTCGTGCGGATCGCGGGTTCCCTCGACGAGGCGGTGAGCCAGCGCGTCTATCATGTTCTGGTGAAGTTGCCATTGAAGGCACCGGGGCAGCATGGTCTCCAGCCGCTGCGCGACCTCGACCAGGTTCGTTCCTTCCTGTCGACCGTGGGGCCGGCGGCCTTGTTCGACCTGCCCTGGATGCCGCTCTATCTCGGCATCTGCTTCCTGTTTCACCCCTGGATCGGGATCGCGGCGACGGTGGGCGGGCTCGTCCTCGTCGTCGTCACGCTGCTCACCGAGTTCCTGACGCGCGCGCCCGCGGGCAAGGCCGCGGCGCTGGCGAACAACCGCAGTGCCTTGGCCGAAGCGAGCCGGCGCAATGCCGAAGTCGTCCATGCGTTGGGGATGGCGGGACGCCTCGGCGCGCTATGGAGCGAGTGCAACCGTGGCTACCAGGCAGCGCAGCGGCGCGCCGCCGACGTCGCCGGAGGGCTGGGCGGCCTTTCGAAGGTTCTCCGCATGGTGCTGCAGTCGGGCGTGCTCGGAATCGGCGCCTATCTCGTGATCCATGGCCAGGCCACTGCCGGCATCATCATCGCAAGCTCGATCCTGACCTCGCGGGCGCTGGCGCCCATAGAACTCGCGATCTCGCACTGGCGGGGGTTCGTCGCGGCCCGGCAGAGCTGGCGCCGCCTCAACGACCTCATGGCCAAGATGCCTGCCGACATGCCGCGCATGGCGCTGCCGAAACCGGCTCAGTCGCTCACCTTCGAGGCCGTGAGCCTCGTTCCTCCCGGCACCAGCAGGGTTGTCGTCCTGGACGCGGCGTTTCAACTGAAGGCAGGGCAGGGGCTGGGGATCGTCGGTCCCAGCGCCTCGGGCAAGTCGTCGCTGGGACGTGCCATGGTAGGAGTCTGGACGCCGGCTCGAGGCAGGATCCGCATCGACGGTGCGGCGCTCGATCAATGGTCGCCGGAAGCGCTCGGTCCGCATATCGGCTACCTGCCGCAGGACATGGAGCTGTTCGCCGGCAGCGTGGCCGACAATATCGCACGCTTCGAGACTGCGCCGTCGTCGGAAGCGATCATCGCCGCGGCCCGTGCCGCCGGAGTCCACGAACTGATCCTGGGCCTGCCGGACGGCTACGAGACACAGATTGGCGAGGCCGGCGCTGCCCTGTCGGCCGGCCAGCGTCAACGCGTCGGGCTCGCCCGGGCCCTCTACGGCGATCCGTTCCTCGTGGTGCTCGACGAGCCCAATTCCAGTCTCGACAGCGAGGGTGACGAAGCGCTGACGCGCGCCATCCTGGGTGTTCGTGCGCGCGGCGGCATCGTCGTCGTGATCGCCCATCGCCCGAGCGCGCTCGCCGGCGTCGACACTCTCCTGGCGATGCGCGGCGGCCGCCAGCAGGCTTTCGGGCCGAAAGACGCCGTGCTCCGCGAACTGTTGCCGAAGCGGCCGCCTGCCGTGGCAGCAACGCCGCTGCGCGTGGCGGCATCATGAGCTCTCATCAATCCATCGGCCGGCACCTCGTGCTCGGCGGCTCGGCCATCGTCCTGCTGATCGGTGGCGTCGGGGGCTGGGCGGTGACGACCGAACTGTCCGGGGCAGTGATCGCGTCGGGCCAGCTCGTGGTCGACTCGAACGTGAAGAAGGTCCAGCACCCCACCGGCGGCGTTGTAGGCGAACTCAGGGTCCGGGAAGGCGATCGCGTCAAGGCAGGCGATGTCGTGGTGCGGCTCGACGAGACCCAGACCCGTGCCGGCCTGGCGATCGTGACCAAGGCGCTCGACGAACTCGCGGCGCGCCAGGCGCGGAGCGAGGCCGAACGCGACGCGGCCCAGCGGGTGGCCTTTCCGCCCGACCTGCTGGCGAGGGCCGCCGATCCCGATGTCCTGCAGGTGATGGCGGGCGAGCAACGGCTGTTCGAGATCCGCGGCTCCGGACGCGAGGGACTGAAGTCCCAGCTCAAGGAGCAGGTCGCCCAGCTCGAGCAGCAGATCCTGGGCAATCGCGAACAGGAGGCCGCGAAAGCCCGGGAGATCGACTGGATCCAGCAGGAACTCAAGGGCGTTCGCGATCTGTGGTCCAAGAACCTGGTGCCGTTCGCGCGGGTGACCACGCTCGAACGTGACGGTGCCCGGCTCGATGGCGAGCGCGGCGCGCTGATTGCCGCGATGGCCCAGACCAAGGGCCGGATCGCGGAGATCCAGCTCAAAATCCTCCAGGTCGACGAGGATCTGCGGACCGAGGTCGGCAAGGAACTCGCCGAGATGCGCGGCAAGAAATCCGAGCTGATCGAACGGCGGGTCGCGGCCGAGGACCAGCTGAAGCGCGTCGATCTCGTGGCGCCGCAGGACGGCAGGGTTTTCCAGCGCAGCGTGCACACGATCGGCGGCGTGATCCAGGCCGGCGAGCCGGTCATGCTGATCGTGCCCGACTCCGATGCGCTGATCATCGAGGCCAGGATCGCGCCGCAGGAGATCGACCAGGTGCATGTCGGCCAGCGGGCGGTGGTGCGGTTCCCGGCCTTCAACCAGCGCACCACGCCCGAGCTCGACGGCGAGATCGTGCGCATCGGCGCCGATGTCACGCAGGAAGAGAAGAAGAACGAGAGCTACTATTCAGTACGCATCCTCGTGCCCGACAGCGAGCTTGCCCGCCTTCAAGGGCTGCGGCTGGTTGCCGGCATGCCCGTCGAGGTCTTCATGCAGACCGAGCCGCGCACGGTGCTGTCCTACCTCGTGAAGCCGATGCAGGACCAGATCGCAAAGGCATTCAGGGGCCGCTAGAGCAGTCTTGCTGGGAGCGCGCCACTCCAGTGGCGCTCATGCTCAAGAGATGATGCGCCACTGGAGTGGCGCGCTCCCAGCAATGAGCCGAGTCTATTCTTGCGGTCGACGCTCTAGGCCGGCTCCTTGTTGCGCGCGTCCATCATCTTCTTGAAGGCGGGTCGCGCCTGGCAGGCGGCGAGCCAGGCTTTCACGCGCGGGGCCGCCTCGAACAGCGCGGGCTCGGCCTGCGCATAACGCATGATCTCGGCCACGTTGATGTCGGCTACCGTGAAGCGGCCGCCGACCAGGAAGCCGGTCTTGGCGAGCGCGGCGTCGAGCACGGCGAAGGGCGCCTTCAGCGCCTCGACGGCGGCGTCGGCCATCTCCCTGGAGACCGCCGGATTGCCGGAGCGGTGGTAGAGGATGTTGAGCGCATGGGTTTCGACCTCGGTCGCCGCCCACAGCGCCCACATGCCCATCTCGCCATCCTCGGCGACGTTGGCCGGGGCGAGGGGGCCGCCGTGCTTCTTCGCCAGGTAGAGATTGATGGCCAGCGACTCGTGCAGCACCAGCCCGTCGTCGTCGATCGAGGGGATGTGGCCGTTGGGGTTCACCTTCATGAACTCGGGCGAGCGGGTGTTGAGCGGCGCGCCGGCGGCCTTGGCGTCGGGCAGGCGATAGTGCTGGATCACCGGCACCTGCTTGAAGGGGAGGCCGAGTTCGTGGGCCAGCCAGATGTTGCGCGAGGCGCGGGAGCGGTAGACGCCATAAATCGTCAGCATATTGACTTTCCTATTATATCCTACTAGTATCCTGTTCGAAACGTGCAGATCGTTCATAGGGCTTTGCGTGCCGGCGGGACAACGCATTTGAGCGAGCCGATGGGGAAAAGCGGACGACTTTAAACAGGTCATTCCGTGTCCCACGGCGCGATCGGGACCAGCCGGGAGAAAAAGCGTAGCATCAAGGCGTTAGCGGCCGAAGCATGCCAGGCTTATCGACGGCAACCCGTGTCCCACGAAGGAGATGGAAATGAAGGCGGAAAGGAAGCTCGAAGCCGTCAAGGACGCCAGCCATCTCTACGAGGTCGAGCGTCGGGCGCGCCATGCCGAACGCCCCGGCTTCCGGATCAGCGAACTGCAGCTGTCGCCGACGCAGACGGTACCGTGGCACTTCCACACCAACATCAGCGACACCTTCTATGTGCTGGAAGGCAAGATGCGGCTGTTCCTGCAGAACCCCAAGCAGGATGTGCGGCTGGGCGTCGGCGAAAGCTTCGTGGCCGTCGCGGGTCGGCCGCATCTGGTGACGAACGCCGGGGAAGGGTCGCTCACCTTTCTGATCCTGCAGGGCGTCGGCGAGTACGACTATGTGCCGTTGGTCTAGGAGCGGCTGCTCTAAGGGGTGAATTGAGCACGCAGCTCGCGCTTCAGCACCTTGCCGGTGGCGTTGCGCGGCAGGACGTCGACGAAGGCCACGGACTGCGGCACCTTGAACTTGGCGAGTCGGGCGAGGCAGTGGCGGATGATGTCGCCTTCGTCGAGCGCCTGGTCGGGCTTGCGCACGACGATGGCCATGCCGACCTCGCCCCAGCGTTCGTTGGGCACGCCGATGATGGCGGCATCGGCCACCTGCGGCAGCTGGAACAGGACGTTCTCGACCTCGGCGGGGTAAACATTCTCGCCGCCCGAGATGTACATGTCCTTCCAGCGGTCGACGATATAGACGAAGCCTTCCTCGTCCAGGCGCGCGGCGTCGCCGGTGTGCAGCCAGTCGCCGGTGAAGGAACTCTTGGTGGCGTCGGGCTTGTTCCAGTAGCCCGGCGTGATGTTGGAACCTTTGATGAGCAGCTCGCCGATGCCGCCGGGCGCGACGTCGTTGCCCTCGTCGTCGACGATGCGGATGGCGGTGTGCATCAGCGCCTTGCCGGCCGAGCCCAGCTTGCGGATGGCGTCGGCGGCATCGAGCATGGTGCCAGCGGGACTCGTCTCGGTCATGCCCCAGCCCTGGACCAGCGGCACGCCGCGCCCGGTCCAGGTTTCGAGGATCGAAAGCGCGCAGGGCGCGCCGCCGACGCCGGCGATCCTGAGGCGCGAGAGATCGGCGCCCTGGAACTTCGGATGCTGCATCATGAATTGATACGGCGCCGGCACGGCGAAGAAATGGGTGATGCCGAGACTTGGGTCGGACAGATAGTCGAGTGCCAGGCCGGGATCGAAGGTGCGCATGATCAGGATCGTGCCGCCGGCATGCAGCACCGGGTTGGCGTAGCAGTTGAGGCCGCCGGTGTGGAACAGCGGCAGCACGACGAGCTGCACGGTCTCGGGCGTGATGAGGGCGGGGATGCCGAGGTTGACGCAGTTCCAGAACACCATGCCGTGGGTGATGATCGCGCCCTTCGGATGGCCCGTGGTGCCGGACGTGTACATCACCATGGCCGCGTCGTCGTGGCTCAGGGCCACCGGCGCGGAGGCGGCGGGTGCGGCGGCAAGTGCGCGTTCGTAGGCGCTGTCGGGGGCGCCGTCGGGCCTGTCATGATCGATCTCGAGCAGGTGCTTCGACAGCTCGCGCGCCTGCTGGGCGAACGCCTTGTCGTGGATCAGGAGCGTGGGCGTCGAATCGCCCAGGATGTATTCGAGCTCGGGCACCGTGAGGCGCCAGTTGAGCGGCAGCATGATGGCACCCAGCCGCCCGCAGGCGAACTGGACCTCGAAGTACTCGGCGCAGTTGGGGGCGAGGAGGGCGACGCGGTCGCCGCGGGCGATGCCCAGCGCGGCCAGCGCCGCCGCGAGGCGATCCGTCCGCGCATCGAGTTCGGCATAAGTGAACTTCCGTGCCGTCTGCAGGTCGTGGATGGCGAGCGTGGCCGGCCGGCGGCCGGCGTGGTGGGCGATCCAGTCGTAGGCGGCAGGCACGCCAAGCATGGTAACGGTCTTTCTGCATGGTGCGGGCGGATGGAAAGTGGGGTGATGCTAGGGCCGCGTTCGGTCGCGCGGCAAGGGAGTTCATGCTACAGAAAGGGGCATGAATGACATGACCCCGCCCGTGCAGGATCGCGCGCCGCCTGCCTTCAATCCGCTCGATCCGGCCTTCATCGCCGACCCCTATCCTTTCTACCGCGCGCTCCGCGAGACCGCGCCGGTCTTCAAGACGCCGCAGGGCTTCTGGCTGATGACGCGCTACGAAGACATGGCCTTCGCCTTGCGCGACCGCCGCTTCGGCAAGGACTTCGCGGGCAACAACATACGCCGCTACGGGACCGACCGGATGGAAGAGCCGGCGATCGCCAGCCTCGCCAACACCATGCTGGTACAGGATCCGCCCGACCACACGCGGCTGCGCGGCCTGGTGACCAAGGCCTTCACCGCCCGCCGCGTCGCCGACATGCGCCCGCGCATCCGGGCCCTGGTCGACGAACAACTCGATCGTGTCGCGGGCAAGGGCGAGATGGACGTGATGCGCGACCTCGCGCATCGCCTGCCGGTGATCGTGATCTGCGACATGCTGGGCATCCCCGAGGAACACCGCGCGCCATTCCTGGCCGGCAGCAACGTCAACGGCCGCATCCTCGAGCCGGTGCCGATGACCCGCGCCGAACTCGACCAGGCCAACATGAACACCAGG
This sequence comes from Reyranella sp., assembly GCF_004296935.1. GTDB lineage: Bacteria > Pseudomonadota > Alphaproteobacteria > Reyranellales > Reyranellaceae > Reyranella. The sequence goes on from NZ_SCVH01000137.1 coordinate 48,391, forward strand.
ATGGCGGGGGCCTATTTCAACCAGCTCTGCGAGCTGCGCCGCCGCGAGCCCAGGGACGACCTCACGACCGAACTGGTGAAGGCCGAGGAGGCGGGCGACAAGCTGACGGCCGCCGAGCTCGAAGCCAACATCGGCCTGCTGTTCGGCGCCGGCCACGAGACCACGACCAACCTGATCGGCAACGGGTTGCTGGCGCTGCATCGCCATCCCGAGCAGTGGGAACGGCTGAAGGCCGATCCGTCGCTGATCGCCAACGCCATCGACGAGCTCCTGCGCTTCGATTCCTCGGTGCAGCTCACCGGCCGCGTCACCAACGCCGAGGTCGAGGTCGGCGGCGTGACGCTGCAACCGAGCGAGAGCATCGTGATGCTGCTGGGCGCGGCCAACCGCGATCCGGCACAGTACGCGGACCCCGACAAGCTCGATGTCGGCCGCCAGAACATCCGGCCGCTGTCGTTCGGCGGCGGCATCCACCATTGCCTGGGTGCCCAGCTCGCGCGCCTTGAGGCCGAGCTGGTCTTCACCGCTCTGGTCGAACGCCTGCCCAATCTGAAACTTCCGGAGAAGGACGCACCGGCATGGCGGCGAAGCTTCACGCTGCGCGGCCTCAGCAAGCTGCCGGCGGTGTGGCATTAGACATGGCGGTTCGGTGGCGGGGAGAGGGCAGCCAGCACCAGGGCGGTCGGCCCTACCAGGAAGACAGCTGGAAGCTGGTGAGCCTGGCCGACGGCTCGCTGCTGGCGATCGTGGCCGACGGCATGGGTGGCCACGCGGGCGGCGCCGTGGCGAGCAAGCTTGCCGTCGATGCCTTCGTTCATGCGATTGAGCAGGGCGGCGGCCTGGCCGACGGTCTGCAGGACGCCAACGAGGCGGTGCGGGTCGGCGCCGAGGGCAAGCCCGATCTCAACGGCATGGGCGCCACGGTCGTGGCGGCGCTCGTGCGCGGCGACGAGGTCCGCTGGATCAGCGTCGGCGACTCGCCGTTCTATCTCGTGACCGCGGGCAAGCTCGAGCAGCTGAACGCCGACCATTCGATGGCGCCGCAGATCGATGCGCTGGTGGCGCGCGGCATGCTGACGGCGGAGGAAGCCGAGCACCATCCCGGCCGCCACACGCTGCGCGAGGCCGTCATGGGCGAACCGCTCAGCCTGATCGACAAGGGCAACCGCCGGCTCGGTCCCGGCGACAAGCTGCTGTTGTGCAGCGACGGGGTGCAGTCCCTCACGAACGAACAGATCGCGGCGGCAGCTTCGCGACCCGCGGGCGGCCTGGTCGAGGCGGTTCTGGCCGCCGCCAAGGAACATCAGGACAACGTCACGGTCGTCAAGCTGGAGCGCGGCGCGTGAGCAGGGGCGCCGTCGTCATCGAGGTCACACGCGGTCCCGTGGTCGAAAGCCGGCACGAGGGCATTGCCGCGGTCGTGAAAGCCGACGGCACGGTGGTGGCCTCGTGGGGCGACATCGACGCGCCGATCCTGCCGCGCTCGGCCAACAAGCCGATCCAGGCCATGGCCTTCGTCGAAAGCGGTGCGGTCGAACGCTTCGGGCTCGGCAACGAACATATCGCGCTCTCCTGCGCCTCGCACAGCGGCGAGCCGCGACATGTCGAGACCGTGCGCGCGTGGCTGAAGAAGGTGGGCTTGGGCGAGGACGACCTCGAATGCGGCACCCATGCGCCGCGCCTGCCGCAGACTGTCGAGGCCTTGATACGCGCGAATGCGGTGCCGACGGCTGCCTACAACAACTGCTCGGGCAAGCACAGCGGCTTCCTGACCACGGCCGTTCAGTATGGCGAACCGACGAAGGGCTACATCAAGTACGACCATCCCGTGCAGCGCCGCCTGCGCGACGTCATGAGCGACCTCTGCGGCATCGACGCCCATGCCTTCCCGCACGGCACCGACGGTTGCGGCATTCCCACGCTCGCCACACCGCTGAAAAGCCTGGCGCGGGCAATGGCCAGCATGGCCGACCCCTCGCGGCTCTCGAACAAGCATGCCGAAGCGGCAACCCGCATCCGGGCGGCGATGAATGCCGAGCCCTTCATGGTCGCGGGCAGCGGCCGGTTCTGCACCCGCATCAACGGCGCGCTGCCGGGCGTGGCGCAGGTCAAGACCGGCGCGGAAGGCGTGTTCTGCGCCATGCTGCCGACGCTCGGGTTGGGTGTGGCGATCAAGATGTGGGATGGCGCCGGCCGCGCGGCCGAGGTCGCGATGGCGACGCTGCTGGATCATCTCGGCGTTCTGCCTGCCGACCAGCGTGAAGAAATCGTGCATCCCCCGATCAGGAACGTCGTCGGCCTGCTGGTCGGCGAGATGAGGCCAGCGAAGAGCTGGCTCGGCTGAGCGCGGCGTGACCGTCACGCTCAATATCCTCGAGATCGGTGCTCGCGGCGACGGGGTCGCACAAGAGGAGGGGCAGCGTTACTTCGTGCCCTTCACCCTGCCGGGCGAAATCGTCGAGGCCGAGCCGCGCGACAAGCGGGGAGAAGGCATCGTCGCCGATCTCGCAGAAATACTCGCCCCGTCGCGCCACCGCGAGCCGGCGCCCTGCAAGCACTTCGGCACCTGCGGCGGCTGCGCCCTGCAGCATTGGCGGCGGGACATCTATGCCGGCTGGAAGAACGAACTGATCGTGCGGGCGCTGGAGCAGCGTGGTGTCGTGGCACCTCCCTTCGAGCCGGCGCTTGGCGGATTGCCGAACGAACGCCGCCGGGCGGACTTCGTCGTGCGCCGGCAAGGGCGGCGGTCGGTTGCGGGCTTCCATGAACGCGCCAGCCAGCAAATCGTCGACCTCGCCGAATGCTTCGTCGTCACCCCAAGGCTCGTCGCGCTGTTGCCGCTCTTGCGCACGGTACTGGCCGGTATCCTGCCCGAGGGCGCCTCGGCCGATGCGATCGTGAACGACACCGATGCCGGCCTCGACGTGCTGGTGCGGCCACACAAGCGCTTCGCCCTGTCGCTGGACGCCAACCAGAGGCTCGTTGCCTTCGCCGGGACCGCCGACCTGGCGCGTCTCAGCTGGGGCGATCGTGCGACGGCGGAGCCGCTGGTCACACGCCGCCAACCGCGCCTCACCTTCGGTGACGTCGTGCTGGAGCCGCCGCCGGGCGCCTTCCTGCAGGCGACACGGCGGGCCGAGCAGGCGATGCGCGAGGCCGTGGCGTCATGGCTCGGCGAGGCGAAGCGCGTGGCCGACCTGTTCGCAGGCATGGGCACGCTCACGGTCGGACGGCCGTGGCGCGCGACGCTCTATGAAAGCGACAAGCCGTCGATGGCGGCGGTCGAGGCCGCCGGCCGCCGGCTGGGCAGCGGGAAACTGACGGCGGTCCATCGCGACCTGTTCCGCAATCCGCTGATGGCGGCGGAACTGGATGCCTTCGATGCCGTGGTGCTCGACCCGCCGCGCGCCGGCGCCGTGGCGCAGTCGGCCGAACTCGCGCGCTCCAAGGTGCCACGGGTCGTCTACGGCGCCTGCGATCCCGGCAGCTTCGCCCGCGACGCGCGGACCCTGCAGGACGGCGGATACCGGCTGGAGAAATTGCTGCCGATCGATCAGTTCCTGTGGTCGCCGCATGTCGAGTTGATTGCGCTGTTTGTCCGTGCGCCGCTAAGGTCCGCCAAGAAATGAATCCGGGAGATCTCAGATGATGTTCGACCTCACAGGCAAGGTCGCGGTCGTAACCGGCGGCAGCCGCGGCATCGGCCGCTCGATCTGCGAGCAGATGGCCGCGCACGGCGCCAAGGTCGTCGTCTCGAGCCGCAAGCTGCCGGCCTGCGAGGAGGTCGTGAAGGGCATCAAGGCCAAAGGCGGCGAGGCGACGGCCGTCGCCGCCAGCATCTCCGAGAAGGCCCAACTGGAGAACCTGGTCGCCGAGGCGCGCAAGGCCTACGGCAAGATCGACATCATGGTCTGCAATGCGGCCTCGAACCCCTACTTCGGTCCACTCACCGGTCTGGAGGAGGACGTGTTCCAGAAGATCATGATGAACAACGTCATGTCTAACCTGTGGCTCATGAACATGGTCGGGCCGGAGATGGCGGAGCGCAAGGACGGCGCCTTCATCATCGTGTCGTCGATCGGCGCGCTCGTGGGCTCCGCCCATATCGCCGCCTACAACATGTCGAAGGCGGCCGATCTCTCGTTGGTGAAGTCGCTGGCCATGGAGTGGGGCAAGCACAACATCCGCGTCAACGCCATCGCGCCTGGTCTCATCCAGACCGACTTCGCCAAAGCGCTGTGGGACAATCCCGAGATCCGCAAGGCCAACGAGAGCAAGGCGGCGCTGAAGCGCATCGGCCAGCCCGATGACATCGGCGGCGTCGCGGTGTTCCTCGCGTCGAAGGCCGGCGCCTTCGTCTGCGGCCAGTGCATCATCGCCGATGGCGGCGTGATCGGCGCGGGAGCTGAGTAGCGATCAGGCTGCGACGTCGAGCTCGCACCACACCGGGACATGGTCTGACGGCTCGGTCTTGCCGCGTTCGGCCTTGTCGATGCCGACGGCGGTGAGGCGGTCGGCGGCTTGCGGCGAGAGCAGCAGGTGGTCGATGCGGAGCCCGTTGTCCTTCTGCCAGGCGCCGGCCTGGTAGTCCCAGAAGGTGTAGCACTCGCCGTCGGCATGGAAGGCGCGCACGGCGTCGGTCAGGCCGAGATTGAGAAGTTTCCGAAGGGCAGCGCGCGACTCGGGTTGGCAGAGCGCGTCATCGGCGAAGGCCTTGGGATCGTAGACGTCGACCTCGGTCGGGCAGACGTTGTAGTCACCGCCCAGTACGAACATCTCCTCCCTGGCCAGCAGTTCGCGGGCATGGCCAAGCAGGCGTTCCATCCAGGCGAGCTTGTAGGCGAATTTCTCGGTGCCGATGGGATTGCCGTTGGGCAGGTAGATGCCACCCACTGTCAGGGGACCGCATGGTGTCGCCACGCGCGCCTCGACGTAACGCGCCGGCTCGTCGTCGGCATGGCCGGGCAAGGCGCGCGCCGTGACATCGAACGGATGCAGCGAGAGGAGGGCGACGCCGTTAAAGCCCTTCTGGCCCACGATCGCCACCTTGTAGCCGGCAGCCTCGACCTCGAGCCTGGGAAACTGTGGCTCCTGCGCTTTGATTTCCTGCAGCACGACGATGTCCGGCTTGGTGCGCTCCAGCCACGAAATGAGGTTTCCGGTCCGCTTGCGGACGGAATTGACGTTCCAGGTCGCGATCTTCATCGCGGCCGGATCACACGCTGAAGGAGTTGCCGCAGCCGCAGGACGAGGTGGCGTTCGGGTTGTTCACCTGGAACGAGGCACCGACCATTTCCTCGACATAGTCGAGCTGGCTGCCCTTGAGCAGCTCCAGCGAGGTGCTGTCGACCAGCACGGCGGCACCGTCGCGCTCGATCACGAGGTCGTCGTCGCTGCGGGCGTCCTCGAAGGAGAAGTTGTACTGGAAGCCCGAACAGCCGCCGCCCAGCACGGCCACGCGCATCATCACGGGCTTGGCTTCCTTGGAGGCCAGAAAGGCGATCCGCTTGGCGGCGCTCTGGGTCACGGAGAAGGTGGTGTCGGTCATGCCTACAAGATGTGGTTGGAAGGCCGGTTCGTCAATGCGTCTAATATCCTCAAATGAGGTGCGGGAAAGCCCCTCAAGAAGCGGGTATCGGGGCTCTTTCGCGGGCTCGAACGCGCTCCCGATGCAGAATATAGAGGCCTGAGCCGATGACCAGCGGCAGGCCGTACCAGACCGTCCACGAGGGTTCTTCGTGGAACCAGAGGTAGCCGAACAGGACGGCGAGTACGATCGAGGTGTAGTCGAAAGGCGCCAGCACGGCCGCCGGGGCGAGCCGCCAGGCCCGGGTGATGAGGATCTGTGCCACGCCGCCCAGCAGGCCAAGTACGGTCAGCCAGACCCAGTCCATCGGGGTTGGCCACTTCCACTCGGGAATGGCACCGACCAACGACACGCCGCTGGCCGTCAGGGCGAACCAGAAGAGGGTGACGATGTCGTGGTCGTGACGGCTCAGCAACCGGACCAGGATGGTCGAGAGCGCGTAGCAGAAGGTGGCGGCCAACAGGATCAGGGAGATGGGGTGGATCTCCATGCCCCATGGATCGAGCATGATCAGCACGCCCGCGAAGCCGACAGCGACCGCGCTCCAGCGTCGCCAACCCACGGGCTCGCGCAGCAACGGCACCGAGAGCGCCACCATGAAGAGCGGGGCGGCGAAGGAGATCGCATAGGCATCGACCAGCGGCATGCGCGGGAAGACGTAGAAGAAGCCCAGCAGGCTGCCAAAGCCGATGACGACGCGAGCCGCCTGCAGCCACGGCCGGTTGGCGCGCACGATCTTGAGGCCGCCGGCGCGCCAGATCAGGACCGCAACTGGAATCAGGGCGATGGCGCTGCGGAACAGCATGAGCTGAAACGACCCATAGGTGTCGCCAAGCGCCTTCACCATGGCGTCCATGGTGCAGAACAGCACCAGTGAGCTCAGCTTGAGATAGATGCCGTGCAGGGCGGCGTGTTTGTTGAGGGCGGACAAGGTGCGGCATTTGGCTTAGTCCAGCTCGTTCCGTAAAGTGACATTCGCAGGAGGGACCACCGTCAGATGCGCATGAACTGGTTGTTTGGCCGCAATAATGCGCTGCGCGCCCCCGGTGGCCATCGCTCTGCTCGTGCTGGCGAACGTGCTCTTCCCGCCGGCCGCCGACCCCGCGTGCCGTCCCGCCTGCGGATGGTCGCTGCGCTTCACTTATTCATATCTGGGCGACCGGGTGATGTCGCAGTTGTCTCCCTTTCTGGCATTGGTGGAGCGCCAGACGGCCCTGCTGAGGCACTATCGAGCCGGAGCCTTTATCGAGGCGCTGAAGATGATCGATGACTGCCAAGTGGCTGCGGAGGCCGCCGGCTGGCAGCAGGGGTATTACGCAATGATGCGCGCGCGGATCGACGGTTTGATCCACGATGCGCCGCAGGACTGGACGGGAGCGTATGTCGCTGAAGAGAAGTGAGGCCGAGCGGCGGATCGCCGCCATCGAAGCCCTGGTCTGTCGCGATGTCGGGCGCAAGACGGGGGAACTGATCGCGGCAAGCAGGGGCGATATGTCGGCGGCGGCGCAATCCCTTGCCGGGGCATCGACGGTTGGCCTCATCACCGGCTTCTTCGTGCCACGAGGAGACGTCGCCGCGCCCGAGACCGACGGTCCGGTTGGGACGGCACTCCTCGCCGCCGGGATCGCGGCGTGTGGCGTGCCGGCACGGATCGCCGTGGATACGCCTTGCGCCGACGCCGTGCGTGTTGCCGTCGATGCGGCAGGCGGCGGCGTCACCGTCGATGAAGTGGGAGTAGGCGACAGTGCAGGCCTCGATCGCTTGTTGGGCACATGGCGCAATGCCGGCGTCAGCCACGCAATCGCGATCGAACGCTGCGGCCGCAGTGTCGACGGCCGGCCACGCAACATGCGCGGCGTCGACGTTTCGCCCTGGACGGCGCCACTCGACGACCTGTTCCACGGCGGCCCCTGGGCGAAGCTCGCGGTCGGCGATGGCGGCAACGAGATCGGCATGGGCAAGCTGCCGGCCGGCCTGATCGCGCGGACGGTGCCGAACGGCGCCGAGATCGCCTGCGTGACCTCCTGCGATCATCTCGTCGTCGCCGGCGTGTCGAACTGGGGCGCCTATGGATTGATGGCTGCACTTGCCGTGCTGCGCGTCGATTGGCGGCCGACGCTCGCCAGGTTCCTGACAGCGGAACGCGACCTTGCCGTCACGCGAGCGATCGTCGACAAGGCGGGCGCCGTCGATGGCGTCACCGCACGATGCGAGGCCACGGTCGATGGCTTTGGTCCCGACATCCATGGTGCATTGATCGACGAACTGGGTCGCATTGCGTGGGGGCAGATGGCGGACTAGTTTGCGCCGCCATGGAAAATCCCTACGCCCCGACCCATCCCGAGATCCGCGACGCCGTTCGTCAGCTCTGCCTCAAGTTCGACGGCGCCTACTGGCGTGATCTCGATCGTGAGCGTGGCTATCCGACTGCCTTTGTGAAGGCTCTTACCGAAGCGGGCTGGCTCGCGATCCTTATTCCCGAGGAATATGGCGGGTCGGGTCTGGGCATCTCGGCGGCAAGCGCGGTGCTCGAGGAGATCCACCGTGCCGGCTGCAACGCCGCGGCGTGCCATGCCCAGATGTACATCATGGGTACGGTGCTCCGACATGGCAGCAAGGAGCAGAAGGAACGCTACCTGCCCAAGATCGCCACCGGTGAACTGCGGCTGCAGGCATTCGGCGTCACCGAGCCGACGAGCGGTACCGATACTCTCAGCCTTCGCACCACGGCGGTGAAGAAGAACAACAGCACCTACGTCGTGAACGGCCAGAAGGTGTGGACCAGCCGCGCCGAGCATTCCGACCTGATGCTGCTCCTGGCGCGCACCACATCGCGCGAGCAGTCTGCCAAGCGCACGGAAGGGCTCTCGGTATTCCTCGTCGACATGCGCGCTACGTTGGGTAACGGGCTCACCATCCGGCCGATCCGCACGATGATGAACCACAACAGCACCGAAGTGTTCTTCGACAACATGGAAGTGCCGGCCGAGAATCTGATCGGCGAGGAAGGGCAGGGCTTCCGCTACATCCTGAGCGGCATGAACGCCGAGCGCGTGCTGATTGCGTCGGAGTGCATCGGCGACGGACGCTGGTTCATCGAAAGGGCGGTGAACTATGCCAAGGAGCGCAAGCTCTTCGGTCGGCCGATCGGGCAGAACCAGGGTGTGCAGTATCCCATCGCGCGTGCCTACACGCAGATCGAGGCGGCCGACCTGATGGTGCGCAAGGCGGCGACCATGTACGAGGCCGGCATCAACGCCGGCGCCGAGGCCAATATGGCCAAGATGCTTGCCTCGGAGGCGTCGTGGGCGGCGGCCGAGATGTGCGTGCAGACACACGGCGGCTTCGGCTTCGCCGAGGAGTACGACATCGAGCGCAAGTTCCGCGAGGCGCGGCTCTACACGGTGGCGCCGATCTCGACCAACATGATCCTGAACTTCGTTTCGGAGCACGTGCTCGGCCTGCCGCGCTCCTACTAGGCGGCGCCTACGGCGTTCACGATCATCTTCTGGAAGTGAATGACCAGATGCTCGCTGCTGGTCAGGAACCTGCCGCGATCCGGAAGGCCACCCAGCAGGCCACGCTGCACTGAGTCCGTCAGGTCGTCGTCTTCCTTGGCGACCTGCTTGTTGAATGCGATCAGCGACCGGGCGAACGCCTCGCTGACGCCGGGGCCGAAATACTGCTCCGAGAATCCCCTGGTCGCATTCGGTCCATCGGGCGTCCACACGTCGACCGACAGGTTGGGGAATCCCGGGTTGATGTTGATCGTCAGGTTAGGCCACAGGAAGTGGTACTGCGACTGGGCAACGGCGCCGGCGACGTCGTAGATCTCGATCTTGCTTTTGCCCTTCAGGGCCTCCGGACGCACCGGGCCGGTCTGACTCGAGAACCAGCCGTGTGCGGCCAGCTTGTAGGTCTGCGGCCGCACGTCGATGGCGGCGTTGAAGCCCGGATGGGCGACAGCGCAATGATAGCATTCGAGATAGTTCTCGAGCATCGTCTTCCAGTTCGCCTGTGAGCGCCACTCTTCGCGGCTGTAGGGCTGGAGCGTATCGAGCACGATGCCGCTGGCATTGATGATGTCGAGGATCGACCCGTAGAGTTCCAGTGCCGGTGGCGCATCGCGATCGAGATGGACGAACGCGAAGGGTCCCAGCGCTTCCACGCGGATCGGCAGCAGCGGAAAATCCTCGAGGCGGAGATCGGGTTCGGCCTGCGAGCGCGGAACGCGCGTGAGGCCACCGGCGAGGTCGTAGGTCCAGGCGTGATAGCCGCATTGCATCATCTTGGCGTTGCCACGCCCCTTCATGACCTCATGCCGGCGGTGACGGCAGACATTCACGAAGGCAGCCAATCCCTGCTCGTTGCGTACGACCACGACCGGCACGCCGCCGGCGTAGCCGGTGATGTAGTCACCCAGTTCTGCCAGCTGCGACAGGGGGCCGATGTAGTTCCAGCTCTTGCGGAATACATGCGCGATCTCCCGTTCGGTGATCGACGGATCGGTGTACCAGCGTGACGGGAGTGACTCGCCGCGAGCGAGTGCGGTGAGCAGGCTGCGGGAAGGGTCGAGGTCTTGAGTCATGAGCTACGCCGTCAATTCAGGATAATGGCTCGAAGGGTCGAGATTGCGGCCATGATCGCGGCGTGGCCGACCATGAGCAGGAAAACCGTCCAGATCGCGGTCACGATCGTGAGCAGCCAGCCGAGCATGGCCATGATGCCGTCGTCCTCGATGAGGGCGAGACAGAAGAACAGGATGGCGTACGACGGGAACAGGTTGTCGAAGGGAATCGGCAGCGCCAGCACCAGGATGTTGAGCGACCAGGCCCCGAGGAGCAACCGCCGCGGCGTGTCGGTCACCCACCACTCGTGACGCACATGCACGGTGTCTTCGAGCCATCGAATATAGCGGCGGGCGCGGCCGAGGAAGGTCTGCAGCTTGGCGCGCGGCAGGCCGCGTCGGCCGATGATGGCCGGCAATGACGGCACGGGCCGGCCGGCGAAGAACTGGGCCAGCAGGAACAACATCGGCACGCCGGTTATCGTCGACAGCCAGGGAATGCCGGTTGGAATGATGTTTGGGACGTTGAGCGCCATGATGGCGAAGGCATAGGAGCGGCCCTGCAGCCCGGTCAGGAAGTCGTCGAGCGTCAGGACGGAGTCGCGGGCGCCGCCGAACATCCGATCCAGCGCATCATAGAGTCCGAAATTGTCCTTCATCCCCCCGACCGTGCCAGCAGGCGCTGGGCCAGCACGAGATGCGGCCGGTCGAGCATCTTGCCGTCGAGCGTGAGAACGCCTGAGCTGGGGTTGTTCTCGAAGGTCGCGACGACGCGCTTGGCCCAGTCGATCTCCTGGGCGCTCGGCGTGAAGACCTCGTGGATGATCGCGACCTGGTCGGGGTGGATGGCGATCTTGCCGCCATAACCCATGCGCCGGGCGTCGCGCGCCTCGGCCCTGAGGCCGTCGACGTTCTTGATGTCGGGGTAGACCGTGTCGTAGGCAGTGACGCCGGCGGCGACCGAGGCCATCAGGTTGATGGTGCGGGCAAGCTTGAAGGTATCGTCGTAGACGCCGGGCGCCGGGCCCTTGGCGAGCGCGCCGAGGTCGGCCATCAGATCCTCGCCGCCCCAGGAGTGGCCCATCAGGCGGGCATGCTTGGCGGGCGCGGCGGTGAGGGCCAGCACTGCGGCGGCGCTTTCAGTGGCGATGGTCAGGATCCGGGTCGCCCCCGGTGCGATGCCTTCGCGCGCCTCGAGCGCATCGAGGTAGTTGGCCAGCAGGTCGAGATTGGCCTGGCCGACGCATTTCGGAAACACGATGCCGTCGGGCTTGCCCTGCATGACAACGGCGAGATCGCCCAGCGTGAGGCCGGTGTCGAGCGCATTGACGCGGACATAGAGCTTGGGGCCGGCGCGATTGGCGCTCCGCAGATAGGCCAAAGCCATGTCGCGCGCGATCGGCTTGCGGTTGGCGGCGACCGAGTCCTCGAGGTCGAGGATCAGCCCATCCGGCCCCGACAGGGGGCCCTTGGCGAGCTTGCGCTCCGAATCGGCGGGAACGAACAGGAATGAGCGCATGACGGGGTCCTCAGGCTTTCGGCTTCTTGTGCATGAGCGCCTGGCGCGTGCATTCGGCCACGATCTCGCCACGCTGGTTGATCGCGGTATGGGCGAACTCGACGATACCGGCATTGGGGCGCGACTTGCTCTCGCGCAGGCTCAGCACCTTGGTGCGCACATGAAGCGTGTCGCCGTGGAACACCGGCTTGGGGAAGCGCACGTCGGTCATGCCGAGGTTGGCGACGGTCGTCCCGAGTGTCGTGTCGTTGACGGTGATGCCGATCATCAGGCCGAGGGTGAACAGGCTGTTCACGATGCGCTGACCGAACTCGGTCTTGGAGGCGAATTCCTCGTCGATGTGCAGGGGCTGCACGTTCATGGTCAGCGAGCTGTACAGCACATTGTCCATTTCCGTGACGGTGCGCGTCCAGGGGTGCTCGAACACCCGGCCCACGGCGAACTCCTCGAAATACAGCCCTGCCATCTTCCTCCCCTGAATTCCTCCACCCGAAAGCCCGGCTTTCTAGCATGGATGGACGCTGGCCGGCTCGCCATCGTATCAATGCCGCCACATGACGAAACACCGATGACGGGAGCAGGATGATGCGCGCGATGCTGAGCGAAACACCGGGCGGGCCGGAAAGCCTGAAGCTGGTGGAACTTCCGTCCAAGCCGCTGGGCAAGGGCCAGGTCCGCGTCGCGGTGCGGGCGGCGGGCGTCAACTTTCCCGATACGCTGATCATCCAGGATAAGTACCAGTTCAAGCCGCCGCGTCCGTTCGCGCCGGGCCACGAGATTGCCGGCGACATCACCGAAGTCGGCGAGGGTGCCGGCAGCTACAAGATCGGCGACCGGGTGATCGGCATGATCGGTCACGGCGGCTACGCCACCGAGGCCGTCGTCGATCTGGGCAGCCTGCTGCCGATGCCGAAGAACATGAGCTACGACGACGGCGCCGCCTTCACCATGACCTACGGCACCTCGTACTACGCGCTGAAGCAGCGCAGCAGTTACAAACCGGGCGAGACATTGCTGGTCACCGGTGCTTCGGGCGGTGTCGGTCTGACTGCCGTCGAGCTGGGCGCCCTGATGGGGTTGAAAGTGATCGCCGCCGTCGGCTCCGACGAGAAGATGGAGATCTGCAAGAAGTACGGCGCCACGATGTTCGTGAACTACACCAAGGACAAGATGCGCGACAAGGTCAAGGAACTGACCGGCGGCAACGGCGCGGACATCATCTATGACGCCGTCGGCGGCGATGCCTTCGACGAATCGGTGCGCTGCATCGCCTGGTACGGGCGGTTGCTGGTGGTGGGCTTTGCGGCGGGCCGCATTCCCTCGCTGCCGGCCAACCTCGCGCTGCTGAAGAGCTGCGACGTGCGCGGCGTGTTCTATGGCGCCTGGCGCGGGCGCGAGCCTGCGGAAGCGCGGAAGAATTTCGACGAGCTGCTGGCCTGGTATGCCGAGGGCAAGCTGAAGCCGCACATCTCGATGCGCTTCCCGCTGGAGAAGAGCGCCGAGGCGATGGATGCGCTGCTGTCGCGCAAGGCGACGGGCAAGGTCGTGCTGACGATCTCCTGAGGAGGATGCGATGGGTCGCCTGACCGGCAGGATCGCGATCGTGACAGGTGCCGCGTCCGGCATCGGGGCGGCGTCGGCCAAGCTGTTCGCTGACGAGGGTGCGAGCGTCCTGGCGGTCGATCTGCCGGGGACGGCGATCGACTCGATTCACGCAGGCAACCCGGCCATCGCGACCTTCGCGGCCGACATCACCGGGGATGAGGCGCCCAGGAACATCGTTGCGGCCACCCTCGCAAAATTCGGCGCGATCGACATCCTGTTCAACAATGCCGGCGTGAGCGGCCGCGCCTTCGTCGAGGAAATGACCGACGAGCATTGGGACAGGGTCAACGGCGTCAATCTGCGGGCGATGTTCCGGATCTGCCGCGAAGCCATTCCGGCGCTGAAGATTCGAGCCAAGGAGAAGGGGCGCGCGCGCATCGTCAACACCGCCTCGGTGATGGCCTTCGACACAGATTTCGGCCTGGCGGCCTATGCTGCCTCGAAGGCCGGCGTCGGCGGGCTGACGCGCACGCTGGCGCTCGAACTCGGCAAGTTCGGCATCACCGCCAACTATGTCTGTCCCGGCGCGATCTACAGCGGCATGACTCGGGCCAATTTCGACAATCCCGAGATCCGCGCGGTGTGGGAGAAGAAGGCGGCGCTCCGCCGCCTGGGCCAGCCGATCGACATCGCCCGTGGTGCGCTCCTGCTGGCGTCAGACGAGGCCGATTTCATCACCGGTCACGAGTTGGTGGTCGATGGCGGCCTCACCCTTCGCACCTGAGGTACGGCCATGAGCAACATCCACTCCTTTGCCGCCGACTACAGCGAGGCCCGCGACAAGTTCCTGGCAGCGGCCCGACTGTCCGGCGCCCGGACCGTTCGCTACGACAATCCGACCAAAGGGCCGCGCGGCGAGTCGTTGTCGACCGATGTCGCCAGGCTCGGCCCTGACGATGCCTCGAAGGTCGTTGTGACGATTTCCAGCACGCATGGCGTGGAGGGCTACTGCGGCTCCGGGTTCCAGGTCGACTGGTTGGCGACGGTGGGTGCCGCCGGTCTGCCGGCGGACACTGCGGCAGTCTTCATCCATGCCATCAATCCCTACGGCTTTGCCTGGACGCGGCGGGTGACGGAGGAGGGCAACGACCTCAACCGCAACTACGTCGATCACGGCAAGCCCTATCCGGTGAACGAGGGCTATCTCGAGATCGCCGATTTCCTCATTCCGCCAGACCTGAGCGAGGCGGCGACCAAGGCTGCCGAGGCCAAGCTCGCGGCCTATCGCAAGAAGGTGGGCGACATTGCCTATTTCCGCGCGGTGTCCGGCGGGCAGTACAGTCATCCCGACGGCATGTTCTTCGGCGGTGGCGGCCCCTCGTGGTCCAATCGCACCCTGCACGCCATCACCGACAAATACCTGAAGGGCCGCGCCGACGTTGCGGTCATCGACTTCCACACCGGGCTCGGCCCCTACGGTTACGGCGAGCCGATCACGCATTACGACATCGACACGCCGGCGTCGCGCCGGGTGCGGGCCTTCTGGGGCGAGTCGGTGACCGAATCGAAACGTGGCCAGACGGCCTCGCAGGCGCGCGATGGCCTCGGCCACTATGGCCTCAACCGCCTCCTCCTGGAGCCCGAGACCCGGCTCACCATGTGCACCCTGGAATACGGTACCTTCGACCGCGAAAGCGGGCAGAAGGCCTTCCGGGCCGACCACTGGCTGCACAAGTACGGCGATCCGCTGGGCAAGGAGGCGGGCCCCGTGCGGGCGGCCATGCGCCGGCAGTTCTATCCCGACACGGACGACTGGAAGGAGGCGGTCCTGTTCCGCGGGCACCAGATCACGCGGCAGGCGATCGCCGGCATGCAGCGCCCATCTAACTAAGAAGAGCCAATTGAGGGGTTTGGGGACAATCTCCCCCGAAAAGCCATTCGCGCCGCAACCGATCCTGCTAAAACCCCTGCATGCGTGCTCTGATAGCGATGGTCGCGTTTGCGGGCGTGACCGCGCTCAATCTTCTGTGGTGGTGGTGGCCCAACAGGCCGGTGGAGATCACCGGCTGGACGGCGGAGCCGCTTCAGAGCGTTTCTTTCGCCCCATACCGGCCGGGCCAAAGCCCGCTCACTCGCACGTTTCCGACGCCGGACCAGATCGAGGAGGATCTGAAGCGCCTGCAGGGCAAGGTGCGGGCGGTCCGGACCTATTCGGCGGGCGAGAACCTCGAAACCGTGCCGCAGCGCGCCGGCAAGTACGGCCTGAAGGTCTGGCACGGCGCCTGGCTGAACAACAACGAGAAGGAAAACCTCGAGCAGATCAATCTGCTGATCGACCATGCCAACAAGTACAAGGACACGGTCGAGCGGGTGATCGTCGGCAACGAGGTCCTGTTGCGCAAGGACCTGACGGCAAACGAGCTGCGGCGCTACATCCGGCAGGTGAAGCAGCGGGTATCGCAGCCGGTCACCTATGCCGACGTCTGGGAATTCTGGATGCGCAACCCGCAGCTGGCGGACGAGGTCGACTTCATCACCATTCATATCCTGCCGTATTGGGAGGACGAGCCGATCGGCGTCGACCGCCGCGAGCCGGATGGCAGGCTGAGCATCGAAAAACACCTGGTCGACATCTACAAGAAGGTGCAGGCGCGCTTCCCGGGCAAGAAGATCGTGATCGGCGAGACCGGCTGGCCGAGCGATGGGCGCATGCGCTCGGACGCGCGGCCCGGGCGGATCGAGCAGGTCCAGTATTTCTCGATCTTCCGCTCCGCCGCTGAGCGCGAAAAATTCGATTACAACGTCATCGAGGCCTTCGACCAGTACTGGAAGGCGCGCCAGGAAGGAACGGTCGGGGCAGCGTGGGGACTGCTCGATGCGCAGCGGCACGACAAGTTCGAACTTGGCAAGCCAGTGGTGGCCGAACCGCATTGGCGGATCCTGTTTGCCTTGACGACGATGGCGTCCGGCCTGGTCCTGCTCGGCTTCGTCAGCCAACGTCGCCCGACGGGATGGAAGGCGATCATCATCTTCGCGTTCTTCAGCCAGGTGGTTGCGACCTGCTACGTGCAGGCGACCTGGATCGACGTGTCGCGCAGCTTCTACTTCGAGCGCATGGTCGGCGTGGTGTTCTGGGCAGTGTTGCTCGCCCTGTTCAGCTATGCGCTGCTGCGGGGCATCGCCGACAGCCTGACCGGCAAGATGGCCGATCCGTCGCTCTACGGCGCCCGGGTGCTCGAGGCATGGCGGGCGTGGCGGGAGCTGCCGCGTTACCGCATCGTGCAGCGCGCCGACCTGATGGCCCAGGTACTTTATCTGGCGCTGACGGTGCTGTGCATCTTCTATCTCGTGGTCATCAGCATCGACTGGTACGACGGCGTCATCCGGATCGGCGACTGGTTCCGCCAGATCGCCATCGACGGACGCTATCGCGATTTCCCGATCTGGAGCTTCGTCATTCCGAGCATCGTGCTGATGACCTGGAAGACGATCACCATCCTGCGCTCGGAGCCGGCATCGCGTTCCCACCGGATCTCCAAGGCCCTCTCGTTCGGCCGCCTGCTGGGCTATGACGGCAGCCGCGGCTTCGTGCGCATGGATCGGTCGTTCAGCCGCGTCCGGCCGGTTCTGCCGGAAATCGTTCTGGCGAGCCTACTGATCGTCTGGGCCGTGGTCATGCTGGTGACCGAGGGGGCGATCAAACTGCATGACGGCGGCGCCGGCGGGTTCGTGGCGGTCGATGGCGGCCGCTGGGTGATCCGGACAATGTTCTGGAATACCCAGGCCAACTGGTTCGCCGTCGTTGCCGGGCTGATGGCGGTGCCCTATCTGGCGACGATCTACGTATCGATACTCGAACCACTGGCAGAACCGCCGCCGGACTCCTATACCAGCAAGTGGTAGGCGTTCAGCCGGGAGTTACGACATGGAAATCAAGGGCGAATACAGGATCGCCGCGCCGCGCGAGAAGGTTTTCGCGGCGCTCAACGATGTAGCCGTTCTGCAGGCGTGCATTCCGGGTTGCGAATCGCTCGAAAAATCGTCCGATACCGAGATGAAGGCCAAGGTGCGCATGCGCATCGGCCCCGTCAGCGCCAGCTTCACCGGCAAGGTCACGCTTTCCGACCTCGATCCGCCCAACGGCTACAAGATTTCCGGCGAGGGGCAGGGCGGGGCGGCGGGTTTCGCCAAGGGCGGCGCCGTGGTCACCCTCAGCGAGGACGGCGCGGATACCCTCCTGAACTACAATGTCGACGCCCAGGTCGGCGGCAAGATCGCCCAGGTTGGCGCACGCCTGATCGACGGCACCGCCCGGAAGCTGGCCGACGAGTTCTTCAGCAAGTTTGTCGCCATGGTAGGCGCCCCGCCGGCCGGCGAGGCGATCGCGGCTGTTGCTGCACCGGCCGCCGCTCCGGCGGCTTCCGCTGCAGCGCAGCGAGGCTACAAGCATTGGGTTGTCATCGGTATCGGGGCCGTGGTGCTGGTCCTGGTGTTCCTTGCGAGTCGTTAGCGTCGAGCCGCGTTTCAGCTGTCATCCGCAATTCGCTTGACCGCCGCCAGAGCGGCTTGCGAGAGTTGATTTAACGCCCAGCGGGTGCGCACGAGCGCGGTCGCACCGCCCCAAATAATGTAAGGGAGAAGAGTAATGACCATTTCCGTCGCCATGACCGTCAACGGCAAGGCCGTCTCGGGCAAGGTCGAGGCGCGCACGCTGCTGGTGCAATTCCTGCGCGAGCATCTGGGCATGACCGGCACCCACGTCGGCTGCGATACCAGCCAGTGCGGCGCCTGTGTCGTCCACGTCGACGGCAAGTCGGTGAAGTCGTGCACGATCCTGGCGGTCCAGGCCGAGGGATCGAAGGTGACCACGATCGAAGGCCTGGCAGCGAGCCCCGACAAGCTGCACCCGATGCAGGAGGCCTTCCGCGAGAACCACGCCCTGCAGTGCGGCTTCTGCACGCCGGGCATGGTGATGAGCGCCATCGACATGGTGAAGCGCCACAACTACCAACTCGACGAAGCTACCGTGCGCCGCGAGCTCGAGGGCAACCTCTGCCGCTGCACCGGCTACCACAACATCGTGAAGGCAATTTTGGCCGCCGCCCCGGCCATGAAGTCAGCAGGAGTGTAGCCCCATGACCGCCGCCACCGGAATCGGCGCGCGGGTTCTGCGGACGGAAGACAAGCGCTTCCTGACCGGAACCGGCCGCTATGTCGACGATCTGCCCCTCGCACGGGCGACCTACGCGTATTTCCTGCGTTCGACGCATGCCCATGCCAAGATCAAGAGCATCGACATTTCGGCGGCGAGCAAAATGCCGGGTGTGGTCAACATCTTCACCGGCAAGGACCTGGTCGACGCCAAGGTCGGCGGCCTGATCTGCGGCTGGGTGGTCAAGGACAAGCACGGCGAGCCGCACAAGTCGCCGGCCCATCCGGTGATGGCAGTCGACACCGTCCGCTATGTCGGCGACACCGTCGCCATGGTGGTGGCCAACACCTACGACGAGGCCAAGGATGCCGCCGAGTCGATCAAGGTCGACTACGACGTGAAGCCGGCGAACATCGATCTCGCCAAGGCCCTCGACAAGGGGGTGCCCGAAGTTCACCCCGAGGCGCCGGGTAACCTGGTCTACGACTGGGAAATCGGCGTGAAGGCCGATGTCGATGCCGCGTTCGCCAAGGCGGCCCATGTCACCAAGCTCGACCTCATCAACAACCGACTGATTCCCAACGCCATGGAGCCGCGCGCGGCGGCAGCGGACTACGACAAGGGCACGGGCAACTACACGCTCTGGTCGACGTCGCAGAACCCGCACGTGCTGCGCCTGATCCTGTCGGCGTTCGTGCTGGGCATCCCGGAACACAAGCTTCGCGTCATCGCACCGGACGTCGGTGGCGGTTTCGGCAGCAAGATCTTCTGCTACGCCGACGAGACGATGGTCTGCTGGGCGGCGTCGCGCGTCGGCCGGCCGATCAAGTGGACGGCCGAGCGCAGTGAATCGTTCCAGACCGACTGCCACGGCCGCGACCACGTCACCCACGCCGAGCTGGCGTTGGACAAGGACGGCAAGTTCCTGGCGCTGAAGGTCGAAACGATCGCCAACATGGGCGCTTATCTGTCGACCTTTTCGACGGCGGTGCCGACCTATCTCTACGCCACGCTGCTGGCCGGCCAGTACACGACGCCGCTCATTTACGCAAACGTGAAGGCGGCGCTCACGCACACTGCCCCGGTCGACGCCTATCGCGGCGCCGGACGGCCGGAGGCGACCTTCGTCATCGAGAGCATCGTCAGCAAGGCGGCGGCCGAGATGAAGATCGACGCGGCGGAACTCCGCCGAAAGAACTTCATCCCGTCGACGGCCTTCCCGTACCAGACGCCGGTGGCGCTGCAGTACGATTCGGG
>NZ_SCVH01000138.1 GCF_004296935.1 Reyranella sp.
CATAGCGATCGAGGAAGTCGTCGACGCCGTCGAGGCTGATCCAGGTGCCGCCGGTCATCATGTACCAGATGACCCCGACCGACAGGGCGGCGCCCACGATGTCCCAGGGTGCGATGCGGTTGCGCCAGCTCTTCACTGCCGGGAACAGCAGGAACACCAGTGACAGGGCGAAGGCGACATGGATCTCGCGCAGGCTCTGCTGGTCGATCGTACTGGCGGCGGCGTAGAGATGGAACAGCGTCATGGCGACGGCAATCGACGTCAGAAGCCGGCCGTACCAGCCGGCGAAGCGGCTGACGCCGCCCTCCTCCTGCTCGATCAATTCCTCGACCTTGCGACGTTCTTCGTCGCTCAGCAGTTCGGCCTGCACCGTCATGTCGTCTCCGTCCCCAAAAAGCAACGGGGCTCCCGCTTCAAGCGGGAGCCCCGATCCGTATCTGCCGCCGTTATGAGAGCTTGATGCCCTTCTCGGCAAAAAACTTCATCGCGCCGGGATGGAACGGCACCGAGGAGTTCGCCTGCTTCTGATTCTCCGGCGTCATGTCGGTCACCGCCTTGTGGGTGGCCAGCAGGTCCGGGTAGTTCTCCCACACCGTCTTGATGATGGTGTAGGCTTGGTCGTCCTTCATCGAGGCCGGCACGACCAGGATGTTCCAGATGGCGATCACCGGCACGTCGGCATCGACGCCCGGGTACGACTTGCCCTTGATGACGCTGGGCGCGAAGACCGGCCCGTACTTCTTGTTGAGCGCCGGCACCATGTCGGCATTGGGGAGCAGCTTCATCTTCACGCCCTGGGTGGCCGCAAGATCGGTGATTGCCGCAACCGGCGGGCCGCCGTTGAAGAAGTAGCCGTCGAGCTTGCCGTCCTTCATGGCGTTGGTGCTCTCTGCCGGCGACAGGCGCTCGCGCTTGATGTCCGCCACCTTGAGGCCGAGTTCGTCCATCATGCGCAGCGCCATCACTTCCGAGCCGCTGACGGGCGAACTGGTCGAGATGCGCTTACCCTTGATGTCGGAGAGCTTGTTGATGCCGGTGCCCTCCATGGTGACGAAGTGCACCAGGTTCGGATAGACGACGCAGAGCGTGCGCGACTCGACGGGTTTGTCCTTGAACTTGTCGAGGCCCTTGATGGCGTCGTAGGCGGTATCGCACTGGGTCAGCGCCATCTGCGCCTTTCCGTCGCGGATCATGTGCATGTTGGCGACCGAGCCTGCCGTCGCCTCGGCGGTGACCGCCCAACCCGGCACCTTCTTGCTGAGAATGTTGCCCATGGCGCCACCCAGCGGATAGTAGACGCCGCCGGTCGTGCCGGTGGCGATCGAGAACTGCTGGGCCTGCGCGACCGCCGAGCCGGCGAAGGCGCCGGTGAGACCGAGCGCGCCGGCGGTGCTGCCGGCGGCGATAAACTGGCGTCTTTTCATGTAGATTTCCTCCAACGAACGCGTCCGGTCTTGCCGGGGGACGCGGAAGAAACCATGGCATCAACGGTCAGGCAACAGCCGCCCCGCAATCCGCGGTACGGGAAACCGACCTGCAGAAGCGGCTAGGAAAAAGAAGGATCGACGCCCATGCCCGGACCCACGCCGCCGATCGATAGCAATGGCCCGCCTCGCCGCCGCATCGAGGTCCGGCTTTCCAAGCTTCGCCAGCTGTTCAATTCACTGGATCCCTCGCCCTTTCACGAAAAGGACCTGGACCGCGATGCCGAGACCTACATCTTCGAGTCGGCCGACGAGCGTCCTGTGACCGAAGCCATCGAATTGATTGTTCATCTGCCCGCGGATCAGCTGGCCCTGCCGGAATGCGTCAACCTCGAAACAGCCATCCGGAACTATTTTGCTTACCGCGCGCAGGAAACGCGCCGGCGCATGCGGTTCCAGTTGCGCGAGGGCCGCTCGGCCCTGGCGATTGGTCTCGCCTTCCTCGTCCTCTGCATGACCTTACGTCAGCTGGCGCTCGTTCTGCCGGGCGACACTGTGGGACGAGTCCTGCAGGAAGGTCTTTTGATTCTCGGCTGGGTCGCAATGTGGCGACCGCTGCAGATCTTTCTCTACGATTGGTGGCCGATCCGCCACCAAGCCCTAGTCAACGACAAGTTGGCGCTGATGCCGGTCACAGTCCTGCCCTACGAACGCGCGGATTGACGATTCAGGCGTCGAGCCGCCGAAGGGCGGCCTTGTCGCAAAGCACGACCGAGCGGCTGGCGGCCGCCAACTTGATCAGCCCGTCTCGGGCAAACTGCGTCAGGGTGCGCGATACCGTCTCGATCGTGAGGCCGAGATGATCGGCAATGTCGGATCTTTGCATCGGCAGATCGAAGCTGTCGCCCTTGGCAATCCGCTTCGACATGTCGAGGAGGAAGGTCGCGATCCGCTCCTGGGCGGATTTCCGCCCGAGCAGCATCATGTGGTCGTGTGCGCGTTCGAGGTTGTGCATCAGCGAAGCCATGACCTGGTCGCCGAGCGCCGGATCGTCCAGCGCGATCGCCGCGAAGCGGCGGCGGCGGAACATGACGACCGAGGCATCGTCGACCGCCTCGGCGGAGAAGCGGTGCTGGTCGCCGGGTTCGAGACCGAAAATGTCGCCGCAGAGATGAAATTCGTCGATCTGGCGGCGCCCATCGCTCAGCAGCTTATAGGTCCGCACGGTACCCGACACGACCTTGTAGAAGAAGTCGGACGGATCGCCTTCGGCAAACAGCTCTTCGCCCCTGGTCAGGTTCCGCGTCACGCCCGAGAGGGTGACAGACCTGTCGGCCGTACGCGGAACCTGACCAGGGGCGAAGAGATT
>NZ_SCVH01000139.1 GCF_004296935.1 Reyranella sp.
AGAAGGGCGGTCTCGGCTCGGTCGATCCGGTGCGGCCGCTCGCCTGGATGATCGACCACGCCGTGCGCGAACGCGGCGGTATCCGCAAAGGCCAGGCGATCACCACGGGATCCTGGACCGGCCTGCGCTATTTCCCGCCAGGCGCGCGCGCCCTTGGCGAATTCGTCGGGCTGGGTGTCGTCGAGGCTTCTTTCTGATCGACGTCATTCTCTTCCCCTTTGCGGAGTCTGCAAAGGGGAAGTGTCCTCGTCATACGAGGGCGATGGGGTCATGACCCCTCCGTCGCCGATTACGGCGACACCTCCCCCGCAGACGGGGGAGGAGAAGAGTCGATGCCCTAGTAGTACCAGCCCGGATACGGGTAACCGCCCCACGGACCCCAGTCCCAGTCGTTCATCGAGTTGATGTTGGCGGTCATCTGCTGCTCATCTGCCAGATTCTTCTGGAAGACGTTCGCCTGGTACCTGGAATAGGCCGCCTGGCTGCCGACATACAGGCAGACGCAGACGGTCGGGTCCGGATAGACGTAGAAGACCTGACCGTTCTTGATTTCGCGCGAGAACTTGTGCGCCGGCAGGTTCTTGAACGAGGCCTGGCGTGCCGGGGTATTCGCCGGCACGAACTTGAAGCCGGCGGCAGCCATCATGTCTTCCTTGTTGCCGATGTTCTGTTGCGTGGTCTGGCAGGCGGCGACGGCAGCGCACAGTCCCAGAATTGCAAGAGTTGATCCAACCTTAACCATCGCTTCCTCCTCGTTGAGCAGTCCTAGGCGCCACTCCACTTAGGCACCCGTCCATTTCGGCGCCCGCTTCTCCAGGAACGCCGCCATGCCTTCGCGAAAATCGGCGCTACCGTAGGCCAACCGGATCAGGTCGTCGATGCTCTCGTCGGCGATCCGGGCCTGCAGGCGGCGGAGTGCCTCCTTGGTCACCTGCAGGGTCAGCGGGGCGTGGCCCGCGACGGTCCGCGCCACTTCCTCGGCACGGACATGAAGTGCGGCCATGTCGGGCACGACCTCGCTCACCAGACCGGCCGCAAGGGCGGTCGGCGCGTCCATTAGCTTGGCGAGGAAGATCATCTCCTTCACCCGCTGCGGGCCGATCAGGGCGGCCAGCCGGGCGTAGTTGGACATCGACAGGCAGTTGCCCAGCGTGCGCGAAATCGGGAAGCCGAACTGGGCACTGGCGGCGGCCAGCCTGAGGTCGCAGACGGCGGCGATGGCGGCGCCACCGCCGGTGCAAAATCCGGCGATGGCGGCAATGGTCGGCACGGTACAACGCTCGATGGCATCCAGAATACGATCCATCTTGCGCTCGTAACCGATGCCGTCCTCGCCGCCCTCGAAACTCTTGAACTGGGCGATGTCGGTGCCGGCGGCGAAGGCCTTGTCGCCTGCGCCGGTGACGACGAGCGCCTTCACTTCGCGGGTCTTGCCGACCCGGATGCAGATCTCGGCCAACCCCTCGTACATCGCGAAAGTGAGGGCGTTGCGTGCCTGCGGCCGGTTGAAGGTGATCCAGCCGACGTCGCCACGCGTCTCGTAGAGGAGTTCAGTGGTCATATTCACACAAACAGACTGAATTGAAGTGGATGCCATCATCGTCTATGTCGCGCCACGCCGCAAACAGGCGTAGGCATGACAGCATGGCATTGGAACGGCTCCTAAAAGGCTTCTCGGACTTCCATCTGGGCTACTATCGCGAACATCTCGAGCTCTTCGACCGTCTGGCGGCAGAAGGCCAATCCCCGAAGATCCTGATCGTGGCCTGCGCCGACGCACGCGTCGATCCCGGCATTCTGACCCAGACCAAGCCCGGTGAGCTCTTCACCGTGCGCAACGTGGCCGCGATGGTGCCGCCAGCGCAGTTCCCGCCCGATGCGCGGCATCACGGCACGTCGGCGGCCATCGAGTTCGCCGTGCGTGGCCTCGGTGTCGAGCATGTGGTCGTGCTGGGACATGCACTGTGCGGCGGCATCGGCGCTCTGGTCGATGGCCGCGAGAGCGTCTACGCGGACTACGATTATCTCTCGACCTGGACCAGCATCGCCCAGGACACGCGCGACCTCGTGGTGCAGGAGCTCAAGGGCCGCCCACGCGAGGAGATCGCCCGTGCCGTCGAGCAGGCCGCGGTCTTGAACAGCGTAAGGAACCTGATGAGCTTCCGCTGGATCGCCGACAAGGTCGCGGCCGGCACGCTCGTATTGCACGCCTGGTGGTTCAACATGACCAAGGGCCAGCTCTACGCCTTCAATCCCGCGACAGCTGCGTTCGAGCCGGTCCTGGGCTTCAGCGTCGAGCCGACCGTGGGGCGCAACACCGCGCTGTCGTCGATCGAGCCGGCGCGCTTTGTCGCCGCCGTCGCCGGCCGCAAGCCGGACTTCTGACGCTCAGCTCGCCAGCGACGCGATCGCGGCGTCGACACCGCCCGGCGCGAACGGCACGCCGGCGGTCTTCATCGCCAGCTCGGTCGTGGCGAGGCAGCCCAACAGCATCGGCTCGTTGAGATCGCCCATGTGGCCGATGCGGAAGACCTTGCCCATCAGCGGCCCAAGCCCGCCGCCCAGCGACAGGTTGTAGCGGTCGACGGCAATCTTGCGCATCGCGTCGGAGTTGGCGCCTTCCGGCATCATCACCGCCGTCACCGAGTTGGAAAGCCTGTCCGTTGCCTGGCCGTAGAGCTGCGGGCCCTTGCCGTCGGCGCCCCAGGCGCGCACGGCGGCGCGGGTCGCGTCGGCGAGGCGGGCATGGCGGGCAAACACGCCGTCGAGGGTTTCCTCCTCGAGCATCTTGAGCGATTCCTGCAGGCCGAAGAACATATGCACCGGCGCGGTGCCGACGAACTTCTGCGGCGCGCGGCCGTTCATCATCTCCCAATTCCAGTAATGACGCGGCGCCTTGTTCTTGCGCGAAACCTCGATCGCCTTGTTGCTGACGCCCGTCAGCGACATGCCGGTCGGCAGCATCAGGCCCTTCTGGCTGCCGCCCACGGTCACGTCGACGCCCCAGGCGTCCATCTTGTATTCCATCGAGGCGAGCGAGGAGATCGTGTCGCTGAGCAGCAGGGCAGGGTGCTTGGTCTCGTCCATGGCGCGGCGGATATCGGCCACCGGCAGCACCATGCCCGTTGCGGTCTCGTTGTGGACGGTCAGCACGGCCTTGATCTCGTGCGCCTTGTCCTTGGCCAGCCGCTCCGCGAGCTTCGCAACGTCGGCGCCGGTGCGCCAGTCGGCGGCGAAGGTCTCGACCTTGATGCCGAGGTTGACCGCCATCTCCGCCCAGCTCAGCGAGAAGTAGCCGGTCTCGACGATCAGTACGGTGTCGCCGGCCGAGAACAGGTTGGCGAGGGCTGCTTCCCAGGCGCCATGGCCGCTGGCGTTGTACATGTAAAGCGTCTGGTCGGTCTTCAGGACCCGCTTAACGCCGGCATGGCAGGCATGCTGGATGGCCAGGAATTCGTCCGACATGAAGTCGAGGACCGGCCGGTCCATGGCGCGCAGAACGCGGTCGGGGATGTTGGTCGGGCCGGGATTGTTGAAGAACTGGCGTCCGCGCGGTTTGGCGTTCACGTAGGTACCCTCGGTCTGCGAAAGGCGAAACTCTGGCGGCAGGCCCTTGGCGGCGCAAGCGAGGCTTGCGATGCTCTGCCATTAGTTAAGTGAGGGCTCATGACCGTTGTCGCGCCGACCAACTCCGCCATCGTCACCGACTACAAGGCCCGGACGCCGGGCTCCGGCGCCCTGTTCGAGCGCGCCCACAAGGTGCTGCCGAGCGGCATTACCCACGATGCCCGCTATCTCGATCCGTATTCGATCCATGTTGCGAAAGCAAAGGGCCCGCGCAAGTGGGACGTCGATGGCAACGAGTATGTCGATTACTTCGGCGGCCATGGCGCCATGCTGCTCGGCCATTCGCATCCCGCCGTCGTCGAGGCGGTGAAGAAGCAGATGGAGCTCGGTACACATTACGGCTCGAGCCATGAGCTGGAGGTGCGCTGGGCCGAACTCGTCTGCGAGCTGACGCCCTGCGCGGAGAAAGTCCGCTTCACCGCGTCGGGCACCGAGGCCTCGCACATGGCGATCCGCTTGGCGCGCGCCTACACCGGCAAGGACAAGATCGTGCGCTTCATCGGCCACTTCCACGGCTGGCACGACAACGTGACGGCGGGCGCCGGCGCCACCTATGACGGCGGCACGACGCCCGGCGTGCCGCAGGAGGTGAGTGCGCTTTCGATCGTGATGCCGAGCGATAACGTCGCCGCCGTCGTGAAGCTGATCGAGGAGCGTGACGATATCGCCGCCGTCATGTTCGAGCCGTCGGGCGCGTCATGGGGCCAGGCGCCGCTGCCTCAGGGTTTCATCCAGGCGGTGCGCGACGCCACCAGGAAGAAGGGCGTCGTCATGTTGATGGACGAGGTCATCACCGGCTATCGCTGGTCCTCGGGCGGCGCGCAGAAGGCCTTCGGCATCACGCCCGACCTCTGCATCCAGGCCAAGATCGTGGCCGGCGGCCTGCCGGGCGGCGCGGTTGCGGGCAAGCGCGAGATTCTCGACCGCATCGATCACGATGCGACCGCGGCGAAGAAGATCGAGCGGATCCTGCACCCCGGCACCTATAACGCCAATCCGTTGTCGGCCGCGGCGGCGGTGACGGCGCTCACGCTGCTGCGTGACGAGGACCTCGCGGAGAAGGCCAACAAGACGGCGGCGGAGCTGCGTCGCGCGCTCACCGAGGTGCTGGTGAAGGAGGGCGTGCCGTGGGGCATCTACGGCCAGAGCTCGACCTTCCTGATCTATCCCAACCCGTTCAACGATCCGATCGATCCCGCGACTTTCGATCCGCTAAAAGTGCCGTTCGCCAAGCTCAAGGGCGCGCGCGGCGCGGGTCCGCTGACGGGCAAGATCCGCATGGGCCTGATGACCCACGGCGTCGACGTGATGGGTGCGCCCGGTGGCTTCGTGTCGGCGACTCATGGCGGCGCGGAGATTGAGAAGACCGTCCATGCGCTGCGCGAGACCGTGCGGGCGCTGAAGGCCGAACGTGAAGTGAAAGCGGCGTGACCCCCTCCGGCCTTCGGCCACCTCCCCCGAAGACGGGGGAGGAGTTTGATTCAGTTCTTCTCCTCCCCCGCTTGTGGGGGAGGTGCCCGTAGGGCGGAGGGGGTGTCATGTACGGATTGACCAAGGCGGTTCCAGCGGCCGAATTCACGCGCCTGCCGGACAAATTCCGCAAGCCCGGTCGCACCTCCTGGGGAGACGCCAACGCGGTCGGCATGGTGCTCGATTCCTTCCTCGAAGGGCCGAGCTTCGACCGCGCCGGCAATCTCTATGTCACCGATATTCCGTTCGGTCGGGTGTTTCGCATCAGCCCGGCCGGCGAGTGGACCCTCGTCACTGAATACGACGGTTGGCCGAACGGGCTGAAAATCCACAAGGACGGCCGGATCTTCATCACCGATTACAAGCGCGGCATCGTGTTGCTCGACCCCGCGAGCGGCAAGGTGACGCCGCTGATCGAGACTCGCGGCTCCGAGAGTTTCAAGGGCGTCAACGACCTGTTCTTTGCCCAGAACGGCGATCTCTACTTCACCGACCAGGGCCAGACCGGCCTGCACGACCCCTCCGGCCGCGTCTACCGCTACGACACGGCGGGCAAGCTCACGATGCTGGTCAACACCGTGCCCAGCCCCAACGGCCTGGTCATGAACAAGGCCGAGACCGTGCTCTATGTCGGCGTGACGCGCGGCAACGCGGTGTGGCGCCTGCCGATCATGCCGGACGGCACGGTGAGCAAGGTCGGGTTGTTCATCCAGATGAGCGGCGGCCACGCCGGCCCCGACGGCATGGCGCTGGACGAGGAGGGCGGCCTGGTGATCGCCCATCCCAGCACGACGGCCTGGCGCTTCGACGCTCTCGGCCGGCCGACGCATCACGTCGATTGCGGCGACGACATCTACTGCACCAACGTCGCTTTCTCGGGCAACGACCTCTACGTCGTGGTCTCGCGGCGCAGCGACAAGATCGCGGCGGGCACCATCCTCAGGGCGGCGATGCCGGTCGCCGGCAAGAAGATGTTCTCACACACCTAGCGCGTGCCGCTATCGCTTGCCTTTGCCGATGTGGGCGATCGCCTCGATCTCGACCAGGATCTCGGGCGCTGCGAGCGCGCTCACCTCGACCAGGGTCGAGGCCGGGAAGTCGCCGGTGAAGAACTCGCGGCGTGCTGCCCAGACTTTTACGTTGTTCTTGATGTCGGTGACATAGACCGTGATCTTGACCACGTCGGCCATGGCGCCGCCGGCCGCCTCGACCATGCCCTTGATCTTGCCGAAGATCACTTTGGCCTGCTCGTACTCGTCCATGGCGGCCAGCTTCTTGTCGTCGACGCCGCGGCACGTCATGCCGGAGACGTAGGCGATGCCGTCGGACACCAGGCAGTTGGACCAGCGTTCGGGTGGCGGCTCGGGCACGGCCGGTGAAGTGACGCGCCGGATGCTCATGTCGTCCTCCCTATTCCGGCTTGGCGCCGGAGGCTTTGACCACGGGTGTCCATTTGTCGATCTCCGACTGGATGAAGCGCGTGACCTCGGCCGGAGTCATGGTGCTGCCCTCGGCGCCGATCTCCTCCCAGCGCTTGAGGACGGCCGGTTCCTTCAACACGGCCTGCATCTCGCGGGCCAATCGGTCGACGATAGGCGCCGGTGTCTTGGCCGGCACGGAGATTCCAAACCAGGAATAGGAGATGAGGTCGGGATACCCGGACTCCTTCATGGTCGGCACGTCGGGAAAGGCGGGGCTGCGCACGTCGCTGCTGACGGCCAGCGCCCGGACCTTGCCCGCCTTGATGTGCGGTGCTGCCGAGGGGAGCGAGTCGAACATCGACGGCACGTTGCCCGCGATGGTGTCGATCATGGCAGGGCCCGCGCCGCGATAGGGCACGTGGACCATCTCCGCGCCGATCACCTGCTGCAGCCGCGCGCCCAGCAGATGATTGCTCGAGCCCGCGCCCGAGGTGGCGAAGGTGAGCTTGCCCGGATTGGCCTTGGCGTAGGCGACGTACTCCTTGAACGTCCTGGCCTCGAAGGTCGGATTGACGACGAGGACGCTCGGGTTGCGCGAGGCGATCGAGATATGGATGAAGTCGCCCATCGGATCGAAGTCGCCGCCGCCATAGAGCGTGGGCGAGATCGAGAGGCCGGAGATCACCGACATCAGCAGCGTGTAGCCGTCGGGCGCCGCCTTGGCGACCAGCGCCGTACCGACCATGGCGCCCTTGCCGGGCTTGTTGTCGACGATGATGTTCTGGCCGAGTTGCTTGCCGAGATATTCCGCGACCATGCGGGCGACCACGTCGGTCGTTCCGCCGGGTGCATAGGGCACGACGAGCTTGATCGGCTTGGACGGCCAGGCCTGTGTCTGGGCGCTGGCGGGCAGTGCAACTGCGGCCAGCGCGGAGGTAACGAATGTGCGGCGAGGGATCATGTGCCGAGTATACTCGCCGCATGAGCGACCCAAAGAATCTCTTCGCAGCCCTGTTCGAGCCAAAACGCATCGCCCTGATCGGAGCGTCGGCTGATCCCGCCAAGACGACGTCGCGGCCGCAGCGTTTCCTGCGCAAGCATGGCTTCACCGGCGAGATCCTTCCGGTGAATCCCTCGCGCAGCGAAATCCTGGGCGAGATGGCTTTTAAGGACCTGGCATCCATCCCGGGCGAGATCGACCATGCCTATATCCTGCTGAATGGCGCCGCGGCCGTGGCGGCCCTCGCGGACTGCGGCAAGCGTGGCGTGAAGGTGGCCTCCATCCTGGCCGGCGGCTTTGCCGATGCCGGCGGCGCAGGCGCCTCGCTGCAGGACGACCTTGCGCGCATCGTGGCCGAGACCGGCATCCGGCTGGTCGGGCCCAACAGCATCGGCACGGTGAGCACCCAGCCGCCCATGGTGCTGACGGCCAATGCCGCCTTCGCCATCGACAGGCTGCGCACCGGGCGCTGGGCCGTCGTCAGCCAGAGCGGAAGCCTGATCGGCGCCCTGCTGTCGCGGGCCGATGCGCGCGGCATCGGTTTTTCGCGGCTGATCTCGGTCGGCAACGAAGTCGATCTCGCCGTCGGCGAAGTCGCCGATCTGATGGTGGACGATCCGAAGACGGACGCGATCCTGCTGTTCATGGAGACCTTGCGCGATGGAGACCGTCTCGCCCGCGCCGCGCGCCGCGCCCATGCCGCCGGCAAGCCGGTGATCGCCTACAAGCTCGGCCGGTCGGAGATTGGCCAGGAGCTTGCGAAGTCGCACACCGGCGCCATTGCCGGTTCCGATGCGACGTTCGATGCCTTCTGCCGCCGTCATGGCATCGCCCGCGTGTCGATGTTCGAATCGCTGATCGATGTGCCGGCGTTGCTGGTCGACAGGCCTCCCGCGCGCGGCACGCGCGTCGCCGTGGCGACCACGACCGGCGGCGGTGCCGCCATGGTGGTCGACAACATGGCGATGGCGGGCCTCGACATCGCCGACCCGCCGCGGGCGCTGGTCGAGTGGCTAAAGCCGCTCGGCATTGCCGCGGGCGAGGGCAAGCTGATCGATCTCACCCTGGCCGGCGCCAAGCCCGAGATCGTGGCCGGCACCATCGAGCGGCTGCTGGCCGACGACGGCAACGACGCGGTGATCTTCGTCGTGGGATCGTCGGCCCAGTTCAACCCCGAGCTGGCGGTCGAGCCGCTGCTGCGCTTTGCCCGCACCGCCAAGCCCTTCGCCGTCTCGCTGACGCCGTCGGCGGAAAAGTCGCTCGCCCTGCTGACGGCGGCCGGCGTGCCCGCCTTTCGCCATCCCGAATCCTGCAGCGAGGCGATGGCCCTCTGCCTGCTGCGTCCGGCGCCGCAGCCCTTGCCCGTTTTGGCCGAACCGTCGCGCGCGTCGCTCGATGCGCTCGAAGCGGGCCGCGTCAACGGCTTCGACGAGCGCCGGGCGGCCGATCTCTTTGGCGCGCTGGGCGTGCCCATGGCCAGGTCGCTTGCGATCCCCGACGCCAAGCGGGTCGTTGCCGCCGTGGCCGAAATCGGCGCGCCGGTGGTGCTGAAAATCCTGTCGGCCGATATCGCGCACAAGACCGAGGCCGGCGGTGTGGCCCTGGGCCTGATGGATGGCCCGGCCGCCGCCGTCGCTGCGCGCGAGATCGAGCGGCGCGTAAAAGCCCATTCGCCTGGAGCGAAGCTCGACGGCTTCCTGATCCAGAAGATGGAGCGCGGCCTCGCCGAGGTGATCCTGGGTTTTCGCCGCGACCCACTGGTGGGACCGACCATCACCGTCGGTCTCGGTGGCGTGCTGGCCGAGATCTACAAGGACGCGTCGACGCGGATTGCCCCGGTCGACGAGGCCGAGGCGCGCGAGATGATCGATGAAGTAAAAGGCCTCGCCACCATTCGCGGCTATCGCAACCTGCCGCGCGGCGACGTGGCGGCGCTGGCAAGAACCATCGCGGCCTTCTCGACCCTGGCGCACAAGGCCTTTGCCGATGTCTCGGAGGCGGAGATCAATCCGCTGCTGGTCAAGGGCGACGGCGAAGGCGTCGTCGCCGTCGATGGGTTGGTCGTGCTGCACAGTTGAAATCACTCTCCTCCCCCGTCTGCGGGGGAGGTGTCGGCGTCCTACGCCGACGGAGGGGGTCATGAACCCCATCGCCCTCGTAAGACGAGGGCACTTCCCCTTCGCGGACTCCGCGAAGGGGAAGAGAATGATCTAATGGGCGGCCGGCCGGTCCAGGAGCTGGCGGAAATCGTCGAGGATGAAATAGGTCGGCTGCAGCTTGTCGATCTCGTAGGGCCGCTGCATGGCCGTCGCTGCATCGAACGACAGGCGCTCGACGCCATCGCCTTCGATCGCGTGCTTCACTTCAGCGGCCGAGGACAGGATGCCGGCGCCATAGGCTTTCAGGCCCTTGGCCGTGCGGATCAGGCCGAATTCGACGGTGAACCAGTAGAGCCGGGCCAGGCGATCGATGTTCTCCGGCCCGGCCGCGATGGCGCGCCGGCCATAGGCCTGCATGAAGTCGGCGAACACCGGATCGGTGAGCAGCGGCACATGGCCGAAGAAGTCGTGGAACAGATCGGGCTCGACCAGATAGTCGAGTTCGGCGCGCGTGCGGATCCACACCGTCACCGGAAAGCGTCGGTGGGCAAGATGATCGTAGAAGGCGGCGTCGGGGATCAGGCCCGGCACGCCGACGAGGCGCCAGCCGGTGAGCGGCATCAGCCGGGCGTTGATCGCCTCGAAATCCGGGATGGTGTCGCCGATGCCGAGCGAGTCGAGGCCGCGCAGGAATTCGTCACAGGCGTAGTGGCGGGCGAGCGCGGTCTGGCGCTCGACGAGGATCCGCCACACGGCCTGATCCTCGGCTGAATAGAGGTCGGCGTGCTGCGGCACGGTCCAGTCCGGTGCCATGCCGAGGTAGTCGCCGCGCAGGTTCTCGAGAGGGGCGATGTTCATGCCCTGAATATGAGGGCAGGGCGGCGGTGAATCCTCGCGAAGTTGGCCTGTAAGAAGGATCGTTTTGGAGGTATTCTCCATGAAATGATCATTCAATAGTGAATTATGCCATGATTGAACTCGATGACATCGACAGACGCATCGTGGCGGCGCTCCAGGCCGAGGGCCGGCTGCCGATGGTCGATCTTGCCGAGCGGGTCGGACTTTCCCCCACACCCTGCCAGCGGCGCGTGAAGCGGCTGGAGGAAGAGGGCGTGATCGGCCGCTATGCAGCCCTCGTGTCGCCGCAGGCGATGGGGCTCGGCCTGCAGGCGCTGGTCCAGATCACGCTCGAGGATCACTCCGAAAAGACCGTCGAGGCCTTCGAGGCGGCGATCCGCGCCCGGCCGGAGGTCGTGGCCTGCTACGCCGTGACTGGCGACATGGACTTCCAGGTCCATGTCTTCGCCCCCGACCTCGCGAGCTTCAGCGAGTTCGCCATGAAGGCGCTGCTGCGCATGCCCGGCGTCAAAGGCACGCGATCCTCGTTCATCATGCAGGCGGTGAAGAGCGATCTCGCGTGGGCACCTCAGAAGGCGGCGCCCCAGGCGCCGGCCCCTCAACCGTCCGCGAGAGCGCGCAAGTAGAGCGGCCGGTCGATGTTGCCGCCGCTCAGGACCAACCCGACGCGCTTGCCCGCCTGACGCTCGCGCTCCTGCATCAGGGCGGCCAGCGAGGCGGCGCCGGCGCCTTCCGTGAGCTGGTGCGTGTCCTCGTAGTAGGCGCGCATCGCTGCCATCACTTCGTTGTCGCTCACCTGCACGATGCGGTCGGCACCCTTCAGGATCATATTCAGAGCCTCGGCATCAGGTCCGCGCACAGCCATGCCGTCGGCCATGGTGTCGGCGCTGTTGGTCGCCACGACCTTGCCCGCGGCGAAGGAGAGCGCATAGGCCGGCGCCTCGGTCGAGACGACGCCTACCACCCTGGTCGAGAGCCCCAAGGCGTCGCGCACGGCGATGACGCCGCAGATACCCGAACCGAGGCCGATCGGCACATAGACCGTGTCGAGCGAAGGGGCGGTCCGGAACAGTTCAAGGGCATAGGTGGCCACGCCGCACACCAGATCGCGATGGAAGGACGGGACCATGGCGAGGCCGCGTTCGCCGGCAAGCCGCATCGCGGTCTCGCGTGCCGAGTCGAAATCGTGGCCGGCCTCCACCAACTCGGCGCCGAAGGCCCGCATGGCGGCATTCTTCTCCACCGAATTGCCGAGCGGCACGACGATGGTGGCGGCAATTCCCGTGCGGGCAGCGGCGAGCGCGATGCTCTGGCCGTGGTTGCCGCGGGTGGCGCTGATCACGCCCGCGACGGCCGGTTGCTCGCGCTTCAGCCGGTCCATGTAGACCAGCCCGCCGCGCACCTTGAAGGCGCCGGTCGGCGTGTGGTTCTCGTGCTTTACCCAGACCTCGCAGCCGGTGCGTCGCGCCAGCAGGGGCCAGGCATACTGCGGGGTGGGCGGCATGGCGGCGTAGACGATGGCGGCCGCGTCTTCGACATCCTGGAGGGACAACATGGTGCTACTGTGGGCTAAGATGCCCGAGGTTCCAACCGGAGTGCTTTGATGCCCGTTCTTCCCCGTTCGCTCGAGATCCAGGGCGAGATTTCCGCCATTCGCCGCGACATCCATGCCCATCCCGAGCTCGCCTACGAGGAGAACCGGACCTCCGACATCGTCGCGGCCAAGCTCGCGGAATGGGGCCTCGAGGTGACGCGCGGCCTGGGCAAGACCGGCCTGGTGGGAACCTTGCGCAAGGGCAATTCGTTGAAGTCTATTGGCCTGCGTGCCGATATGGACTGCCTGCCGATGGACGAGACCAACGATTTCGAACATGCCTCCAGGAATCCCGGCCGCATGCATGCCTGCGGCCATGACGGCCACACCGCAATGCTGCTGGGCGCCGCCAAGGTGCTGAGCGAGAAGCGCGACTTCGAGGGCGCCGTCCACTTCATCTTCCAGCCGGCCGAAGAGGGCGGCGGCGGCGGCAAGGCCATGATCGACGAGGGACTGTTCGAGAAGTTTCCCTGCGATGCCGTCTTCGCCATCCACAACAAGCCCGGCTTGCCGCTGGGCATGATCGCCACCAAGCCGGGTCCGCTGCTGGCCGCGGCCGACCGCTGGGACCTGCGCATCGCCGGCAAGGGCGGCCATGCCGCGCATCCCCATCTCAGCCTCGATCCGCTGATCGTCGCGGCCAACCTCGTGCTGTCGCTGCAGACCATCGTCAGCCGCAACATGGACCCGTTCGCCTCGTCCGTCGTCACCGTCGGCTTCGTCAAGGGCGGTTCGGCCTACAATGTCATTCCGACCGATGCCCACGTCGGCGGCACGACCCGCACCACCACTCCCGAGGCGCGCAAGCTGATCGAGGCGCGCATCCGCGAGATCTGCGAGGGGGCTGCCAAGATGTACGGCGTCAGCATCGACGTCGAGTATCGCTATGGCTACCCGCCGACGATCAACAACGCCCAGCGCGCCGCCTTCGCCATCGACGTGGCGGCGGGCGTCTGCGGACCGCACGGCGTGCGCGACAACGTTCAGGCCAGCATGGGTGCGGAAGACTTCTCCTACATGCTGGAGAAGGTCCCGGGCGCCATGGTCTGGCTGGGCAACGGCGGCGAGGACGGCAACGGCGCGGGCCTGCACAACTCGCGCTACGACTTCAACGACATGGCGATCCCGTTCGGGGTCAGCTTCTTCGTCAATACCGTCGAACGCTTCCTCGGCGAAAAGTCCGCTGGCTGATGACCTTTGTTGTCATGCTGAGCGTAGCGAAGCATCTTTCGCGCGGCCCCAAAGGCCCTTCGCTTCGCTCGAGGGCGGGCTTAGCCCGCCCGAGGTGACAACAGTCGATGGAATTCCTTCGCGTCTACGGTCGGGTGATCGGGCTGCTGCGGGCCGAGAAGGGGCTTGCCATCGTTCTGGCCATCGCCAACGTCGCTGTGGCCGGGTTGCAGTTCTACGAGCCGGTGCTGTTCGGCCAAGTCATCGACCTCCTGACCAACGCCCGCAACATGCCCGTCGAGACCCTGTGGCGGGACGCGCTGTCGATCCTTGGCTTGTGGGCGGTGGTCGGGCTGGGCGGGATTGCCGCCAACATGGTGGTCTCGCTGCAGGCCGATCGCATGGCCCATCGTCGCCGGCTGGGCGCAATGGCGACCTATTTCGAGCATCTGCTGATGCTGCCGTTCTCCTTCCACAACGCCCAGCACTCCGGCCGCCTGATCAAGATCATGCTGACCGGTGTCGACAATCTGTTCGGCATCTGGCTGTCGTTCTTCCGCGAGAATCTCGCCACCCTGGTGGCGCTGTTCATCATGCTGCCGCTCAGCCTGTTCATGAACTGGCGGCTCGGCCTCCTGTTGTTGGTGCTGATCCTGTTCTTCGCGGCTGCCAACATCTGGGTGGTGAGCCGCACCGACCAGTTGCAGAAGAAGGTCGAGGACCTTCACAGCGAGCTCGCCGGTCGCGCCGGCGATGCCTTGGGCAATATCAATCTGATCCAGAGCTTCGTGCGGCTGGCGGCCGAAACGGGCGAGATGCATCGCATCATCGCCCAGACGCTTCAGGCCCAGTTCCCCGTTCTGAACTGGTGGGCGCTGCTGTCGGTGATGACCCGCGCCGCCTCGACCATCACAGTGATCTCGATCTTCGTGCTCGGCACCTGGCTCTATACCAAGGGCGAGGCGACGGTCGGCGAGATCGTGAGCTTCATGGGGTTCGCCACCATGCTGATCGGCCGCATGGACCAGGCCTCGGGCTTCGTCAGCCGCATCTTCTTCCAGATGCCGTCGCTCGGCGATTTCTTCCGCGTGCTCGATGCCCAATCGACGGTGCTCGACAAATCTGACGGCATCGATATCGGGCGTGCCAGGGGCGATGTCGAATTCGACGACATCAATTTCTCCTATGACGGCAAGCGGCCGGCACTGGTGCATTTTTCACTGAAGGTGCCCGCGGGCACCACGGTGGCGCTGGTCGGACCGACCGGCGCCGGCAAGAGCACGACGCTGTCGCTGCTTCATCGCATGTGGGACGCACAGTCGGGCGTGATCCGCATCGACGGGGTCGACCACCGTGATATCAAGCTGGAGTCGCTTCGCCGCAACATCGGCGTGGTATTCCAGGACTCGACGATGTTCTACCGGTCGATCGCCGACAATCTGCGCATCGGCAAGCCAGACGCCACCCAGGCCGAGCTCGAGCAGGCGGCCAGACTCGCCGAGGCGCACGATTTCATCATGCGCCAGCCGCAGGGCTACGACACGCTTGTGGGCGAGCGCGGGACCACCCTGTCGGGCGGCGAACGCCAGCGCCTCGCCATCGCCCGCGCGCTCCTGAAGGATCCGCCCATCCTGATCCTGGACGAGGCGACCAGTGCGCTGGATTCGCTCACCGAGGCCCGCATCCAGAAGGCGCTCAAGACCCTGATGCAGGGCCGCACCACCTTCGTGATCGCCCATCGGCTCTCGACCATCCGCGAGGCCGACCAGGTCGTGGTGTTCGAGCACGGCCGGGTCGTCGAGCAGGGCGGCTACCAGGAGCTGTCCGACCGTGGCGGCGCTTTCACCCAGCTCGTCTCCACGCAGCGGGCTGGCATAGAATCTGCCTGATATCCCCTTGGCGGGCGTGGGTTGTCCGCCTAAGAGTCGCCGGACGGGGAACCTCACGAGGGAACAGGACATGAGCAAATTCGCCAAGTGGCTGGGCGGCGCTGCCGCCGCGGCCGTAGTGCTGGCCGGCCTTTCGGCACAGGCCCAGACACCGATCAAATTCACGCTGGACTGGGTCTTCCAGGGCCCGACCTCGCCGTTCCTCGTGGCGCTGGAGAAGGGCTATTACAAGGCCGAGGGGCTCGACGTCACCATGGATCCCGGCCAGGGCTCGGCCGGCGCGGTCCAGCGCGTCGCCACCGGCGCCTACCAGATCGGCTTCGCCGATGTGAACACGCTGATCGAGTACAACGCCAAGAACCCGGGCAAGGAGATCCTCTGCGTCTTCATGGCCTACGATTTCCCGCCGTTCGGCGTCTATGCGCTGAAGAAGAGCGGCATCAAGGTGCCCAAGGACCTCGAGGGCAAGAAGCTCGGCGCCCCGGTGTTCGATGCCTCGTTCCGTCTGTTTCCGGCCTTCGCCAAGAAGAACGGCATCACCAAGTGGGAACACGTCAACCTGACGCCGCAGCTGCGCGAGCAGAGCCTGGTGCAGGGCACGGTCGACTTCATCTCGGGCCACTATTTCTCGTCGATGCTCGACCTCAAGGCCCGCGGC
Organism: Reyranella sp.; assembly: GCF_004296935.1. Lineage (GTDB taxonomy): Bacteria > Pseudomonadota > Alphaproteobacteria > Reyranellales > Reyranellaceae > Reyranella. The sequence continues at coordinate 15,787 of NZ_SCVH01000139.1, forward strand.
GTGAAGTTCGATGACATCGTGGCCTTCCGCTACAGCGACTACGGCATGGACGTCTACGGCAACGGCATCATCATCTCGCCGGAGCTGGCCAAGAACGAGAAGGCGGTGAAGGGCTTCATCGCCGCCACGGTCAAGGGCTGGAAGGACGTCATCGCCGACAACAAGCTGGGCATCGCTGCCGCCAAGAAGCGCGATCCGCTGATCGACGATGCGCTGGAGACCGAGCGCCTGCAGCTCTCGCTGCAGACCAACATCCTCACGCCCTGGGTCAAGGCCAACGGCATGGGCGACGTCGACCCGGCGCGCTTCGCCCGCTCGGTCAAGGAAGTCTCCGACGCCTTCAACCTGCCGGCGGCACCTGCGCCGGACAAGGTGTTCACCAACCAGTTCCTGCCGCCCAAGGCCGATCGCATGGTCGCCAAGTAGGGATGGCTTTCGTCGACCTCAACGCCGTCAGCCTCACCTACCGCCTCGGCAAGGAAACGACCCTCGCCCTGGCCGATGCCACGTTCGGCATCGACAAGGGCGAGTTCATTGCCGTCGTCGGCCCCTCGGGCTGCGGCAAGTCGACGATCATGAAGCTGGTCACCGGCCTGCTGCCCGCCACGGGCGGCGAGGTCCGGGTGGCCGGCCAGAAGGTGACCGGGCCGATCAAGGGCGTCGGCATGGCGTTCCAGAACCCGACCCTGATGCCGTGGCGCACCACCATGGACAACATCCTGCTGCCCATGGAGGTGGTCGAGCCGCACAAGCGCCGCTTTCGCTCGAACCGCGCCGACTACGAGGCGCGGGCGATGAAGCTTCTGCAGACGGTCGGCCTCGCCGACTTCGCGGACAAGTTCCCCTGGCAGCTCTCGGGCGGCATGCAGCAGCGTTCCAACCTCTGCCGCGCCCTCATCCACGAGCCCGAACTGCTGATGCTCGACGAGCCGTTCGGCGCGCTCGATGCCTTCACCCGCGAGGAATTGTGGGGCGTCATGCAGGCCCTGTGGCTGGAGAAGCGCTTTACCGGCGTGCTGGTGACGCACGACCTGCGCGAAGCGGTCTTTCTCGCCGACACCGTCTATGTCATGAGCCGCCGGCCCGGCCGCATCGTGATGGCCAGGAAGATCGACATTCCGCGCCCGCGGACACTCGCCACCACCTTCGAGCCGCATTTCGTGGAGGTCGTGCACGAGCTGCGCGACCGGATCAGCCAGGAACACGCATGACCGAGCTTCAGCGCGAAGCCTTGAAGCATGCCATGCCGTGGCTGGTGATGGCGGTCCTGCTGATCGTCTGGGAGATCGCCTGCATCGTCTTCGATGTGCCGGAAATCATCCTGCCCCGGCCGAGCAAGATCTTCGTCGTCTTCGTCCAGCGCTTCGACATTCTGATGGCCTACTGCTGGGACACGTTGTGGACGACCACGATCGGCTTCCTGCTGGCGATTGCCGGCGGACTGCTGCTTGGCCTCGCGATCGGTGCCTCGCCCTTCGTCTACTCCGGCCTCTATCCGCTGCTGATCGCCTTCAACGCGATCCCGAAGGTGGCGATCGTGCCGATCCTGATGATCTGGGTCGGCGTCGGTTCGCTGCCGGCCGTCATCACCGCCTTCGTCATCAGTTTTTTCCCCATCGTGGTCAATGTGGCGACCGGCCTCGCCACCATCGAGCCGGAGATGCGCGACGTGCTGCGCAGCCTCGGCGCCACGCGCTTCGAGATCCTGACCAAGGTCGGCATCCCGCGCGCCATGCCCTATCTCTTCGCCAGCCTCAAGGTCGCCATCACCCTGGCCTTCATCGGCTCGGTGATCTCCGAGACGGTGGGCGGCAACAACGGCATCGGCTTCCTGATGCTGTCGGCCAGCGCGCGCAACGACGCCCCCACGACCTTCGCCGGCCTGTTCGCCATCGCCATCATGGGCGTGGCGATGTACGCGGTCTGCGCCATGGTCGAGAAGCGTATGACCCGCTGGGCCTTCCGCGGCGAAATCGTCGGCTGAGCCGAAGTTAAAGTTGACATTTCAGCAGGTTTTAGGCTAAATTCTTGATAGGTTGGCGCTTCTTTTGAGTTTGGGGCGCCGGCCTTTTTCATTCCGGCAAGACCTGCCCGTGGCCGTCCACGGGTTGCGCTGAGCGCGTGGTGCAGCCGCCGCGAGTCCTGACTCGTGGACCCATCAACCTCTGACCCCCTCCGTCCCCTTCGGGGACACCTCCCCCGCAGACGGGGGAGGAGTTTGTGTCACCCCTTCTTCTCCTCCCCTGTCTGCGGGGGAGGTGGCCCGTAGGGCCGGAGGGGGTCGGACTCCGGGCACAACTTCGGGCCCAACACTCCCGCGTTTCAGGTGGGCCCGCTCAGCCGGGGAAAATCCCGGATCCATTGGCTTTCCGGCGCGCGGAGGGCCGATATTCTGTCGGTCGAGTTGGGCCAAAATCGCAAAGTTGGGCCAACAGTGGCAGAAGCGTCTAGACGGTCAGGACGCCGTCCTTGGCCACGACTTTGCCGGCCCTGATCACCAGCTTGCGGCGCGGGCGGGCGACGACGGCTTCGGCCACGGAGCCCGCTTCGACGGCCACGAAGTCGGCGGCGGCGCCGACGGCAATGCCATAGGCTTCGAGGCCGAGCACGCAGGCGGCCGCGTCGGTCACCATCTCGAAGGCGAATTTCAGCTCGTGATCGTGCCGGAAGTTGGCGCGGTAGCCGATCATCATGGCGCGTTCGAGCATGTCGCCGTTGCCGAAGGGCGACCAGGCATCGCGGATGTTGTCCGATCCGCCGAACACTTTTACGCCGTGCTGGCGCAGGAGCGCGAGCGGCGGGATGGGAGCGCCGCCCGGTCCGTGGCTCATGATCGCCACGCCGGCCCTGGCCAGCACATCGGCCGTGCGCGCGGCGACGTCGGTGGGGACCGAGCCCAGCGCGAAGGCATGGCTGACGGCCGCTTTGCCCTGCAGGCCTGAAGCGGTCGTGCGCTCGGCGATGGCGATCAACTGGGCGATTCCGCTCTCGCCGCCGTCGTGCAGATGGATGTCGACTCCCACGCCGCGCCGTTCGGCGATGGCGAAGATCGCGTCGAGATGGCCGTCGAGATCGCCGTCGATGCCGACGGGGTCGAGGCCGCCCACCAGGTCGGCGCCCTCGGCGATGGCGGCGTCCAGGAGATCGGCAGTGCCGGGCGAGCGCACGATGCCGCTTTGCGGGAAGGCCACGATCTGGAGGGTGACGAGGTCCCGGAAGCGCTCGCGTATCTTCAGGACCTCATGCAGGTTCCTGAGGCCGAGCTGGTTGTCGATGTCGACGTGGCTCCGCATGTGCAGCGTGCCGCTCGCCACCACCTGGCGCACCAGGTTCGAGCCGGTCTCGGCCTCCGGCACCGTGCGTGCCGAACGCACCTTGCGTTCGGCCTCGATGCGGTCCGAGACCTTGTTGCCGGCAGCCTGGTTGGGCACCCAGGGCAGGCCGAGCAGAGTCTTGTCGAGATGGATGTGGCCGTCGACCAGCGGCGGCAGCAGCAGGGCGCCCGCCACGTCGAGCACGTCTGCGTGCGCCGGCACGCCGGGCGCGGCAGGGAGGAGGGCGGCGATCCGCCCTCCCTCGATGTCGATATGATGCCTGGTGCCGTCGGCCAGGACGGCGTTGGCGATCAGCATCGTATTACTTGTCGGCGACCGCGCCGGCTTCCTTGCGGAAGCCGTTCACCGCGGCCCTGGCGGCCATCGCCATCAGGCCCGAATCGTTGGCGATGGTGTTGAACTGGAAGCCCATGCCGACCGCCTTGGCGGCGTAGCTTGCCGTACCGTTGTGGATGCCCGCGAACAGGCCGCGCTTCTTGCAGGCCGTCGTGAGCTTCTCGTAGATCTTCAGGACCTGCGGCTCGTCGCGGTCGAGCTTCGGTACCAGGCCCAGCGACAGGCCGAGGTCGGACGGGCCGACGTAGATACCGCTGATGCCCGGCACGTCGAGGATGGCGTCGATATTGTCGATCGCTTCCTGGGTCTCGATCATCGGGATGATCAGCACCTCGTCGTTGGCCGTCGCCTGGTAGGGCGTGGCGTCGCCATAGGCGCCGGCGCGGATCGGGCCGTTGCTGCGCTTGCCCCTGGGCGGATAGAGCGCATAGGAGACCAGCGCCTTGGCCTCAGTGGCGTTGTTCACCATCGGGCAGATCACGCCCCACGCGCCGCCATCGAGCACCTTGCCGACGATGCCCGGCTCGTTCCAGGGCACGCGCACCAGCGGCGTGATCGGATGCTTGTCCATCGCCTGGAAACAGGCGACCATCGACTGATAGTCCTGAACGCCATGCTGTATGTCGACGGTGACGCTGTCCCAGCCGCACTGCGCCATGACCTCGGCGGAGAAGCCGCTGGGGATCGCGAGCCAGGCGTTGACGCAGGCCTTGCCCGCCTGCAGCCGCTTCTTCAGCATATTCGTCGACATTTCGCCGCTTCCTCAGTTTGTTGGGACGGCGAAGTCTACACAGGGACGGGTAATTCGGTGACGATTTTGTCGTTGCGGGCCGGACGGCTCGCGGTCGATCTCGCGCCCGCCGCCGGCGGATCGATCGCCCGCTTTGCCATCGAGACTGCGGACGGCGCGTTCGACCTGCTGCGGCCGGCCGATGGTGCCGCGATGGCCTGCTATCCGCTGGTGCCTTATTCCAATCGCATCGCGAACGGCCGTCTCGTTGTCGGCGGCGAGGAAATCATCCTGAAGGCCAACTGGCCGGGCCAGCGCCATCCGATGCATGGCGATGGCTGGGCCAGGCCCTGGCAAGTCGCGCGTCAGGGTCCGGGCTCCGCCGAGCTGGTCTACGAGCATGACGGCCAGGACGGATGGCCGTTCCGCTACCGTGCTGGGCAGGTGTTCCGCCTCGACGAGGATAGGTTGGCCGTCGCCATGACGATCGAGAATCTCGAGAGCCGGCCAGTGCCGGCGGGTCTCGGCCTGCATCCCTTCTTCTCGCGCGATGCCGACACGGAACTCGCGTGCCGGGTTGAGGGCGTGTGGCGGGCCGATGCCGACGTCCTGCCGATCGACCGCGTTACCGTGCCGCCGGAGTGGAGCTTTGCCCACTCCCGCCCGGTCGACGATGTCATCCTCGACAACTGTTTCGATGGCTGGGACGGCCGGGCCACGATCCGCTGGCCCCGGCGCGGCCTCGGCCTCACCCTCGAGGCAACGGAGCCGTTTCGCCATCTCGTGATCTATGTTCCAAAGGGCCGGCCGCATTTCTGCGTCGAGCCGGTGAGCCATGCCAACGGTGCCGTCGCCCGAGCGCTGTTGCCCGCGGGCGCCGCCCTCGCAGGCGAGATCGCGTTTCGTCCGTTCATGTTGTGAGGATCCATGTCGAAATTCGCCTCCTACCCCAGCCTTGCCGGCCGCGTCGTGTTCGTTTCCGGCGGCGGCTCGGGCATCGGTGCCTCGATCGTCGAGCACTTCGCCGGGCAAGGCGCCAAGGTGGGTTTCGTCGACATAGACGAGCCGGCGTCGAAGGCCCTGGTCGAGAAGCTGGGCGCCGCCGGCTATCCGCCGCCGCTGTTCGCCAAGTGCGACGTACGCGACATCGCTGCCTACCAGTCTGCAATCAATGCAGTCGCCGCAAAGTTCGGGCCCGTCACCGTCCTGATCAACAATGCCGCGCGCGACGACCGCCACGATCTCGCGGACGTGACGCCGGCGTTCTGGGACGAGCGCATCGCCGTCAATCTGCGGCACCAATACTTCGCCATCCAGGCCGTGGCCCCCGGCATGAAGAAGGCGGGCGGCGGGTCGATCGTGAATTTCAGCTCGGTCAGCTACCACACCATGACGCCGCAGCTCTCGGTCTATCAGGCGGCCAAGGCGGCCGTCATCGGCATGACGCGCGGCCTCGCCCGTGACCTCGGGCCCGACGGCATCCGCCTCAATGCCATCACGCCCGGCTGGATCATGACCCAGCGCCAGATCGACCTGTGGCTGACGCCGGAAGCCGAAGCCGCCCTGATGATGGCTCAGTGTCTCAAGGAGAAGGTCTATCCGCCCGACATCGCCCGCATGGCGCTGTGGCTCGCGGCCGACGACAGCCGCCTGGTGACGGCGCAGAATTTCGTCGTCGATGGCGGGCGGATGTGACTGCGATGAAGCCGTCGCTGGCCGTCCGCGTCTATCGCTTCTGGCTGAAGGAGATGCGGCACATTCTGCCGCCGACGCTCTATTTCGTGATCGCGTTCAACCTGATCGTCTTCACCACCAATCTGTTGACCCAGGGCTACTGGTTTCATCTCTCGGGGTTCCTGCTGGCGACCGGCGCGGCGCTGGTCGTGGGCAAGACCATCCTGGTGATGGACAAGTTCCGCCTCATCGACCGCTTCCGCGGCGCGCCGCTTATCCAGCCGATTCTCTACAAGACGGTCTTCTACACCCTGGTCGTCCTGGTCGTGCGCCTGCTCGAGCAGGTCGTGCACTATACGCTGCAGGGCGACGGCATCGGGCCGGCGCTCCAGGCGGTCGCCGACCATTTCGTCGTGCATCGCTTCGTGGCGGCGCAGATCTGGATCTTCACCTGCTTCCTGATCTACTGCACCGCGACCGAGCTCGGCGCGCTGGTCGGCGAGGGCCAGTTGGTGCGGCTGTTCTTTCGCCATCGCTCCTCCCAGCACCGGCTGACGCGGCGCCAGCACATTCGTGCGCTGATGGAGCTGAGCCGGCTGGCCGAGACGACGCCGCGCGAACAGCTGCTCGATCCCGCCACACCCCAGGGCGGCCGCCTCGTGGCGATCGTCGATGCGCTCCGCCAGCGTCCCGCCTGAGGCCGCTGCCATGGCCGCCGATCGCGACTGGCGCTGGATTTCCTGGATCGTCCTCGGGATCGGCGGGCTGATCCTGGCCGGCGGCCTGGCGCTGGGCCTCGGCAGCCTGCGTCATGTCCTTCATGGCGAGCGTGCCGACGGCGAGGTGATCGAGATTCGCCGCGAGGGCGACATGTACGCGCCCGTGGTGCGCTTCGAATTGCCGGGCGGTGTGACACAGGAGGTGACGGATCTTGCATCGGGGGCGCCCGACTTCGCCGTGGGCGACAAGGTCACGATCCTTTACATGCCGCAGGATCCGCGCGATTTCCGCATCGATACCTTCGACCGCCTGTGGCTCTCGGCGATATTCGTCACGGTCTTCGGCGGCTTCTGGATGCTGTTCGGCACCGTGGCCTGGGCACTCTCCCGCGGCATCGACCTCGCCGTTGTGGGTGAAGCGGCTTTCGCCATCATCGCCGCGGGGGCCGGCCTGATCGGGGCCTTCGTTCTGCTGAGCGCCGCCGATCTCTACACCGGCGGCGTGCGAGCCGAAGGCGTCGTCCTCGAGAACCGCGAGAGCCGACGCAGCGAGTCCGAGAGCGTGCGGCGGGCCGACGGGCGGGAGGTCGATCGCACGGTCGAGCGCGTCTCTTTCGCTCCCGTCGTGCGCTTCAAGACGCGCGAGGGCGGCCGCGAGATCGACTTCCATGGCCGGGGCGGCAGCGAGAGGGCGTTTGCCCAGGGTGACCGCGTGACGGTGATCTACGATCCGGCCAACCCGATCCGTGCCCGCATCGTGTCGTTCGTCGACATCTGGCTGCCTTCCGCCGCGGCCTTCGCCGTCGCCCTCGTGTTCGGCGGCGCGGTGTGGTTGTCGCGACGAGTACGGCGGCGAGCTACAGGCCTTCGCGCCTGATCCAGTCCCGGAGCAGACCGCTAAGCTCGTGCGGCCGTTCCAGCGGTGCCATGTGGCCGCAGTCCTCGATCACCTCGAAGCGTGCGTGCGGCAGGTGCTTCGCCATGCGTTCGGTCTCGGCGAAGCTCCTCAGCCGGTCCTGGCGACAGGCGATCACGAGCGCGGGGCAGGCAATGCGTTCGAGGTCGGCGTAGCCGTCGCGCCGCACCAGGGCGGCCTGTCCTTTGCGCACCCCGGGGCCGAGGCGGCGCTGCATGCCGCGCAGGCGGTCGAGCAGGACGGGATCCTTCTCGCGGTCCGGGTGCAGGCCCATCGCCGTCGAGACGGCGCCGGCGGCGCGCGGCGGCCGGTCGCCGGGCCGATAGCCCGCCTTGCGCCGCGCCGTTTCCTCATCTGAATAGCCGCGCGCCGAGGAGGCGACGAAGGCCACGCCGCTCACGCGCTCGGGCGCCATCAGGGTGAGCACGCGGGCGACGAACCCGCCCATCGAGAAGCCCACCAGCACGAACCGCTCGGGGCCGGCGTCAAGGACCCGCCGCGCCATGCCCTCCAGCGTGTCGTCCTGGTAGACGTTGCCGTAGTGCAGAGGGCCCAACGCCTCGAGGTCGGCGGCCATGTCGGTCCACAGATCCTGATCGCACATGAAGCCGGGAAGAAGGACCAGCTCAGCCAAGGATTCGCGCCCCCGCCCAGGCCGCGGCGATTACCAGGATCAGTCCGGGAATGACGCGCACCGCGAAAGCGGTGCCGCCGCCGGTGACGGCGAAGATCGCCTTGGTGAGGGTGTTTGTCGTGACCGCGGCCAGGATGGGAACGACTGCATCCTGGACGCCGAGCCGGTCGGATGCGACCAGCGCGGCCACCGAGATCGCGGCGGAATGGGTGTCGGCGAGGCCGGCGAGTCCTGCGACCGCGAGCACGCCCGCGTTGCCCGCCCAGTCCTGCAGGGCCGCCGAGGCGAGCAGGATGGCGGACAACAGGGCGGCAAACAGGAGGGCCGACCTCAGGCTGAAAGCGTGACCCGGTTCGTCCTGCTGCTCGACCTTGTGCCGCAGCGCGAGCACCGTGAAGACGCCGCCATAGAGAATTGCCGCCGCGCCGGCGCAGGCGAGAGGGGCTGCAAGCGCAAGCAGAGTGGCGGTACTGGTGGCGGCGAGCAGGACGGTCAATTGAACGATCGTGGCGACGGTCGAGAGTACGGCGCCGGCCACTGCCGGTCTCAGGAGCTCGCCGTTCCGGGCCGCGCGCGCGCCCATCGCGCCGATGGTGGCGATGCTCGACACGAACCCCGAGGCAAGGCCCGCCAGCGGCAGGCCGAAGCGGGCGCCCATCAGGCGCACGGCGATGTAGCCCAGCGCGCTCACGCCCATCACCAGCACGACCACGATCCAGATCGTGCGCGGGTTGAGTGCGCCATAAGGGCCGATCGCCTTGTCCGGCAGCAGCGGCAGGACGACGAGCGTGGCGGCGGCGAAGATCAGCCCGTCACGGACCTCTTCCTCCGTCAGCACCGAACGCACGAAGCGATGGATGGCGGTGCGCGCCGTCAGCAGGCCCGCCACGATCACGCCGAGCCCCGCCGCCAACGCCGGCTCGTGGATGGCGAGGCCGCCCAGTAGCGCCGTCGCCACCAGAGCCGCCTCGGTCGTGAGGCCGGGGTCGCGGTCCTGGGCCCGCCAATAGGCCAGCGCCGCCAGCGCGAAAACGCCCACCGTCACGACCGCGAGCAGCAGGTCGCCGCCGGCGATGACGGCGATGGCACCACAGAGCGAAGTGATGGTGAAGGTACGGATGCCGGCCGCTGCGCGATCCGGCCCGGTACCCTTGCGGCGCTCGCGATCGATGCCGATCAGCAGGCCGATGCCGAGCGCGACGGCGAGATTGAGGACCAGGGGGCTGACGGGCGGCATGAAACTTTCCGCGCTCATTGAGTGGGTGGCGGCAACGATCGCCATTATCCCACGCCTTTCGAGGACCGTCACCGAACCGTAGCGACCTCGTAACCAGACCTTGTTCCACGCTGCCTATTGAGCCGCCTGAGGTGAGCATGAGCTTGGCGGGCACGACTGGAATCCTGGAAGGCGTCGACCGAGGGCCTGTCGTGGTGCCCAGACGGCGGCCGCGGCGGCGCAGCTATCTGCCATATGCGCTGCTGGCGCCATCGCTGCTGTTCCTCGGTCTGTTCACCTATCTGCCTGTCGTCCGGGTCATCGTCGAATCGCTGTACGATCATCCGCACGGAACCGGCGCGGTTACGGCGACCTTCGTCGGGCTCGGGAACTACACCAAGGTGCTGGCCGATCCCGCCTTCCGACAGGCGGCGCTCAACAACCTCGTCTACGCGCTGGGTACCCTGATCCCGACCCTGGCGCTGGCGCTCGCCTTCGCGCTCGCGGTCCAGCGCTCGAGCCGCTTCTCGGCGGTCCTGCGCACGGTGTTTTTCTTCCCCTCGCTGGTGCCGCTGGTCGCCGCCGCCTCGCTGTTCTTCTTCATCTTCCTGCCGGGCATCGGGCTGCTCGACTACTACCTCGCCAAGATCGGCGTCAGCGGGCCGAACTGGCTGGGCGATTCGGATATCGCTCTGTGGTCGGTGATCGGCCTGACGGTATGGAAGAACGCGGGCTACTACATGCTCTTCTACATTGCCGGCCTGCAGAACATCCCGCGCGACACCATCGAGGCGGCGCTGATCGACGGCGCCAACGCCTGGCAGCGGCTGCGCTACGTCATCCTGCCGGCGCTGCTGCCAACCACCAGCTTCGTGGTCGTCATCGCGCTGATCAATCTGCTGACCAGCGTCGACCATGTGATCGTGCTGACGCGAGGCGGCCCGTCGAACGCCACCAACCTGCTGCTCTATTACATCTTCCAGGCAGCGCACGAGAACTTCGAGATCGGCAAGGCGGCCGCGGCGACCCTTCTGAGCGTGGTCGTCCTGCTTGCGATCTCGCTGGCCTCGATGCGGATCATGAGCCGGGGTTCGCACCATGAGGCTTGAGCGCCGCCTGTGGCAGGCCCTTGGCATGGCGCTGTTGGCCGCGGTCGCTTTCCTGTGGGCGACACCGTTTCTGTGGACGCTCGTCGCCGCGTTCCGGCCCGAGGGCGCCGGCAGCGCGCGGATGGCCTCGCTGATGCCGGACACGCCACAGACGCTGGAGAACATTCGCAACGCACTCGAGAGCGGCGCTTTCGGCCTCTACTATGTGAACACCTTCATCGTCGTCGTGGGCGTGCTGGCGGTCCAGTGCGTCACGGTCAGCCTGGCGGGATACGCCTTTGCCCGGCTGCGCTTTCCTGGCCGTGACGTGCTGTTCTACGTCTTCCTGATGCAGCTCATGCTGGTGCCACCGGCGCTGATCGTGCCCAACCTGCGCACGATCGTCGATCTTGGCCTCTACGATACCCTGCCTGGCGCGATGGCGCCGTACTTCGCCTCGGCCTTCGGCACCTTCCTCATGCGCCAGACTTTCCTCGCCCTGCCGCGCGACTTCGAGGAGGCCGCGGCGATCGACGGCGCACCGTGGTGGGCGATCGTCTGGTACGTGCTGCTGCCGATGGCCCAGCCGGGGCTGGTGGCCTTCGCCATCGTCTCGGTGACCGCCCACTGGAACGAGTTCCTGTGGCCGCTGATGGTGATCAACGATCCCGCCAAGCACACGCTCACCATCGGCCTCGCCGCGTTCACACGCGGCGCCGAGGGCGGCAAGGAATGGGGCGTGCTGGCGGCCGGCACGCTTCTCGTCATGGCGCCGCTCGCCGTGGTCTTCGTCGCCTTCCAGCGGCGGTTCGTCGACAGTTTCGTGTTCAGTGGAGTGAAGGGCTAGGAGGCTCAACCATGTCAGCAATATCCCGTTTGGCGATCGGTGCTCTGGCACTTTCGTTTGCACTGCCGGCGGCGGCGCAAACCAAGATCGATTTCTTCTTTCCCGTCCCCGTCGAGGGCAAGCTGGCGCGCGAGATGACACGCCTGGTGAAGAGCTACAACGAGAGCCAGAAGGAGGTCGAAGTGACCGCCGTCTACACCGGCGGCTACGACGACACCAAGCTCAAGGCCCAGGCCGCTGCCAAGGCCGGCAAGCCGCCGGCGGTCGTGCTGATGAGCGCCAACTTCAACGTCGATCTCAAGCTCTCGGGCGATATCCAGTCGCTCGAGCCGATGCTCAAGGCGGACGGCGCCACGCGGGATGCCTTCCTGGCCGATTTCTGGCCGGCGCTGCACGCCAACGCCATGGTCGAGGGCGAGCTCTACAGCGTGCCGTTCCACAACTCGACGCCGTTGCTCTACTACAACGTCGATCACTTCAAGGAAGCGGGCCTCGACCCGGCCAAGCCGCCACGTACCTGGGCCGAACTCGCGGATGCCGCGAAGAAATTGACCAAACGCGACGGTGACAAGGTCGAGCGCTACGGCTTCACCATGCCGGCGGGCTACGACTATCTCGGCTGGCTGATGGAAGCGCTCACGCTGTCCAACGGCGGCCGCTACTTCAACGAGGAATACGGCGGCGAGGTCTACTACGACACCGCCTCGATGCTGGGCGCCGCGCGCTTCCTCGAGGATCTGATATTCAAACACAAGGTGATGGCGCAGGGTGTCGTCGAGGCGGGCGGTGTCTCGACATCGTTCTTCGCCGGCAAGGCATCGATGATGTTGCTCTCGACCGGCTCGCTGTCGTTTATCCGCGAGAACATGAAGGCGCCCTACGAGGTCGCTTTCGTGCCGAAGAATGTTCGCAACGCCGTGCCGATCGGCGGCGCCTCCTTGGTCATGTTCAACGGCCAGAGCGAAGACAGCAAGAAGGCCGGCTGGAAGTTCATCAAGTGGCTTTCGTCGGCCGACACACTCGGCGGCTGGAGCCGCTTCACCGGCTACTTCTCGCCACGCAAGTCGGCCTACGACACGGCCGAGATGAAGGCGTTCATCGCCAAGAACCCCGACGCCAAGGTGGCGCTCGAGCAGCTGCCCTACGCCAAGCCGTGGTTCGCCACCTATCAGACCGTGGCAGTGCGCAAGGCGCTGGAGGATGAAATCCAGGCGATGATGAACGGCAAGAAGAAGGCCGACGAGCTGATGCGGCCCTACGTCGAGCAGACTGCGCTCAAGCTGCCGCAATAGGGGAGCCATCCATGATCGTCGCCCAGATCACCGACATGCACATCCGGCCTCGTGGCAAGATCGCCTATGGCCGGGTCGACAGCAACGCCATGCTGGCGGCGGCCGTCGCCGCACTGGAAGCGCTGCCGCGCCGACCCGACCTGGTGATCGCCTCGGGCGACCTCACCGATTGCGGCCTGATCGAGGAGTATCAGGTCCTGCGCGCCCTTCTCGCGCCCTTGTCCATGCCGGCCTATCTGGTGCCGGGCAATCACGACCGCCGGCCCGAACTCTTCTCCGAGTTCGCGTCCGACGGCTACTTCGACAACAGCGATGGCTTTCTGCACTACACCGTCGATACCCATCCGCTGCGGCTGATCGGGTTCGATACTGTCGTGCCGGGCCACGGCCATGGCGAGATGTGCCCGAAGCGTCTGGCGTGGCTGGCGGCCCGCCTCGAGGAGCAGCCCGACCGGCCGACCTTGATCTTCATGCATCACCCGCCATTCCGCACCGGCCTGGTCGACATGGACAACATCAATTGCCGAAACGGCCCGTCCATGGCGGACCTGCTGCGGCGCTACGACAATGTCGAGCGCGTGGTCTGCGGTCATCATCATCGGCCGATCACCACACGCTGGGCCGGTACCATCGGCTCGGTGGCCCCCAGCACTGCGCACCAAGTCACGCTCGACCTGATCCCGGACGGCAGCCCGGCGACCTTCAGCATGGAGCCGCCGGGCTTCCATTTGCATCTGTGGTCGCTGGAGGCGGGCCTCGTGACGCACGGCGTCGTTATCGGTGACTTCGCCGGGCCGTTTCCCTTCGTCCTCGATGTCGACTATCCCGGTCGCGCGCTCAACGCGGAGGCTGCCTAGAAGGCGCGGCTACTTCTTCTTCAGCGCCTTCAAAATCTTCCCCGAGTCGGTCACGAAGCCGAAGCACTTCTTCACGTTCCAGATCGTGGCCTCGGTGCAGAAATCGGGCGAGGTCGTGGCGCAGCAGTCTTCCACAAGCACGCAGCCGTAGCCCAGGAAGTTGGCGTCGGTCAGGCTGTGCAGCACGCACTGGTCGGTATTGACGCCCGAGAACAGGGCAGTGCGGACGCCGAGATTGCGCAGGATCGAATCGAGCGGCGTGTCCCAGAAGCCGCTGATGCGGTGCTTGTCGACCTTGATGTCGTCCGGCTTCTGCTCGAGTTCGTCGACCACGGCGGCGGCCCACGAATCCTTCTGCAGCACCGGGGCGCCGCTGCCGGGCAGGGGATCGCCGAGGCCGATGCCGGTGCCTGCCGGCTTGTAGAGATGGATCTGGTTGGGCGGCATGTTGGCGAGGTCGGGCCGGTTGCCCCAGTTCACCCAGATCACGGGCATGCCGGCCTGGCGCAGGACGGGCAGGAGTTTTTGCAGCGGCTTGATCGGCTTGCGGTCCGGCGTGTAGTCGGCGCCCAGATAATCGACCCAGCCGCCCTTGGCGCAGAAGTCGTTCTGCATGTCGATCACGATCATGGCGCTGCGCTTGAGGTCGATCGTGATGTTCTGTGGCGCCGCCGCGATCCTGAGCGGCACTGGCCTGGCCGGCGTGGTCGCCATGTCGATATGGCCCGTATTGGCCCCCCAGACGTAGCCGGCGCGCGGCGCGCCCAGCGGATGCAGTTTGGTGGCCATGAAATCCCTCCCGATGGTCCTGTGATTGTGGGGATCAAAGCAAGTTCCCTGCCAGTTGGCACGGCGATTGCGTGCTCCTTGTCCCGAGGAATGACGACAACGAGGGGGAGCACGACCATGAACAAGTTCGATCGCCGTGGATTCTTGACTGGAACCGCCGGCGCCGCCGGTCTGGTGATGCTGGGCGGCCTCGCCGCACCGGTACGGGCCGCCGGCCCTTTGACAGTCGGTGTGCTGATCCCGGGCTCGAAGTCCGACAAGGGCTGGATGGAGTCGGGCTATGACGGCCTGCAGGCCGCCGAGAAGAAGCTCGGCGCCAAGATCACCGTGAAATACATCGAGAACGTGAAGTTCGGCGACATGGAGCAGGTGCTGGTGGCGCTGGCCGGCAAGAACGAGCTGGTGATCGGCGTCGGCGGCCAGACCCAGGCCTCGGTCTTCAAGGTGGCGCCGCGCTTCCCCAAGGTGAAGTTCGCCATCATCGGCGGCAACGCCGACCCCAAGAAGCCCGCCAACGTCTCGGGCTACGACGTCCGCCAGGCCGAGATCGGCTTCGTGGCCGGCGCCGCCGCCGCGATGCTGTCGAAGACCGGCGCCGTGTCCTACGTCGGCGGCCTCGAAATCCCCGCCATCAAGAACACCGGCATCGAATTCGGCAACGGCGCGCGCTACGTCAATCCGAAGATCAAGTACATCGAGAACTACACCGGCGACTTCGACGACGTCGCCAAGGCCAAGGAAGCCACGCTCGCCGCCATCTCCCAGGGTGCCGACGTGCACTACCACATCCTCAACCTCGGCCTGCGCGGCATGGAGCAGGCGGCGCGCGAGAAGGGCACGCACGTGATCGGCAGCTACACAGACCGCTGCGGTACCGATCCGCTCTACGTCGCCTATTCGATCACCGGCGTCGGCTACCAGGTCGAGTACGCCATCGAGCAGGCCGCGGCCGGCACCTGGAAGCCCGAGTTCAAGCCCTTCGGCCTGGCGATGGGGCCGAAGTCCTCCGACATGGTGATCTGCAAGGGCACGCCCGAGCAGAAGGCCAAGCTCGAGGAGATCAAGAAGGATCTCCTGTCGGGCAAGATCAAGGTGCTCGACGCCTGAGCCCGCTGCTTTCCCTCCAGGGCCTCGGCAAGCGCTTCGGCAGCCTGCAGGCCCTGGAGGGCATCACGCTCGATGTTCATGCCGGTACCGTCCATTGCCTGCTGGGCGAGAACGGCGCCGGCAAGTCGACATTGTGCAACCTGATCTTCGGCGTCTATGCGCCCAGCGCCGGACAAATGCAGTTCGCCGAGGAGGCGTGGCTGCCACCCAGCCCGGCCGAGGCGCTGGAGCAGGGCATCGCCATGGTGCACCAGCATTTCAGCCTGGTGCCGCGCATGACCGTGGTCGAGAACCTGATGCTGGGCCAGGCCAGGGGCATACTCAACCGCCAGGCCTTTGCCGCCCGCATCAGCGACATCGCCGATCGCTTCGGCTTCGTGCTCGATCCGAACGCCGTCGTCGGTGAGCTCTCGGTGGGTGAGCGCCAGCGCGCCGAGATCGTGAAGTGCCTGATGCGCGATCCGCAGCTGCTGGTGCTCGACGAGCCCACCGCCGTGCTGCCGCCTTCGGAAATCGGCGCGCTGCTCGACATCTGCCGCCGTGTGGCTGATTCTGGCCGCGCCGTCATCCTGGTGACCCATAAGCTGGCCGAGATCGCCAAGGTCGCCGACAAGGTGGCGGTGCTGCGCACCGGCCGTCTGGTGGCCCAAGCTGACATGGCGACGGCCGACATGGGCCAGCTGGTCCAGGCCATGGTCGGCCGGGAGGTGAAGCCGCTCGACGTGGCACTCTCCGATTCCAAGGCGGGCGACGAGCAGGACGAGGGATCGGCGGAAGCGAGGCCGGGCTTCGCCTTGGTGTGCGACGGCCTCACTGTGCAGGACCGCCACGGCGCCACGCGCCTCGACAATTTCACCCTCGAAGTCCGCCCCGGCGAGATCGTCGGCCTGGCCGGCGTCGAGGGCAATGGCCAGAGCGAGCTCGGCATGGTGCTGGCGGGCCTGCTGGCGCCGACCGAAGGCCGCTACTTCATCGGCGAGACCGAACTCACCCATGCCGGCGCGGCCGCCGTCACGGCAGCGGGCGGCGGCATCGTGCCCGAGGATCGCCATGCCGTGGCCTGCGTCACCGCCATGTCGGTGGCCGAGAACATGTACCTGAACAAACTCGACCGCTTCACCCGTTTCGGCCTGCTGCAGCGCCGGGCGCTGAACGAGGCGGCCGAGGTGCAGATGAAGGAATTCGACGTCCGCGCCGCCGGGCCGGACGTGGCCTTTTCCGGCCTCTCCGGCGGCAACCAGCAGAAGGCGGTGCTCGGTCGCGAGCTCACGCTCGATCCGCTGGTGGCGCTGGTCGCGGCCCAGCCGACGCGCGGTCTCGACGTCAGCGCGGTCGAGGCGGTCTATCGCCAGATCCGCGCCGCCGCCCGCCGCGGCGTCGGCGTGCTGCTGATCTCCAGCGAACTCGACGAGCTGATCGCCGTCGCCGACCGTATCGCCGTGCTCTATCGCGGCCGCCTGGTGGGCGAGCGCCCGGCCGAGATGGGCGAGCGCGGCGCCATCGGCGCCCTCATGTCGGGCCAGCTCGCATGACCGCGCTCGCGCTTCGTATGCCCGACCGCCGCCGGCTGATGGCGCTGTCGATTCCCTTTGCCGCCGTGATCGGCTCGATGGCGATCGGCCTGCTGCTGATCGCGATCAGCGGCAAGTCGGTGCCCGACGCCATCGAAGCCTTCCTCGATGGCGCCTTCGGCACCGCCTTCGCTTTCGGCGCTTCGATCAACCGCGCCGTGTCGCTGGCGCTGATTGGCCTTGGCTTCATCCTGGCCGCACGTGCCAACCTCACCAACGTGGGCGGCGAGGGCCAGATCGCCGTCGGCGGCATCGCGGCCACGGCGCTGGCACTCTGGCCGCCGATCGCCGGCCTGCCGCTGGGGCTTGCCGTGATCCTGCCGCTGCTGGCCGGCACGCTCGCCGGCGCGGTCTGGGGCGGCATCGCCGGCGTGATGAAAGTCCGCTTCGGCACCAACGAGGTGATCTCGACGCTCCTGCTGGGTTTTGTCGCCCTGCTGATGGTCTATTGGTGCGTGCAGTCGACGGCGCTGCTGCGCCAGCCGCAGACCTCGTCCTCGACCCTGCCGGAATCGCTGCCCATTCCCGATTCGACCAAGCTGCCAGGCCTCACCGGCGATCCCGAATCGCCGCTGCATATCGGCCTCGTCCTCTGCCTGCTGCTGGCGCTCGCCACGGCGGTCGTGCTGCAACGCTCGACCTTCGGCCTGCGCCTGCGCGCCATCGGCCTCAACGAACTGGCGGCGCGCCGCGCCGGCATGCCCGGCAGCCTCCTGCTGGTGGTGGCGCTCGGCATCGCCGGCGGATTCGGCGGGCTCACCGGCGCCATCATGCTGCAGGGCGAGCAGTTCTATCTCAAGGCGGGCTTCTCCTCGGGCTACGGCTTCGACGGGCTGGTCGTCGGTCTGCTGTCGCGCGGTTCCACCTTGGGTGTTCTGGCGGGCGCGCTGTTCTTCGGCTTCCTGCGTTCCGGCGGCATTTCCATGGAGATCATGGCGGGCGTGCCGTCGGCGCTCACCCTCGTCATCCAGGGCCTGATCGTGATCGCCGTCGCCGGTTCGGTGATCCTGGTCGAGAAGTTGGAAGGGGGAGCGCGCTGATGGAAGAGACGCTCGCCATCTTCATCGCCTCGACCTTGCGCCTCGCCATGCCGCTGATGCTGGCGGCCAGCGGCGAACTCGTGTCGGAGCGCGCGGGCGTCCTCAACCTCAGCCTCGAAGGCATGATGCTGACGGCCGCCTTCTTTGGCGCGCTCGGCTCGTGGGCAACCGGCAATCCCTTCCTCGGCGTCGGCTGCGCGGTGCTGGCCGCGGTCGCGCTCTCGGCCGTCCAGGCCTGGCTCAGCGTCAACCTGCGCGCCAACCAGTTGGTGGTCGGCATCGGCTTCAATATCCTGGCGCTGGGCGCCACCACGCTCCTCTACCGCATCATCTTCGGCGGCCTGTCGCGCGAGGAGATCCCCGGCCTGCCCAAGCTTTCCGTGCCCGGCCTCAGCGATCTGCCGTTTGCCGGCACGGCGTTCTTCCAGCAGTCGGTCATCGTCTATTTCGGCTTCGGCCTCATCCTGCTGATCTGGTGGATGCTGAACCAGACCTCGTTTGGCCTCGCCGTCCGTGCCGTCGGCGACGAGCCGCGCAGTGCCGACAAGGCCGGCATTCCCGTCGCGCGCACGCGGTGGCTGGCGGTGCTGATCACCGGCGCCATGGCGGGCATGGCCGGCGCCTTCATCTCGATCGCCGACATCCATACCTTCACCGAGAACATGACCAATGGTGCGGGCTATCTCGCGCTGGCCGCCGTGATCTTCGGCGGCTGGAACGTCGGCCGCACCATCGCCGCCTGCCTGCTGTTCGGCGCGGCCACGGCATTGCAGTTCCAGCTCCCGGCCATGGGTA
>NZ_SCVH01000176.1 GCF_004296935.1 Reyranella sp.
CTTCTGGATGAAAAATCAGATGCTGGTGAGGAATTCGACCACCGGCGGATGGTCGGTGACGTTCATCGTCTCGGTCATCGTCACCCGTCCTTCTCCCACGGCGCCCTGCAGCGCAGCAGCAGCTCCGGCCGCGTCGGCGTCGTCGATCTCGTAGATCGCGACGTAGCGGGGCAGCGCGTCGGCGTCAGCGGTGAGTACCTTGTAGCGGCCGACGGTGGTGATGGCCGGTATCGCCGCCCGAACATCGGGGATGTGCACCCCGTCGTACCATCGGCCGAATTCCTCGTCGTCGGCCGCGGTCGCCGGACTGCTGGAGGCCAGCAGTATCGATTTCGCCATGGTGAGTCCTGTTCTCTTCGTTGAAATTAGCTGTTCGGTCCGGCTCCGCGGTAGGCACGTTCGGTCATCGCATTCCAGCGGCTGGTGCGATGACCCGCGTCGTTGCGGGCGATGCTGTCGAGGATGTACCGGCGGACGCCCGTGATCGACTCCGGCAGGGCGCGTTCGGCGAATCCCGAACCCACGAGTTCGGCGGCGGTGGGTGCGAATGCGCGGGCGAGGCCGGCTGCCCGGCTCGGATCGCGATAGAGTACGGCCGACCCCGCCTCCGGTCCGATCACCCAGAAAACCGAATGCCGGAGCATTGCAACGTGATCGGCGTGCGCGAGGGCCATCGCGCCGCCGCTGCCACCTTCGCCGACCACGATCGAGACACTGACGCTGGACAGCGCAGCCATCGCGGCCATGGTGGCCGAGATCTCGTGCGCGATACCGTCGGCCTCCGCGTCGGGCGAGGGGTCGGCACCGGGGGTGTCGACCAAGGTGACCACCGGCAGATGTAAGCGGTCGGCCAGGGAAATGGCCCGCTGCGCAAGCCGGAACGCGGCCGGGCCCGGCAGACCCAGCCCGGCGCCCGGCACCCGATCCATCGCGATCAGCACCACACGAACTCCGTCGACGGTGGCGATACCCGCCCGTATCGCGGGATCAGTACCGCGCAGCTCGATCCACGAATCTGTAAGCCAGGCAGCCCATTCCAACCCCGAGGCGCGCCGGGGAGATCGTGCGAACCCTGCCACGTCCCAGGCGTCCGACGAGACCGGCGACGCCGCGGCGGTTCGAGGTCCACCTCGCCCTGCAGGGAGAGTCAGTGGGTCTGCGGCCGCCAGACCGAGCACCGAGCGAAGGCGGGCGGGTTGCTCCGGCTCGGGGACCAGCGCGTCGAGAAGACCGTTCGCGTATGCGGATTCGGCCGTGTG
>NZ_SCVH01000010.1 GCF_004296935.1 Reyranella sp.
AGGTCGATTTAACTCCTCCCCCGTCTGCGGGGGAGGTGCCCGCGTAGCGGGCGGAGGGGGTCGGACTCCGGGCCCACATTCGGGCCCAACACCCCCACGTTTCAGGTGGGCCCGTTGAGCCGGGCAAAATCCCGGAATTGTTGGCTTTCCGGCGGTTTGGAGAGCCAATTTCTGACAGCCGAGTTGGGCCAAATTCGAAAAGTTGGGCCCATCGATTGCGGCACCGGCGGCCGGAGTCCGGAAACGAAGACGGGGCCCCGCGGGGCCCCGTTTCCGTCGTCGCGACAGGTCGGATCAGACGGGCGCGTTCTGCTGCGCCACCATGCAGTAGAGCATGCCGATCGAGAACATGGTGTTGAAGCGGCTGGCGTAGAGCGCGGGCTTGGCGGCCGCGGCCTTCTGCTCGGCGGTCGCCTCGACCAGGCCCAGGATCTTCTGCTGGTTCGGCCAGATGATGAACCAGACGTTGAAAGCCATCACCAGCGCCATCCACATGCCGATGCCGATCATGACGAAGCCCGGCCGCAGCGTGAGCGCCTGCATGATGTAGCCCAGCATCCAGGCGAGCAGCAGGCCGGTCACCACCGTGGCGAGCGCGGCCCAGCGGAAGTAGAAGAGGACGTTGGGCGCGATGAACTTGCTGATGGCGGCGCGATGCTCGACCGGCTGGATCGTCGGCATGGTCGGCACCTGCACGAAGTTCAGGTACCAGAGCAGGCCGATCCACAGAACGCCGCTGATCACGTGCAGCCAGCGCATTGCGAAGCTTGCCCAGGCGTGGTCGATCTTGGTCATCTGGCCGGTGACGAGGCCCACGACGACGACGATGGCGATGAGCAGAACGACCCCGGCGCCGACCGTGCGCCCGGGCGATGTGAAGATGGCACCCATGAGGATTTCCCCTTATGTCGTTGACGGGATTGCGAAATCCCTGCGCTTGGCATTGTAAACTTCAACCCTTGCACGTTCAACGGCTGTTATCCCCGATGCCCGATTCCTACCGCGCACCTGACGTTTCGCACCGCTACGTGCTCGACCTGGTGCGCGCCACCGACCGCGATCGCTTCCTCGCCGCCCTGTTCGCGCCGGAGCCCGCGCGTCGCGGCCTGCTGGCACTTTTGGCCTTCGATCACGAGCTCGCGCGCACGCGGACCGTCACCCGCGAGCCGATGCTGGCTCGCATCCGGCTGGAGTGGTGGCGCGAGGCAATGGCCGAGGCAGCAGGGGCCGGCACGCCGCGGGCGCAGCCCATCGTCGAATCGCTGAGCGAAATCGCACGGCGGCACGGGCTCGGCGCCGAACGGCTCGCGGCACTGATCGACGCGCGCGAGGAGGAGATCGACGGGCCGCTCGATGTCGTGCGCGTGGGCCATGCGCTGGCCGATCTGCAGCTCGCGGTGCTGGGCGTGCGTGATGCCGCGACCCGTGATGCCGCATGTGCCGTCGGCGCGGCATGGTTGATGGGCGAAGGGCCGGAGCGCGACACGCTGCTGGCCGGGGCGCGGGCGCGGCGGGACGCGATCGATCCGGCGGCGCTGCCCATCCTGCTGCCGGCCCTGGCGCTCGACGGTGCGGCGAGCCCGTGGCGCAAGCCGCTCGCCTATTGGTGGGCCGCGCGGCGCGGGCGATACTGAGCCGACAATCAGTGGAGGAAGCGTGGCGCGGATCAAAGCCAACGGCATCGAGATCGAATACGAGACGTTCGGCAAGAAGGGCGATCCGGCGCTGCTGCTGATCATGGGGCTGGGCGCGCAACTTACTCTCTGGCCGGAGGCGCTGTGCGAGGGCCTGGCGGGGCGCGGCTTCCACGTCGTGCGCTACGACAACCGCGACGCCGGCCTGTCGACCGACTTCGACAAATGGGGCGTGCCCAATATCATGGAAGCCTTCATGAAACTCATGAAGGGCGACAAGGTCGCGGCGCCCTATCTGCTCGACGATCTCGCCAACGACGCGCTCGGCCTGCTCGATGCGCTGGACGTCGATCGGGCGCACATGGTCGGCGCCTCGATGGGCGGCATGATCGCCCAGATCCTCGCCGCGAAGTTCCCGCAACGCACGCGCTCGCTCGTCTCGATCATGTCGACCAGCGGCCGCCTCGGCCTGCCGGTGGGCAAGCCCGAGGCGGTGGCCATGCTCTCCGCGCAACCCGAGGGCCCGGCGCGCGAGCAGCTCGTCGCGCATGCCATCAAGCTGCGTACCGTGATCGGCAGTCCGGGCTTCCCGGCGGACCCTGCCGAGTTACGCGCCCTGGTCGAGCGCAACATCGACCGGCGCTACTATCCCGCGGGCGCGGCGCGGCAATATCTCGCCGTGATGGCGTCAGGCGATCGCGTCGACCTGCTCAAGACCGTCAAGGTGCCCACGCTGGTGCTGCACGGCGCCGACGATCCGCTGCTGCCGGTCGAGGGCGGCCGCGACGTGGCGAGCCTCGTGCCGGGCGCCAAAATCGAAACTTTCCCCGGTTGGGGCCACGATATTCCCAAAGAGATGGTCCCGAAGCTGGTCGAGAGCCTCTCGAAATTCTGCAAGGCTGCGTGAGGATCGGACGATGAAATTCGGCATCTTCTACGAACACCAGCTGCCCAGGCCGTGGGGCCCCCGAAGCGAATACCAGCTCCTGCAGGATTCGCTGACCCAGATCGAGCTCGCCGACAAGCTCGGCTACGACTACGCCTGGGAGGTCGAGCATCACTTCCTCGAGGAGTATTCGCACTCCTCGGCGCCCGAAGTCTTCCTGGGCGCCGCCAGCCAGCGCACCAAGCGCATTCGCTTGGGCCACGGCGTCATCCAGCTCACCACCAACAACCCGCATCGCGTCGCCGAGAAAGTGGCGACCCTCGATCTGCTCTCGGGCGGCCGCGTCGAGCTCGGCATGGGCGAGGCGGCGGGACCGGCGGAGCTGCATCCCTTCAACATCCGCGTCCGCGACAAGCGCGAGCGCTGGGAGGAGGCGGTGAAGGCCATCGTCCCGATGTTCACGAAGGAGAGCTGGGAGTTCCACGGCCAGTACTATGACTTCGAGGCGCGCAACGTCATTCCCAAGCCGTTCCAGAAGCCGCATCCGCCGCTCTGGGTCGCCTGCTCGAACATCGCCACCATCGCCAAGGCGGGCGAATGGGGGATGGGTGCCTTGGGTTTCACCTTCGTGACACCGGAGGCCGCGCGCGCCTGGGTGCACAAGTACTACAACAACCTTTTGAACAATTCGAAGAAGCTCGCCGACTATCCGAGCAACCCAAACGTGGCGATGGTCTCGGGCTTCATGTGCGCGCCGACCGACGCCGAGGCCGAAGCCAAGGCCGCCGGCTGGACCTTCTTCATCTTTGCGCTCTCCTACTACGGTCGGAAGGGCGTCGACGCGCCCGGCACGTCCAACCTGTGGGAGGAGTACCAGGCGTGGCGCGGCGGGCCGGAGGAGAAGAAGGCGCTGGAGTCGGGCCTGATCGGCTCACCCGCGACGATCGCGAAGAAACTTCGCCAGTTCCAGGCGAGCCGCGTCGACCAGGTGATCCTGCTCAACCAGGCCGGCAAGACCAGCCACCAGGATATCTGCTCCTCGCTGGAACTGTTCGCCAGGGAAGTGATGCCCGAGTTCCACGCCGCCGAGGCCGAGCACGCCGCGTGGAAGCAGAAGGTGCTCGACCGCGAGATCGTGCTGGAAGATCTCGACGTCGCGAAATACGACATCTTCAGCCATCAGAATGAACACATCGTCCGCCTCACGCCCGAGCAACTGAAGCAGAAGATGGCGGAGAAGGAAGCGGCGGCGAAGCGCGCGTGAGCTGCCTCCGGCCTCAGCCCTTGTTCGGATTGATCAGGAACTTCTCGCCGGTCGCGCGCTTGGCGTAGGCGGCAATGTTCTTGAGGTCGAGCGCCTCGGGCAGCGACACCACCTGGGTGTAGTGGCTGGCAAACGTCGTCTTCAGCGAATTGACGACCCGCTCGCGCAGCCGCACCTGGTCGGGCCGGCCGATCTTCTGCAGGAACGGCGTGAGCAGCCAGCCGCCGACGCCCCAGGCCATGCCGTAGTTGCGGTTGAGTTCGACCGCGCCGGTGCTGAGGCTGCCGTAGATATAGACCTGCTTGTGCGTGGTCGAGCCGTAGCGGCTGTATTCCTTGGCGGTCTTGTTGAGCGCGATCTCCATGCAGGTGAGGATCTGGCTCGCGAGCTTGCCACCGCCGATGGCGTCGAAGGCGATGGTGGCGCCGGTCTCGACCAGCGCTTGCGTCAGGTCGTCGGTGAAGGAGGCCGCACTCGAATCGACGATGTGTTTCGCACCGATGCCCTTGAGCAGCTTGGCCTGCTCAGGACTGCGCACGATGTTCACCAGCCCGATGCCGTCCTCGTTGCAGATCTTGTTCAGCATCTGGCCGAGGTTGGAGGCAGCGGCGGTGTGGACCAGCGCCTTGTGGCCCTCGCGCTTCATCGTTTCGGTCATGCCGAGCGCGGTCAGCGGATTGACGAACCACGAGGCGCCTTCGGCCGCGGTCGTGCCGGCCGGCAGCGGCTGGCAGTCCGACGCCTTGAGCAGGCGGTACTGCGCATACATCGCGCCGCCCACCATCGACACCGTCTTGCCCTTGAGCGCCTGGGCCGCCTCGGACGCGCCGGCCTTCACGACCGTGCCGGCGCCCTCGTTGCCGACCGGCATCGATTCGCCCAGCCGTGCGGCGAGGAAGGGCAGCGCCGCCGCCGGCACCTTGGCCGTCACCTTCACGCCGTCGCCGCTGCCGCTGGCCTTGAACGTCGCCGGATCGGCCGGCCCGAGCAGCAGGCCGAGGTCCGACGGATTGATCGGCGTCGCCTCGACCTTGACCACGACCTGGTCCGGACCGGGTTCGGGAACGTCGACCTTGGCCAGCGACAGTTCGAGGTCGCCCGCCTTGCTGATCAGGGAGCGAAGCTGCAGTCCGGAAATCTTGTTGGCGTCGCTCATGCTCGCTCTCCCGCTGTTTGTTTGCTGGGCCGCTTATGCCAAGCGCCACGGAGATGAACAAGCGGGGACGACCAAGCGCGATCTTTGTATGATGTCCGCCATGGCGCATCATCCCCGGATCGGCCTCGCCCTCGGCAGCGGCTCGGCGCGCGGCCTGTCGCACATCGGCGTCCTCGATGCGCTGCTCGAGGCCGGCATCGAGCCCGACGTCGTCTGCGGCACGTCGATCGGCGCGCTGGTCGGCGCGGCCTATGTCGCGGGCCAGCTGGACGGGCTCAGGCAGTGGGCGGAGACCGCGACCTGGCGCCAGGTCGTCCGGCTGATGGATGTCCGGCTGATGGGCGGCGGGTTGATCGACGGCAGGCAGGTGGTGGCCCTGCTGCGCAGGCTCGGCATCGACGCGCCGATCGAGAGCTACGCCAAGCGCTATGCCGCCGTCGCCACCGATCTTGCGAGCGGCCGCGAGGTCTGGCTGCAGACCGGGCCGATCCACGAGGCCGTGCGCGCCTCGATCGCCCTGCCGGGAATCGTCAGCCCGGTGGAGATCGACGGCAAATGGCTGGTCGACGGCGGCCTTACCAATCCGGTTCCCATCTCCGTATGCCGGGCCCTCGGCGCGGAAGTGATTATCGCGGTCAATCTCAACGGCGATCTGGTGGGACGGCGCTTCGACAAGGCGCGGACGGTACCGGCAGTGACCGCGCCGTCACGCGTGTCGACGGAACTCTTCAGGCGGATGCTGGGCCAGCTTCCGGGCGTCCGACCTGAACAGGCAGCGGAGGCCGCGCCGGATCAGTCTCGGGTGTCGTCGGCGCCGGGCTATCTCGACGTCCTCGCCAACTCCCTCAACATCATGCAGGACCACATCACCCGTACCCGTCTCGCGGGCGAACCGCCCGATGTGCTGCTCGTGCCGCGGTTGGGAGACATCGGCCTGATGGAATTCACGAAGGCGCGGGAAGCGATCGCCGAAGGCCGCCACTGTGTCCAGCACGCCCTGCCGATGCTGAAGCGGTACGTTTAGCGATGATTTATCTCCTCCCCCGGACATGCCTTCATAGGCGTGTCCGGGGGAGGTGGCCGCAGGCCGGAGGGGGTCTTAGGCGAACGCACGAGACTCCTGACCCCCTCCGCCCTTCGGGCACCTCCCCCGCGCGACGCGCGGGGGAGGAGAAGATCCGTAGCCGTTGAAGCAGCCCGGAGTTCATGTGATTTTCGGGCGCTGCTGTTCGTTCCACGAGGGGAGCATGTCATGGACTACTACGATCTCGGCACCTACGGGCGCGCCGTCACGACTTCGTCGCCGCAAGCCCAGATCTGGTTCGATCGTGGCCTCAACTGGCTCTACGGCTTCAACCATGCGGAAGCGATCAAGTGCTTCGCCAAGGCGGTGGAGCACGACCCCGGCTGCGCCATGGCACACTGGGGCATCGCCTATGCCGCCGGCCCCAACTACAACCTGCCCTGGCACCGCTACGACCCGGCCGGCAAGCAGGCCGCCCTCGCGGCATCCTACGACGCCATGAAGGGTGCGTTCGCCGTCATCGACAAGGCCTCGCCGATCGAGCAGGCGCTGATCCGCGCCCTGCCGGCACGCTATCCGCAGCGCGAGGCGATCGACGACCAGAAGCACTGGGACAAGGCCTTCACCGTCGAGATGCGCAAGCTCTTCAAGGCCCATCCCGACGACCTCGACCTGCGCTCGGTCTTCGTCGAGGCGATCATGAACGAGACGCCCTGGCTGATGTGGGACCTCAACACCGGCCGCGCCACGCCGGGCGCCGGCACCGACGAGGCGGTCGAGGTGCTGGAGCAGGCCTTCCGCGACATCCCCGCGAGCTGGGACCATCCCGGCCTGCTGCACCTCTATGTTCACTTGATGGAGATGTCGCCGTTCCCGCAGCGCGCGCTGCGCGCCGGCGACCGGCTGCGCGACCTCGTGCCCGACTCCGGCCATCTGATCCACATGCCGACCCATATCGACGTGCTCTGCGGCAACTACCGCGACGTCGTGGTCTACAACCAGAAGGCCGTCGCGGTGGACCGCAAGTTCCTGGCGCGCGAGGGCGCCATGAACGTCTATGCACTCTACCGCAGCCACGACCACCACTTCGTGGTCTACGGCGCCATGTTCCTCGGCCAGTACACGCCCGCCATCAAGGCGGCACAGGAGCTGATCGACACCACGCCCGAGGAGCTGTTGCGCATTCCCTCGCCGCCGATGGCCGACTTCATCGAGGGCTACCTCTCGGTGAAGCAGCATGTGCTGGTGCGCTTCGGCAAGTGGCGCGAGATCATCGCCCAGGAATTGCCGAAGGACCAGGCGCTCTATTGCGGGACCACGGCGATGACGCTCTACGCCAAGGGCGTGGCGCACTCGGTGCTGGGCGAGATCGAGGCGGCGGAGCGCATGCGCGAGGCATTCCGGGCCGCCAAGGCGCGCGTGCCGGAGTCGCGGCGGCTGCACAACAACACCATGGTCGACATGCTGGCGATCGCCGAGGAGATGCTGACCGGGGAGCTCGAATACCGCCGCGGCAACTTCGATCTCGCCTTCGCCCACCTGCGCCGCGCCGTGGAGCTCGACGATGCGCTGCCCTACGACGAGCCATGGGGCTGGATGCAGCCGACGCGCCACGCGCTGGGCGCGCTGCTGCTGGAGCAGGGGCATCTCGAGGAAGCCGAGGCGGTCTATCGCGCCGATCTCGGCTTCGACGGCAAGACCAACCGCGCCTGCTGGCATCCGGAGAACGTGTGGAGCCTGCACGGGCTGCACGAATGCCTGGTGCGACGCGGCGAGAAAGTCGAGGTGCCGCTGATCAAGGCCCGGCTCGACCTGGCGCTCGCGCGCGCCGAGGTCCCGATCCGCTCCTCGTGCCTCTGCCGGCGACAGGCGGCGTGAGGCGGGCCATGAAACGCAGGGAATTTGTCGCCGCGGCGTCCGTTGCCACCGTCTTCGCCGCGTCGGCGGATCTCGCCTTCGCCCAGGCCGGCGGCACGCTCGGCGTCCTGCTGCTGCACGGCAAGCAATCTCGGCCGAACACGCCGGGCTTCAACGACATCTCCTCCAAGCTGTCGGGTATCGGCGCCAAGGTGCTCGTGCCCTCGATGCCGTGGGAAGGGCAGGCTGGGAGCGCATCTCCGTGACCGTCGATCAGGTGCACGCGATGATCGACGGCTTCGTCGGCCAGCTGCGCGGTCAGGGCGCGCAACGCATCGTCGTCGGCGGACAGAGTCTCGGCGCGAACGTGGCGCTCTCCTATGCCGTCGCCCGGCAGAACATCGCGGCCTGTGTCATGCTCGCCCCCGGCCACAGCCCCGCTTATGTATCCCGCACCTATCCCGACGTGGCCGGCTTGCTGGAAAAGGCGGCGGCGATGGTCAATTCAGGCCAGGGTAACCAGCTGTTCAAAGGCACGGACGACAACCAAGGCAGCAAGCTTTCGCTCAACACGACTGCAGCAGCCTATCTCAGCTGGCTGAACCCGCGCGGTCAGGCCGCCATGCAGGCCCAGGCGCCGCTCCTGCCGGCCAGCATTCCGCTGCTCATGGTGATGGGCAAGCAGGACCCCGCGTTCAATTGCAATGAAGCGAACGTTTACCGGCCAGCTGCAAAGAACCCCTACAGCAAGTACATCGTCGTCAACGCCGGCCATCGCGACACCGACTTCGCTGCCTCGGCGCAGGTGGTGAGCTGGATTCAGGGATTGCCGGCCTGAGCGCTGCTCCAGCCTGACGGTCGGCGTGGTCGCTCTACTTGCGAAAGTGGGCCTCGTATTGCTCGACGAGCGGTGAGAGGTCCGACCACGCGCGCTTCGAGCGCAGGAAGACGTGTCGTATCTTGTAGCGGTCGGCGCGGATCCACCCGGGATCGTCGAAGGCGCCGGCGGGCAGAGTGCGCACGCCCGGCACCATCTGCAGCGTGAAGCCGAGGTTGCCGCCGCACCGGGCGCAGAATTCCATGTCGAGCCACCGGCCCGATTCATCGGAGACGTGCCGGTAGCGCGTGATGGCCTGGCCCGTGATCTCGACCTCGTCGCTGTTGAAGACGACCTCCGTGCCGAAGGCGGTGCCGGTGCGGCGCTGGCACCAGGTGCAATGGCAGATCGTGATGCGCGACGGCTCGGCGGTCGTCTTGAACCGCACGGCGCCACATATGCAGCCGCCGGTCCGTTCAGTCATTGCGTGCCTTCGAGATCTGATAGGTGTCCATGACTCATCCGTTCTTCGAAAACGTCGAGCTTCAATACCATATCGACCGCGAGCGTTGCTCGCAGGAGCCGCGCGGCACCCTGTTGATTCGCGCCGGACAACCACGGACTTGCGCGCGGAACCAGTCGAGCAGATCGGCATCGAGCCGCACCGTCGTCTGCGTCTTGCGGCTGGGTAGGGATTTGAGCGCGAGGCTCAGAGTGCTACCGCCAACGTTGCGCCACCCCAAACAACGAGGATCATGCCGGTGAGCCGGGATAGCCAGTGCGTCGAGGGAAGAACCTTCTCGGCCAATACGTACAGGCTAAGGGCCGCAACCCACAGCAGGTTCATGACGCCGCCCACGAACAGCAAGGCCATCAGCACCCAGCAGCAACCCAGGCAATAGGCGCCATGTTCGCAGCCCATGACGAAGGCGCCACTTGTGCCCTTGCGCCAGTGGGTCGTCACAAAGTCGAGGGGTGAGCGGCAGTGGCGCAGGCACGTTTGCTTCAAGGGCGTCAGCTGGTAGACGCCAGCGCCGACGAGAATGGCACCCGCAAGCAATCCGCTCGTGGTGCGCATTGCCATCGACATTACCAATGCCTGCTCCAGGCCGTATTGGAGCAGTGTCGCGGCAAGACCGAAGGAGACCCAAACCATCAGATATCCTCCGGCGAACGCCGGCGTGGCAACTGCCCGCCCGTCCCGTCCGTTGCGGCGCCGGCTGATCGTGTCGAACAGCAGGATCATCGGCGCGGCTGACGGCAGCATCATTGCCACCATCATCACCGCCCACATGGCGAACACCGCGGTCGCGAAGCCGGGCGACCACGCCATTGCCATGGGCTGGGTCAAGCTCATCCCGGCATGGTCCATGTCCATGCCGACGCCAAGCAGGAGATAGCTCCATGCGGCCAAGGTGACGCCAACGAGCGCGGCCTTTGCAACCGCCTGGTCATGCGCCAGCAGTTGGCGCAGAGAGGCGCCGGGCAACGACAACGAGGCGATCCGGTCAGCCAGCCACGCCAGCCGGTGTCTGGATCACCTTTGCGAGCGTGCTGTGGCCGTCGGGGAAGTTGAACTTGATGCCCGCCGTCGAGTTCATGCTGGCCTTGGCCACTTCACCGACCCGATGCTCGAAGCCATCGGGCATGACGACCTGGATGCGATGCTCGGCCCCGGTTATCGGATTCTTGATCGGTTCGACTTCGGTGTCGAGTACGCCCGGTATCGTCATGCGCGCCCGTCGCCCGGCCAGGTCGAAGGTCCAGGAGAAGGGGGCAAACACGGGATCGTGCATCTTGGTGACGATCAGGCTGAAGATGTGGAACATCGTGCCTTCGTCGGAGTTCTGCCCCGACAGGATGCCGAACAGCGCGTCGCGCTGCTCGGGCGTGGCGCGTTGGTCTATGATCGCCTGCATGGCGCCGTTGCCGAGATGCAGGGCGCCGGGAAAATCCACCGTCGCCGCAAAGTTCAGGCCGTCCAGCTTCACGGCTCCGAAGTGGCCCTTGACGATATGCATGCCGACCAGGCCACGGCAGAAGCCCTGGGTTGGCGGTGCGTTGAAATCGCAGGGGCAGCCGTAGGCGCAGCTGCAGTTCTTGATCCACTCGCCTTCGAGACGCCAGTCGGTCTTGGCCATTGTCATCTCCGTGTTTGGTGGTGCTGCAACATCGGGAAGGGCTACGGGACGCCACTTACGCCGCTACACATTCACTACGGAAATCGGAAAAGCCACCGTCGTGAGCTAGGTATCACGGCTTTGACGGAACCAGACTATCACTGAACAGCAAGGCATTGCAGGTCCTTTCTGCCGGCCCGGCCGGAGGCACACGCTACAGGCGCGTGATGTCCCGCCCCGTGATCTCGACCTCGTCGCTGTTGAAGACGACTTCCGTGCCGAAGGCGGTGCCGGTGCGGCGCTGGCACCAGGTGCAATGGCAGATCGTGATGCGCGACGGCTCGGCGGTCGTCCTGAACCGCATGGCGCCGCAGACGCATCCGCCAGTCCGCTCAGTCATCGCTCGCCCTCCGGATCAGATACGTATCCATGATCCAGCCGTTCTTCTGGCGTGCCTCGGTGCGGCGACGGTGGATTTCGCCCGCCACGTCCTTCAGCTTGCCGGAAATCAGGATCTCGTCGGGTGTCCCGAGATAGGCGCCCCAGTAGATTTCCATGTCCTGATCTGCGAAGCGCCTAAAAGTGTCCTCGCCGTCGAGCAGGACGGCCGCGCTGTCGATGCCGTCGGGGAATCCTTCGGCCAGCTTGCGCCCCGTCGTCAGCAGCACCGGTTCGGCGATGCGGTTGAGCGGGATCCTGTGGCGGGCGGCCAGCGCCTGCACCGCGGTGATGCCGGGGATCACTTCGAAGTCGATGGTGTGGCGACCGGTTGCGATGATCGCCTCGATGTTGCGGATGGTGCTGTCGTAAAGCATGGGGTCGCCCCATACGAGGATGCCGGCGGTCTCGCCGTCCTTCATCTCGCCCTGGATCATCGCCTCGAACACCGCCTGCTTGGCGGCGTTCAGCTCATCGACGCTGGCGCGGTAGTCAGCCGGCTGCGTGTTGCGCGGCGGGCTCGGCGCCTCGACGAAGCGGTGCCTGCGGTCCGGCGCGATGTGGCGGCGGCAGATCTCCTCGCGCACGTCCCGCAACTTTCCCTTGATGCGGCCCTTGTCCATCAGGAAGAAGACGTCGACGGCGTTAAGCGCCTTCACCGCCTGCACGGTGATGTAGTCCGGGTCGCCGGCGCCGATGCCGATGATGAGGATCTTCTTCACTGTCAGCCTCGTTTTCGCGGCACAAAATTTGCACGGCTTCTGCCATCTCCGCAGGAGGTTGCCATGACCGTCGACACCCTGACCAAGCCCGATCCATCTGCAACGGCGGCCCTGATCGCCACCGCCTTCTCCCATATCGCCCAAGGCGACACTGAGTACAAATCGGGCGGATTGCGCGATTTCTTCCTCTACCGCGACCTCGGCATCGCCGAGGCGACCAGGGGCCAGGTGATCGCCCAGCTGGTGAAGGCCAATCTGCCGCCGGAGGAGGGCACCGGCTGGCACTTCCACGAGGCCAAGTTCCACATCGTCATCATGCTGAAGGGCTGGGCGCGCTTCATGTACGAGACCGAGGAGACGCTGGTGAAGGCGGGCGACTGTGTCCACCAGCGCCCGGGCATCCGGCACTACCTGTTCGATTACTCGCCCGACATGGAATATCTCGAGATCGTGGGCCCGGCCGATTTCACCACGGTCGACGTCGAGGGCCCGTGTCCGATCCCGCCGCCGACGCCATGGAAGTAAAGTTGACGTTTCAGCAGATTTAAGGCTATATTTCTGCTATCGTCGGCGCGATGTGCATCTTCTGCGCGGGCCGCCCGGTCACTTGCCCGGCGCGGCCTTTTCGTGGCCGGCGATCATCCGAATTTCCGGACAGGTCCGACGATCGGGCCTGCGTTGAAAAGAATCTTCCAGTTCAAGCGGGCCGGCGCTTTGCGAATTTCCGGACAGGCACATCCTGGACAACTCGTGTCTGAAAAATCGCCCTCAACCGGTCCACGCGCGGCGCGTGGTCGAGAAGGCGAGGACCAGCGAGAAGGCCACGATGCCGGTCGCCACGCAGGCGTAGAGGCCGGAGACGCCCCAGCCGAAGGTGTCGAGGGCGAGCAGGCTGCCGCCGGCGGCGATGGTGATGCGCGTGAGGTTGGCGCCGATCGGCCAGACCATCTCGCCGGTGCCCTGCGAGGCGAAGTAGAGCGCCATGGCGACGCCGAAGAAGCCGTACACCGGGCCGACAATGCGGAGATAGTGGCGGCCCGAGGCGAGCGCGCCGGGATCGCTGGTGAACAGGCCGAGCCAGAGGTCGGGCCAGATCGCCACGACGATGCCGATGAGGGCGGCGACGCAGCCCGCCATCAGCGCCCCGGTCCAGGCCAGGCGCTGGGCGCGGGCATATTGGCGGGCGCCGATGTTGGTGCCGACCAGCGCCGTCAGCGTCGCGCCGATGCCGAAGCTGATCGGGATCAGCATGTATTCGAGGCGGCTGCCGATGCCGTAGCCCGCAATGGCGGCGTCGCCCTGGCGGCCGATCAGGCCGGTCACGATCAGCACCGTGCCGTTGGTCAGGATCACCACGAGGCAGGCGATGGCGCCGACCTTCAGGATGTCGCGGAAGGCGCGCCAGCGAAAGCCGTCGACTGGCCAGCGCAGCCGCACCGTCGCACGTTCGCCGGTGAGCCGGGTCAGCATCCAGACGGCGGCGAAGGCGAAGGAGATCACCGCGGCGGCGGCCGGTCCGCGGATGCCGAGCGCCGGCAGGCCGAACCAGCCCAAGGTCAAGGCGCCGGTGAGCGGGATCTGCAGCGCCGCGCTTGCCACCAGCGCATAGCCCGGCGTCTTCATGTCGCCGGTGCCGCGCAGCACCGAGGCCATCGAGTTGGCGACCCAGTGCACGATGCAGCCCAGGAACAGGATGGTGGCGAAGGCCTCGGCGCCGTCGAGTGCGCCGCCGCTGCCGCCCAGCGCGCCGAAGATCAGCCGGCCGAAGCCCACGAAGATGACGGCGAACAGGGCGGCCATGCCGAGCGCGATCACCAGCGCATGCGCCGCCGCCGCTTCCGCTGCCGCCTTGTTGCCCGAGCCCAGCGCGCGCGCGACCGAGGAGGAGATGCCGCCGCCCATGGCGCCGGCCGACATCATGCCCAAGGTCATCTGGGCCGGGAACACCAGCGCGAGCGCCGCGAGCGCGGTGGTGCTTCCGAGCTGGCCCACGAACCAGCCGTCGGAAATGCTGACCAGGCTCTGCATGGCCACGTTCAGCACATTGGGGGTGGCAAGGGCCAGGATGGTGGGCACGATCGGCCCGGCCAGCATCATCTGCCGGCGGTCAGCGGGGGTCATTGCCGACTAGTTAGCACGCAACGTGCTGCATGCTCGCGAACTTATCTCATGGGGGTATCAGCGCAGCCTCATGACGGTTTCGGCAAGCTGGTCGATGGTGTCGATCTCGGCAACGAGGTTCAACGGGATGGTGACGTCGAAGCGATCTTCCAGTTCCATGATCACGTCCATGATCGTGAGCGAATCGACGGTGAGGCCGGTCGAGATCACGGTCTGCGGCGTGATGCCCTTGCCGCCGACCTGATAGGGTGCCAGCAGGCGGAAGATCTCCTGCATCACGTCGTGGCCGAGGTCGGCGACCCGTTCCTGTGTGGCGAGCATGGCAATTCTCCGTCTGGGGGTGATGGTATTTCAACGCATCACGGGGCCGACGGGAAATAACGTTTGGTTACCCAACGTTGCGGATCGTTACGGATTGTTTCGCGCGACTCACTCCGCCGCGAGCGGCGCCGGCGCCAGCCACTGGTCGAAATCGCGCAAGGCGCGGGCGCTCATCGCCTGCTTGCGGTCCTTGCCCTTGGATGGGCCGTCGATCGGCGGGAACAGGCCGAAGTTGACGTTCATCGGCTGGAAGGTGGTGGCATCGGCGCCGCCGGTGATGTGGCCCAGCAGGGCGCCCATCGCGGTGGTCGGTGGCGGCGGGGCCTGTGTGCGGCCGAGTCTCTCGGCTGCCGCGAAACGTCCGGTCATCAGGCCGACGGCGGCGCTTTCGACATAGCCCTCGCAGCCGGTGATCTGGCCCGCAAACCGGAGTCGTGGCATGGCCTTCAGCCGCAAGGTGGCATCGAGCAGGCGCGGGCTGTTGAGGAAGGTGTTGCGATGCAAGCCTCCCAGCCGCGCGAACTCGGCTTTCTCGAGGCCCGGGATGGTGCGGAAGATCCTGGTCTGCTCGCCGTGCTTCAGCTTGGTCTGGAAGCCCACGATGTTCCACAGCGTGCCGAGCGCATTGTCCTGGCGAAGCTGCACCACCGCCCACGGCCGCGTGCCGGTGCGCGGATCGCGCAGGCCGACGGGTTTCATCGGCCCGAAGCGCAGCGTCTGCGGCCCGCTCTTGGCGATCACCTCGATCGGCTGGCAGCCGTTGAAGTAGGGAGTATTGGCCTCCCACTCCTTGAACTCGGTCTTGTCGCCCGCCAGCAGGGCTTCGACGAAGGCCTCGTACTGCGGCTTGTCCATCGGGCAGTTGAGATAGTCGGCGCCGTCGCCGCCCGGGCCACCCTTGTCGTAGCGCGACTGCTTCCAGGCAATCGAAAGATCGATGCTCTCGTGATGCACGATCGGCGCGATGGCATCGAAGAAGGCGAGCGACTCCTCGCCCGTGAGTTTGGCCAGTGCCTCGGCCAGCGCCGGCGAGGTGAGGGGCCCCGTCGCCACGATCACGCTGTCCCACGCTTCGGGCGGCAGGCCCGCGACTTCGGCGCGCTCCAGCGTCACCAGCGGATGGGCGAGCAGCGTCTCCTGTACCGCGGCCGAGAAACCATGGCGGTCGACGGCGAGCGCCCCGCCGGCCGGCAGCTTGTGGGCGTCGGCCGCGCGCATGATCAGCGAGCCCGCGCGCCGCATCTCCTCGTGCAGCAGGCCCACGGCATTGTTCTGCGCATCGTCGGAGCGGAAGGAATTGGAGCAGACGAGTTCGGCGAGATTTTCGGTGAGGTGGGCCTCGGTGCCGCGCGTGGGCCGCATCTCGTGCAGCACCACGGGCACGCCTGCTTGCGCGAGCTGCCACGCCGCCTCGCTGCCCGCGAGGCCGCCGCCCACGATGTGCACGCTTGCGATGCTTGACGTCATACTCTCCGACCTGAATACCGTTCGCCTCCTTACATGGGAGAGACCGTCATGGCGATCAAGTTCCACAATCCCAGGTCCGTCGCGCTCACCGGCAAATACAGCCTGGGCGTCGAGGTCCCGGCCGACGCCCGACTGCTCTTCCTGGCAGGCCAGGTCGGCTACGATTCCAAAGGCAGGCTGGCGCCCAGCTTCGAGAAGCAGTGCGACCTCACCTGGAAGAACATCGGCCAGATCCTGAAGAGCGCCGGCATGGGTTTGGGCAACATCGTGAGGGTCACCGGCTTCATCACCGATTCGCGCTTCATCGCGCCCTACCGCGACGCCCGCGCGAAGTTCCTGAAAAGCCCCTATCCGGCCGCGACCCTGATCGTCGTTTCTGGCCTCGCCGATCCCGGCATGTTCGTCGAGATCGAGGTGGTGGCGGCGAAGTAGCTTGACGTCACGCTCCCCGACCTGAAACCGTGAGGTTCATTCCAGGGGAGAGACTTTTATGGCGATCAAGTTCCACAATCCGGCGAGCGTGTCGTTCTCGGGCAAGTACAGCCTCGGCGCCGAAGTGCCGGCGGGCGCGCGGATGCTCTACGTCTCGGGCCAGGTCGGCGTCGATTCGCGCGGCAAGCTGCAGCCGACGTTCGAGAAGCAGGCGGCACAGGTCTGGAAGAACATCGCCCAGGTCCTGAAGAGCGGCGGCATGAGCTACAAGAACATCGTCAAGGTCACGGTCTTCCTGATCGACAGCCGCTTCGTCGGCCCCTACCGCGCGGTGCGCGACCAGTTCATCAAGGACGCACCCTATCCCGCCTCGACCCTGTTGATCGTGGCCGGCCTCGCCGATCCCGCCATGCTGGTCGAGGTCGAGGTGGTGGCGGCGAAGTAGGGGAGACCGACATGCCGTTCTACGAAAGGGGCCCCGTCCGCATCCACTACGAGGAAGCAGGCAAGGGCTTTCCGCTGCTGATCATTCCCGGCGGCGGGCTGAACTCGACGATCGCCGGCCTCGACACGACCCATCCGTTCAACGCGCAGAAGGAATTCAGCAACGAATACCGCTGCATCGCGGCCGACCTGCGCAACGCCAAGGACGGCCAGTCCTCCGGCCCGCTCGAGGTCGATCGGCCGTGGGACGCCTACACCGACGACCATCTCGGCCTGATGGATCATCTCGGCATCGATAAGTTCATGGTGCTGGGCTACTGCATCGGCGGCCCGTTCATCTGGAACCTGCTGAAGCGTGCGCCGGGCCGCGTCGTCGCCGGCGTGCTGACCCAGCCCTCCGGCCATCGCGCCTCGATGCCCAACCAGTTCTACGACAACAACATGGCCAACTGGGGCCCGGCGCTGGTCGCGCGCCGGCCCGAGATCAAGCTGGAACAGGTGAGTGCGTTCCTGACCAGGATGTACCGCTCGCCGGGCGACTTCGTCTTCACCGTGACGCGCGACTTCGTGCGCGCCTGCACGACGCCGCTGCTGGTCCTGCCCGACGACATCCCGCCGCATCCCTACGAGGTGGCGATGGAAACGGCGATGCTGGCGCCCAACGCGCAGGTCAGCCTGTATCCGTGGAAAGACACCAAGGACAAGATCCCGCTGGCGGTGCGGCACATCAGGACGTTCCTCCGGGCGAATCGACCGGCCTAGGAAGCGGGCATGTCGATGACGCGCGCGGCGCTCTTCCTCTTGTTGGGTACTCTGATGATGCCCTTGGCGTTCGCGCAAGCGCCGCCCCCGGGAAGAGCGCCGGTGCCCAACGTGCGGGCGCCGGTAGCTTCGGTGGCACAGCCGTCCGCCGCCCCCGCGCCGGCCGTCAATCAGCCGCCGGGCCCGGCGGGGGAAGGCGTGGCAGGCACGGCGCGCGTCGTCGACGGCGACACCATCCGGGTCGATGGCCGGACCTTTCGCCTCTGGGGCATCGACGCCCCGGAGATCGTTCAGCCGTGCCAGCGGGATGGCTTGACCTATGCCTGCGGTCGCAGCGCCGCGGCCTACCTCCGCACGCTCCTCTCCCCCGCCATCCCGACGGGCGACAGGACCCTCGACGCAGCGTCCGCCCAGGTCGTCTGCGTGCCGCGCGCCAGCGATCAATACGGACGGCCCGCTGCGCTCTGCCGGGCGGGAAGCATGGACCTCGGGGCCGAAATGGTCCGCGCCGGCTGGGCGCTGGTGCTGACGCGCCACGGCACCGACTACGCGCCGGAGGAAGAGGACGCGCGCCAGGCCCTGCGGGGTCTGTGGGCCGGATCGTTCGACACCCCATGGGACTGGCGGGCGAAGAAGCTCGGCGAATAAGACCGCGCTATTGCGGGGGTTTTTGTACCCAGCGCGGCGGCAGGACCCGCGTATCGAGGAAAAAGCGCGCGCTGTTGTCGGTCAGCCGGAACCGGCCCAGCAGCGGCACGTCGTAGTCGCTGCGAAAGTAGATCTCGGCCCGCGTGGCCATGCCGGGGTCGTCCTTCGTCTGGTGCGCCATGAAGCTGCGGAACGGGCAGGTGAAGGTGCCCGACTCGCCCGGTTCCAGCCCGGAGGCGCCCGTGGTCGCAAACCGCATGTTGGTCGCCTCGATCAGGGTCGGCGCGATCGGCTCGGCGCGCACATGGGCAAGCACGCAACTGATCCTGAGGTTGGCCAGCGGGAACCAGGTGTCCTTGTTCTCGACCCGGAAGGTGACGTCGAAGGACGAACCCGCCGTCACATCGTCCGAGGAGTAGCTCGGGACCGGCCGGAGCAGCCACAGTCCGGTCGCTGTGCCGGCGACGAGGGCGAGGACGATCACGACACGGAGCATCTGCTCGAGCGACTGCGCGCCGCCCCGCGCCATCATCAGCAATTCCTGCTGCAAGGTCGAGGTTGGCGGCCGGGAGGTTCTGGCGGGGGCAGGTTTTCTCGCCCGCGTCGTCGAGCGCGCGGGACTGCTTTTCCTCGGCCGTCGTGTCGTCTTCTTCGTTGCCATGTTCTTCGTTGCCAAGCTGGCCGGTCTGCCTCGATGCCGGCGCACCATGCCATCGGTGCTCTGTGGGGAGACAGGTATTTGTTTCGGCTCTTGCAGCGGCGCGAGAGCCATGGCACGTCGATTTTCATGGAGCATGCCCTTGTCCTGATCGGCGTTTTCGCCATCTTCATCCCGGCCCTCATCCTGCCGGGGCCGGACTTCGTGGCCGTCGTCCGCTCGTCCATGACCTATGGAGCGCGCGCCGGTCTTCTGACGACGCTCGGCGTGTCGCTGGGACTTTGCCTCTACGCGACGGCGAGCCTGCTCGGCCTGTCGGCCATCCTGGTGCAGTACCAGTGGCTCACCTGGGCGGTGCGCCTCCTGGGCGGCGCCTATCTTGTCTTCCTCGGCATCAGGCTCTTGCGGGCCAAACCCCAGACGATCGATCTCGATCAGGCGAACCCGCCCTCGCGGCACCGCGCGATCCTGTTCGGCTTCCTGGTGACGCTGACCAATCCCAAGGCGATCGTTCTCTTCGCCAGCGTCTTCGCCACCGCCGTCACGGCATCGACGCCCGCGTGGCTGATGGGCGTGATGATCGGCCTCGTCACCGCCTCGTCGCTCGCCTGGTATTCCTGCGTCAGCCTCTTCATGTCCTCCGGCCCGGTGATGCGCCGCTTCCAGAGGGCCCGGCACTGGATCGAGCGGGCGGCCGGCGTCTGCTTCATCGGCCTCGGCGGCAAGGTCCTGGCCGATGCCGGAAGGCCGATCTCGCCCTAAAGATCGCAGGCCGATCGGCCATGGTGTGCCCCGGGGTGATGCGGCTTGGCCCGAGGACCGATCCGCGGGGCTCGCTAAAGCGTCGTTGATCAAACGCAAATCCGTCTCGATGCCGGGCAAGTAGGCTGACCGGATTGGATGCCGCCTCCGACGGTGCATGACCTCATCCGTCAGAACGCTCATAATTGGAAAGCCGAGATGCCCACCGCGACCATGCTGGACATTCTGAGCGCTCCGACACGCCACCTGTTCTTTACGGGCAAGGGCGGCGTGGGAAAGACGACGCTGGCCTGCGCTGTCGCCCTTGCCCTTGCCGATCGCGGAAGGTCGATCCTGCTGGTCAGCACCGACCCGGCGTCCAATCTCGACGAAATGCTGGGTACGAGTCTTGCCAACGCGCCCCGCCCGGTTCCCGGTGCACCACGCCTGTCGGCCATGAACATCGATCCGGAGGCGGCAGCCGAAGCCTATCGGCAGAGGGTTCTGGGCCAGTTGGACAGCGCGTCCACCGACGCGGAACGCGCGGCGGTACGCGAGCAGCTCTCGGGGGCGTGCACGACCGAGATCGCGGCCTTCGACGAGTTCGTCGGCCTTCTGGCGGGTACGGCGGAGGCGTTCGATCACGTCGTCTTCGATACCGCGCCGACCGGGCATACGCTCCGGCTTCTCAGCCTGCCCAAGGCCTGGACGGGATTTCTCAAGGACAATGATCGTGGCGCCTCGTGCCTCGGGCCGCATTCCGGCCTCAAGATGCAGGAAGAGCGCTTCCAGGCAGCCCTCGGTGCGCTCGGCGATCCGGCGCGCACGACCATCGTTCTGGTCAGCCGCCCCGATCGCGGCGCCATGCGCGAGGCGGCGCGGACCAGCGCGGAACTGCGCGCGCTTGGACTGGGCAACCAGCACCTGGCGATCAACGGCGTCTTCGCCGCGACCGATCCGTCCGATCCGGTTGCGCGATCGATCGAGGCGCTTGGTCGAAGCGTCCTCGCCGACCTGCCGGATGCCCTGCGGTCGTTGCCGCAGGATCGGATACCGCTCCGGTCCTTCGACATGGTCGGACTGAAGGCGTTGCGCCAGGTCCTGGGAGACGATCCGGGCATAGGCGGTCGGCCTGGGGGAAAGGCCGCGCCGCCGGCGCCCGACATTCCGGGTCTCGGCCGACTGGTCGACGACCTCGCCGCATCCGGACGGGGCCTGATCATGGTCATGGGCAAGGGGGGCGTGGGCAAGACGACGGTCGCCGCCGCGATCGCGGTCGGACTCGTGGAGCGGGGACACAGCGTCCACCTGAGCACCACCGATCCCGCGGCGCACCTCGCCTCGACCCTGGCGGGCACGATGGACGGGCTCAAGGTCGATCGCATCGATCCCCAGGCGGAGACGCAACGCTACATCGACAAGATCATGAGCTCGCGCGCCGGGGAACTGGACGAAGCCGGACTCGCCTTGCTGCGCGAAGACCTCGCATCGCCCTGCACCGAAGAGGTGGCGGTCTTTCACGCCTTCTCGCGTATCGTGATGGAAGCACGAAGCGCCTTCGTTGTTCTCGATACGGCGCCGACCGGACACACCCTGCTGTTGATGGACGCGACAGGCGCCTATCATCGCGAAATGACGCGGAACGCCGGGTCGCAGGCTCAAGGCCGTATCGTGACGCCGCTGATGCG
The DNA here is from genome assembly GCF_004296935.1 of Reyranella sp. Classification (GTDB taxonomy): domain Bacteria; phylum Pseudomonadota; class Alphaproteobacteria; order Reyranellales; family Reyranellaceae; genus Reyranella. The sequence continues at coordinate 21,201 of NZ_SCVH01000010.1, forward strand.
GCTTCAGGACCCGGCGTACTCCAAGGTCATCCTGGTCGCCCTGCCCGAGACGACGCCGGTATCGGAAGCGGCCGCGCTGCAGGAGGATCTGCGCCGGGCCAGGATCGAACCCCACGCCTGGGTCATTAACCGCAGTCTGTTGGGCAGCGGAACACGTGACCCGTTGCTCGTCGCGCGCCTCGCCGGCGAGCAGGAGCAGATCGCCCGTGTCGGGCGCGGCCTAGCGCGCCAGCTCTACCTGCTGCCCTGGCAATCCGAACCGCCCGAAGGGCTCGCCGCCCTGGCCAGGCTGGTTTCCTAGGACAGGCAGCGCGCGATCGTCGGCAGTCCGCTCGGGCCGACCCACTGGCGAAAGCGTCGGGAATGATCAGGATCAACTCTGCCCTGTTGCGGCCGCCATATACTGTGACGCGCAGAGCACTGGCGTCCCATCCGCCCCAGGGGGAGCCCTCATGACGAAAGACATCTTCCGCGTTCCGCTCGTCGCCTGGCATGACTACGACGCCCTCCGGGCGCTCATCGCAGAGGCGCCGTCTACCCACCATGAATGGGCCGAACGCTTCAGGAAGCGCAGCCTGGAAGAACGCCGTCTCGGCCACATCGTCCGCGAGATGCACGTCGATCCGCACAAGTTCGCCGCCTATGCCCGTCTCAAGGGGTACGCGACGAATTTCGAGGCGCTTGAGCATTTCCTCGTCGAGACCGACCCTCATTCTTGATGCGCGTAGCGACGACGAGACATGAACAATCTTCGCTGTGACGCCAAAACGAAACCCGTCAATATCGCCCGTAAATGACAGACTCCCTGAAGGTCGGCCTCGCCCAGCTCAATCCCAAGGTCGGCGACGTCTCCGGCAACCTCGCCAAGGTTCGCGCCGCGCGCGCCGAGGCGGCAAAGCAGGGTGCCGACCTCGTGCTGACGACCGAACTCGTCCTCGCCGGATATTTTCCCGAGGACCTGGTGCTGAAGCCCGCCTTCCAGAAGGCCTGCCACGAGGCGGTCGAGGCGCTACGTGCCGACACGCGGGACGGCGGGCCGGCATTGTTCGTTGCCACGCCGTGGCGTGAGGACGACAAGCTCTACAACGCCATTGTCGCCCTCGACAAAGGCGAGATCATCGGCAAGCGCTACAAGGTCGACCTGCCGAACTACGGTGTGTTCGACGACAAGCGCGTCTTCACGCCGGGTCCGATGCCGGGGCCGCTGGTCTATAGGGGCGTGCGTATCGGCGTGCCGATCTGCGAGGATGTGTGGACCGCCGATGTCGTCGAATGCATCGCCGAGACCGGCGGTGAAATCCTGCTGGTGCCCAATGCCTCGCCCTATGAAGTCGGCAAGACCGATGTTCGCGTCCAGCTCGGTGTGCAGCGCGTGGTCGAAAGCGGCCTGCCGTTCGTCTATCTCAACCAGGTCGGCGGCCAGGACGAGGTGATCTACGACGGCGGCTCGTTTGCGCTGGGCGCCGACCGTAGGCTCAAGGCCAAGCTCGCCTCGTTTCGAGAGGAGGTCGCCACCGTCGAGTTCCGTCGCAACGGGAAAGGCTGGGAGTGCCAGCCCGGGCCGATCGCCCCGGAGCTCAACAGCATCGAATCGATCTATCAGGCGATGGTGCTGGGCCTGCGCGACTATGTGAACAAGACAGGCTTCCCCTCGGTGGTGATCGGCCTGTCGGGCGGCGTCGATTCGGCGCTGACGGCGGCGGTGGCGGCCGATGCGCTGGGGGCCGCGCGCGTGCACGCCATCATGATGCCGTCGCCCTACACCAGCCGGGAGTCGCTCGAGGACGCCGAGGCCTGCGCGAAAGCGATCGGCATCAAGTACGACACCGTGAGCATCGAGCCCGCGATGAAGGCGTTCCGCGCCATGCTGCAGCCGCTGTTCGGTAACCGGAAGGAAGATGTCACCGAGGAGAACATCCAGAGCCGCGCCCGCGGCGTCACGCTGATGGCGGTGTCGAACAAGTTGGGCGGCATGGTGCTGACGACCGGCAACAAGTCGGAAATGGCGATGGGCTACGCTACGCTCTATGGCGACATGAACGGCGGCTACAATGTGCTGAAGGACGTCTACAAGACCACGGTGTTCGAGCTCTGCAAGTGGCGCAACCGGCAGGGCAGGGTGATCCCCGAGCGCATCCTCACCAAGCCGCCGTCGGCCGAACTCAGGCCCGACCAGAAGGACTCCGATTCGCTGCCGCCCTATCCGGTGCTCGACGCCATCCTGAAGGGCCTGATCGAGCGCGACCTCGACGCCACGGCGCTGGCCGCCGAAGGCCACGACCTCGCCACCGTCAATCGTGTCTGGCGCCTGCTCGAAGGCGCCGAATACAAGCGTCGGCAAGCGCCGCCTGGGGTGAAGATCACCTCGCGGTTGATCAGCCGCGAACGCCGCTATCCGATCGTGAATGGGTTTCGCGGATGAAAAGGATCCCTCGCTACGCTCGGGATGACAGGACTTTTGTCATCCCGAGCGTAGCGAGGGATCTTTGCGACAACTAGCAGGATTGCTCGATCGTCTACTTCGAGACAGCACCGGAAGAGGTTCGGCAGCGCGTCCTGCGCGTTCTTGAAGAACATAAAAATTGCGTGGAATTTTTCGAAGTTGCGTCCCAACGGTTCGCCTGTAACCTCCCGGCAACCTCGGGAGGGATGCGTATGTGTAACGTCTGCGATTCAACCGGTCTTTCGCGCCGCCATCTTTTCTCGGCAGGGATCGGCGCCTTGGCGGTGACCGCCGCGGCTGCCGAGGTACAAGCCCAGTTGGTGCGGTCCGCCGACACTCCTGATGCCGCGCTCGCCCGCCTGATGGAAGGCAACGCACGCTACGTCGCCGGAAAAATGAACGAGCGCGACTTTTCGGCGGGCCGCGTCGCCCGTACTCAAGGCCAGGTTCCGTTTGCCGCCATATTGGGCTGTGCGGATGCAAGAGTGGCGCCCGAACTCGCGTTCGACCAGGGGCCCGGCGAATTGTTCGTCGTGCGTGTCGCCGGAAATTTCGTGACGCCCGACGGGCTGGGCAGCCTCGAGTATGGCGTCGCGGTGCTGGGCACCAAGGTGATCATGGTCCTGGGACACAACAACTGCGGCGCGATCAACGCGACGGTCGGCGCCCTTCAGCAGGGCAACACGCTGCCCGGCCATATCGCCGGCCTGGTGACGGCCATGAAGCCCGCCATCGAGCCTGTCGTGAAGGCGGCCGGACCGGATATGGCGCAGCGTGCCGTTGTCGCCAACGTGCAAGCCCAGGTGCGCCGGCTGCAGGCCGAGAAGCCCATTCTTGGAGAAGCGGTTGCCGCCGGTAAGCTCAAGGTCGTTGGCGCCTACTACGATCTGGCCACCGGCAAGGTTGTTCCGGTCTAGGGGCTTGGCTTCATTGCCAGCAATGAACGCTGCTCGGGGCAGATGAAACGCCCCCGGCGGCTGGTTCTGCTGTCTGCTCTCGCGCTCGTGATCGAGGCCGCGGCGGGCGCCTCGACGCCCGTTGTCGCCCAGACCGCTCCTCAGACCACGGCGCAACTCAAAGCGCGCTGCTCGCAGCTCATCGCCTACTACGATCGTCATGCCGTGGGCCGCAGCAACGACTCCGACGGTCGCCGCAATCACACCCGTATCGACGCCGAGGTCGATTGCAGCCGGGGCCTCTACGCCGAGGGAATTTCGACCATGGAGAATCTCCTGCGGCGCAAGAAGTTCACGCCGCCGGCTCCCGGGCTGCCCGAAGAACCCGAAGACGGCCTTTGATCGTCGCAGACCGCAGGTGCATGGGGTGAAAGCCGGTTAGGCCCGTCGGCGCAAGCGGGTTCGCTTTGGCTTCCTGGTGATCCGGGGCAGGCTGTCGATGTAGGCCACGGCCTCGCCCACGGTCAGGAGCTGCCTGGCCTTGGCGTCGGAGATTTCGACCCCGAAGGCGTCCTCGAACGCCATGGCCAGTTCGACCGTATCGAGGCTGTCGGCGCCGAGGTCTTCGGCGAACCGCGACCGTTCGCTGATCGGGCCGCGCGCCGAGCCGAGATGCTCGTCGACGATCCTCTTCACGCGTTCCAAGGTGTTGGGCATTGAACACCTCCACAGTCCATGGCTTGACCGGCCTCTTGCCGCCGGGACGATTGTCGCCACGATGGCGGCAATTCTATGTCAGGTCGGCAGTTTCGCCGTCACGCCGTGTAAATGATCACGTTGAACCTCTCGTCGGCCGACGGTGGGACGAAGTGGCGCGTGAAGAGCTCGTAGTCGGCATCGCTCGCCTGGTAGGGATGCTCGCCCCTGAGGTTGCGCTCGCGCAGCCGGCGCTTGCAGGTATCGTCCGGGATATCGAGGAAGTGCAGCTCATGGGCGGCGTCTGAACCGTCGATCAGCGTCCGCATCCAGCGGCGGACGGCCGGCGTGTTGGCCTGGAAATCCAGCACCACCGACAGGCCCGCCTTCAGCAGCGCAACGACATGCGGCCCCATGGCGGCGCGGACGCGGCTCGAATACCGGGCGTAGTCATCGATGGTCTTGATCTCGTCGGGGAACAGGGTCGAATTCCAGTGGTCCTCACTGATGAGTACGGTGGCGGGGCGCGCCGCCAGACGCTTGGCGAGCGTGGATTTCCCCGCGGCGATCTTGCCGCACAGGAGATAGAGGGTCGGTGGCGAGGTGGACATGTCCGCCGGCAATCCGGTTCACAGCGTGAGCAGAAACGATTGATTGTGCAACAGGCTCCAAGGTGTTGGTGTGTTCGCAAGGCGGTCGCCAAAGCCGTCAGGGGAGGTACCGATGAAAACCGTACTGTGCGAAAAGCTGGGCATCGAAGTTCCGATCATTCTGGCCCCGATGGGCCTGGCTGCCGGCCCGCGTCTCGCGGCAGCCGTGAGCAATGCCGGCGGATTGGGAACGCTGGCGCCCTGGTTGGCCGACATCGACGTCGTGCGCCGCCAGATACGCGAAACGCGGACGCTGACGTCCAGGCCGTTCGCCGTGAACTTGAACATGGCCTATCCGCAGGAGGAGCGGCTCGAGGCTTGCCTGGAAGAGGGCGCGCCCGCAATCTCATTCTTCTGGCACGATCCCGGCAAGCTGGTGGCGCGCGCCAAGGCGGGCGGCGCCGTCGTCCTCCAGACCGTCGGCAATGCGAGCGACGCCCGTGCGGCCGCGGACAACGGCGTCGATATCGTTGTTGCACAAGGCTGGGAAGCTGGAGGCCATGTGTGCGGAACGGTGGCAACGCTGCCTCTCATTCCCGCTGTGGTGGATGCGGTGGGGCCGGTTCCCGTGGTGGCTGCCGGCGGCATCGCCGACGCGCGTGGGTTGGCGGCCGTGCTCGCCCTCGGCGCCGCCGGCGCCTGGATCGGGACGCGCTTCCTGGCCGCCCGGGAAGCGGCGATCCATCCGGAGTATCAGGCGTGTGTCCTCGCGGCGACCGAGAACGACACGGCCTACCTGGAAGATCTGTTCGATATCGAGACCTGGCCCGCTGCGCCGCACCGTGCGCTCCGCAACAGCACGGTGATGGCCTGGGAGGCCGCGGGCCGGCCGCCGGCGGGCAAGCGGCCCGGGGAAGGCGATGTGCTGGCGGCTCTGCCGAACGGCAGACAGGTCGTGCGCTATCGGGGCTCGACGCCCGTCGCCGGTGTGACCGGCGCCATCGAGGCATTGTCGATGTGGGCGGGACAGAGCGTCGCCCTGGTCAGGAAAGTCCTGCCTGCTGCAGAAATCGTGCGGGAGATCAACGACGGATCCGACGCCATCCTGCGCCGGTTGAGCGGCCAGTTGGCGGCTGTCCGCTAGTCGCCTTGTCTGTCACAGCCTGAGCAGGTTGCCATACCCCGGGACCGGCGTTTTGACGCCCGACAGCCGCAGGCAATGCCAGAGGCTCGCCTGGTTGGCCGAGACCACCGGCCGCTTGAGGTCCTGCTCCAGCGCCTCGAGAATGCCGACGCAACGAAAGCCGGTGCCTGCGATCAGGATGCCATCGGCCGCGGGCGGACAGGCGGCGCGGATCTGCGCATAGAGCGGCTCGATCTCCTGTTCCAGGCCCAGGCCATGGCCCACGAGATCGCTCGGCGGCAGGTCTCGCCACTTGCGGCCGGGATCGACGCGATGGACGGCGGCGGGCGCGAGGCCGTGATCGGTGTAATAGCGGACGGCGGCCTTCACCGTGTCGTCGGGAAACCACGGCGGCAGCACCAGGAACGGCCGTTTCACGCCGGACGCCCTGAGCGCCGCCAGCGTATCGAGGCCGTTGGTCGTGATTTTCACCCCGGCGCCCAGCACTGCAGAAAGGCTCGCCGCCGTGACCTCGTCCCAGCCTTTGCCGCCGACCACGCTGCTCGAGGTGTGGCCGAGCACGACGGCCGCGAGACGCATGGTGGCGAACTGTTTCGCGCCGCGCAGCAGATCGTCCGCGAGATCGACGCCGGTCCTGTTCGGCTGCCAGCGGGCCCAGGGCGCACCCGCCGTCACGCGGGCGGCATGCACCGACACGCCGCCGGGCGCCATCGCTCCCCATTCCGCCTCCGGCACGGCTTCGCTGCCGACGATGAACATCCCGATCCGGGCCCGCCAGCCCCAGTTGTCTTTGACGGCCGGTTCTGTGTTCATGAGGATGATCTCGCTGAGAGCAGGGACGTGGGAGAGCGTAGTGAACGACGACATCGGCCGCCTGGCGACGCGTGAATATGACGTGACGCTGCCGGACGGTTCAAAGGGAAAACTGGCCTTCGCCTTGTGCGATCTCGCCCAGGAGAATGCGCTGGCGCGGCATGCCCGCAAGCGCGACGCCGTGGGCTTCGGCCTGGTCGGGTTCGAGGGGTTTGCCGAGGGGCCTCGTCATCCCGTGCTTTGGGTACAGACGAACACGGGGATGGAGATGACCCTGGCGGACAACGACGAACAGCCCGGTGCCCAGTTGCAGCGACTGGTCGGGCGCTATTTCATCCTGTTCTTCGAGGACATCAAGGCTGTTGCGCCCGATCTCGCGGCGCTGCCGCTCAGCGCAAAGGAAGGTTGATCATGCTGATCGCGCAAATTACCGACATGCACCTGAAAGGCGAGGGCGAGCTGCTCTTTGGCCGGGTCGACACCACGGGCTTCCTCGAGCGCGCCGTGGCGCACGTGAACGCGCTCGATCCGCGGCCGGACGTGGTGCTGGCGACCGGCGATCTGGTGAACGACGGCGGGGCCGAGCAATATGCAAACCTGAAGCGCGCGCTGGCGCCGCTGGAAATGCCGGTGTTCCTGATTCCCGGCAATCACGATGCGCGGGATGCGATGCGTCAGGCGTTTCCCGAGCACCGCTACCTGCCGGCGGCCGGTTTCCTCCAGTACGCCGTCGAGGGCCTGCCCGTACGGTTGATCGCGCTGGATACGCTGGCCGAGGGCAAGGGCCACGGCGAGCTCTGCGACGAGCGGTTGGATTGGTTGGAAGCGCGGCTGGCGGAGAGTGACCGGCCGACGCTGCTGTTCATGCATCACCCGCCGTTCAAATGCGGCATCGGCTATCTCGATCGGGAGGGTCTGAACAAAGGCGGACAGCGACTGTCAGAACTTGTGCGGGCCCACGGTAATGTCGAGCGCGTGATGGCAGGCCACGTCCATCGTCCGATCCAGGTGCGCTGGGCCGGCACCTTGGCCTCGACCGCATCCAGCACCGCCCACCAGGCGACGCTCGATCTTCGCCCCGTCGAGACGCTCTCGATGATGATGGAGCCTCCCGCCATTGCACTCCATCTGTGGCGTGAGGGTACCGGCCTGATCACGCACACGAGCTACGTCGGGAACTACGACGGGCCCAAGCCGTTTCGGCAGCTGTGAGTCGCTTCGGGGATCTGTTCAAGCGGGTCGGCCCTGGCATCATCACGGGCGCGGCCGACGACGATCCGAGCGGCATCGCCACTTATTCGCAGGCCGGCGCCCAGTTTGGCCTGAACATGCTGTGGACGGTGGTGCTGACCTGGCCGCTGATGGTCGCGGTGCAGTCGATCAGTGCCCGCATCGGCCGCGTCACCGGCCGCGGCCTCGCCGCCAACCTGGCGGAAGTCTTTCCCCGCCGCTTCGTCGGCCTTCTGGTGGCCTGCCTGTTCATCGCCAACACCGTCAATATCGGCGCCGACCTTTCGGCCATGGGGGCGGCGGCCCAGCTCGTGCTGGGCGGCAACCGCCATTTCTACACCATCGGCTTCGCCATCGTGTCACTGCTGGCCGTCGTGTTCGTGCCCTACCACCGCTATGTCGGCTACCTGAAGTGGCTCACCTTCTCGCTGTTCGCCTATGTCGGCGTGGTGTTCACCGTCCAGATCGACTGGCTGGCGGTGCTGCAGGGCGTCGTGCTGCCACGCTTCGCCATCACCGCGGAGTCGCTCACCCTCGTGGTGGCGGTGTTCGGCACCACCATCAGCCCCTATCTCTTCTTCTGGCAGAGTTCCGAGGAGGTCGAGGAGGAGGAGGCCGATCCCGAGGCGGGGCCGCTGGTCGACCACCCGGAGCAGGCCGACCGCGAGCTCACCCGCATCGGCTGGGAGACCTGGCTGGGCATGGGCTTCTCCAATCTCGTGGCCTTCTTCATCATCCTGACCACGGCGGTGACCCTGAATGCGTCGGGCCAGACCGACATCCAGACATCCGAGCAGGCGGCGGCGGCCCTGAAGCCGATCGCAGGCGAGTGGTCGTTCATGTTGTTCAGTCTCGGCATCATCGGGACCGGCCTGCTGGCCATTCCGGTGCTGGCGGGCTCGGCTGCCTATGCCGTGGCCGAGGTCCGCGGCTGGCGCACCGGGCTGGAGCGGAAGCCCAGCGAAGCCGGGCCGTTCTACGCCGTGCTGGGCGGCGCCATCCTGCTGGGTGTCGGCATCGACTTCATGCCGCTCGATCCCATAAAGGCGCTGTTCTGGAGTGCCGTCCTGAACGGTATTATCACGGTGCCGGTGATGGCGGCGATGCTGGTCGTGGCCTCGCGGCCCAAGCAGATGGGCGCCTTCGTGGCGACGCTGGGCCAGCGCGTGCTGGGCTGGACGGCGACGGCGGTGATGGCGGCAGCCGCGGTCGCGATGTTCGTTTTGATGGCATGAGAAGACTTGCCATCGAGACCTAGCATACGTCGTGCGCCGCGGCCGGCACGTCATGTTAGCGTCGCTCGTATGAAGCTTTATTCCGGTCCGCTCAGCATGTTCGGCGCCAAGGCCGAGATCGCCCTTCGCGAGAAGGGGGTCGATTTCGAGCTGGTCATGGTGCCGTTCGAGATGAAGACGCTCTACGAGCCCAAGCATCCCGAAGTGTTGCGCATCAATCCCAAGCGCCAGGTGCCGGTGCTCATTGACGGCGACCTCGAGCTCTTCGATTCGACCCAGATCTTCGAATATCTCGAGACCTTGAAGCCCGAGCCGGCGTTGTGGCCAGCCGAGCCCAAGGCGCGGGCCCGGGCGCGGCTGCTCGAGCACAAGTCGGACGAAGTCTACTTCCCGCACATCATTCGCCTGATGGGCGACGCCAAGGCACCAGGCGCCCACGAGGCCGCCGCCCGCTTCTACGACGAGATGGAGCGCACCCTTGGCGACCGCGAATGGCTCGGCGGCAACTACTCCTACGCCGACATCGCCTTCTACATGGCGCAGCTCTTCGGCGACCGCATGGGCGCGCCGATGTCCGACGCGCATCCCCGGTTGCAGGCGTGGCGCGCGCGCATGGGCGCGCGTCCGCCGGTGCGCCAGGTCGCGGGCGCCATGGGCCGCTACCTGCTTTCGATCGGCCGTAAGCTGCCGGCGTTTCTAACCGAACTCAGTACCTAGCCATGGCGAAGATCCTGTTCCTGCCGGGTGCCGGCGGCTCGCCCGATTTCTGGAAGCCGGCCGCGAAGCTCCTGCCGGCCGAGTGGCCGTGGCACCATTTCGGCTGGGCTGGGCTCGGCGACCAGCCGCATGACCCGGCTGTGCGCGGCCTCGACGACATCGCGGCCCTGGTGCTCGCGCGCATGAGCGAACCCGTCGATCTCGTGGCTCAGTCGATGGGCGGCGTGGTTGCCGCCAGGATCGCGATCGAGCGGCCCGAGCTCGTGCGGCGACTGGTGTTGTGCGTCACTTCGGGGGGCGTCAACATGGCGGGTCTCGGCGCCGCCGACTGGCGGCCCGCCTACCGCAAGTCCTTTCCCAACGCCGCCGAATGGATCACCTCTTCGCCCGCGGCATCGGATCTTCCGGTCGAGAAGATCGCGGCGCCGACCTTGCTCATCTGGGGCGATGCCGATCCCATCAGCCCGGTCGCGGTCGGCCAGCATCTCGAAGCGCGGATCCCGAACGCCCGTCTCGACGTCGTGCCTGGCGGCGACCATGACGTCGCCGCGACCCATCCGGATCTGGTGGCGGCGCTGATCGCCCGGCATCTCGGCTGACGCGCTTTTCCGGACACTCATGACGCCAAGCGGCGGGCATCGGTGGCACAGCGTGTCAGATCGGGATTCGACCGTTGGAACAAGGAGCTGATGGCGATTTTCGGCACGGCCCGCGGGACACGGCGGGGCACAAGGAGGTGTGCCAAAATCGACCCCTAGGCAGTGGCCAGCCGGCCCGCGACCGCGAGGCGGCCCCCCGGTTCGCGGCGCACGACCACGATCTCGCCGTTGCCGGGAAAAATCTCGCTCAGCGCCGTGATCACCACCTGATGGGTCACCAGCACCGTCGGCCCGGCGAGCTCCAATTGGGCAACCCAGGGAAACAACGCCGCGGTCTGCTGGACGGCGCGGTCGCGGTTCTGGGCGAAGGAGTTCAGCAACGGCTGGGGGCTGACGTCGCCCAGCTTCATCAGGGTAGCGGTCTCGAGGCAGCGGCACCACTGGCTGGAGAGAACGCGGGCCGAGGCGATGCCGTTGATCCGGAACAGGTCGCCGATGCGGACCGCCTAGGCGCGGCCCTCGGCCGAGAGGGTGCGCTGGGTCGAGCAATCGTCGATCCGGAAGCCCGGCGGATCGTAGGTCCCGGGGGCCAGCGCATGACGGATCAGCGCGAAGTGATCCGGCGTGCGCAGGTTGGCCCAAGGTCCCGATTGGGCGCGACCGTCGCCAGCGAGCAGGAGACCCGCCAGCGAGCTGACGATCGCACGCCGGGTCGTCACGGCGTCACGGCTTGACCTTGCGGCGCAGCATCGTCTCGTAGACACGGAGCACCGAGGAGCTGTCGTCCGGCCCCCAACCCATGCCCTTGGCCAGGCGCTGCAGATTGTGCGTCGCGGCACCTTGCTGCAGCGGCACACCCAGCTCGTCGCCCAGTTCGAGCGCCAGATGCAGGTCCTTGTAGGCAAGGTCGAGCGCGAACGAGGGCGGCGAGTAGTGGCCGACCAGCGCGCGCGCCGTGAAATTCTTGATGGCGTTGGAGTTGCCGCTCGAATTTTCGATGACGTGCAGCAGCTTCTCGGGATCGAGGCCGTAGGTGGCGCCGAGCATCATGCTCTCGCAGAGCGCGGCCATGTTGCAGAACGACAACATGTTGTTGCAGAGCTTGGCCACCGTGCCGCTGCCCAGCGGTCCCATGTGGATCACGTTGGCGCTGAACGACTGCAACACCGGCAGGGCATCGTCGAACACCTTCTTGTCGCCGCCCACCATGATGGCGATGGTCGCGGCCTCGGCGCCCGTGGTGCCGCCGCTCACCGGGGCGTCGAGCATGGCGATGCCCTTGGCCGCGAAGGCGGCGCCGATCTTCTTCACCATCGAGGGCGCGTTGGTGCTGAGATCGATGTAGGTCTGGCCCTTGCCGATGTTGGCCAGGATACCGCCATCGCCCAGGGTCACCGCCTCGACGTCCCGGGGCATGGGCAGGGACGTCATGACGATATCGGCGCCCCTGGTCGCCTCGGCCACCGATTTGGCCGCCGTGGCGCCGAGGTCGGTGCAGGTCTTGACCGCCGCCGGGTTCAGGTCGAACACGGTGACGGCGTGGTTGCTCTTCTTTATGATGTTGCGGCACATGGGCCCGCCCATGTTGCCAACGCCGATATATCCGACCTTCATCGTTTCCTCCCCAGGAGAGTGTGCCGGCGGACTATACGACAAAATCGGTCGCGCCTAATGTTGCTGCGCGGAAGGTGAGAGGAATGACGGCAAAGAAGAAATCCACGAAGCAGAGGTCGCGGCGCCTGCCGCACGGCCTCGAGGGCGAGACCTTCTCGATCAAGGAAGCGGCCGCGATTGCCGGCCTGGCCGACAAGACCGTGCGCAACGAGATCTATGTCGACCTCTTTCGCGTCGAGCTCGACGACAAGTCGCGCGTGGCGATCGGCGCGCGCGGCGTGATCTATTTGCGCCTGCTCAAGCTGCTGCCGGTCCAGCTCGGCCCCAAGGACCGCAACGCTCTCTCGCGCATGCTTGCCGAGGGCTGGCCCGGCGCCGAGGGCTGGGTCCGCAAGGGTGACACGATTTCCAAGGGTATGGTCAGTCTCGATATCGGCGCCGCCGAACGCGACGCGATCGAGCGGCTGCGCGTCTTCGTCCGCGGGCGGCAGAGGGTCGAGAGCGATACCGGTGGCCCGGCCGGCGACATGCTGTTCAAGGACACGGCCATCCGTGTCCGACTGGTCGGTGCGCTCCTGGCGCGTGGTGCCGAACCGAAGAAGATGCTGACAGCCTTTCCCGCCCTGGAAGCCGACGATATCGCCTTCGCCGGCATGTTCGCCCGTCTCAACAAGGGGCCGGGCTCGGCCTCGACCGGACGCGCCCGGGCCGCCCGCCGCCCGGGGTAGCACCCGCTGACCGGACGCTGAAGGCCCTGCTATAGAGAGGGCCAGAAGACGGCCGGCTCGGGAGGAACAACGCCAAATGGCGCGCAACAAGCTGCATCCGATTCCGCATCCGCCGCGCACGCCGGTGCTCGGCAACATGCTCACCGTCGATGGCGGGGCGCCGGTCCAGGACCTGATGCGGATCGCGCGCGAGCAGGGGCCGATCTTCTGGCTCGACATGATGGGCACGCCGCTGGTCGTCGTGTCGGGCGCCGATCTGGTCGCCGAACTCTGCGACGAGAAGCGCTTCGACAAGGCGGTGCGCGGCTCGCTGCGCCGCGTGCGCATGCTGGGTGGCGACGCCCTGTTCACCGCCGAGACGCAGGAGCTCAACTGGCAGAAGGCGCACAACATCCTGCTGCCGACCTTCGCGCATCGCATGATGCAGACCTACCACGAGGGCATGCTCGACATCGCCGACCAGCTCGTCACCAAGTGGGAGCGGCTGAACGCCGACGAGGAGATCGACGTGGTGCGCGACATGACCGCGCTCACGCTCGACACGATCGGCCTGTGCGGCTTCAACTACCGCTTCAACTCGTTCTATCGCAGCGACAACCATCCCTACGTCGAATCGCTGGTGCGTGCGCTCGAGGCGGTGATGAAGATGCGCGGCCTGCCGCTGGAGGACATCACCCAGCGCAAGAGCCGCAAGAAGCTCGAGCAGGATGTCGGCTTCATGAACGGCATCGCCGACCGCATCATCAAGGAGCGCCGAGAAATCCCGGCCGATGATCAGGCCAAACCCGACCTGCTGGGGTTCATGCTGGCGGGCATCGACAAGCAGAGCGGCGAACGGCTGGACGACGTCAATATCCGCTACCAGATGAACACCTTCCTGATCGCGGGACACGAGACCACGAGCGGCATGCTGAGCTTCGCGGTCTACTTCCTGCTCAACAATCCGCACGTGCTGCAGAAGGCCTACGAGGAGGTCGATCGCGTGCTGGGTCGCGACGTCAACGCCAAGCCGACGGCGCAGCAGGTCAACCGGCTGGTCTATATCGGCCAGATCCTGAAGGAATCGCTGCGCCTTTGGCCGACCGCGCCGGCGTTCGGGCTCTACCCCTACCAGAACGAAACCATCGGCAATAACTACAAGCTCAAGAAGCGCACCTTCGTCACCGTGCTGACGGCGATGCTTCACCGCGACAAGTCGGTGTGGGGACCGCAGGCGGAAGTGTTCAATCCCGACAACTTCGCGCCCGAGCGTGAGGCCAAGATGCCGCCGCACGCCTATAAGCCGTTCGGCAACGGCCAGCGTGCGTGCATCGGCCGCCAGTTCGCCATGACCGAGGCGACCCTGGTACTGGGCATGATCCTGCAGCGCTTCAAGCTGGTCGATCACACGCGCTACCAGCTCAAGATCAAGGAGTCGCTCACCATAAAGCCCGAGGGACTGGTGATGCGCGTGCGGCTGCGGCCCGATGTCGTCCGCGGCGCCGGCATGGCCGCTGCGGCGCCCAAGCCGGCGCCGAAGAAGGCCGCGCCCAGGAAGGCGGCGGTGAGCCACGGCACGAAGCTCGCGGTGTTGTTCGGCTCCAACATGGGCACGGCCGAGGAACTCGCACGCTCGATCGCCGAGGCGGGCGAGGCCAACGGATTTGCCACCACACTTGCCGCCCTCGACGATCATGCCGGTTCGCTGCCTGCTGAAGGTGCGGTCGCGATCGTCTGCGCCTCCTACAATGGTGGCCCACCGGACAACGCCGGAAATTTTATCGCGCACCTGCGCGAAGCGGCGCCGGGCGCTCTGAAGGGCGTGCGATACACCGTGTTCGGCTGCGGCAACCGCGATTGGGCGTCGACCTACCAGGCGATCCCGCGGCAGATCGACGAACTCATGGCCGAAAAAGGCGCGGAGCGGATCTTCCCGCGCGGAGAGGGCGATGCCCGCGAGGATCTCGATGGTCACTTCCAGGGCTGGTACGAGCCGATGTTGCCGGCGGTGGCCGAGAAGCTCGGCGTCAAGCTCGAGGCCGACTCGGTTCAGCCGCAGGAACCTCTCTACGACGTGCTGCCGGTCGACAAGCCGCCGGCCAATCCGATCATCGGCGGCACCGGCGCGTTGCCGATGCGTGTGCTGGCCAACCGCGAATTGCAGAATGCCGACAGTTCCGGCCGCAGCACGCGCCATATCGAGGTGCTGCTGCCCGATGGCGTGAGCTATCGCGCCGGCGATCATCTCAGCATCGTGCCGCAGAATGGCGCCGCCCTGGTCGAACGCGCGATCCGGCGTTACGGCTTCGCGCCCGGCGCGCATATCCTGCTGACTGCCGCCGAGGGGCGCCGCGCGGCGCTCCCCGTGGGCGAGGCGATTTCCGTGCACCGGCTGCTGTCGGATTTCGTCGAACTGCAGCATCCCGCGACGCGCAAGCAGATCCAGGCCATGGCGCAGCACACGCGCTGTCCTTTCACGCGGCCCAAACTCGAAGCATTCCTCGACGAGGACTGTTTCCGGGCGGAGGTCCTGGTCAAGCGCAAGTCGGTGCTCGATCTCCTGGAAGAGCATCCTGCCTGCGAGCTGCCGTTCTCGACATTTCTCGAGATGCTGCCGCTGATGACGCTGCGCTACTATTCGATTTCGTCCTCGCCGGTCGCCGACGGCGCGCGCTGCTCGGTCACCGTGGCTGTGGTCGAGGGCCCGGCACGCGCCGGTGCAGGCGTCTATCACGGCGTCTGTTCCAACCATCTCGCCCGCCAGGCTGCAGGCGGCACGGTGCAGGCCTTCGTGAAGGAAACCAAGGTCGGCTTCCGCCTGCCCGTCGATCCCGCGGCGCCGATCGTCATGATCGGACCGGGGACGGGGCTTGCGCCGTTCCGCGGCTTCCTGCGCGAGCGCGCGGCGCTCAAGGCGCAGGGGCGCGTGCTCGGACCGGCGATGCTGTTCTTCGGCTGCCGCCATCCGGCGCAGGATTTCATCTATGCCGACGAGCTGAAGGAACACGCCGGTGCCGGCATCGTTCAACTACATGTCGCATTCTCGCGCCACGACGGGAAGAAAGCCTATGTGCAGGATCTCCTGAAGCAGCAGGCCGCGGCGCTGTGGATGCTGATAGAGCAAGGCGCGATCCTCTACGTCTGCGGCGACGGCGGCCGCATGGAGCCCGACGTGAAGCGGACGCTGATGGCGATGTATCGTGACAGGACGGGCAACGACGAGGCGGCGGGCGAGGCCTGGATGGCCAAGCTGGCGGCCGACGGCCGCTACGTGCTGGACGTGTGGGCGAGCAGCTGAACCGCGATCAGGAGCGTGCCCGCGATCTGCGTCGCATCAAGATCGCGGCGACGCTTCTGCTGGTGTGCACCGCCGTCCTGTTCGGTGTGGCCCGTCATTACGAGCCTTTGCACTGGGCCTGGGGTTACGTGGCGGCTTTCGCCGCGGCCGCGACCGTGGGCGGCCTCGCCGACTGGTATGCCGTCGTGGCGTTATTCCGCCGGCCGCTCGGCCTGCCGATCCCGCATACCGCCATCATCTCGCGCAATCACCAGCGCATTGCCGATACGCTGGGCGAGTTCATCGAGACCAATTTCCTGGCGCCCGAACCGGTCGAGGCACGGTTGCGCGAGGTCGATTTTGCGGCCCTCGTCGCCGACTGGCTTTCCGACCGCGAACGCAGCGCTGCGTTGGCGCGCTTCGTTCTGCAGCTCCTGCCGCAGACCCTGTCGGCCATCGACCAGTCCGGCCTTCGGGGCTTCCTCGGCAAGCGCATCATGACCGAACTCGAACGGGTGGAGCTGGCGCCGCTCGCCGCGGGTCTGCTGAGCGCGGTCACCGAGAAGGGCCGGCACCAGCGCCTGCTCGACGAGCTCCTGGGCGCACTCGAGAAGGTGCTGGCCAACGAGGAGACCCTGGCGGCGCTACGTGAGAAGATCCGCAAGGAACTGCCGGCGCTGTTCAACCTCTACCGCGCCGATGCCTACCTGCTGCGCAAGATCGTGGCCTCGACCACTGCCTTCATCCAGGAGGCGCGAGTCGATCCGCAACACCCGCTGCGCCGGGAGTTCGACGGTTTTGTGACAGGCTTCATCGAGCGCCTGCGCACCTCGGACTCATTCGCGCGTCGCGCAGAAGGGTTGAAGCGCGACCTGCTGGCGCGGCCGGAGGTCGCCGCCGTTGCCGAGGGGGCTTGGGAGAGCCTGCGCAGCTTCCTCGAAAAGGATGCACGAGCGCCCGATAGCCAGGTCCGGCGGCAACTCGAAGCCATGCTGGTCGACGTCGGCGGGCAGCTCGCCCGCGATCCCGCGATCCGCGCCGAGATCAACCGCGGCATGGTACGGGTCCTTGCCGACTTCGTGCAGACTCAGAAGAGTGGCGTTGGCCGCTTCATCGCCGACCAGGTGAAATCCTGGGACATCGACATGCTGATCGGCCGCATCGAACTCACGGTGGGCCGGGATCTGCAATATATCCGTTTCAATGGTGCCATGATCGGCGGGCTGGCCGGATTGGCCTTGCACGCGCTGGAGCAGGGGTTGAAGCTGTATCTCTAACCGACAGGAGGTTCACATGGCCGACCCAGCACAGAACTTCACGGATATGTTCAAGAAGTTCGGCGAGCAGCTCAAGGTCCCGTCCTTCGACATGACGAAGATCATGGAGCATCAGCAGAAGAATCTGGAGGCCATGACCAAGTCGTGGCAGGCCATGGCGGGTGGCGCCAGCGAGATTGCCCAGAAGCAGCGCACGATCTTCGAGGCAGCGATGAAGGACATGGCCGAGATGGCGCAGGCCTACAAGCCGGGTGGCTCGCCGCAGGACGCGATGGCCAAGCAGGCCGAGTTCGCCAAGAAGGCGATGGAGGCGGCGATCGCGAATACCCGCGACATCGCCGAGCTGATGCAGAAGTCGAGCACGGAGGCCTTCAAGATCGTGCAGGACCGAATGAAGGAATCCTACGAGGAGATTCGATCGACGATCGAGAAGAAGACCTAGGCGAGAAGAAGACCTAGGCCCGCTTCCAGTCGGGGAAGATCAGGCTCTTCCAGCCCGACCGGTCGAACTTCTTCCACTGGCCTTCGGCTTGAGCGAGGCGGTCGGCGACGGCATAGACCGCCGCCGGATGATGGCCGAGCCCGCAGTGGCTGCCATAGACTTCGATGTTCTCGACCTGCTCCCGCTCCTCGTTGAGGCAGGTCGGCCAGGCGCAGATGCCGTCAGAACGGCTGAAGATCGAGGTCGTCGGTACCGGCGGCGGTTCGGAAAGCGGGCCGGCAATGTGTTGGTCGCTTTCATCGACCCGGTGACCCGACGCGAGTTCGTAGACCCGCCAGGCGTTGGTCGCCTTGGGGCTGCCGGTGAAGGGGCTGCCGAGGCTGATCACCGAGCGCACCTTGTCGGGCACGCGTTTGGCGAGCTGGCGGGCGTAGATGCCGCCCAGGCTCCAGCCGACCAGGCTGATCTTGCGACCACCGTGGCGGTCGTAGAGTTCCTCCACTCGTTCCAGCATGCTGCGCTCGACACCGGAACGCAGGCCGAGATTGCGGCCCTGGTTCCAGCCATGAGCGGCGTAGCCGTGCGACTTCAGGAAACTGCGGAGCGGTTGCGTCGAGAGGTCGCTGGCCAGCAGGCCCGGAAGCACCAGGACCGGATGCCCGTCGCCGCGCGGCGCGGCGGCAAGCCAGGGCCGGAGCATCCAGAACGCACCGAGCTCCTGCAGGGCACGGCCTTCGAGCAAAAGGAGCGTTCGCGAAGGGGGGCGCAACGCTTCAACGGCAGCCGACATATGGCCTCCTTGTTATTGTGGCCAGCCTCTCACAGATGGCGCCAACGCGGAAGGGCATCAAGGGGTTGCGACAGCTTTCGTCAGCTCGTCGGCCGCCTCGATCAGATAGTCGCCGAGCAGGCCGACGTCGGGCACGGCGCGTCGGTCGGCGGTGAGGCCGAAGTTGAGAGCATCCATGTAGCTCTGGACGGTGATGTTGAGCGCCGCGCCATGAGCCGGGATCGACACCGGGTGCAGCGCCGTCACCTTGGCGCCGGCGCAGTAGAGGGGCATGGGCGGGCCGGGCACGTTGGAGATGGTGACGTTCATCGGCATCGGAAGTTTGTCTGCGAGACCGCTGCGACCGTAGACCAGCATCATGAGCTGCAGCAGGATCGGCGCGCCGACGAAGGCGAAATCCTGCGGGACAGCATCGCGGAAAGTGCCGGCAATCTGCTTGGCTTCCGACGAGGATTTCAGGATCGCCTGCAGGCGCTCCGCCGGATCGGCGATGTCGGTCGCGATCTGGCAGAGCATGCCCGAGACCTGGTTGTTCTGTCGCGTGTCACCAGGCTCGCGCAGGCTGATGGGCACGCCGGCGATCAGCGGCTTGTCAGGGAGTTGACCCTTCTCCTCGAGATAGCGGCGCAACGCGCCGCCGCAGACCGCGAGCACGACGTCGTTCAGCTTGGCGCCGCTCGCCTTGGCGACCGCCTTGGCGTCGGCCAGCGAGATGGTGCGTGCGGCATAGCTGCGCTCGCGGGTGATGGTGGCGTTGAACGGAGTCTTCGGCGCATTCAGGGTCGGCAGCTGGGCGATCAGGCTCTGTAGCGTGCCGAGCGCCTTGGGCATCTCGCCGGGCTTGGCCAGGAAGGCGCTGGTCATCGAATTCAGGATCTGTGGCGCCGCCTCCCACATCTTGAGCTGCTGGCGCATCATGTTGCCCATGATGTCGGCCAGGCCCTTCACCGGATCGACGGCGATCGGCGCACTGGGTGCCGTCGCGTTGCTGGCCGCCTTGGGTGGCGGGGGCGCCACATCGCGCGGCACCGCGGTCACGTCGTAGAGCGCCTTGTTGATCGCCATGCCGGCGCCGCCATCGACGGCGGCGTGATGGACCTTGGAGTAGAGAACGCCCTGGCCATTGGCGAGGCCGGTGATGACATAGAACTGCCAGAGCGGTCGGCTGCGATCGAGCGTGTTGGCGTGCAGCCGGGAGATCACCTCTTCGAGCTGGGCCTCTGAACCCGGCGCGGGCAGCGTTGTCTCGCGCAGATGGTAGTCGAGGTCGACCGTGTCCTCGTCGACCCAGCCGGGATGATCCAGATCGTAGAGTGACGGCGCCAGCCGCTTTGAAAAGATCGGGATGGTATGCAGCCGGCCTTCGAAGAACTTGCGGAAGTGCTGGTAGAAGCTGCCCTCGAAGCCCGGGGGCAGCTCGAAATAGGTGAGGCCCGCCACATGCATCGGCGTCTCGGGTGTCTCGAGATAAAGAAACGACGCGTCGATGCCCGACAGCTGCTGCTGCGCCATGGCGTTCTCCCGCAACCCACTCTTGCTTCGTTCGTTGGTCGATTTGTCCTCCGCCCGGACCATCGGAGGCAAGCCGACCGGTTCGCCGGAGGGTACCGAGTACGGCTAACAGAGCTCTAACGTATTGATATTATTAAATAATCAATATTTCCTCTCGCAGCGCACAAATTCATGTTGCAACGCACCATGGCGACCCCATATATCGCCCAAGAGGCACGGGGGGAGACCCCTCGGGGCTCGACCATTCGAACTACAACACAACGGCAGGACTTACACATGACCACGACCAACACCGCCGCGCTCGACACCGTGATCGAGCACGCCACCGAAACCACCAAGGCCGCCGGCGAGCGCGTCCGCGAGTTCGCCCAGATCGGCGTCCGCAAGGCGACCGAAGGCTTCGAGCAGATCAGCAAAGCCGCGCAGACCGCGTCGGAAGAGCTGAACAGCCAACTCAACCAGGCTCGTGACGGCGCCACCAAGGCCAGCCTCAAGCTTCTCGAGGTCGCCAAGGAAGACACCGACGCCGGCTTCGCCGCGCTGAACGCCTTCTTCGCCGCCAAGTCGCCGATCGAGGCGTTCGACGTCTCGGCCAAGTACTGGCGCGGCCGCCTG
>NZ_SCVH01000140.1 GCF_004296935.1 Reyranella sp.
GACACCAACTGGCGGCGGCTGATTGCTGCCGAGTCGGGAATCCGCTCGATCCAGGCGTTCGACACGTCTGATCTTGCGACCCGGATCGCCGGCGAAGTGCCGCTGGGCGACAAGGCCAACGGTCACTTCAACGTCGACAGCTACATCGCGCCCAAGGACCAGCGCAAACTCGACCGCTTCATCGTCTTCGGCCTCGCTGCCGCCGAACAGGCGGTCGAGGATTCGGGCTGGAAGCCGCAGGACGAGGAAGGCCTTACCCGAACCGGCGTCATGATCGGCTCCGGTATCGGCGGCCTGCAGACCATCTACGAGACATCGCTGGTGCTCAAGGAGCGCGGACCGCGCCGGGTCAGCCCGTTCTTCATCCCGTCGGCCCTGATCAACCTCGTTTCCGGCCAGGTCTCGATCAAGTACGGCTTCAAGGGGCCCAACCATTCCGTCGTCACTGCGTGCGCCACCGGTGCCCACGCCTTGGGCGACGCAGCGCGACTCATCCAGCTCGAGGATGCCGACGTCATGGTGGCCGGCGGCGCCGAGGCTGCGATTTGCCGTATCGGCATCGCGGGCTTCAACGCCTGCAAGGCGCTCTCGACCGACTTCAACGACACGCCGACCCAGGCGTCGCGCCCGTGGGACAAGAAGCGCGACGGCTTCGTCATGGGCGAGGGTGCGGGCTGCGTGGTGCTCGAGGAATACGAGCACGCCAGGAAGCGCGGCGCCAAGATCTACGCCGAGATCATCGGCTATGGCCTTTCGGGTGACGCCTACCACATCACGGCGCCTTCCGAGGATGGCGACGGCGCGATGCGTGCCATGAAGGCGGCGCTGAAGCGCGGCAAGATCAACACCGACCAGATCGACTACGTGAACGCCCACGGCACGTCGACCATGGCCGACACCATCGAACTCGGCGCCGTGAAGCGGACCTTCGGCGAAGACGTGTACAAGCTTTCGATGTCGTCGACCAAGTCGGCCACCGGCCATTTGCTGGGTGCGGCCGGCGCCATCGAGGCGATCTATGCGATCAAGTCGATGAACGATCAGATCGTGCCGCCGACGCTCAATCTCGACGAGCCGGATGAAGGCTGCGACATCGACCTGGTGCCGAAGCAGGCCAAGCAGCGCAAGGTCCGCCATGTCCTCAGCAACTCGTTCGGTTTCGGCGGCACCAACGCGTCGTTGATTTTCGGCCCGGTTTGATCGCCGGAGGCTGAGGGTGCTCAGCTACTTCCGTTGGGTTCTCTTTTTCGTCGCGCTGTTCGCGACACTGATGGGTGGCGCCCTCTTCCTGGGGCACACGCTGCTCAACGCTCCTGGCCCCCTGGACAAGACCAAGAACGTCGTGATCCCGCGCGGCGCCGGCCCGGTGACCATGGCCAAGGTGCTGCAGGAGGAGGGCGTGATCGCCCACACCCGGCTGTTCCGTATCGCGCTGATGATCGATCCCGCCCCCAAGCCGATCAAGGCCGGCGAGTACGAGGTCCCTGCGCACACCTCGATGCGGGCCCTGGTCGACCTGCTGCAGTCGGGCAAGGTGGTTCAGCGCCGCCTCACCGTGCCGGAGGGCGTGACGACGGCGGAGGTCATCGAGCTGGTGCGCAAGACCGAGGCGCTGAGCGGCGAGATCACGCTCGACCTCAAGGAGGGTGACCTCCTGCCAGAGACCTACTTCTATTCGCGCGACGACACACGGGACGGACTTCTGTCGCGGATGAAGGAGGCAATGGAAAAGACCCTCGACGAGGCCTGGCGCAAGCGTGCCCCAGGCCTGCCGCTGGCGAACCGTCGAGAGGCTCTGGTGCTGGCGTCGATCATCGAGAAGGAGACCGCCATTCCGGCCGAGCGGGCCAGGGTGTCGGCGGTGTTCATCAACCGGCTGCGACGCCGAATGAAGCTCGAAAGCGATCCGACGACGATCTATGGCCTCACCGCAGGCAAGGCGCCGCTCAATCGCGAACTGACGCGCGTCGACCTGCAGTCGACGTCGCCGTACAATACATACTTCGTTGCCGGCTTGCCGCCGGGGCCGATCTGCAATCCCGGCCGTGCGTCGATCGTGGCGGCGACCAATCCGGCGCGCGACCGCTCGCTCTACTTCGTCGCCGACGGACAGGGCGGGCATGCCTTTGCCATGACGCTGCCCGAGCACAATCGCAACGTCGCACGCTGGCGCGAAATCCAGCGCGAACGCCTGGAACAGTCGCAGTCGCAGCCGCCGGCGCAGCAGGCACCGGCGCCCGTCAGGCAGTGAGCCATGCCGGCGATCCTCCTGGCGCTCATCGTGCTGGCGGCTGTGGCCTTCGGTATCGCCTGGTTCCTGAGGGCCAATCCTTCGACATTGGCTCGCCTGTTGCGGCCGATCCTCGTCGTCCTGGGCGCCATAGGTGTCGGCGGATTGCTGATCTTCGGATTGAGGTTTCTGCCCGGTCTGCTGCCCGAACTGATGGGTCTGGCGGGAGTCGTGATCGCGGCCCTGATTGCCCGGGCGGCGCGTCACCGGCCGTCCGGCGGGTTCAGCTCGCCGGGCACCGGGCAGCGGACCGAGGTTCGCACCGCGTTTCTTCAGGCGTGGATCGACCACGCCACCGGTGACGTCGGCGGCACGGTGTTGTCGGGCCGCTTCGCCGGCCGGACACTGGATTCACTCTCCGACAGCGATCTGCTCGGCTTGCATGCCGAATGTGCGTCCGATCCCGACTCCCTGAAAGTCCTGGAATCCTACCTCGATCGCCGGCTGGGCGGAGACTGGCGCAACGCCCGCCGTCCGCCGCCGTCGGGCCCTCGTGGCGACATGTCACGCGACGAGGCATTGGCTGTCCTGGGACTGGCCGAAGGCGCCACGATAGACGAGGTCCGGGCCGCCCACCGCCGTCTGATCCAGCGTATGCATCCGGACGTCGGTGGAAGCGCCGATCTGGCTGCCCGGATCAACCGGGCCAAGGACGTCCTGCTCGGGGGATGACCTTGCCAGCGCCTGCATCACCATGGCATCAACCGCCACCCTTCGCGTCACAATATCCTGCCGATGAACGAGGTCGATGAGCATGGCGCAGCGTGTCCGCAAAGCCGTTCTGCCGGTCGCCGGACTGGGCACCCGCTTTCTGCCCGCCACCAAGGCGATGCCGAAGGAAATGCTGACGGTCGTCGACCGGCCGCTCATCCAGTACGCCGTCGAGGAATGCCTGCAAGCGGGGATCGACGAGTTCGTGTTCGTCAGTGGTCGCAACAAGGTTGCGCTGGAGGATCACTTCGATCACGCCTACGAGCTCGAGATGACCCTGGAGCAGCGCAAGAAGGCGCCCGAACTCGCCGAGACCCAAGGCGCCACCATCAAGCCGGGCAATGCGATCTTCACGCGCCAGCAGAAGCCGCTCGGCCTCGGCCATGCGGTGTGGTGCGCGCGCCACTGGATCGGTCGCGAGCCATTCGCGGTTTTGCTGCCGGACGAGCTCACGCTCGATACGCCGAGTTGCATCGGCCAACTGGCCCAGGCGCACGAGAAGACCGGCGGCAGCGTGGTTGCCGTAATGGACGTGCCGCGCGAGCAGACCAAGAGCTATGGTATCGCCGCTGTGAAAGCGGAAAAGAACGGGCTGGCCGAGATAACCGGCATGGTCGAGAAGCCCAGGCCCGAGGAAGCGCCATCGACCTTGGCGCTGATCGGACGCTATGTGCTGTTGCCTGAGGTCTTCGATCATCTCGATCGCCACGAGACCGGCGCCGGTGGCGAAATCCAGCTGACCGACGCCATGGCGAAGATGATTGGCCATTCGCCGTTCCACGCCCTGCGCTACACCGGGCGGCGCTACGATTGCGGTACCCGGCTCGGTTTCCTCGAGGCCAACGTCGCCATTTCGCTGCGCCGGACGGACACCAAGGCCGAGAGCCTTGCCTTGATCGAACGCTTGATGAAAGGCTGACGACATGCGCATTGCCATGATCGGTTCCGGCTATGTCGGACTCGTGTCCGGCGCGTGCTTCGCCCAGTTCGGCCATGACGTCATGTGCGTCGACAAGGACGCCGACAAGATCGCCCGGTTGCGCAAGGGCGAGATGCCGATCTACGAACCGGGCCTCGACAAGCTCGTGACCGACAATATGCGTGCCGGCCGTCTCGACTTCAGCACCAACCTCGCCGATGCCGTGGGGAATGCCGATGCCGTGTTCATTGCTGTTGGCACGCCGACCCGGCGCGGCGACGGTCACGCCGACCTGAGTTACGTCTACGCCGCGGCGGCGGAGATCGCCGAGGCGATCCGCGGCTATACCGTCGTGGTCACCAAGTCGACGGTGCCGGTCGGGACCGGTCGCGAGGTCGCGCGCATCATCCGCGAGGCCCGGCCGGCGACCGACTTCGACGTCGCCTCCAATCCGGAGTTCCTGCGCGAGGGCGCGGCGATCGAGGATTTCATGAAGCCCGACCGGGTGGTCATCGGTGTCGAGAGTCAGCGCGCGCGCGACGTGATGGCGGCGATCTACCGGCCGCTCAACCTGATCCAGACGCCGATGGTGTTCACCAACATCGAGACGGCGGAGGTGACCAAGTACGCCGGCAATGCCTTCCTCGCGACCAAGATCACCTTCATCAACGAGATCGCCGATCTCTGCGAGAAGGTCGGCGCCGACGTCCACGATGTGGCGCGCGGCATCGGGCTCGATGGCCGCATCGGGCGGAAGTTCCTCCATCCGGGCCCGGGCTTCGGCGGATCGTGCTTCCCTAAGGACACGCTGGCGCTGGCCTACACCGCGCGCGAGGCCGATGCGCCGCAGACGATCGTGGAGCAGGTGATCGAGGTCAACAACGCGCGCAAGAAGCGGATGGCCAAGAAAGTCATCGATTTCTGTGGCGGCTCGGTGGCGGGCCTCAGGATCTGCGTGCTCGGCGTCACCTTCAAGGCCAATACCGATGACATGCGCGATGCGCCTTCGCTCGACATCGTGCCGGCCTTGATGGCCGCCGGTGCGGAGATCGTGGCGTTCGACCCCGAAGGAATGAAGGAGGCTGCCCGCATGCTGCCGGGCGTCACCTTTGCCAGGACCGCCTACGAGGCAGCCAGCGACGCCGACGTGCTGGTGGTCATCACCGAATGGCACGAGTTCCGTGGCCTCGATCCCAGACGCCTCAAGGAGGCGATGCGCCAGCCCCGTATCGTCGACCTGCGCAACATCTTCAATCCCGACGAAATGCGCGGCCTGGGCTTTGCCTACGAGGGGATCGGCCGTCCCCAGCCGCGCACCTAGCCATCAACGTTTCCTCCGGAGTCATTTCATGAGCCAGACGGCCCACAAGTTCGACCCCAGCATCCTGCGCGAGTACGACATTCGCGGAATCGTGGGCGGCACGGTGCATGCTGCGGATGCACGCGCCATCGGCCGGACGCTCGGCACCCTGGTCCGCCGCAAGGGTGGCAAGCATGTCGCCTTGGGATACGACGGCAGACTGAGCTCGCCGGAACTCGCGGCGGCCTGCATCGAGGGCCTGACGTTGGCGGGCATCAACGTCACCAACATCGGCCTCGCCGCGACGCCCATGCTCTACTTCTCCGTCTATCACCTCGATGCCGACGGCGGCATCATGATCACGGGGTCGCACAATCCGCCGGACTACAACGGCTTCAAGATGATGATGGGCAAGAAGTCGTTCTTCGGGGCCGACATCCAGACCCTGGGCGCGATGGCAGGCAAGGCCGACTGGGAGAGCGGGCAGGGCAAGGCCGAGAAGAAGAACATCCTGGCTGACTATGCCGCGCGGCTGCTGAGGGACGTGAAGCCGGGCAAGAAACTCAAGGTCGCCTGGGACACCGGCAACGGTGCCGTGGGCGTTTCGATCCGCGCCGTCGTCGACAAACTGCCGGGCGAGCATTTCGTGCTGAACGAGAAGGTCGACGGCACGTTTCCCTCGCATCATCCCGACCCGACAGTGCCGAAGAACCTCGAGCAGCTCATTGCCGAGGTCAAGAAGCGCGGCTGCGACCTCGGCATCGCCTTCGACGGCGACGGCGACCGCATCGGCGCCGTCGATGGCAAGGGGCGTATCCTGTGGGGTGACCAGCTCCTCGTGCTGTGGTCGCGCGACGTGCTGAAGACCCATCCCGGCGCCACCATCATCGCCGACGTCAAGGCAAGCCAGGTCCTGTTCGACGAGATCGCCAAGGCGGGCGGCAAGCCGATGATGTTCAAGACCGGCCATTCGCTGATCAAGAGCAAGATGGCCGAGATCGGCGCGCCGCTTGCGGGCGAGATGAGCGGCCATGTCTTCTTTGCCGACACTTTCTACGGCTTCGACGACGCACTCTACTGCGGCCTGCGTCTGCTCAACATCGTGGCCAACGCCCGAGAAAGCCTGGCCGACATGCGTGATGCCCTGCCGCAGCCGGTGAACACGCCGGAACTGCGGTTCGATTGTGCCGACGATCGCAAGTTCGGCGTCGTCGATGAGGTCAAGGCGCGATTGCTGAAGGCCGGTGCCAAACTCTCCGACATCGACGGCGTGCGCGTGAGCACGGCGGACGGCTGGTGGCTGCTGCGCGCCTCGAACACCCAGCCGGTGCTGGTGGCCCGCTGCGAGGCCGCCGACGAGGCGGGCCTCCAGCGGCTCATGGTCGACCTCAAGGCGGCTCTGGCGGCGAGCGGCGTCAGCCTGCCCGACGATGCTTCGGGCGGCCATCATTGATGCGGTTCTTCTTCTACGGCACGCTTCTCGATCATGACGTCGCCGCGGTCGTTCTCGGACGGCGGCTGCCGCCCAATGCCTATGTGCCTGCCAGTCTGCCGGGGCATGCGCGGCGGCGGGCCAAGGGCGC
Source organism: Reyranella sp. (assembly GCF_004296935.1). Classification (GTDB taxonomy): domain Bacteria; phylum Pseudomonadota; class Alphaproteobacteria; order Reyranellales; family Reyranellaceae; genus Reyranella. The sequence goes on from NZ_SCVH01000140.1 coordinate 6,804, forward strand.
CAGCTATCCTGTGGTCATTCCCGATCCACGCGGCGAGGTGCCGGGAGTGATCGTCGGAGGCTTGAGTGCCCGCGATGTGGAGCATCTAACGGTCTACGAGGGGCCGGGTTACCGGATCGTCCCGTTAAGGGTTCGTTCGCACGGAAAGCTGGAGACGGTAACGGTGTTTGAGCCGGTGGTCAGTCGCCTGCAGCCGAGCCAAGATCCCTGGGACCTGGCGCTCTGGCAGCGCCGCCACAAGCGTGCATTCGTGCAGCGGCTGCGCCGCGCCTTCAGCGGGCGCCCGGTGTATTCCAGGCAGTGATCTGCAGCGGCGAGCAGTAGATCTTCTGCTTCTCGAGGCGCTTGCAGCCATCGACCGCCTGTTCCTGCGAGAGATTGGTCAGACGGGCACGATGGAAGACCTTGCTCGCCATTTGTATCTCGTCGATGGTCGCCGCGGCGGTCGAGCGCGTGGCGCTGGGCAGGGCGGTGGAGGCGCGCTCCAAGGCGAGTTGGGCGGATTGCGGCTCGTTGAACGACCCGACCTGGATAACCCAGCTTCCGAGCGAGCGATTTTCCGCTTCGGGCGGCGCGGGAACGGCCGGGCCGGCGACCCGGTTTGCTGCGGCCTGGGGCGCCGCTGCGGGCGGGGGTGGCGGCTCGGCCTTGGCCACGGCAACAGCACGCGGGGCCTCCTGAATGACGGCACCCGGAACGAACTGGGCGGCACTGTAGCGGGCCGAGGGCGGCTTGCGGATCGAGGTCCAGGGCGAGACGCCCATGGCCTGGGCGCTGGCGAAGCCGCGGTCCATCAATTCGGCCATCAGGCGGTCACGGCGGCTGGCGCTCTCGCCGCCCATTACGACGCCGATCAGTCGCCGGTTGTCGCGCATGGCCGACATCACGAGATTGAAGCCGGAGGCGGCGGTGTAGCCGGTCTTCAGGCCGTCGGCGCCATCGTAGCTGCCGAGCATGCGATTGTGATTGTCGAGCGGCCGTCCGCGGTAGGTGTAGCTCTGGACGGAGAACACCGCATAGTAATGCGGATAGTCGCGCATCAGGGCGTTGGCGAGGCGGGCGAGGTCGCGCGCGGTCGTGACCTGCTCGCGATTGGGTAGGCCGGAAGCATTGCGGAACACGGTCGAACTCATGCCGAGCTGACGTGCCTTCTGGGTCATGAGGCGGGCAAAAGTCGGCTCGTCGCCGCCCAGCGCCTCGGCCAGGACGACCGCCGCATCGTTTGCCGATCGGGTCACGAGGGCCATCGTGACATCGCGCACGTTGACCGACCCACCGGGCGTCAGGCCCATCTTGGTCGGCGGCGCATTCAAGGCATTCGACGACACCGGCAGGGCGTCGCCCAGCGCCAGGCGGCCGGAGTCGAGCGCCGAGAAGGTGAGGTAGATCGTCATCAGCTTGGTGAGTGACGCCGGATGGCGCAATTCATCAGCCTGATCGGAAGCGATCTCACGACCACTGGTCGCATCGACGATCAGGTAGGCGGTCTTGCCGGAGACCGAGGGGTTGGGCACCCACGGCGAGGGGTTGTGGACAATGGCCTTGGCGGCGGCACGCGCCTTGGATGGCGGCGCGGCGCGCTTCGTCGAGGCCGATTGGGCATCGGCAGTCGACGGGGCGGCAATTGCACCAACAAAAAGAAGGCCGACGGCCAGCCGGGAAAGGCCGACCGCGATGCACTTGAGGGGAAAAGTCATCGCCAGTTATGCCATTACATTTATGTCAATATTCTTGTGCCCCGCCAACGTGTTAGGGGCAATTCCTCGGAGATTACTAAAGTTTGTGGGGTTATGCAACTTTCCCCGCCGTGCTCCCGCCCAAGTTGGTTCGGAAACTGCATCGAACGATATAGGATGGCCTACGATGAAGTGGATGGTCACGGCAACGGTCGGGGTGGCGCTTATTGCAGCCGCCGGCGGCGCGTCGGCGCAGCGGGCGGACCGCAACGTCGAACAGCCGATCGCCCGCAGTTTCAATTGGTTCGCCTACGTCGGCGCCAAGGATATCCGGGAAGCCTGCAAGCCCGGTGGCCGCAATCGCGTCCGCCTAATCTACAACGCCCTCTACGACGAGCAGGTCCGGACATACGAGATCTTTCTGCAGCCGGACGGCATCGCCGGCATGAACATCGGCGTGCTGGCCGATCAGGGCAATGTCAGCAATCTGGTGATCGGCAATGCCGCCGACGTGCTCAGCCCGTGGAGCATGAAGCGTGGCGAGCGCCTTCTGAGCGTCGACGAAACCCGGGAACTCGTGGGGTTGTTGGAGGCAAGTGCTGCCTTCGGCCCGCCGCGCGATGGACTCAGGCTGCCCGACAACGACTTCTGGTGGACGGTCGCCTCCTGCCGCAACGGCGTTTGGGGCTTCCAAGCCTATCACTACCCGACCGACGGCTTCGCCAATGTGAGGTTCGCGGAACGGCTTTTCGCCTGGGATACCGTGCCGGTGCCGGTCAACCGGCCGCGCAAGCTGGAACCGTCGAATCTCCGCCGCGACTGGAATGCCCCAATGTATCACGCCGGCACCGCCAATCGCTGGATGCTCGTGGTGGGGAAGGATGGGCTGAGGCCGAGGTAGCGAAAGCGCTTACGCTCCCTATATAATTGGAGGGCGTCTTCATCAGGAGTTTGAACCGGACGATGGTCTCTGCGCGTACCGCATGCGAATGGCGCCTCGAGGGCGATCGGCTGGGTGGGCCCAAGGAGCCACCGGGCGGGGAGCCGCCGGGAGGCCCGCCGCAGCAGCCGCCGCGCCGCGACGACGGGGACGGCGACAATGACGGGCGGACCGGGGCGCTGACGCTGACCCGGACGCGGACCAAGAAGCCGTCGATGTACAAGGTGCTGATGCTGAACGACGACTACACGCCGATGGAGTTCGTCGTCGACGTGCTGCAGCACATCTTTCAGAAGAATCGCGACGAGGCGACCCAGATCATGCTGCACGTCCACCAGAAGGGCGTCGGCATCTGCGGTGTCTATACCTACGAGATCGCCGAGACGAAGGTGACGCAAACGGTGGATTACGCCCGCAAGAACCAGCACCCTCTCCAGTGCACCTTGGAGAAAGAGTAGTTCGTAGAAGAGTAGTTCGTTTTTCCGTCGAGGGTGGTCCGATGTCCATGCTGTCCAAGAACCTCGAGAAGTCTCTTCACCGCGCGTTCGGCCTGGCCGGCGAGCGCCGACATGAATATGCGACGCTCGAGCACCTGCTTCTGTCGATGACGGAAGACGAGGACGCGATGCCGGTTCTCAAATCGTGCGGCGTCGATATCGATCGCCTGCGGCACGATCTCGAGACCTTCGTCGACAACCGTCTCAAGGGCATCGTCACCCAGACACCGAGCGAGCCGCTGCCGACCGCCGGCTTCCAGCGCGTCGTCCAGCGCGCCGCCGTCCACGTCCAGTCGTCGGGCCGCAACGAGGTGACGGGTGCCAATGTCCTGGTCGCCCTGTTCTCCGAGCGCGACAGCCACGCCGTGTCGTTCCTCGAGAACCAGGGTATGACCCGGCTCGATGCGGTCGACTACATCAGCCATGGCAAGGCCAAGGTTCCGGGCCGCGCCCGCACCCGCCGGGTCAGCGGCTCCGAGGAGGAGGGCGGCGGCGATGCCGCGGCCAAGCAGGGAAACGAGGCCCTGGCGGCCTATTGCGTCGATCTCAACCAGAAGGCGCGCGACGGCCGGGTCGACCCGCTGATCGGTCGCGAGTACGAGGTCGAGCGCACCATCCAGGTCCTGTGCCGCCGCACCAAGAACAACCCGCTCTATGTCGGTGAGCCCGGTGTCGGCAAGACCGCCATCGCCGAGGGGCTGGCGCGCAAGATAGTCGATGGCGAAGTGCCGGAAGTCCTGCGCGAGTCGGTGATCTACTCGCTCGACATGGGCGCCCTGCTGGCCGGCACGCGCTATCGCGGCGACTTCGAGGAGCGGCTGAAGGCGGTGCTGAGCGAGCTCAAGAAGAAGCCCAACTCGGTGCTGTTCATCGACGAGATCCACACCATCATCGGCGCCGGCGCCACGTCGGGCGGCTCGATGGATGCCTCGAACCTCCTGAAACCTTCGCTGCAGTCGGGCGAGCTGCGCTGCATCGGCTCGACGACCTACAAGGAATACCGCAACCACTTCGAGAAGGACCGCGCCCTGGTCCGTCGCTTCCAGAAGATCGACGTTGCCGAGCCCTCGGTCTCGGATGCGATCGAGATCATGCGGGGGCTGAAGCCGGTCTACGAGAAGCATCATCATGTGCTCTACACCGACGACGCCATCAAGGCGTCGGTAGAGCTGTCGGCACGCTATATCCACGACCGCAAGCTGCCCGACAAGGCGATCGACGTGATAGACGAGGTCGGCGCCGCCCAGATGTTGGTGGCTGCCGATCTGCGCAAGAAGACGATCGAGGTGACGGACATCGAAGAGATTGTCGCCAAGATCGCGCGCATCCCGCCCAAGAGCGTGTCCAAGGACGACGCAGAACTGCTGCGCAACATCGACCGCGATCTCAAGACCGTGGTGTTCGGCCAGGACCGGGCAATCGAGCATCTCGCCGCCTCGATCAAGCTGGCGCGCGCCGGCCTGCGCGCACCGGAGAAGCCGATCGGCAGCTATCTGCTGGCCGGCCCGACCGGCGTCGGCAAGACTGAAGTGACCCGCCAGCTCGCGCGCTTGCTCGGGCTCGAGCTGATCCGCTTCGACATGTCGGAGTACATGGAACGCCACAGCGTCTCGCGCCTGATCGGCGCACCACCGGGCTATGTCGGCTTCGACCAGGGCGGCCTGCTGACCGACAAGGTCAACCAGCATCCCCATTGCGTCGTGCTGTTCGACGAGATCGAGAAGGCGCATCCCGACGTCTTCAACGTCCTGCTGCAGGTGATGGACTACGGCAAGCTCACCGACCACAACGGCCGGACGGTGGATTTCCGCAACGTCATCCTGTGCATGACGACCAACGCCGGCGCCGCTGACATCGCGAAGCCGGCGCTGGGCTTCGGCCGAGAGCAGCGGCACGACGAGGACGACGATGCCATCAACCGGATGTTCTCTCCGGAATTCCGCAACCGGCTCGACGCCATCATCAAGTTCGCAAGCCTTGGGCCTGAGTCTATGGGCCGAGTCGTCGACAAGTTCGTGGCCGAGCTCGAGGTCCAGCTTGCCGACCGCAAGGTCTTCATCGAACTGAGTGACAGCGCCCGCCGTTGGCTGGCCGAAAAGGGCTACGACAAGACATTCGGCGCCCGGCCGCTCGGCCGCTTCATCCAGGAGCACATCAAGAAGCCGCTGGCCGAGGAGGTCTTGTTCGGTAAGCTTTCTACCGGTGGCACGGTGCGGGTTGACGTCGAGGGGCAGGGCGATTCGGCCAAGCTCGTCTTCGAGTTCCTGCCGCCTGAACGCGGCGCCTTGCCGCCGGCGAACCAGGAACCGGTGCTCGCACAGTAATGGTCAAGCCTCTCTGGCTCGCCTTCCGCGCCGCGGTGATCGCCACCGCGGTGTTCTGGGCATTGCTCACGATCGTCGACAAGTCCGGCTGGCAGATTCCCTATGGCCTGTCGGGGCTCACCGAGCCGCTTGTCTTCTTCGTCGTGTTCTTCTTCGGCGTGATGATGGCCAAGTAGGCGGTCAGCTCTCGTTCTCTTTCCTGAACGGCGAGTACTGCATCAACCCTTCGATCTCCTGCTCGACTGCCGGGCGTTCGCGGCTAAGGTAGTCGGCGACGGCGCGACGGAAGCCGGCGTCGGGAATCCAGTGCGCCGAATAGGTCGGCACCGGCAAATAGCCGCGCTGGATCTTGTGGTCGCCCTGGGCTCCGGCCTCGACCCGCTGAAGTCCGTGAGCCACGGCATAGTCGATCGCCTGGTAGTAGCAGGCCTCGAAATGCAGGAAGGCATGGCTCTCCAGGCAACCCCAGTAGCGCCCATAGAGCGTGTCGTCGCCCTTTAGATTGAGCGCGCCGCCGACCGGTCGGCCGTCGGCCTCGGCCATGACCAGCACGACCTTGTCGGCCATGGTGCTGCCCAGGATGTCGAAGAAGGCACGCGTCAGGTAGGGCGTACCCCACTTGCGCCCGCCGGTGTCCATGTAGAAGGCGAAGAAGGCATCCCAGTGCTCGGGCTTGATGTCGTCGCCGCTCAGCGCCCGGATGGTGAGGCCCTCGCGGCGCACTGCCTCGCGTTCCTTGCGGATCGCCTTGCGCTTGCGCGACGAGAGGGCGGCCAGGAAGTCGTCGAAGCTCTTGTAGCCTTCGTTGCGCCAGTGGAACTGTTGCCCCAGCCGCAGCAGCCAGCCGTGTTCGCCGAACTGCTTCCATTCGGTCTCCGTGCAAAAGGTGGCGTGGACCGAGCTGATGCCGTTGTCGCCGGCGATCTTGGCCAGCATGTCGATCATTGCGTCGCGCACACCGTCGGCGAGAGGCCCCGGCCGCGCGAACAGGCGCGGCCCCGGGACCGGGGTGAACGGAATCGCGGCCTGGAGCTTGGGATAGTAGCGGCCGCCGGCGCGCTCGAAGGCCTGCGCCCAACCGTGATCGAAGACGTACTCGCCCTGCGAATGGCCTTTGACGTAGAGTGGCACCGCGCCCAGCAGCCCGCCTTCGGAGCCTTCAGCCAGCAGATACTGCGGTTGCCAGCCGGTGCGCCACCCGACCGACTTCGAGTCCTCCAGGGCCTTCAGGAAACGGTAGCTCAGGAACGGATTGCCGCCCGATCCCGGCGCCAGCGCACAGGCATCCCATTGCAGAGGATCGACCGCGGCAAGCGTGTCCGCGACACGCAGGCCGATCGTCGGGGAGTCATCCGGCATGAACCGAGCATAGCGTGAATCGTGCCAGGGTGAGCCTAAAACCGCCTCGGAATCTTACTCGGCTGGTTTGTGCCTTCGAGCGACGTCGTCGGCGGATCGGCTGAACCGCTTTTTGGTCCAGGCGCCAATCCGGTCGATGTAGATCAGCATGACCGGCACGACGACCAGGGTGAGGAGCGTCGAGCTGATCAGGCCGCCGATCACCGCATGCGCCATCGGCGCGCGCTGGCTGGCGCCTTCGCCCAGGCCCAGCGCCAGGGGCATCATGCCGAACACCATGGCAAGCGTGGTCATCAGGATCGGCCGGAGGCGGATCATGCCGGCTTCGAGCAAGGCCTCGTTGACCGGCGTGCCGCGGGCCCGCGACTGATTGAAGAAATCGACCAGCAGAATGGCATTCTTGGTGACAAGGCCCATCAGCATGATGAAGCCGATGGCGCTGAAGATGTTGAGCGTGGTGCCGGCGATCAACAACCCCAGGAACACGCCGATCAATGACATCGGCAATGACATCATGATGGCGATGGGCTGCAGGAAGCTGCCGAACTGCGAGGCCAGGATCAGGTAGATCAGGATGACCGCCAGCAGCAGCGCCTGGCCGGCATAGGCGGCGCTTTCTGCCATGTCCTTGGTCGAGCCGCCGAAGACGAAGCGGTAGCCTGGCGGCAGCTTGGTTTCGGCCAGGATCTTCTGCAGGTCGCTGCTGGCTTCGCCGGTCGACCGGCCCGAGACGTTGGCGGTTATCTGGACCTCGCGGTTGAGGTCGCGACGGTTGATCTGGGAGGCGCCGACGTCGTCGATGATGTCGGCGATCTGGGCGATGTGGACCATCCGTGGCAAGCCGGTCGGCTCGAAGCCGGCGGTGAACCAGATGCGTTGCAGGTCGGCGACGCCGGTGCGCTCGTCGACCGGCAGTCGGACCATGACGGTGTAGTTTTCGCCGTCGGGGGCCCGCCACAGGCTCGTCTCGTCGCCGGCGAACAGTGGCCGCAGGGACTGCGCCACCTGGACCGAGCCGAGGCCGAGGTCGGAGGCAGCATCGCGCCGCAACCGCACCGACAGCACCGGCTTGGCAGCTTTCAGGTTGCGGTCGAGGTCGACGATGCCCGGAATGGCCGCGGCGCGGCGCATCACCTCCTGCGACAGCGTGTCGAGCACGGCGGTGTCGGGTCCCTGGAGCGACAGTTGGAGTTGCTTCTGCACACCGCCGCCGGGGCCGCCCGGAATGTTGATCGACACCAGCACGCCGGGGATGCCGGCCAGGCGCTCGCGGATCGGCTGGGCGAGCTGCTCGGGCGAGCGCTTGCGCTCCTTGATGGGCTTCAGGCGGAGATAGAGGCTCGCCTGGTTCTTGCCGTTGGCATAGCCGGTATTGACGGTGCCGTAGGTATAGGCGACCTCGGGAATCTCGCGCACCGCTGCATCGACCTGATTGAGCTTGGCCGTCGTATATTCGAGCGACGATCCGATCGGGGTCTCGATGCTCACGACCTGCTCGCCGAGATCGGCCTGGGGAACGAACTCAAAGCCGATGTACTTCGGCAGGGCGAAGCTGCCGACGAAGGTGCCGAGCGCGATCAGCAGGGTGATCTTGGGCCAGCGCAGCGACCAGCCGAGGATCGCCCGGTAGAGGTTGTTGGCGCGATCCTGCGTCGCGTTCACGATCCGGGCGAAGCGGCCGGTGCCGTGCGCCTGCGGGTCGTACCAGATGCTCGACAGCATCGGGTCGAGCGTGAAGGACACGAACAGAGAGATCAGCACCGCCGCCGAGACCATGACGCCGAACTGGAAGAAGAAGCGGCCGATGATGCCGCCCATGAAGGCAACCGGCAGGAACACCGCGACGATACAGAAGGTCGTCGCCAGCACCGCGAGCCCGATTTCGTTGGTGCCGTCGATCGCGGCCTGGCGGTGTGTTTTGCCGAAGCCGATATGGCGCATGATGTTCTCGCGCACCACGATGGCATCGTCGATGAGGATGCCGATGGCGAGGCTGAGCGCCATCAGAGTCAGCACGTTCAGCGTGAAGCCAAACGCCGCCATCACCATGAAGGCGCCGAACACGGAGATGGGAAGCGCCAGGCCGGTGATCACCGTGCTGCGCCACGAGTGCAGGAACAGGAACACGATGGCGATGGTGAGCAGGCCGCCTTCGATCATCGTCTGCTGGACGTTGCTGACCGAGTTCTGGATGCCGCGCGAGCTGTCGCGCACGATCTCGAGCTTGACGTCGGGCGGCACGACGGCCTGAAGATCGGCAACTGCCCGGCGTACGCCGCGGGCGACCTCAATGGTGTTCGAACCCTGCGTCTTGACCACATCGATGGCCAGCGCCCGCTCGCCGTTCTGGGTGGCAACGCTCTCGAGTTCCTGCTGGCCGTCGACCACGGTCGCGACCTGCCGCAGGTAGACCGGGGCGAGGCCGCGGCGAGCCACGATCAGGTCGGCGAAGTTGCCGGGCTCGGCGACGCGGCCGGTGACCTCGATGATGCGGTCGTCGTTGCCGCGCGCGACGTTGCCGGCGGGGAAATTCTGGTTCTCGTCCCGGATTGCCCGCATGATGTCGTTGACGCCGACCCGCAGAGAATGCATGCGGCCGGGATCAAGTTCGATGTTGATCTGACGCTTGACGCCGCCGGCGATGGTGGCGCGCCCGACGTCGCGCACGGTCTGCAGGCGCTTGACGATGAGCTGGTCGGCGAGCGTCGTCAGGTCGCGCACCGAACGGATGTCGGAGCGCACCGCGATCGACACGATCGGCTGGTCGTCCGGATTGAAGCGCTGGATCAGCGGTTCCTTGATCTCCGGCTTGAAGGCGGCGCGGACCTGCTGGACCTTCTCGCGGACGTCCTGCATGGCGATGGACGACTGAACCGAGAGCTCGAACTCGGCGACGACGATCGAGCGACCCTCAAGCGATCGCGACGTGAGCGTCTTGAGCCCGGCGATCGCGTTGACCGATTCCTCGATCTTGCGGCTGATCTCGGTTTCGACCGTTTCCGGTGAGGCGCCAGGGTACTCGGTCGTGACGACGACGATGGGAAAGTCGACATTGGGAAACTGGTCGACGCCGAGCTGGCGGTACGAGAACAGGCCCATCACCAGCAACGCCACCATCATCATGGTGGCGAAGACCGGATTGTCGACGGCGATCTGGGTGAGCTTCATCGCCGGGCGCCTACTTGGTCTCGATGACCTTGACCCTCTGCCCCGCCCGGAGGCCCGGCAGGGGCGCGGAGACGATCTGCATGCCTGAGTCCAGGCCCTTCACCTCGACCAATTCGCCCCGCGACCAGGTGCGCACCGCGCCGACGGGCTTGCGCACGAGGACGCCGTTCTCGATGGCCAGCACGAAGTCGCCGTGGTCGTCCTTGCGCATCGCCGAAGCGGGGACGGCCAAGGCATGGCTCTTTTCCTTAACGTTCACGGTGCCCATGGCGAACAGGCCGCCGCGCAGGCCTTCGTGCCGGTCGACAATCTCGACATAGACCGGGATCGAACGCGATCCTGCCTGGGTCGTCGGGCTGATGCGAGTGATGCGGCCGTCGAAGATGCGGTCGCCGAAACCTTCGAGTGTGACGGCGGCACGCTGGTCCACGCGCAGGCGCACGACGTCCGCAGCCGGCATCTGGGCCGAGATCTCGACATGGCTGGTGTCGAGCAACGCCAGGATCTTGCCGTCGATGGGCAGCGACTCGCCCTGATTGGCGAGGCGCTCGCCGACCACGCCGTCGAAGGGGGCGACCACCTGGGCGTCTGCGAGGTTCCTCATGGCGACTTCGAGCTGCGCCTCGGCGACGGCGACCATCGAGGATCTGTTCTCGGCCGTGGCACGCGCCTGGTCGGCGGCGGACTGCGAGACGATGTTGCGCGAGGCGAGCGATTCTTTGTCCGAACGGTCGCGGGCCGTCCACCTGGCGTCGGCGCGGGCGCCTTCCAGGGCCGAGCGCCGCTCGTTCACCTTGGCCTGCAGCTCGGCCGCTTCGAAGCGCGCCAGCACCTGGCCCTTGGTCACACGGTCACCCTCGCGCACCAGCACTTCGGCAAGGCGTCCGGGAACACGCGCCTTCACGATCGTCTGGTCGATGGGCTGGGTCGTGCCGGTGAATCGAACAGTATCGACCAGGCCGCGGGGGCTGATCGTGTGAAGTTCGGGCAGGATTAGTTCGATGACCGGGTCGGCCGCCTTGCCGGCCTGTGCGCTTGCGGCCTGGATCGATACACTACGGCCGCTCTTCCAGGCGACGGCACCTGCCGTGACAGCCAAGACAGCCACTGCAGCGGCGATCAGGATTGTGCGTCGGCTACTCATGGGCGGAGCCCCTTGAAGATGAAATCGAGGTAGGCGGCGTAGAACTGGTCGCTGCTGAGCGTGTTGGTCGGGTCGTAAGGCGCGAGCGACCGTTTCCAGACGGAGAACATGGCGAGTGGCTGGGCGAGGATGATCGCCGTGGTCTCGATATCCTCGATTTGCCGGAACTCCTTGCGCTGGACGCCGCGCCGTAGTGCACGGATGAAGAGTTCGCGTCCCCGCAGATCGAAATGGGCGCAGAAGAAGCGGGCCACGTCGGGAAAATTGCCGGCCTCGGCCAGGATCAGCTTCACCACGCCGCCGGCCGGACTTTCCTCGAAGGCCCTGAAGCCCAGGACCAACTCGCGCAACAGGTCTTCGCTCGTGCCCTGGAAGTGGTCGATCATGTCGGAGGCCTCGGCGAGAGGACCGCCGATGGCTTCGGTGATCACTGCCTTGAACAGCTCTTCCTTGTTCTTGAAGTAGAGGTAGGGAAGGCCCTTGCTGACCGAGGCGGCCTTGGCCACGTCCTCGAGCTTGGTGGCGGCAAAACCCCGGGTAACGAACAACTCCAGCGCCGCGCGCGCAATCTCGGGCGCCCGATCCTCTGGCCGACGCGTGCGGGGCAAGGTCTCGGTCGGTGATGACGTGGTATTGACTGACTGGTCAGTATCCATATTCCGCTATGTAGAGGGGAATATGGCCGTCTTCAAGGCAGGCAAAAAAAGAGTCCGGCAGACCGAGGTCGCCGGACGCTTATTCAGTTTCGCCTTTCCACCTCCGCAAGCGGAGGCGTCGCGTTGGCATTTAATGCTCGTCTTCTGAAGGTGGCTTCCGGTGGGGCCCGTGAGGGCACCCACGCGGAAGCCGAAAGGCGTTTGGTTAGAGGGGCCAAAGTAAACTTTGGCCTACGCCCTTTCCTGTCTACTGCTTCTTCTTCTTAGCAGCCTTCTTCTTAGCAGCCTTTTTCTTAGCAGCCATAACTGTCTCCTATGGTTAGCATTGAGGTTCCCAACCGCGGGTTCCTCGGCTTACGCGGGGTACGCTTCGTCACACACGTCAACTGCAGCCAGTGGTGCCGCCGCAGGTCGTGCATTTGAGGCACGTCCCGTTGCGGACCATGGTGAAGTTGCCGCACTCCGGACAGGCATCGCCTTCAAAGCCCTTGAGCTTCGCCTCGAGGGCGAAGCCAAGGGCAGAAGAAGCTGCCTCTCCGATCGCGACGCCGACGACGGCCGCCTGGGCGTTGGACGCCAAAGCGACGGCTGGGCCGTCCGTCAGTCCTGTGGGCACGGGGCCGGCGGCGATCGCCTCGGAGGCGATCGCGACACTGCCGGCCGTTCGGCCATTCAACACATAAAGATTGCTGCGCACGAAGCCGACGCTGGCGATGCGGCTCACGGCGGCGGCGGCCGCCTGGGCCGCGTCCGTCCCTGAGCCCGGCAACTCGCCTTGCACTTCGCCGCGGCCGACGCCGTCGGGCCTGAGGTCGGCCTGCTCGACATGGGCAAGATCGTTGCGCCCGAGGTAGGAGATCGCCAGCTCTCGGAAGATGTAGTCGAGCACCGACGTCGACATCTTGATCGCGTCGTTGCCCTCGACCAGGCCAGACGGCTCGAAACGCGTGAAGGTATAGGCCTCGACGAATTCTTCGAGCGGCACGCCGTATTGCAGGCCGATCGAGATCGCGATGGCAAAATTGTTCATCAGGCTGCGGAAGGCGGCACCTTCCTTGTGCATGTCGACGAAGATCTCGCCGACCCGGCCGTCCTCGTACTCGCCGGTGCGCAGGTAGACCTTGTGGCCGCCGACGTTGGCTTTCTGGGTGTAACCCTTGCGGCGCTGCGGCAGCCGCTCGCGGCCTGCGCGCACTTCACGCTCGACGATCCGTTCGATGATGCGCTCGGCAATGATCGGGGCCCGCGCGGCAGGCGACAGTTCGGCGAGGTCGTCGTTGGCGGCCTTGTCGTCGCCCAGAGCCATCGCCGAGAGCGGCTGCGAAAGCTTGGAACCGTCGCGATAGAGCGCATTGGCCTTCAAGCCAAGCCTCCACGACATTTCATAGGCCTTGCGGCAATCCTCGACCGTAGCTTCATTGGGCATGTTGATGGTCTTGGAGATGGCGCCCGATACGAACGGCTGGGCTGCAGCCATCATGCGTATATGACTCTCCGCAGACAAGCTGCGTGTTCCATCTCGTCCACAGGGATTCGCACAATCGAATACCGGGAGATGTTCGCGCTTGAGGCCCGGTGCGCCCTCGAGCGTCATGGTCCCGCAGACGTGGATGTTGGCCTGCGCGATGTCGCCCTTGGAGAAGCCGAGGCAGGCCAGGACATCGAGCTTGGAGTCGGAGAGCGTGGCCTCGTCGAGACCAAGGACCTCGCGGCAGAAGGCGTCGCCCAGCGTGTAGCGCGAGAAGGCGAAGCGGATGTCGAAGGCGGTGACGATGGCCTTCTCGACGCGCGTCAGCGTCTCGGCATCGAAGCCGCGCGATGCCAGCGTTTCGTGGTTGATGGCCGGCGCGTCCTTGAGCGAGCCGCGCCCGACGGCGTAGTCCACGATACGGGCAATGGCTTCGGCGTCGTAGCCCAAGGTCTGCAGCGCCAGCGTGACCGTCTGGTTGATGATCTTGAAATAGCCACCGCCCGCCAGCTTCTTGAACTTGACCAGCGAGAAGTCGGGCTCGATGCCGGTGGTGTCGCAATCCATGACCAGCCCGATCGTACCGGTCGGCGCGATGACGGAGACCTGGGCATTGCGGAAGCCGTGGCGCTCGCCGAGGTCGAGGGCGCGATCCCAGACCCGCTGGGCGGCGGCGACGAGCCGGCCGTCCGGGCAATTGCCGGCATCCAGCGCGACCGGCACGGTCGCCAGGCCTTCATACCCGGCCGCCTCGCCATGGGCGGCGCGACGATGGTTGCGGACGACGCGGAGCATGGCATCGCGGTTGGCGGCAAAGCCGGGGAAGGGGCCCATCAGCCCCGCCATCTCGGCCGAGGCCGCATAGGCGGCGCCGGTCATGATCGCGGTCACAGCGCCGGCGATGGCGCGGCCGCGAGCGCTATCGTAGCCGAGCCCGGAGGCCATCAGCAGGGCGCCGAGGTTGGCGTAGCCGAGGCCGAGCGTGCGGTACTGGTAGGAGAGTTCGGCGATCGTGCGCGAGGGGTACTGCGCCATCATCACGGAGATCTCGAGCACGACTGTCCATAGCCGGGCAGCGTGTTCCAGCGCCGCGACGTCGAGCGCGCCATCGGCCTGGCGGAACCGCATCAGGTTCAGCGAAGCCAGATTGCAGGCCGTGTCGTCGAGGAACATGTACTCCGAGCACGGATTGGAGGCATTGATGCGCCCCGACGCCGGGCAGGTGTGCCAGTCGTTGATCGTGGTGTCGTACTGCACACCTGGATCGGCCGAGTGCCAAGCCGCTTCGGCGATGCGATCCCAGAGGTCGCGCGCGGCCACGGTCTTGACCGTCTTGCCGGTCGTGCGCGCGGTCAGGGACCAGTCGCGGTCGGCCTCGACGGCCCGCAGGAAGTCGTCGGTGACGCGGACGGAATTGTTGGCGTTCTGGCCCGACACCGAAATATAAGCTTCCGACTGCCAGTCGGTGTCGAACGCCGGGAATTCGATGTGGCGGTAACCCTGGCGGGCGAACTGGATGACACGCTGGATGTAATTCTCGGGCAGCTCCGCCTGCCGCGCCGCCACGATTTCACGGCGCAGCTTCGGGTTCTGCTTGGGGTCGAACGCCGCCTTGCCCTCGACTTCGGTGTCGAGACAGGCGCACATCACGGCATTGAGATGCCGGTCGGCCAGACGGGAGCCCGCGACCAGTGCCGCGACCTTCTGCTCCTCCAGCATCTTCCAGGCGATGAAGTCCTCGATGTCCGGATGGTCGATGTCGACGGTGACCATCTTCGCGGCACGCCGCGTCGTGCCACCCGACTTGATGGCGCCCGCTGCGCGGTCGCCGATCTTGAGGAAGGACATCAGGCCGGAAGAGTGACCGCCGCCGGACAGGCGCTCGCCTTCGCCGCGTAGCGCCGAGAAGTTCGAGCCCGTGCCGGAGCC
>NZ_SCVH01000141.1 GCF_004296935.1 Reyranella sp.
CGCGCTGCCGCTACCGGCCTCGCGGCTGCCCGGCCGCCTGCCGCGCCGCAGGGCGCAGATCGTCCAGATCGGCGACATCACCTTTGCCAACGTACATCTGTCGCACGGCCAGTTGCTCAACCGCCGGCAGCTCTCGCGCATCGCCGCGTCGCTGCGGGGCAAACCCTCGGCGATCATCGGCGACTACAATGCCGTCGGCCCCATCCTGGTGCCTGGCTTCTTCGACGTCGGGCCGCTCGAGCCGACCCACTTCGCCAGCAACGTCGTACCCTTTCGCCTCGACCGTTGCCTGGTGCACGGACTGCGCTGCAGTTCGACCAGCACGCTCGCTTTCGGTCCGTCCGACCACCGGCCGATCGTACTCGACCTTCACATTTCCGAAGCGGCGGCCAAGCGCGACCCGCTGAGATTGACGCGCCACCGTATCGCCCGGCTTCGCGCAGCTTTGCGCTAGGACCTTACAGGTAGGGCTGCAGAAGGCGGGCGGCGCCGTTGCGCAGCCGGATCGGCAGGGGATCGGCGTCGATTTCGACCGTCGTCAGCCGACGACAGCGCCTGGTCGCCACCGCGATCTCGTGCGCGAAGCCGGTATCGTGCAGTTCGATGTTCAGCTCGAAGTTCAGCCGGAAGCTGCGGGTGTCCCAGTTGGCGCTGCCAACAAATGACCAGCAGTCGTCGACGGTCATCAGCTTCGAGTGTTCGAAGGGCGGCGGCAGCAGCCAGACGCGGCAACCCGCCTCGATCAGTGGCCTTAGCGGAATCTGGCGCGCCCAATCCAGGATCGCGTGGTTGCCGCGCTCGGGAAGAATCAGGTCGACTTCGATGCCGCGCATGGCAGCGAGACCCAACGCCATCGTCAACGGCTCTGGCGGCAGGAAATAAGGCGTCACCACGCGGACCGACTTGCGGGCGCAGGAAATCGCATGCAGCGCCACGAACTCGATGCGTTCGTTGTCCTCGTCGGGACCGGAGGTCACCACCCGGGCCGCCACGACCCCCGCCTTTTCGATCGACGGAAACCAGTCCTTGTCAGGCAGATCCTCGCCGGTCGCGAACAGCCAGTCGTCGACGAAGGCGTCGGTGAGCTGCTCGACGACTGGACCCTCGAAGCGGAAATGCGTGTCCCGCACCGCATGCGTCGGATGGGCAGCCTGCAGGTTTTCGGCGCCGATGTTGATTCCGCCGGTGAAGCCGATGCGACCGTCGATCACCAACACCTTGCGATGGTTGCGCAGGTTCACGAACGGCATGCGCCAGGGAAAGTACGAATGCAGAAAGCGCGCGACCGGCACACCAGCCCGGCTGAGCCGCCGGTAGGTTCCCGACCAGAAATAGCCGCCACCGACGCCGTCGATGAGCACCCTCACCTGCACGCCGCGGCGCTGGGCCTCGATCAAGGCCTGGTGAAACGGCGCGCCGGCGGCGTCGTCCCGGAAGATATAGCTCTGGAGGCCGATGCTCATCCGGGCGCGCCCGATCTCCTCGAGCATGCGTGGATAAGCCTCGTCGCCATTGCGCAGGGTATCGACCTTGTTGCCGTGCTCGCGCGGCAGTCCGGTCAGCCGGCCGACGGCAAATTCCAGCGGCGCCAGCGGGTCGTCGGGCGACATGCCCGCCGACGCGGCTTCGGTAATCCCCGGCTGGGTACGCTGGCGCAGCAGTCGCTTGGCGCGGCGCTTGACCCGGTTGATGCCCATGATCGCGTAGAGCAACCCGCCGAGAAACGGCGACAACCAGGCAATGCCGATCCAGGAGACGGCAGCGCCGACGTTGCGCTTGTAGAGCAGGACATGGATGGTCACCGCACCGGCGACGGCGATATGCATTATCGCGGCGAATTCACCGATCAGCCAGAACAGTTCGTCGTTCAGGGCCACGCGCGCCGCGTCAGGCCACTGCCTTGATCGTCCGGGCGGTGATGTCGATGATCTCGTCGATCTGCGCCTTCTCGATCACCAGCGGCGGCGACATGGCGATGGCATCGCCCGACTGGCGGACCATCAGGCCGAGCTCGAAGGCTTTGGTGAAGGCCGCGTAGCCACGGGTGCCGACCGGGCCGCTCGGCGCCAGGTCGATGCCGGCCGCGAGGCCGAGATTGCGGATGTCGGTGACGTTCGGCAGGCCCTTCAGCGAGTGTACGCCTTCCTCCCAGTAGGAGGAGAGTTCGCCCGCGCGCTCGAACAGGTTTTCATCGCGGTAAATGTCGAGGACTGCCGAGGCCGCGGCGCAAGCCAGCGGATGGGCGGAGTAGGTGTAGCCGTGGAACAGGTCGATGGCGCCCTCCGGCCCGTTCATCAGCCCGTCGAACACGTGCTTGCGCACGAACACGCCGCCCATCGGCACGGTGGCGTTGGAGATTCCCTTGGCCACTGTCATCAAATCGGGAATGACGCCGAACTTCTCGGCGGCGAAGCTGGTGCCGAGGCGGCCGAAGCCGGTGATGACCTCGTCGAAGATCAGCAGGATGCCGTGCTTGTCGCAGATCTGGCGCAGGCGCTGCAGGTAGCCCTTGGGCGGCGGCAGGTAGCCGGTCGAGCCAGCGCACGGCTCGACGATGACGGCGGCGATGTTCGACGCATCATGCAGGCCGACGATGCCCTCGAGCGCATCGGCGAGCTCGGCCCCATGCTCGGGTTGGCCCTTCGAGAAGGCGTTCTGCGGCAGGTGTGTATGCGGCAGGTGATCGACACCCGGCAGCATGGCGCCGAACCATTTGCGGTTGTTGACCATGCCGCCGACGGAGATGCCGCCGAAGCCGACGCCATGATAGCCACGCTCGCGGCCGACGAAGCGGGTGCGCGTGCCCTGCCCGTTGGCGCGGTGGTAGGCGAGCGCGATCTTGAGCGCGCTGTCCACCGCCTCCGAACCGGAGTTGCAATAGAAGGCATGGTTGAGGTCGCCCGGCAGGAGTGCGGCATGGCGCGCCGCCAGCTCGAAGGCCTTGGGATGGCCCATCTGGAACGACGGCGCGTAGTCCATCTCGTCGAGTTGCTTTGCGATCGCCGCCTTGATTTCCTCGCGGCCGTGGCCCGCGTTGACGCACCACAGGCCCGCCGTGCCGTCGATGATCTTGCGTCCCTCCGGCGTCCAATAATGGACACCCTTCGCCTTGGCCAGCATCCGAGGATTCTTCTTGAACTGCCGGCTCGCCGTGAACGGCATGAAGAAGGCGTCGAGATTGTTGGCGACGGGCTTGGAGGCAGGAGGCGTCATCGGTGTTGTCCTTCGGCGAACTGTAAAATCAATAACTTACGCTATCACTTGTTCACGTCGACAACTACGCGGCCGCGTACTTCTCCTTTGAGGATTTTTGGGGCCAGTGCCATCAGGTCGGAAAGGCTCGCCTCGCTTACCGTGCTGTCGAGCTTGTCGAGCGGCAGATCGGAACCCAGCCGCCGCCATGCCGCCTCGCGCGGCGCCTTGGGCAGCATCACCGAGTCGATGCCGTAGACGGTGATGTTGCGCAGGATGAAGGGCAGAATCGAGCCGGGGAACGAAGGCCCGGACGCAAGCCCGCAGACCGCCGCCGCGCCGCTGTACTTCACCTGCGCCAGCGCCCTGGCGAACATCACCCCGGAGACCGTATCGACCAGACCGGCGAAACGCTCGGACAGGAGCGGCCGGTCGGGCGCCTCGACGAGTTCCTTGCGGTCCATGATCGTCTTGGCACCGAGCGCCGTGAGATACGCGCCTTCCTGCGGTCGGCCCGTGGCGGCCACGACCGTGTAGCCGAGCTTGGCAAGGATCGCGACAGCGACCGAACCGACGCCGCCCGCCGCACCGGTCACCAGGATCTCGCCGGCAGCCGGGGTGATGCCATGCTTCTCCAACGCCATGACGCAGAGCATGGAGGTGTAGCCCGCCGTGCCGATGGCCATCGCCCGCTTGGTCGAGATCGAGGCGGGTAGCTTGACCAGCCAATCACCTTTCACCCGTGCCTTGGTGGCGTAGCCGCCCCAATGCAGTTCACCGACTCGATAGCCGTTGAGCACGACCTGGTCGCCGGGCTTGAAGGCGGGATTCTCCGACGCCTCGACCGTGCCGGCGAAGTCGATGCCGCCGACATGCGGCCAGGTCTTCACCAACCCGCCACCCGTCGTAAGTACCAGCCCATCTTTGTAGTTGAGCGTCGAATGGTCGACCGCGACCGTAACGTCGCCCGCCGGCAACCTGTCGTCAGGCAAGGTCTCGAGGACGCCACTCACCTTGCGGTCAGGGCCTTGACTGAGGACGAGCGCGCGGAACGACATTGGATTTCCTCTCCGGACCTTACGTGTGGGATTGCATCGAGCGCGTTCCCCGAAGGCCTGGAACCTGCCCCGCCCCGCCAGAACGCTGAAATCTGCAACCCAGCCCATCACAGCTGGGCGTGGATGTATGCCCACAACCGCATAATCTATGCAACAAGGCTGGGGTCACCGTGTTCGTTGCGCGTCTCTATGGGTATGTGGGTATGTCGGCAAAAAATGGCTCGAAGGCAGGGATGGGAAAGTCAGCGCGGCCGTATACGAGCTACGCATGCACCTGAGTAAGAAACTGTCCGTTCTGTCGACCATTCCGCGCTCGCGAACCTCGTTCCGGCAAGACGCAGTGTCGTTCCTCGGCCATTCGCTCGACGGCACCCTCCGCAACTTCGTCTGGCCGACCGCCAAGGACCTCGGAGATTTTCTGCCCCAAGCGCAGCATGTTGCTGCGGACTAGCCGCCGTACCGGAAAGATCAAGCCCTCGTGCCAATCGCGAACTCCTACCTGCAGGCGCTCGAAGCCGAGAGTATCCACATCCTGCGCGAAGCGGCCGCGAATTTTCGCAAGCCCGTCATCCTGTACTCCATCGGCAAGGACTCCTCGGTCCTGCTGCACCTCGCCCTGAAGGCGTTCTTCCCGGCCAAACCGCCCTTCATGCTGCTGCACGTCGATACGATGTGGAAGTTCCGCGAGATGATCGCCTTCCGCGACCGGCGCGTCGGTGAACTGGGCCTCCAGCTGATCGTCCACGTCAATCGCGACGGGATTGCCAAGGGCATCGGCCCGATCTCCCACGGCGGGGCCGTCCACACCGACGTCATGAAGACAGAAGCATTGAAACAGGCGCTGGACCTGCATGGCTTCGACGCCGCAATCGGCGGTGCCCGACGGGACGAGGAGACCTCGCGGGCCAAGGAGCGGATTTTCTCCTTCAGAAGCACTGCCCATCGCTGGGATCCGCGCCACCAGCGCCCGGAGTTGTGGCAGCTGTACAACGGCCGCATCCATCCCGGAGAAAGCATCCGCGTCTTTCCGTTGTCGAACTGGACCGAACTGGATGTCTGGACCTACATCCGGCGGGAGAACATCCCCGTGGTCCCCCTCTATTTCGCAGCGGAGCGTCTGGTCGTTGAACGGGATGGGATGCTGATCAAGGTCGATGACGACAGGCTGTCGCTGCGCGCCGGCGAGGTGGCGCAGCAACGCTGGGTGAGGTTCCGGACCCTTGGGTGCTACCCGCTGACGGGCGCCGTCGAGTCCCGCGCTGCCACCCTGTCCGAGATCATCGCCGAACTGGCCGCCGCCCGCACATCCGAACGCCAGGGCCGGGCGATCGACCACGACCAGAGCGGCTCGATGGAGCTCAAGAAGCGGGAAGGATACTTCTGATGGCGCCGCCGCCGCTCGATCCGGGCGACAAGGACATGCTGCGCCTCATCACCTGCGGCAGCGTCGACAACGGCAAGAGCACATTGATCGGCCGACTGCTGTTCGATGCGCGCCTCGTGCCGGGTGACCATCTCGAGGCCCTGGCGCGCGACTCGAAGCGGTACGGGACCGTCGGCGATTCGCCGGATCTGGCGCTCCTGGTCGATGGGCTGCAGGCCGAGCGCGAACAAGGCATCACGATCGACGTCGCCTACAGGTTCTTTTCCACAGCGCGGCGCAGGTTCATCGTCGCCGACACGCCGGGACACGCGCAATACACGCGCAACATGGTGACCGGCGCTTCCACCGCCGACCTGGCGATCGTCATCGTCGACGCGCGCAAGGGCCTGCTGGCGCAAACCTTCAGGCACAGTACCATCGTGGCGCTGATGGGCGTCCGGCACGTGGTCCTCGCCGTCAACAAGATGGATCTGGTCGACTACAGTGAGCAGCGCTTCGCCGAGATCGTGGCCACCTACTCGCTCCTCGCCAGGCGGCTCGAACTCGCTGCGGTCACGGCCATCCCGACATCGGCGCTGAGGGGTGACAACGTCATCGAGCCCGGCGCCGCTATGCCCTGGTATCGCGGCCCGACGCTGCTCGACCATCTCGAGACCGTCGACGTGGACCGGGGCGATACGCGGCCGTTCCGCCTCGCCGTGCAGTGGATCAACCGCAACGGAGCCGATTTCCGCGGCTACGCCGGCTCCGTGCTCGGCGGCAGCATCCGGACCGGCGAAGAGATCGTCGTACAGCCCTCGGGCGCGAGCAACCGTATCGCCCGCATCGTCACGCAGGACGGCGATCTTGCCGAGGCCGGCGCCGGTCAGGCCGTCACCCTCACTCTCACCGACGCGTTCGATGTCGCGCGCGGCGACGTCCTTGCGGCCACGGACCGTCCGCCGCACGTGGCCGACCAGTTCGCCTGCCACCTGGTGTGGATGCATGACGCACCGATGCTGCCGGGCCGGCCTTACCTGTTGCAGCTCGGCACGGCGACGCTGACGGCGACCGTGACCGAACTGAAGCACCGGATCGACGTCGAGATCGGCGTCCACGAGGCGACGAAACAGCTGGCGCTGAATGAAATCGGCTTCGCCAATGTCGCTCTCGACCGGCCAGCGCCGTTCGATGTCTACAACGAAAACAGGGACACTGGCAGCTTCATCATGATCGACCGGACCAGCAATGCGACCGTCGGCGCCGGCATGATCCGGTTCCCGCTGCGCCGGGCTTCCAACCTGCCCTGGCAGGCGTTCGCCGTCGACAAGGCTTCACGCGCGCGGATCAAGCACCAGCGCCCCTGCGTACTGTGGTTCACCGGCCTTTCCGGGTCGGGAAAATCGACGATCGCCGACGGCGTCGAGAAGCGGCTGCTCGCGCTCGGCCGTCATACTTACTCGTTGGACGGCGACAACGTCCGCCACGGCCTCAACCGGGATCTGGGATTCACCGACGCCGACAGGGTCGAGAACGTCCGGCGCGTCATCGAGGTCGCCCGGCTGTTCTGCGAGGCCGGGTTGATCGTTCTCGTGTCGGTCATCTCGCCCTTCCGCAGCGAGCGGCAGCTCGCCCGTGAGCGCATGGCCGACGACGAGTTCGTCGAGATCTTCGTCGACACGCCGTTCGCCGAATGCGAGCGCCGCGATCCCAAAGGGCTCTACCGTCGTGCCCGCGAAGGCAAGATCACGAACTTCACCGGTATCGACTCGCCTTACGAGGCCCCCGAATCACCTGATATCCATATCCGCACGACCGAGATGTCGCTCGAAGGCGAGATCGAGTCGGTCATGAAGGTGTTGCGCGACCGCGGCGTCATCGGCTGACGCACGTCATCCCGTAATCTTCTTCCCCGCATCGCTGGCGATCACACGGGCAAGTTGCTGGAGCCGGCGGCCGAAGCGCTGACCTGCCTCGGCATCGGTCATGGCCGAGCGCGGGAAGCGCATGGAAAGGCTGCCCAACACGCGCGTGCCCCTGCTCCCCTGGCGGATCGGCACGGCGATGCCCTGCAGGCGCGAGGCCCGCGGTGACTGGGTGAAGGCATAGCCGTCGCGCCGGACGCCCGCGAGCACGATCCGGAAAGCCGCTTCCTGGCGCGGCGTCAGCCCGACGACATCGGCGAGGATGCTCCGCCGCTCTTCTTCCGAACAAAAGGCAAGCCAGGCCCGGCCCAGAGCGCTGATCAGAAGCGGACGCGGCAGGTTGAGTCCCGCCCCCTCGAACGACATCGGGCTCTCCGGCGCGGTGGAATGGCGGATGGTGATGGCGCCGTGGCCCAGGGTCGCGAGATAGAGTGGCCAGCCGTGTTCGGCGGTGAAGCGGCTCATATGCGGGATGGCGGCGTCGACCAGGTGATCGACGAAGCGGATCGAACCCGCGAGGCCCAGTACGCGCTCGGTCAGACGATAGCCCTGCTCGCGCGACACGCGCACGGCATAGCCCAGTGCGATCAGCGTGTGCAGCAGGCGCACCACGGTGGGCCGCGGCAGGCCGGTCTCGCCGGTCAGCACGCCCACGGTTGAGCTGCGTCGGCGGCTGAGCGCCTCCAGTACCGCAAAGCTGCGCCGCACTGGCTCGATGACTGCCCCGGACGCCATGCGGCACCATAGTCCGCAATACGGACTTTGTCGACTTTGCGCGGGCGCCGTGCCGTAACGGGCGTAGGTTGACGCCACACGAGCCCGAGCTCGGGAGGAAACGAACAATGACCTACCAGTCAATCGACGTGCGCAAGCTGACGCCCGCCATCGGTGCCGAGATCTTCGGCGTGGACCTCGCCAAGCCTCTGGGCAACCAGCAGTTCCAGGAGGTGCACGATGCGCTGATGGAGAACCTCGTGATCTTCTTCCGCGACCAGAAGATGACGATCGAGCAGCACAAGGATTTCGGGCGACGGTTCGGCCCCCTGCACACGCACCCCAACGCGCCGATCGAATTCAAGGACCATCCCGAGATCCTGGTGATCAAGGCCGACGAGAAGTCGAAGCATGTCGCCGGCGAGGAATGGCACAGCGACGTGTCGTGCGACGCCGAGCCACCGATGGGCTCGATCCTCTACCTCACCGAAGTGCCGCCCGACGGCGGCGGCGACACATTGTTCGCCAACATGTATCGCGCCTACGAGACGCTCTCCGAGCCGGTGAAGCAGATGCTGCAGGGTCTCACCGCGCTCCACGACAGTTCCAAGGCACACTACTACCGGGTCAAGGCCACCGACCGCGACGACATCAAGTTCCCCAACGCCGAGCACCCCATCGTCCGCACCCATCCGGTCACCGGCAAGCAGGGGCTCTACGTCAATCGTGGCTTTACGCTCCGCATCCCGCAACTCCGCCGCAACGAGAGCGACGCGCTGCTCGAGATGCTCTACCGCCACATCGAGACGCCGGAGTTCCAGTGCCGCTTCAAGTGGCAGCCGAACTCGGTGGCGTTCTGGGACAACCGCTGCGCCCAGCACCACGCGATGTTCGACTATTATCCACATCGTCGCTACGGCCATCGCGTGACGGTGTGCGGCGACAAACCGTTCTATCGCGCCTGACCGGCGCGAGACGCTTGCCAAGAGGGCGTCATGACCCCAACTGTTCGGGGTCATGACCGCTCTCCAGTTCAGCCTCCTCCCCCACCGTAGTGTCATCGCCGTCGGCGGCGCCGACCGGGTCGAGTTCCTGCAGGGGCTGATTTCCAACGACACCACCAAGGTCGCGCCTGGCCACGCCGTCTGGGCGGCACTGCTGACACCGCAGGGCCGCTTCCTGAACGACATGTTCGTGGCCGATGGGGGCGACGACACGTTGCTGCTCGAAACCGAGCGCGAACGGGCGCCGGCGCTCGCCAAAAAGCTCACCCTCTACAAGCTGCGCTCCAAGGTGACGGTCGAGGATCGAAGCGCCACGATGGAAGTCGCTGCCGTCTTTGGCGCCGGTGCTGAGAAGCTGCTCCCGATTGAGGGTGCGATCGCCTTCGTCGACCCCCGGCTTCCTGGCCTTGGGGTCCGGGCGCTCGCGCCGGTCGGAACGGCGTCGGCGCTGCTCCAGGCGCGCGGCATCGCAGAGGCGTCGCTCGAGGCCTACGACGCACTGCGTCTCGAGTCGGGTGTGCCCGACGGCAGCCGCGACCTCCGGATCGAGAAGGCGCTGCTGCTCGAGAACGGCTTCGACGAGTTGAATGGCGTCGACTGGAAGAAGGGCTGCTACATGGGCCAGGAGCTGACGGCCCGCACCAAGTATCGCGCCCTCGTGCGCAAGCGCCTGTTCCCGGTCAGCGTCGAGGGCGCGCTGCCGGCGCCCGGGACATCCATTCATCTCGACGGGCAGGAAGTCGGCGAGTTGCGCTCGGGATCGGGACGGCGCGCGCTGGCGCTCCTGCAAACGGAAGCCGCGCGCGGACCGGGGCCATTGATCGCAGGCGGGGTGCAATTGATTCCGACCATTCCGCCGTGGATGCGCCTCGCCTAACTGACGTCGCCGCACTGTGGCGAAATTTGGACTGCGCTCGGAATTCGCCTATCATCCACGCGACATGTGGACATTCAGAATCGCCGTTGTCATTGCCGCTCTGACGGCCGCGATCCCGGTTGCAGCTCAGCAAACCACGCCGGTGGTGGACACGCGCGCCGCCTACGACGCGGCTTTTGAGGAGACGCTGCGCAAGCCCGCCGATCCCCCGACCTTGCTGCGGTACGCCGAACTCGCCGTGCAGGTCGGCGACCTCGAAGGGGCCATCTCGGCTCTCGAACGGCTGCTGCTGATCGACAGCGACCAGCCCAAAATCAAGCTCGAACTCGGCGTCCTCTATTATCGCCTGGCTTCCTATGAAGCCGCGCGGTCGTATCTCGAAAGCGCGCGCGCCTCGTCGCGCGCCTCACCCGAGACGAAGGAGCGTGCGAAGCAGTTCCTGAAAGAGGTCGACAGCAAGAGCGGCAAGTCGCAATTCTCGGGCGACCTGTTGTTCGGCATCGGCTATTCGACCAACGCCAATACCGGCCCGGCCGGCGCGATCCAGTCCTTCGGCGCCACGGTGGTCCCGACGCCCACCGTCTCCGGGCGGCCCGACTTCAACGTCATCGGCGCAGGCACGATCCGGCATCGCTACGATCTTGGCCGGCAGGACAATGGCGCGCTCGAAAGCGACCTTGGCTTCTACGGGGCGCGACAATTCCAGGTTTCCGAGGCGAACGTCTACCTGCTCGACTTCACCACCGGCCCGCGCACCTCGCCCTTCGAGGACGGGTGGCTGAACGACATGACGGTGAAGCCGTTCTTCACGGGCCGCTACGTTTCGGTGAACAGCCTGCCGAGCTATTGGGCATGGGGCGCGGGTATGGAGGCGGCGACGCCGCTCGGGCCGCAGATCAACAGTGCGCTCACTGTGTTCGGCCGCCGCCGCGAGTTCTTGAACAATCCCGATGCGCCAACCAACAACCAGAGTTCCGGCAACGAAGCCGTCGCCGTCCTGGACTTCCGTGTCGCACTCACGAAATACATGACCCTGTCGCTCAACGGCGCCCTCACGCGCTACATTGCGGAAGTGGCTTCCGAGAGCTACCTTGAATTCGGCTTCGGTGGCGCCATGCAGGTGCGTTTTGCCGATCCGCTGGGCATCAACGGCCGCACTTGGTCGGTCACAGCAAGCGCTTCGACGGCCCAGGCGGCCTACGATGCGGCCGATATCACGGTAAATCCGTTCATTGCGCGCAGCCAGTTCGACATCAATCTCGGCTTTGTTCTCCTGGTCCCGTTGAGCGATAGCCTGACTCTTGTCGGCCAGACGAACTACACACAAAGGACAGCATCACTGACCAATTATGCCTACGAGGCCTTTACAACCCTTGTGGGCATCGGGTGGCGGTTCTAGGCTTAACATGAACATGGCACCCATGGAGCTGGCATGACGCGCTGGGGCATACGGATCGTCTTGATGGCGTTTGTGGTCGCTCTCGCGGCCGAATCGGCATGGGCGCGCGTCGGCGTGACATCGGTCACCGACGGCGACCCCTTGGGACAGCCGCCCGCCGAGCCGGAGCGCGTCCTGCGTGTCGGCGTCGACGTGCAGGCGAACGAGAAGATCACCACCAAGGCCAACGACCGGGCGCATGTCGTCTTTCTCGACGGAACGTCCCTGACGATCGGTCCGAACAGCGTGCTGGCGATCGACAAGTACGTCTACGATCCCAACCGCAAGACCGGCGAGATGGCGCTCAGCGCCACGCGCGGCGCCTTCCGCTTCGTCGGCGGCGCGATCAGCAAGAACAGCGAGGTCACGATCAAGACGCCGTCGGCCACGCTCGGCATTCGGGGCGGCATTGTCGCATTCTCAGTCAGCGCTTCAGGTGCGACCCACGCCTCCTTCCTGTACGGCGAGTCGATGCGCGTGACGAGTAGTCAGGGTTCCACGCAAACGGCCACGCGCAACGGATCGGAGATCACGGTGCCCGTCGGTGGGCCGCCGACGACGCCGGCCCTCATCCCCTTCGGTGGGACGATAGGCGAGCGGTCGTTCGAGCGGAGCCAGGTGGGGCCGGCCGAGGCCGAGGCCGCGATTCAACAACAGACAACAGCAAGTCAGCCCACCTCGCCGACGAGCGCACCCACGCCCACGACGACAACCTCATCGCCGACCACCCAGCCGGTGACGACATCGATCGAGGAGGCGTTCGATCGCTCCGGGTTCGGCAAATCCAACTCGCTCTTGGGACCGCAGTTGGCCCTGACCAAGGGGATTCGAAGCGACGCCAAGCAGGACAAGCCCGGCCAGGGCGGCGACAAGGGCGCATCGACCTCTGTCACCCGCTTGCAGAGAATCGCCGGTCGCGCGATCACTCAGCAAAATATCGTGTTCAACACGACCGCCACCACCAAGGCGGATCCCGGCAACAGCGCCTTCGGCCAAGCCCAGGGCAACAGCGGCAATAACAAGGGCAAGGGCAAGGGCAAGGGCAATAACAACTAGCCGCCGCGCCCGCCGGGGTCCCTCCCTCTAGCCGCCCCGTCCCGTCGGGCTTAAGGTCTCCTCGCGCGCAGGCATGCGAGGAGACCGTCCGTGAAACTGATCAACCCCAATCCCTTCACCACGCGGCCGGAGATCGTCGGCACGTTCGGTGTCGTGGCCTCCACCCACTGGATCGCCACCGCGGTCGGCATGGGGATCCTCGAGAGGGGTGGCAACGCCTTCGATGCTGCCGTCGCCACGGCCTTCACCCTGCAGGTGGTCGAGCCGCATCTCTGCGGCCCCGGCGGCGACGTGCCGCTGATCCTGCACGATGTCAGGCGCGGCAAGACCGAGGTGATCTGCGGCCAGGGTTCCATGCCCGCCAAGGCAACCATCGCCCACTACAAGGGCCTCGGTCTCGATCTCATCCCCGGCACAGGCCTGCTGCCGGCCTGCGTACCCGGCACCTTCGACGCCTACATGCTGGTGCTACGCGACTACGGCACGATGCGCCTCGCCGACGTCCTCTCCCCCGCCATCGGCTACTGGCTGAACGGTTTCCCGCTGGTCGAGCGCGCCTCGGCCACCATCGCCACCGTGGCCGACCAGTTCCGCAACCACTGGCCGACGTCGGCAGCGGTCTTTTTGCCAGGCGGCAATGTGCCCAAGCCCGCCTCGATGTTCCGTAACACCGCCATCGGCAACACCTACAGCCGTATCCTCAAGGAAGCCGAGGCTGGCGGCGGTGGGCGCGAGGCCGAGATCGAGCGCGCGCGCAAGGCCTGGAGCCAGGGCTTCGTCGCCGAGGCGATCGACCGCTTCTACACCCATGAGGAAATCATGGACGTATCGGGCCAGCGCAACAAAGGCGTGCTGCGCGGCGACGACATGGCCAAATGGCAGGCGACCGTCGAGGCGCCGCTCACCTACGACTACGGACGCTACACTGTTTGCAAGGCGGGTCCCTGGACGCAGGGCCCGGTGGTCCTGCAGCAGCTCGCCCTGCTCAAGGGCTTCGACCTCGATGGCATGGATCCGACCAGCGCCGACTTCATCCACCTCGTTGTCGAGGCGAGCAAGCTCGCCTACGCCGACCGCGAGACCTTCTACGGCGATCCGGACTTCGTCGACGTGCCGATGCAGACGCTGCTGTCGGATGCCTACAATGCCGACCGCCGCAAGCTGATCGACGCCCGGCATGCCTCGCTCGACCAGCGACCGGGCAAGCTCGAGGGCTATGGCGGCGTCGTGAAGCTGCGCCGCGCCGACGGCACGCGGAGCGCCGTGGCCGCAAGCGGCGCCGGCGAGCCCACGGTCGGCCGCCTGGGCCAGACCACCGGCGACACGGTGCATTTCGACATCGTCGATCGCGACGGCAACATGATCACGGCCACGCCCTCGGGCGGCTGGCTGCAGAGCTCGCCGGTCATCCCCGAGCTCGGCTTCCCGATCAGCACACGTGGCCAGATGTTCTGGCTGGAAGAGGGCCTGCCGGGCTCGCTCGCGCCTGGCAAGCGGCCGCGCACGACGCTGACGCCAACCATGGCCCACCGCGACGGCAAGCCGTACATGGCCTGGGGCTCGCCGGGCGGCGACCAGCAGGACCAGTGGATCACCCAGCTTTTCCTGCGCCACGTCCATTGCGGCATGAACCTGCAGGAAGGCATCGATGCGCCGGCCTGGCACAGCGAGCACTTCCCCAGCTCCTTCTGGCCGCGTACCGCGCGGCCCGGCGTGCTGGTGCTGGAAGGCCGGATTCCCAAGGAGACCGTCGACGAACTGAAGAAGCGCGGCCACGAGGTCGAGCTCAACGACGAATGGTCGGAAGGCCGGCTCACTGCCGCGACGCGCGACGATCCCTGGCGCAAGGCGGCGGCCAATCCGCGCGGCATGCAGGGCTATGCGGCCGGACGTTGATGCCCCGGGCGTTGATGCCCCGACCTTGACGAAGGAGCGCTGACGACGGCATGACCTGGTCGATCATTTTCCACGAGCGTTCGACCGGCCGCATCGGCATCGCCGTCGCGACCAAGTTCTTTGCCGTGGGCGCACGCGTGCCCAACATCGAGCCGCGGAAGGGCGCGGTCTGCACCCAGGCGCTGACCAACCCGCTCTACGGCCCGCGCGGGCTCCGGCTGATCCGCGAGGGCGTCGGCGCCGTCGACATCGTGCGCCTTCTGATCGCGCCGGACGCCGGCCGCGACCACCGCCAGCTCCACGTCATGGGTGCCGATGGCCGTTTCGCCGCCCATACTGGGGCCGAGTGCGTACCCTGGTGCGGCCACTGGACCGGCGACGACATGTCGGTCGCCGGCAACATGCTGGCCGGGCCCGGCGTCGTGTCGGAGACGGTCCGCGTCCTGCGCGAGCGCACCGACCTCGCCCTGCCGCGCCGCCTGATCGCCGCCATGAGGGCCGGCGAGGCCGCCGGCGGCGACAAGCGCGGCAAGCAGTCGGCCGCCCTCGTCATCTACGGCGAGCAGGAATATTCCGAACTCGACCTCAGGGTCGACGACCACATCGAACCGCTGCTGGAGCTCGCGCGACTTGAGGCGGTGAGCCGCGAACGCTGGACACACTTCCGCGCCTTCACGGCCACCCGCGAGAATCCGGCCGGCATCTTCGACCGCGCCGAGATCGACGCCGGCATCGCACGGAGCCTGGCGGCCGAGCAGAAATAGCCCATCCTTTGTGGACCGCATCAGCCTTGGACCGTTGCCGCGTCCGCGCACCGGTCGTAGCCGATGCGCGGACGGGCAGGCGACGTCGCGTAGCCCCCCGGCGGGACCGCCCGCCGGACGCTCTCCCCCGAGAAGCGGCCAGGCCTGACAGCGGCCCTGTGCGACGCCATTCCTTTCGTCGATGATCAGTTCGAAGCGCTGCCCCGCGGCAGGCCGGTGGAGTCGAGCTGCGGTTCGGGACGCAGCACGATCGACTCGGGCGCCTCGACGTCGGGCAGGGGCTTGCTCGGATCGACGGCCTTGATCATCGCCACGATCCGCTTGGCGCCCGAGCTCGCCTCCTCGGAGACCAGCCGGCGCCAGCCCTGCTTCTCCCAGTACTTCACGTCGCCCGGCAGCGCCTGGACATACAGCATGTTGCAGCCCCGCCCCTCGGCCAACTTGCGGCAACGCTCGAGCAGCATCTGCCCGATGTTGTGGCCGCGGTAGCGCTGGATGACGGCCAGCCGCTCCGCCATGGCGAACGACTGGAACCAGCGCACGCGGACGGTACCCGCCGGCTCCTCGCCGACATAGGCGATGACATGGGTGGCGCCGAAGTCGTGGCCGTCGAACTCCTCGGAGTACGGCATGTCGAGTTCGCCGATGAAGCACGCCGCCCGCACCGCGAAGGCGTGCAGCGAGTCCTCCATCTTCATGGCGAGCTTGGTCGTGATGGCTTCGCCGCCGATCGATTGTGCGATTGCGTTCATCTCACATCTCCTCAATTCACGCGTCTTTCGACGCGCGGTGCATGCGGGTTGGACGCGCCGCGCGCCGCCGATTTCTCCAGGACACCCAGGTGGTCAAGGCGGTCTTCCGGCCGGTTCATGACCATCGGCTCGGTCTCGAGCCTGACGGCGTCCGCCACCGGTTCGAGCTCGCAATAGACCGCGTAGTACTCATGGTCGGAAAAGTTGAAGACCCTGTCGTCGACGCGACGGAAGCCTTCCTTCTCCATCATCGGCATGTGCCGCCGCTGAAGGTGCAGATAGATCTTGGTGTAGCCCTTGCGCCGCGCGAAGTCCTTGCACCAGGCGTTGATCTCGTGGTGGATGCCGAGGCCACGGAACGGCCGCAGCACGACGCAGCGCTCGAACTTGCAGAACGACTGGAACCAGCGGAGCCGCATCGAGCCGGCGGGCTCGCCGTCGACGTACATGATGACGTGCGACGCGGTGTAGTCGTTGCCGTCGAACTCCTCCCCATAGGGGCAGGCCTGCTCGCCCATGAACACGGCGGCGCGCAGCATGTAACACTGCATGAGTTCGTCTGATGTAGACGCAAGCTTGATGGTCACGACGGGATGGTTCGACACCCCGACCGGCTGTTGCACGGTCATGCTAGTCCCCCTCGGTCAGTACTCCGTTGTCATTCCGGAAGCGGCGGCCCCCAGCCGTCACCACCGGAACATTTGCAGACAGTTGCGCGAGCACGTCGGTCACCACGACCGACGTCATTCCCTTGGCGCCCTTTCGGATCGCCGTCGCCGACACGCCATCGCGGCGCAGCACGCGCCACGGATAGATCCAGCCGCATTCGTCGTAGATCTGGCGCACGTACATGCCGCCGTTGTCGGTGCCGTGCAGGCCATGCAGGCGGGCTCCCGGGTGAGCCTTCTTGAGCTCGGCGATCACGCCATGGAAGCCCTTCTTGTTGTAGGTCTCGCGGAAGAAGACGACTTCGACGCGATTGTGCAGGCCGGCCTCGGCCATCGCGAGGTCGATCAGCACCTTTCGCGTCTCGGGCGGCAGGAACATCCGGCCGGTCGGAAAGTAGTCGACATTCGAGTCGGCCTTGTCGGTGGTCTCGTAGATTTGGAATCCGCTCTCCAGCCGCGCTACCCGGAGTTCGCCCTTGCGGAACGCATCTGCATGTATCCGCGGCACGAGGGTCGGATGGATCACGATCTTGTCGAGGCCGCGCTCTTCGAGCGCCCGTCGCACCAGGGCCAGATGGGTGTTGTGGAAGGGATTGAAGGTGCCGAAAAAGAGCCCGATGCCGCCCTTGGGGGCAAACAGCGAACGGAGATCCGACAAGAGCCCGATGCCGAACAGCAGGATGCCGAAGCCGAAGCCCATGACCAGGAAGGCCTCGCGGGCGATCGGCAGGCCGGCGGTCCCGAACGAAGTCAGGACGATGTTGATCGACAGACCCACCAGCACGTTGCGGTTGGCGTCGCCGACGCCGCGCGAGACCAGGTACATGCCGAGATACTGAAGGCCTTGCGAGGCAAGCGTCGTGACGAGTGCGGCCAAAGCGAACCCGCCCACCGACGCGATG
Organism: Reyranella sp.; assembly: GCF_004296935.1. Lineage (GTDB taxonomy): Bacteria > Pseudomonadota > Alphaproteobacteria > Reyranellales > Reyranellaceae > Reyranella. The sequence goes on from NZ_SCVH01000141.1 coordinate 17,610, forward strand.
CCGTCGCGATTCAGCGCACCTCCCCACAGCAAGACCCCGAACACCGCCAGGTTGAACACGTACTGCGGGATGAATCGCCCGAGCCGGCCGGCCGTAACAAACCCGAAGCGGTTGCTGGCCCACAGATCGGCTTTATTGCTGAGCTTGGCGTAGCTCGGCATGAACACCCCGACGAAGACTGACACGCCGATCAGGGCCGGGTTAGCCCAACTGCCGTGCGCATACGCATAGCTCAGGTATGAAAGTAGGGCGGCAAAGGCCGCCATGCGCGTCGAGGGACTGCGCACGTAGCGGATGAACCTGTCGACGGTCATCGACAGCTTCGTCGTTTCACTGTCTGAGCCGATTACGGCCACAGAAACACCCTCGCCCGTTTACGACCCGTCAATCGGGATATCCACAACAGATAGATTGACTAACGAATACGGGAACTAAATAAGGGCTACTGGGGCCTATACGGATGGTGAAAAAAGTCGTCTAATACCCTACGATTGAGACAGAAAACGACGTTTCATCTGCAATGATGTAAGATAAACCACGAGGCCAGTGCCAAGTAAACTTTAGGCCGACAACCATATTGTATCGATTGTTACGATGGTCACGACTCCCCCACGCAAAAACAAAGCGCCGAACATTCTCGGCGACTGGGACGACGTGCGTTTTTTCTTGGCGGTTGCAAAAACCGGCAGCTTCAGCGCCGCCGCCACGCAACTCAATACCAAGCAAACGACCGTCGGTCGACGCATTCAGGCGCTTGAGCGCCGGCTGGGCGCCAAGCTGTTCGATCGCCACCGTCACGGCATGGAAGTGACGCCGGCTGCCCGCGGCGTGCTCATGCAGGCCGAGTCGATGATGTCGAATGCGACGTCGATCGAGCGGCATCTGGCCGGCCTCGACCGCGAAATGGCTGGCATCGTGCGCGTCGCCGCCACCGAAGGTCTTGCCGCGCAGTGGCTAGTCCCGCGCCTGTCCGAACTGCGCCGGCTCCACTCCGACATCGTCGTCCAGGTGATCGTGGGTGACCAGGTGCTCGACCTCGCCACGCGCCAGGCCGACCTCGCCATCCGCTTCTTCCGCCCGACGTCCAACCAGCTCGTTGCCGCCCGGGTCGGTCAGTTCAACATGTCGATCTTCGCCGCCCCGGCCTACATCGAGCAGTATGGCCTGCCGCAGAGGCTCGAGGACCTGAACGAACATCACATCGTCGACCACACCACGCTGCACAGCCTGCCGGCCATGAAGGCGTGGACGGAGGTCGTCGAGCGCAGCTCCAGCGTCGTTCTGCGCACCAACTCCTCGCACTCGGCGATGGAAGCGGTGAAGGCATCGTGGGGATTGTCGGTCTTCCCGAGCTACAGCCGGAAGGGCGAGAACCTCATCGAGGCCCCCATCGACCTCAACATCACCCGCGATATCTGGCTGGTGTCGCACGAGGAAACCAACAAGGGCGCCCGCATCCGCGCCGTGATCGACTACATCCGCGAGAGATTCCACCAGGACGAACGCGAGTGGTTCAGCCTCTCGCAGCACCGCAACGCCGCCCTCGTCGCTTCCTGACCAGAGAGGCGTCCTGATCTACAGCACCGCCTTCAGTCGCTTGTAGATCGCCTCGATCCCGGCCTTGTCGCCGGGCGTGTATTCCCAGTTGAGCGCCACCCCGTCGTTCGGGCGGCGCGGCATGATGTGGATGTGCAGGTGCGGGACGCTCTGCCCAGCGCCCTCGCCGTTGGCCTGCAGCAGGTTTACGCCGTGCGGCTTAAGTTCGCCGATCACGGCCTTGGCGACGCGCTGTGCGGTCTTGGCAACGGCGGCCAGCACCTCGGCCGGAATGACATCGACCGTCGGCCAGTGGCCCTTGGCGACTGCCAGTGCGTGACCCGGATTGACCGGGTTGATGTCCATGAAGGCGATCGTCATGTCGTCCTCGAGCAGCTTGAAGCACGGGATCTGGCCCGCGACGATCTTGCAGAAGATGCAGCTTCCGTCGGTCGGATGGTTCCCCGGATTGCTCATCGTACCTCTCCCAGTGCCTTGCCCAGCACGCGCAGCTGCTCGAACGGCTGGCCGCCGGGCGCCAGGGCGAGATCGAAGCCGAGACGGCCGAGCCTGGCAATCCCCTCGCTGCCGAAGCGCTCGCGCAGCGACTCCGCGATCCAGCCCTCGCTCTGGCGATGACGGGCGATCGCCAGCCTGCCTTCGACAGCGAGATGCCGGCGATGGGCCTCCAGCGCCTCCACCAGCCCGTCCATGCCGGCGCCGCTGCGCGACGACACCGCTAGCGCTTTCAGCGGCCAGTCGTCGCCGGCACCCGCGACGGCGAGCGACAACGCGCCCGCCACGTCGGCCCGCGCCCGCTCGGCGGCGCTGCCAAGATCGGCCTTGGTGACGACGATCAAGTGCGGAATCTCGACGATGCCGGCCTTCATGAACTGCAGGGAATCCCCGGAACCCGGCTGGACACAGAACACGACGGTGTCGGCCACACCCGCCACGTCGGTCTCCGACTGACCGACGCCCACGGTCTCGATCAGCACGCGGTCGAACAGGGCGCGCATCACGACCATTGCGGCCACCGTCTGACCGGCGAGCCCGCCCAGCCGGTCACGCGCCGCCATCGAGCGCACGAACACGCCGTCGTCCGCGGAGTCGTGGACGATGCGCATGCGATCGCCCAGCAGCGCGCCGCCGCTGACCTTCGAGGAAGGATCAACCGCAATGATGCCGACGCTCTTGCCATCCTTGCGCCAGGCCGAGACCAGCGCCGCGCAGAGCGAGGATTTGCCGACGCCGGGCGGGCCGGTGACGCCGACCACGTGAGCACACGGCTGGCGCCAGGCGGCATCGAGCAAGGCCTGGGTCGTGGCATTCTCGGGATCGCGCTCCAGGGCGGCCAGCGCCGAAGCCAGCGCCCGCTTGCCACCATCACGGAGCGCCTGAAGCATCATTCCGTCTTGAGCGGACCGCCCAGTGCCGCCTGGGCCGCGGCGAGCCGCGCGATCGGCACGCGGTAGGGCGAGCACGAGACGTAGTCGAGGCCGGCCTTGTGGCAGAAGAACACCGAAGCCGGATCGCCGCCATGCTCGCCGCAGATGCCGAGCTTGAGGCCGGGCCGGGCCTTGCGGCCGCGCTCGCAGGCGATCTCGATCAGTTCACCGACGCCCTCGATGTCGAGCGAGGCGAAGGGATCGTGCTCGAAGATGCCACGCTGCTGGTACTTCTCCAGGAACGACGCCGAATCGTCGCGGCTCAGGCCGAACGTGGTCTGCGTCAGGTCGTTGGTGCCGAAGCTGAAGAACTCGGCCGATCCGGCAATGTCGCCGGCGCGCAACGCCGCGCGCGGCAACTCGATCATGGTACCGACCAGATACTCCAGCTTCTCGCCCGACAGCTGGCCGACCTCGGAGGCGACCTGGTCGATCACCGCCTTCATCAGGTCGAGTTCCTTCCGGGTCGCAACCAGCGGGATCATGATCTCGGGAATCACCGTCTTGCCGTGCTTCTTCTGGACCTCGGCCACGGCCTCGAAGATGGCGCGGGCCTGCATCTCGTAGATCTCGGGATAGGAGATACCGAGCCGCACGCCGCGATGGCCGAGCATGGGATTGAACTCGTGCAGCTTGTTGGCCCGGGCCTCGATCTCGGTTACCGATACGCCGATGTCCTTGGCCACCTGTTCCATGTCGGCCTGGGTCTTGGGCAGGAACTCGTGCAGCGGCGGATCGAGCAGGCGGATGGTGACCGGGAGACCGGCCATGATCTCGAACAGCGCGACGAAGTCCTGGCGCTGCATCGGCTGGATCTTGCCGAGCGCGATGCGGCGGGCCTTCTCGTCGTCGGCCAGGATCATCTCGCGCACCGCAACGATGCGCTCGCCCTCGAAGAACATGTGCTCGGTGCGGCAAAGGCCGATGCCCTCGGCGCCGAACTTGCGGGCCTGGCCCGCGTCGGTCGGCGTCTCGGCGTTGGCACGGATGCCCAAGGTGCGGAACTCATCGGCCCAGGCCATGAGCTCGGCAAAATCGCCGCTGAGCTCGGGCTGAACCGTCGGCACGACACCCAGCATGATCTCGCCGGTGGTGCCGTCGAGGGTGAGGAACTCGCCCGTCTTGACGACGGTGCCGCGGACGCTGAGCGTGCCGGCGGCGCCATCGATGCGCACGTCGCCGGCGCCAGCGATGCAGGGCTTGCCCATGCCGCGCGCCACCACGGCGGCGTGGCTGGTCATGCCGCCAGTCGAGGTCAGGATGCCTTGCGCGGCATTCATGCCGTGGATGTCCTCGGGGCTGGTCTCGCGGCGCACCAGAATGACCTTCTCGCCAGCCCGTGCCTGCTTTTCCGCCTCGTCGGCGGTGAACACGATCTTGCCCGAGGCCGCGCCCGGTGATGCCGGCAGCCCCTTGGCGATCACCTTGCGCGTTGCCTTGGGGTCCAACGTCGGATGCAGGAGCTGATCGAGCGAGGCCGGCACGATGCGCGCCACGGCCTCTTTCTTGTCGATCAGGCCGTCGCGCACCATGTCGACGGCAATCTTCAGCGCGGCCTTCGCCGTGCGCTTGCCATTGCGCGTCTGCAGCATATAGAGCTTGCCGCGCTGCACGGTGAACTCGATGTCCTGCATGTCGCGGTAGTGAGCCTCGAGCTTGTGGCGAATGGCATCGAGCTGTCCGAAGACCTCCGGCATCACCTCTTCCATCGCCGGCGCATCGGACTTCTGGGCCAGCTTGCCCTGCACCGTCAGATGCTGCGGCGTGCGGATGCCGGCAACCACGTCTTCGCCCTGGGCGTTCACGAGATACTCGCCGTAGAACAGGTTGGCGCCCGTCGAGGGATCGCGCGTGAAGGCGACACCGGTGGCGCAATCCTCGCCCATGTTGCCGAATACCATCGCCTGGACGTTGACCGCGGTACCCCAGCTCTCGGGGATCGCATGCAGGCGCCGGTAGGTGATGGCGCGCTGGTTCATCCACGAGTTGAACACCGCACCGACCGCGCCCCAGAGCTGCTCGCGCGGCTCCTGCGGGAACGGCTTGCCGGTGCGCTTCTCGACGATCTTCTTGTACTGGGCGACGATGGCGCGCCAGTCGTCGGCCTTGAGGTCGGTGTCCATGTGGACACCGAGATCCTCTTTCTTGAGCTCCAGCGCTTCTTCGAAATAGTGGTGCCCGACGTCGAGCACGACATTGGAGTACATCTGGATGAAGCGGCGGTAACTGTCGTAGGCGAAGCGCTCGTCGCCCGACGATTTCCCGAGTCCGAGCACGGTGCGGTCGTTGAGGCCGAGATTGAGCACGGTGTCCATCATGCCCGGCATCGAGGCGCGGGCACCGGAGCGCACCGAGACCAGCAACGGGTTGTTGGCGTCACCGAACCCGGCGCCCAGGATCTTCTCGATCGTGGCGAGGCCCGCCTCGACCTCGTCCTTGAGCTCGGGCGGATAGGCGCTGTTGTTGGCATGGTGCCAGTTACAGACCTCGGTGGTGATGGTGAAACCTGGCGGCACCGGCAGGCCGAGGCTCGACATCTCCGCCAGATTGGCGCCCTTGCCGCCCAGGAGATTGCGCATCTCCGCGCCGCCCTCGGCCTTGCCGTCCCCGAAACAATAAACCCACTTGGCCATTCTCAGCCCTCGATCTTCGAAAAATCCGCCACCGAATCCATGGTGGCGCGAATCTGGTTGAGCAGTTTGAGCCTGTTCAGGCGCAATTCAGGCTTATCGGTGACGTTCACCGTGACCTTGTCGAAAAAGGCGTCGATCGGCGCGCGCAGACCCGCGAAGGCTGCCATCGCGGCGGTGAAATCCTCGGCAGCCAGCGCCGGCTTCAGCGCGCCCTCGACCTCGGTCAGTACGGCAGCGACGGCCTTCTCCTCGGCCTGCTCCAGCAGCGCCGCATCGGGAGCGCCGGTGATCCTGGCCGTCAGTCCCTTGTCCTTCTTCTCTTCGGCACGAACGATGTTGGCCGCACGGCCGTAGCCCGTCAGCAGGTTCTTGCCCGCTTCAGTGCCGAGGAACGCCTGCAGCGCTTCCACGCGCGCCAACAGACGGACCAGATCGTCCTCGCCGCCCAGGGCAAAGACCGCATCGACAACGTCGTGCCGCCCGCCCTTCTCGCGCACCTGTAACTTGAGGCGGTCGGCAAAGAATTCCATCAGGTCGCCGGCCTTGAAGAACTTGCCGAGCGGCAGGCGGATCTTGTTCTCGACCACGATCCGGATGACGCCCAGCGCCGCGCGTCGCAGCGCAAAGGGATCGCGCGAGCCGGTCGGCTTCTCGCCGATTGCCCAGAAGCTCGTGAGCGCATCGAGCTTGTCGGCCAACGCCACGGCAATCGACACCGGCGCAGACGGGCAACGGTCGTTCGGACCGGCCGGCGAATAGTGATCGCCAATTGCATCGGCCACCGCCGCCGGCAGCTTTTCGCCGAGCGCATAGTAGCGGCCCATGACGCCCTGCAGCTCGGGGAACTCGCCCACCATGCCGGTCACGAGATCGGCCTTGGCGAGACGCGCCGCCTGCTGGACCTGCCCTGCGTCGGCGCCCGGCACGAACGCCGCGATCTCGCCCGCCAGCTTGGCGATACGCTCGACCCGCTCGGCCTGCGTCCCGAGCTTGGCGTGGAAGACGATGCCCTTCAACGCCGGCAGCCGGCTTTCCAGGGTTGTCTTGCGGTCCTGATCCCAGAAGAACTTTGCGTCGGAGAGCCTGGCGCGCAGCACGCGCTCGTTGCCTTCGGCGATCACCTTGCCGCCGTCGCGCGCCACATTGTTGGCCACCACGACGAACCGATTGGTGAGCGTGCCATCTGCCTTGGTCGTCGCGAAGTAACGCTGGTGCGTCTTCATCGAGACGATCAGCACCTCGGGCGGAACGTCCATGAATTTGGCGTCGATGGTGCCGAGCAGCGGCACCGGCCACTCGACCAGGCCTGCCACTTCGTCGAGCAATCCTTCATCGGCCTTGAGCGCGACCTGCGCTCCGACACAGAGGCTCGATGCACCATCGAGGATGATCTTCTTGCGTTCCGCCGGATCGAGCACGACGTGCGCGGCCTTGAGCTTGGCGGCGTAGTCGGCAAAGCTCGCGACCTTGAAGTCGCCCTTGCTCAGGAAGCGATGCCCTCGCGTGGTGTCGCCAAACTTGATCGGCGCCATCTGGCCGCCCAGGGCGATCTCGCCGGCCAGAACCTTGCCGTCGAACAGCGCCACGATGGATTGCAGCGGCCGCACCCACAGCATCGTGCCGCTGCCCCACTTCATCGATTTGGGCCAGGGCAGTGCCTTCATCGCAGCTTCGATGACGCCAGGCAGCGCTTCGGCCGTCGGCCCGCCCTTCTTGTTGATCACGGCGAACCAGAACTCACCCTTGCCGGTATCGCGCTTCTCGGCCTGATCGAGCGAGGTGAGGCCCGCACCTTTCAGGAACCCCTGAACCGCCTGGTCCGGCGCGCCGACGCGGGGGCCGCGCTTTTCCTCGCTCACATCCTCGCGCACGACGGGCAGGCCCTCGACCACCAACGCCAGCCGGCGTGGCGTCGCGAAGGCCCGCGCGCCGGTGAACGAAAGTCCGATGGCTTTCATGCCGTCGCCGACCAGACGTTTTAGATCGTCGGCCGCCCGCGTCTGCATGCGCGCGGGAATCTCTTCCGAAAGAAGTTCGAGGAGTAGCTCGGCCATCACGCGGCCTTCGCCGTCTGCGTTGCGAGCCACGCCTCGCAGCACGCCTTGGCGAGATCGCGCACGCGCAGGATGAAACTCTGTCGCTCGGTCACGCTGATGACGCCGCGCGCATCGAGCAGGTTGAAGGTGTGGCTCGCCTTGATGCACTGCTCATAGGCCGGCAGTGGCAGCTTCTTCTCGACGAGCTTGCCGCATTCCCTCTCGGCATCGGCGAAATGCCGGAACAGCATGTCGGTGTCGGCATGCTCGAAATTGTAGGCCGACTGCTCCCGCTCGTTCTGCAGAAAGACGTCGCCGTAGCTGAGCGGCACCTCCGAGGAGGCAGAGTTGTACGGCAGCTCGTAGATCGACTTCTTGTCGAACAGGTACATGGCGAGGCGCTCAAGTCCGTAGGTGATCTCGCCCGCGACCATGTCGACCTCGATGCCACCCACCTGCTGGAAGTAGGTAAACTGGCTGATCTCCGAGCCGTCGCACCAGACCTCCCAGCCCAGTCCCCAGGCACCCAGGGTCGGGCTCTCCCAGTCGTCCTCGACGAAGCGGATGTCGTGCAGGGTCGTATCGATGCCGATCGCCTCCAGAGAACCCAGATAGCGTTCGAGAATGTCGGGCGGCGATGGCTTCAGGATCGCCTGGAACTGATAGTAGTGCTGCAACCGCATGGGGTTCTCGCCATAGCGGCCGTCGCCCGGCCGCCGGCACGGCTGTACATAGGCCGCGTACCAGGGCTTCGGCCCCAGCGCGCGCAAGGTTGTGGCCGTGTGGAAGGTGCCGGCGCCCATCTCCATGTCGAACGGCTGCAGGATCAGGCAGCCCTGTCCAGCCCAGTAGTCCTGCAGGGTGAGGATGAGTTCCTGGAAGGACGTCGGCTTGGCGCGTGTCGGCGACAGGTCGGACACCGGATTTCCCCGAGGCTCAAGAAGGCCTTTTGTTTCCGCGACTTAAGGCTGTTTTTGCGGTGCGGCAAAATAGGTGCGGCCCCTACCTTGGTCAAGCATCCAGGCGGCCCGCTGCGGCCTTATGGCAGGGGACGGCCGCAATGGCCGCATTTTTCGGCAGCGGTCGAAACATAGGCACCGCAGCCCGCGCATTGGACGGTCTCTTCGATCACCTTGGGCCGGGCCTGGGCTGCTTGGGTCGTGGGAGCGGGCTCGGGCGCACGCGGCGGCGGCGCCGGCTTCGGCGGGGCCGGCGGCGGACCGACAAATCGGTCGTACAGACCTTTCCAGCGGGAGAAGGTCTTATACGCCGCGTAGAGCGCCACACCGAGCAGCGCGAGTTTCAGCAACAGGCCCATGGGTCGCTTGTGCGCACACCCTGCAATCCGGTCAAGCAGCCGGCTCGCCTCCCGAGCCGGCCCCCGCTATAGGATCGGGCATGGAAGCGAGGGAGGACGCCCCGCTCGACCTGTTCGTGGTCGGCGGCGGGATCAACGGGGCGGGCATCGCCTGCGATGCGGTCGGACGGTCGCTGAAGGTCGGGCTCTGCGAAATGAACGATTTCGCCAGCGCCACCTCCTCGGCCTCGACCAAGCTGATCCACGGCGGCCTGCGCTACCTCGAGCACTACGAATTCCGGCTGGTGCGCGAGGCGCTGATGGAGCGCGAGGTGCTGCTGGCCAAGGCGCCGCACCTGGCTTTCCCCCTGCGCTTCGTGCTGCCGCACGAGCCGCATCTCAGGCCGCGCTGGATGCTGCGGCTCGGCCTCTTCCTCTACGACCATCTCGACTGGCACATGACGCTCCCCAAGTCCCAGGCGGTCGACCTGCCGACCTCGAAGTACGGCGCCGGGCTGAAGCCGTCGTTCAAAAAGGGCTTCGTCTATTCCGACGCCTGGGTCGACGACGCCCGCCTGGTGATCGCCAACCTGAAGTCGGCGCGCGAGATGGGGGCCCGCATCTTCGCCCGCCACCGCTGCGTCTCGGCCCGGCGCAGCGACGACGGCAGGCTCTGGCATATCGAGCTCGCCAGCCCCACCGGCGGCACGGTCCATCTCAAGGCGTGCGGCCTGGTCAACGCCGCCGGCCCCTGGGTCAAACACTTCCTCGATGAGCAGACTCCCATCCGCACCACCAAGCGCGTGCGCCTGATCAAGGGCAGCCATATCGTGGTGCCGCGGCTCTACGAGGGCAATCATGCCTTCATCCTGCAGAACAGCGACAATCGCATCGTCTTCGTCATTCCCTACGAGCGCGACTTCTCGGTGATTGGCACCACCGACATTCCCGCCGAGTTCGGCGAGAGGCCGGTCTGCACGCCCGAGGAGATCGCCTATCTCTGCGAGATCGCCGGACACTACATGCAGAAGCCGTTGACACCGGCCGACGTCGTCTGGACCTATTCCGGCGTGCGCCCGCTGTTCGACGACGGCGGCGACGATCCCTCGGCGGTGACGCGCGACTATCATCTCGAAGTGGATGGCGTTGTTGGTACTGCACCGCTGCTCTCGGTGTTCGGCGGCAAGATCACGACCTACCGCCGCCTCGCCGAACATGCGCTCGCGGATCTAAATCCCTATTTCCCCCGCATGGGCGCCGCCTGGACCGCGACGCGGGCGGTGTTCGACGGCGAACTGGCCGATGCGCCGACCTTCGAGGAGGCTTTCGACCGCTTCGTCGAGGGCGCGGCCCAGACCAAGCCCGGTCTGCCCCGGGAGCTGGTCCGCGTACTGGCGCGTCGGCACGGCTCGGGCCTGGGCGAACTTCTGGAACACGTGAAGACGGTGGCCGATCTCGGCCGTCATTTCGGCGGCCATCTCTACGAAGTCGAGGTCCGCTACCTGATCCGCGACGAATGGGCGGTCGAGGCCGAGGACGTCCTGTGGCGCCGGACCAAGGAGGGATTGCACATGACCGAGGCCGAGCGCGACGCATTCGCACGCTGGATAGCCGAGCAGCGCCCTAACTTTACATAACTTAACCTTCGCCGCGGGCACGTTCGGCCCGGGCTAGCCGTATGATCGAGACAACCCCCTTTCCGGTGAGGTCCAACATGAACCTTCGTCCCCTGCTTCTGGCCGTGCCGACCGCCTTCGTCCTGGCGGCGGGCTTTGCGTTCAGCAGTCCCGCTTCGGCCCTCGACGCCGATCTCGACGACGTGCTGGAACTTGCCCAGGCCGCGCCGCCGGCCGCCGGTTCAGGCCGCACCTTCTCGCCCCAGGCCATGTGCCAGGACCAGGTCGCGCGCCGCATCGGCAACCGCGCCTATCTCAAGGCCAGGCTCGAGCTGAAGCCGGAACAGATGACCGCCTGGAACGCCTTCGAGAAGGCCTCCGACGAGGCCAGCGCCAAGGCCACCGCGCGCTGCACGACGCTGCCGGTCGAGCTGAAGGAGCGTCCCAACTACGTCGATCGCCTGTCGATGGAAGAGAGCGCCATGAAGGCCCGCGTCGCCTCGATCGAGGCGGTGAAGCCCACGCTCGTGGCGCTCTATGCCGTGCTGTCGCCGGAGCAGAAGGCGGTGCTCGACCGGCCGCGTGGCCGGATGATGGGCGCCATGGGCCGGATGGGCGACCACGGCCCGCGGTAAGGACTCACCAATCGCTTGAGCGGACGATCTTCATCAGGTCGTCCGCCATGGTGAGGGCGGTCAGCACGCCGGTCTTGGGATTGTCCGGCATGGCGCGGCCGAGGCGATACATGTTGAGTTCGCCGGAGTCGCTCACCACCTCCAGGCGACTGGCATTGGTGCCGGGCGGCAGGGTGGGATCGGCCACCAGCTCGATCTCGGTATGCTCGAGCCCGGCGCCGCACAGCGCCACCGTCACCGCGAGATTGGCGTTCTTCGGATAGAGTCGGCCGGCATCGGCCGGTGTGCCGCGAAAGATCACCGTCGGCTCCTTGATCGACGGCAGGTCGAATTCGGTCTCGGCCGGCGTGCCGGTCCAGGCATGCGGCGGCTTGATCGACACGTATTTCACCTTGCTGAGCTTGCCGAGCCGCATGGCGAGCAACCCGTCAAGGCCGGCGATCGCACCCGACGGCAGGCGCAGCCGCGCGCCGCTCTTTTCGGCAGCCTTCACATGCTTCTTCCAGAGCTTGGGATCGCCGTAGGCGCCGGTGGCGATCACCATGAGGTCGAAGCCCTTCTTGAGGACCGTCTCGCCCCAGTCGCGCACCGCCTGCTGGCTCGCCGCCTCGACCACGACGTCGGGCTTGAGCTTGAGCAGCGCCTTCAACGTGTCGACCACGGCCACCTTGGCGCCCAGCTTCTTGCGCGTGGCGGCGATGCGGCCCTTCCGCACCAGGACCCCGACGATATCGATCGGCGGCTTCTTCTCACGAAAGATGTCGAACAGCATCTGGCTGATGGCGCCGTAGCCGATCAGTGCGATTTTCAGTCTCTTGCTCTTCGCCATGTGATCCCCTCAGGCCGCGGCACGTCGCAACTATAGCGAGGCGGACCAGGCCTTACGACTACGCCCGAGACCGCAGGCCAAGGCGTTGACCTTCACATCGAATGACGGCAGGCTGTTCCGAGCCGCGAGACTGCGGGGTGCCCAGCGTTGCCTCGGGAGCCCAAATTGGCGGCGCAATTCAGGAGGCGTTGATCGAGTAAGCGTTCACCCACATAGCCAACTGCGGCCCAAAACCAACAAATCTGGGAGGCGACGTCCATGACCGACGAAGCGCGTAACAGGGGTCTCGACAGTACACGGCGTAAGTTCCTGAAGGCGACGACGGCGCTTGCCGGCACCGCTGCCCTAGCCGGTCTGCCTGGCGTAGCCATGGCGGGCAAGAAGCACCCCAAACGCGGCGGCACGCTGCGGTTCGGTACGCGCGATGATTCGGTGGGCCTAGATACCCATCGCAACATCATCTATTTCGTCTCCCATCCACTGACCGGCATCACCGGCGGACTTGTCGACTTCGACGACAAGATGGAACCCAAGCCGGCCATCGCCGAATCCTGGGATGCATCCGCCGACCTCAAGACCTGGACCTTCAAGCTCAAGCGCGGCGCCGAATTCCACAACGGCGAGACGATCGACGCCGAAGCGGTCAAGTGGAACATCGAGCGCATCAAGGATCCCAAGATCAGCCACGCCTTCACGCGTTCGGTGGTGTCCGGCGTGGAGCGCGTCACGGTGGACGACAAGTATACGGTGCGCTTCCACCTCAAGGAGCCGGACGTCGCGCTCGACATCAACCTCATCTATTACCCGGTGAACCTGATGGCCCCGGGCGCCGCCGACAAGGCCGACACGGAACCGGTCAACTGCGGGCCATTCAAATTCAAGTCGTGGCGCCGCCTCGACCGGTGCGAGCTGGTCCGCTTCGAGAACTTCTACGAGACGGACTCCGAGGGCAACTCGCTGCCCTACCTCGATGGTCTGATCGGGCTGCAGATCGGAAGAGC
>NZ_SCVH01000142.1 GCF_004296935.1 Reyranella sp.
CTTGCCGATGCGCTGGGACAGATCCTTGTAGGTCCCGACCGTGCCGCCATCGATCAGGATGCGGTTGGTGCCGTCGCCGTCGCCGTACTCTATCCACAGGCAATCGCCGTGATGCGCCGGAAGCATTTCAATGTTGAAGAATTTTTCGGCCACGGCCCGCTCCTTCAGAGTTTGAGTTGCCAGTCGGCGTCGCCGAAGCCGATGAGACCGAGCACCATCAAGAGTCCCTTCGTCATCGCCTGCCGCTTGGCGGCGCGCAGCACTTCGCCGAATCTGGCCGGTTCCTTTTTCACGACGGCCACGAGCTGCTCGACAATCACTCCCGCCGCGGTGGCCGCATCGCCGCCTTCGATGACGGCGAGCGTGCCCAGGATGACGGGTGCCCCGCTGCGCCGGAACTGCGCGACGTGGCTGGTGTAGGTCCTGGCGTCGCCGGTGCCGGCGACGTCACATCCCATCAGCAGGACCAGCGGCGGCGGCCTGTCCTTTGCAGGCCGCAGGTAGTCCTCGTCGATGAACCTCGATTCCAGTGTGTCGCCGCTGATCTCGAGGCTGATTTCCGCGTCCGCGCCGCTCGAGTGAGGCAGCGCCACCAGCAGAGTGGGCTTCTTGGCATTGACCGTGGTCTTCCACTGCGCCCACTTTCCGACGGGATTCACGGCGCCCGACGTCTTCCAGCCCTTCACGACGGAGGCTTCCAGTTTCTTTCGGGCTTTCGAGGGCACATTCTTGCTGGCGGCCAGCAAAGCCGGGCCCTTGAGCGCGATGACGTCGCGTCCCGCGATCGCTTCGACCGCCTCGACATAGGCCTCGTGGCCGAGCGCCGGATTGTGCACGTGGCGCTCGATCACCTTGCGCAATCCCCAAAAGCCCATCGGACAGACATGTGTCGCCGGCGAATCCTTGGGAACGCAGTCGGCCGGGCAATGGCCGTCGAGAAGCGCCTTCTGCGCGTTCGGACACACCTTGGCGTTGGCCGCCGGCGACTTGTATTCGTAGACAAGCTCGAGCGGTATCACCGCATCCGGCTTGGTCGCGACGATCTGCAGGTATTCGCTGTCCCGCAGCGTCCTGGCGGCGGCGGAAACGTCGATATAGTCGATCACCAGCCTGCCGAAGAGTTCGCGTCCTTCGGTCGCCAGCTTGACCAGCATCTCGGTACAGGGCTGGCTCGTCAGCCCCGTGCTGTAGCGCTTGGCGTCGTTCGCCACGTCGCGCAGTCGGGCGCTGATCTTCTCAAGCTGCTTGTCTATCTTGTCGAGCGACGAGATGTAGGCGCCGTCGCGACCAGCCGCCTGGAGCGTGGGCTTGCCGTCGACCGTCTTGTTGAGCACAAGGTGGGCATCAAAGCGTCGTCGATCGTCAAGGGTCGTCAGGCTGCCGTGTATTTGCGTTTCCACCGACAGGCGCGGCGCAATCTTCCTGGCCGCGGCCGCGGCATCCTTCCGGGACGCCTCGACTCTCGTCTCGAGCAGCGCCGTCTGCAGGACTCGCCCCCGGTAGTGGATGGTGAGCCTGCCCCGGAATGGCCCGACCTTGGTCGGTGTGAAATCGAAACCGCACCGGTCGCTCGTGCCGTAGCGACCGAGGACGAACTCGCCCGTCTGAGGCGTCTCCCACTGATTCGGCTCACTGAAGATGACGCCGAGCGTGAATTGATCGGCATTCTGCCAATCGAGCTTCTTGTCGGGGAATTGCTTGTCGGCTTGCAGTGCGCCGCCGCCCGGCGGGCCGATGAACGCTTCCACGCGGTGGGGTTGACCTACGACGAAAGGCCTCGTGTCCTTGACCGCCTTGCCTTCCCGGATGGCAAAGACGTCCGCCTGCAGGACGCGGTTCGGCTCCGATCCCGTGGTGCCTGCCCTGGCCGCCTTCTCGGCGGTGGAAATCTCGGCGAGCGCCGTGCCTCCCCGACTTTCGCGATCGAACGGAAGAGTAAAGGCGCGGCTCACGAGTTCGTCACCCAGCCCCGCGGGGCGCGCCGCCGCGGCCATCCCGCGCAGACCGATGCGATCCAGCGTCTCCTTGGGCAGATCAAAGGCGGCTGACCGTGGCAACGCCCCCAGGCGCGCACCCAGCATTCGGGCCGTCGTCGGCAGCGCCGCCGCCTCGATCAACTGCTCGGTCAACAGATGAAGGACGGCGGCCTCCCGGAAAGCCGTCTGCAGGCTGACATCGAGTGGCGTGTTGTGGGAAAGCTCGGCAGCCCAATCCTGGAAGCGATCCGCAAGCTGCGATGGCGACTCGAGGCTTATCAGAGAGAGGCCAGCGGCCTGTGTTTCCGCCAACAGTGCATTCGCCAGGCTTTCGGTCTGCCGCCACGGGGCGTCCATCGGACCGACGACCAGCACAAATGCAGCGCGCACCGCGAAAGGCGCGGCCAGGATCTGCTGCAGCGCCGTTCGCACGGTGCCATGCAGAACAAGCACCTCGCACCGCGCATGCTCGCGAGACAGCTCGTGAAATCTCATGATCCCGGAAGCGGGGCCCGTCGTTGCCACGTCCTGCAAGCCAAAGGCAGCGTAGTCGTCCTGCCAGGCACCGACGCGTATCGGCATCTGCCAGCGCAAGTCCGCCTGTGGCAGCCGCGCGTTCAGGAACACGCTGCTGGTGCGCGCCTCCGGCCGCGTAAGAATACGGAACAGCGAAAAGACATCGGCCCCGCCGGTCTTCGCGGGAGTGTGTGAGACAACGACGCGTGGTGAGGGCGCCTCAGCCTGGACAGCGTGCCATTTGCCGATGGCCCCGAGCAGCTTCTGGCGCGACCAGCGGGCGCCCCGCGGCCCGGCTGACGGGCCCCGCCACGGCGCAGAGGAAAAATCGACGGCGGGACCGCCGGAGGAGAATATCCGGCTCTTTCCCGACAAGCCGAGGCCTGCCACGGCCTCCACGTATGCGACGTCGTCGAGCGCCCGCCCCGCGTTGCCCAGAAGCTGCTTGTCCCTATCGTGCAGTTTCGCCATGACGGGTGCCTCAGGATTACCGGATCGCCGTGCTGCGCGCTGCCCCCAGGAATTGCTGCGGAAGTCCCCCGACTTCACGGTCGATCCGTCTGGAAAGTATGCATCTCAGGATTGCATAAATCAATGTCGGCCTACCGCAAGATGAAGAAGCCCGACATCCGCCTATTGCGGGAGTCGTTACGGGATCATCGCATCGGGAGGACGATCACTGGTGGGGGCCGCAACGGTCACGCAAGCTTCCGGAGCCCAGGGCCGCCGTAGCGCAGGCCGATCTCCGTGTGCCAAGATTGACGCCCACACGTTACACAACAGGGGAGGAAGACCGATGTCGTTCTATCGAGGCATGACAGCTGAGAACGTCACCATCAATGGCGACAAAGGCACCCCGATCACCGCCTACGTGGCAAAACCGGAAGGCAAGGGTCCCTTCCCGGGCGTGGTGCTGATCCACCATCTCCCGGGCTGGAGCGAGTTCTACATCGAGACGACGCGACGCTTTGCGCATCACGGCTATATGGCGATTTGCGCCAACCTCTATGAGCGCGAGGGCGGCCAGAACAACCCCGACGATGTCGCGGCCAAGGTGCGCGCCGACGGCGGCATTCCCGATGCCCGGATGGTGGCCGACACCGAGGCCGCGGTGAAGTGGATGCGCGCGCAGCCCAATCTCAACGGCAAGGTCGGCCTCTTCGGCTCGTGCTCCGGCGGCCGGCACGCCTTCATCTATGCCTGCCAGAAGAAGGACGTCGATGCCTGCGTCGAGCTGTGGGGCGGCCGCGTGGTGATGGGCAAGGAGGAGCTCAACGCCAAGACGCCGGTGGCGCCGATCGACATGACGAAGGACCTCTCCTGCCCGCTGCTCGGCCTGTTCGGCAACGACGACCGCGCCCCCAGTCCCGAGCAGGTGAACCAGCACGAGGCCGAACTCAAGAAGCACGGCAAGGCGCACGAGTTCCACCGCTACGACGGCGCCGGCCACGGCATCTTCTACTGGCACCGGCCGCTCTACCGGCCCGAGCAGGCAATGGATGGCTGGAGCAAGGTGTTCGCTTTCTTCGGCAAGCATCTCGCCAAGAAGTAGGAGGCACGAAGATGTGCACGTCCATCATCGAGATCGCCCGCGCCGAGGGCATGGCCAAGCGCGGCGACGACTGGTTCCCGCTCACGCAGTCGGTGGTCGCTTACGACCACGCGCGTCACGCGCCGCTGGGCGACGTGATCACGCTCGACTTCCTCAACACAAGTCTCGATCCCGGCGCGCGGGCCGGGGTCGAACTCACGCTCGAGAGCGCGAAGGAGCTGCGCGCCGCGCTCGATCGCGCTATCTCGGCGGCGGAGTACGAAGAGGCCGAGATCCGGGGCAAGGGTGCGGTGCGTCTCGTCAAAGCGGCGTGACGTGCGTTATCCTGCGGACGGATCGGAGATGTCGCCGAGCTTCCGGACCGCGACTTTGACCGACATGCCCAGATAGTCCTTGGCATCGCCGAACCACGAGCCTTCCAGCGGCACCGCCTGGCCCGGGTGGCGGGCGATCGCCACCGGGATCAGATCGAAGCCGGCGCTGAGGCGGTTGGTCGGGTCATAGTGCGTCCAGCCGGCGCCGGGCAGGAATACCGACATCCAGGCGTGGGTTGCGCCGGAACCGACCATGCCGACCTGGCCGCCATCCAGCGCGGAATCGTAGAGGTAGCCGCTGACGAAACGGGCGGCGAAGCTCAGGCGGCGCAGGGTTTCGATCATCAGCCAGGCATAGTCACGGCAGGTGCCCGATCTTGTCCTCAGTGTTTCCGCCGGCGACTGGGTGCCTTCCGCCTCCCGGGCATTGTAGGTGAACGTGTCACGGAAGGTGTCGAGCATCCGCTGCAAGACATCGGTCGTCCGGTCCCGGTTGTCGGTAACGAAGCTCTTGGCCCAGGCGGCAACCGCGCCTTCGGGATCCTCGGCATGGGGGCGGATATAGACGAGGAGGTCGTTCCATTCGTCCGGGGTATATTGCACCGGCACCGTCTCCGCCCGCGGCTCCAGGGCATGGTTCTCGACGCCTTCGACACCGAAGTGGATTCCTCGCGCCTTGAATGAAAAGGTCAGCTCCCTGGCGGGTTCACTGAATTCCATCTCCGTGACGTTGTTGCCGAGCGCGTCGGTGGTCCAGCGGATCGTGGACGGGCTGCTGGTCCTGGCCGACCAATCGATGAGCCGCCCTCGCGCGGCCGGTCGCGGCAGGAACATGGCCCGGTGCTTGCCGAACGTCACCGGATTGGCATAGCTGTAGGTGGTGGTGTGCTCGATCTCGAATAGAACCGCCATCGCTTCCCCCCGTGGCAACGTATAGCTGGGCATCGTGACAGGTAAAATCTACATCGGCATCGGCGGCTGGACCTTCGAACCCTGGCGCGGGACGTTCTATCCCGAGGGCCTCACCCAGAAGCGCGAGCTGGAATATGCCAGCCGCCAGCTCACCTCGATCGAGATCAATGGCACCTACTATTCGAGCTTCAAGCCGGCGAGCTGGGCCAAGTGGCGCGACGACACGCCCGAGGACTTTGTCTTCGCGGTGAAGGCCTCGCGCTTCTGCACCAACCGCCGCGTGCTGGCCGAGGCGGGCGAATCGGTGCAGCGGTTCGTGACGCAAGGGCTGGTCGAATTGAAGGACCGGCTCGGCCCCATCAACTGGCAGTTCATGGGCACCAAGAAGTTCGATCCCGAGGACTTCGAGGCGTTCCTGAAGCTGCTGCCGCGCGAGGTCGGCAAGCTGCGCCTGCGCCACGCGCTGGAGGTGCGGCACGACAGCTTCAAGGACAAGCGCTTCTACGATCTCGCGCGCAAGTACAACGCCGCCATCGTCTATGCCCACGACAAGGACTTCCCCGAGATCGACGAGCCCACGGCCGACTTCACCTACGCCCGCCTGATGCAGGCCGAGGAGAAGGTGAAGACCGGCTACAAGCCCGCCGATCTCGACAAATGGGCCAAGCGCGCCAAGGCCTGGGCCAAGAAGGGCGACGCCTTCGTCTACTTCATCTCCGGCGCCAAGGTGCGCAATCCGGCCGCGGCACAGGCGCTGATCAAGCGGCTCTGAGCCGGGCGGCTTGACAGGAGGCGACGGCCGCCATAACACTTAACGTTATGGTTAACCTTCAAAGCCCCGTCCTCGACCGCACCTTCGCCGCCCTCGCCGACCCGACGCGCCGCGCGCTCCTCGCCCGGCTCGACGCGCAAGGCGGCGTCTCGGTGAGCGACCTCGCCCGACCGTTTCCGGTGTCGCTGCCGGCCATCATGAAGCACCTCGACGTGCTCTCCGATGCCGGCCTGGTCACCCGCAAGAAGGTCGGCCGCACCGTCACCTGTCAGCTCAAGGCCGAACCGATGGAGCAGGCGATGAACTGGCTGGCCAAGTACGAGCGCTACTGGACGGAGCAGCTCGACCGCCTCGCCGCCTTCGTGGAGGACGACTCATGGCAAGCAAGCCCAGCCTCGCCCTCAAGCGCCGCCTCAAAGCGCCGCCGGAAAAAGTCTACGAAGCCTGGACCGTCCCGGAAAAAATGATCCGCTGGTGGGGTGCCTCCAACGCGGCATCCCGCACCGCCAAGGCCGACGTCCGGGTGGGCGGCCGCTTCGATGTCGGCTTTCGCGGCGACGACGGCGGCCAGCACGACGTGAGTGGGCTCTACAAGGAAGTCGTGCCGGGCAAGAAGCTGGTGTTCAGCTGGGCCTGGCGCACGACACCGGAGCGTGAATCGCAGGTCACCATCGATCTCAAGCCCGACGGCGACGGCACCATCCTGACGCTGACGCACGAGCAGTTCTTCGACGAGAAGGCGCGCGACGATCATCGCCAGGGCTGGAACCGGGCGCTCGACAATCTGGAGAAGGTCTTCGCGTGAACCTCGCCCCCTTCCGCACGCCTCTCGCCATGAGCGACGCCGGCATCTGGGCCCTGCAGTTCAACGCCCTGCCTCGCACGGTCGACGGGTTGGCGAAGGTCCTGCAGGGCCTGCTGATCCACGAGCATATGCCCGATTTCTATGGCGTCACGCTGTCGGACCGCCAGCGCGGCGAGCCGCATGTGCGCGGCGCAAGAGAGATCCTGGAACGGATCGCCGTCCACGATCCGCGGCCGCTTTCGAAGGCCCGCCCGCCCGGCGAGCGCTTCGCCGGCTGCTGCCGCCACTACACGCTGATGCTGGTTACCCTGTTGCGGTCCCGGGGCATTGCCGCGCGGGCGCGCTGCGGCTTCGGCGCCTACTTCGTGAACGACATGTTCATCGACCACTGGGTGACGGAGTATTTCGACGACGCGCAACTTCGTTGGGTGCTGGTCGATGCTCAGATCGACGCCCGGCAGCGCGAGAAGTTCGGCATCGACTTCGACACGCTCGACGTGCCGCGCGACAAATTCCTGGTCGCGGGCGATGCCTGGAAGCTCTGCCGCGACGGCAAGGCCAACCCGCAGGCCTTCGGAGTCCTGGATATGTTCGGCCTCTGGTTCATCGCCAGCAACGTGATCCGCGACGTGGCGGCGCTGAACAACCGCGAGATGCTGCCGTGGGACGTGTGGGGCGGCATGACCCAAGTCGACGCCGAGGTCGACGTCGCCCTCATCGACCGGCTGGCCCGGCTCACGCACGAGCCGGACAGACACGTCGATGAGCTCTGCGCCGTCTACGGTGACCCGCGCATTGCCGTGCCGCCCACCGTCTTCAATGCCGTCCTCAATCGCCCGGAAGCGGTTTCCACCGGCCCCGATTCGCCCTAAACTGGCGTTTTCGGAACGGTAGGAGGCACATATGCCCGCGCTCTCGCTGGACCACTGGAACATCTTCTGCAAGGACCTGAAGAAGACGGTCGCCTTCTACGAAAAGTATGTCGGCCTGCGCGACGGCGACCGCCCGCCCTTCCCCTTCCCCGGCGCCTGGATGTATGCCGGCGACAAGGCGATCCTGCACATCGTCTCGGAGACCGGCCGCAAGGATCATGGCAGCGGCGCCATCGACCATGTCGCCATCAACTGCGCCGACATCCGCGGCACCATCGACCAGATCAAGAAGGACAAGATCAAGTTCGAGGTTCGGAAGGTGCCGGCGCGGCCGCTGCAGCAGGTCTTCATCCACGATCCGGACGGCGTGATGATCGAGCTCAACTTCTGGCACGAGGAAGACGTGAAGGAGCTCGAGGGCTTCGACCCGATGACCAACCGGGCAGGCGCCATGAAGGAAAAGGCCGTCCCGGCCGAATGAGACGCACCGCCCTCGCGGGTGCACTCAGCCTGCTGGCCTGCGCTTCGGTGCAGGCACAGCAGCGCGAGACGATTTCGTTCGAGAGCCGGCAGAAGGGCCAGCCGGTCCAGGTCACGGCCGAGATCTACTGGCCGGCCGCGGCCGGCCCGGTGCCGGCGCTGGTGATCCACCACGGCAGCGGCGGCGTCAGCGATACACGCGAGGGCCGCTTTGCCCGCGAGATCGTGGCGATGGGCGTGGCCGCCGTGGTGATCGATTCGTTCAGACCGCGTGGCGTGAGATCGACGGTGCAGGACCAGTCCGCCGTCACCGGTCAGGACTTCAACCTCGATGCGCTTGTGGCACTGAAGGCGCTGGGCGGCAACGGCCGCATCAACCCGGCGAAGATCGGCATCACCGGCTTTTCCAAGGGCGGCACCTCGACGCTGATGGCGGCGCACGAGCAGCTGGTCGTGGCCGCCGGCGTGCCCGCCGGCCTGCGCTACGCGCTGCATGTGCCGTTCTATCCCTCCTGCAGCGCGCAATACTACCGGCCGCAGACCACCGGCGCGCCGATCTACATGCTGCTGGGCGGCGCCGACAGCTATGTCGGCTTCGAGCCCTGCCAGACCTACGGCAATGCCCTGCGGGTGGCCGGTGCGCGCGTCGAGGTCACGGTCTTCCCCAATGCCCCGCATGGGTTCGACGGCGGCCGGCCCTACTTCGATCCGAGGGGCGAGAACTATGCCAAGTGCGTCTTCCAGCAGCAGGCCGACCGCTCGTGGATCGAGCGCGCCAGCGGCGTGACGACCATCGGCACCGACGGCCGGCCGATCCAGGGCGCCCTGGCCAAGGCATTTGCAGCTTGCAAGACCCTGGGCGTCAGCGGCGGGCCGAACGATGCCGCCGCCAAACAGTCGATGGACGATCTCAAGGGCTACGTGCGCCGCCACCTGCAGGGCGGCTAAAGTCAGTCGACCGTCGGCGTGGCGCCCAGCCGTTCCCAGTAGTCGGCCGGCAAGAGGTCGCGACCAGCCAGCAGACAGGCGAGGTAGGCGCGCGTCGGCCTGAGCCCGGCGGCGACCTTCAAGGCCACATAGGCGATCGCCTCGACCGCCTCGCCATTGTCGGCCCGCACCACCGGCACCGTGCGCCGTTCGTAGTGGCCGCCCGCCACGCCTTCATGAACATCGAGTTCGTCGAAGCCCGCTGGCGGCAGCAGGTTCAACGTGCCGTGCACGGCCTCACCCGAAGCCGTCACGATGTTGCCAGCACCGGCGCCTGGTGGTGCTCCGGCCCGTGTAACCAGCTTGTCGAAGGTGAGCCGCCAGCCGTCGAGCCGGCCGCCGATGCGCTCGCCCCACACGATCCCCTTGGACTTCATCCGGTCGTCGAACAGGCGCCGGGCATCCATGTTCGAGCCGTAGGCGAAATACCATTTCATGCCAGCCGCCATACCCGTACCCCTTCGTCGTAGCCGCGGATCGCCATTGGACCGAGGTCGGTGGCGGGACCGCCATCGCCGCTTGCCTGCATCGCGTCGCGCACGGAGCTCGAGACGAGCAGCCGCGATCCGGTTTCCTTGGTGAGCTGCTCCAGCCGGGCGGCGAGATTCACCGTGTCGCCGATCACCGTGTATTCCTTGCGCTGCGGCGAGCCCACGGTGCCGGTCACCGCCTCGCCGATGTGGATGCCGATGCCGATGCGCAACGCCTGCCGCGGCCGGACGAGGTTCCACGTGTCGACCGCCTCCAGCATGCCTCGCGCCGCCGCCAGCGCATTCGTCGCCGCCGACGGGTCCTTGAGCGGCGCGCCGAACAGCGCCAGGAAGCCATCGCCCAGGAACTTGTTGATGATGCCGCCGTGCCGGTCGACGACCTCGATCATCTCGGCGAAGAAGTCGTTGAGCAGCGCCACCGTCTCGCCGGCCGGCCTCTGGCGCGTGGTCGCCGTGAAGCCGCGGATGTCGAGGAACAGCACGCACACGGTGCGCATCTCGCTCGCCGGTTCCGACGACGTCGCGAGCAGGCGGTCGACCACGGCGGGCGAGACATGCTGGCCGAACAGGTTGGTGACGCGGTCACGCGCTGCTGCCGCCGCCACCGACTGCTCGAACTGCCGCCGCAGGCTGCCGGCCACGACGCCGGCGATCACGCCTGCCGCCAGCAGCACGACGCTGCGGCTGAAATGGTAGATCAGGGTCTCGTCGGGAATATTGCCCCAGGGCGTGATCGCCGGCGTCGTGGCCGGCAGCCTGCGGCGGCAGTTCGAGCAGTCGGTGGCGGCGGCAGCAGCGCGTGACCGCGTCAC
>NZ_SCVH01000143.1 GCF_004296935.1 Reyranella sp.
GTCGTAGAACGGCAACAGCTGCGTTGCCCATACGCCCGTGACTTTCTTTACCGGATCGATCCAGTAATAGCTGTTGGCGAGTCCGCCCCACGACAGGCTCCCCGCGGCGCGGCGGCCGGGGAAGTCTTGCGGGTTGATCATGAAGGAGAGGCCCCACTTCATGCCGTCGACGAAGTTCATGTCGGTGCTGCGGCCGGGGATCTGGCTCTTGAGCGGCCGGCAGGAAACCTCGCCCATGGCGTTCTTCGACATCAGCGCCACCGTCTCGGGTTTCAGCACCCGCACGCCCTCCAGCTCACCTTGGCCCAGGATCATGCGGGTGAAACGGAGATAGTCGCCGACCGTTGAATAGAGCGCACCACCGCCCATCAGCACTTCAGGAGCCTGGTTGAGTTCGTGGTCCGTGGCGGTGAAGCCGCCGACATCTTTCCTGACATGCACGGCCGCCTTGCGCGGCCGCATCGCGGGTCCGATCCTGAAACCGGTGTCGGGCATCCGAAGCGGATCGAACAGATTTTCCTTCATGTAGCGGTCGAGCTTCATGCCGCTCGCCGCCTCGACCATCAGGCCGGCCCAGTCGATCGAGATCGAGTATTCCCAGCGCTCACCCGGCTCGGCCAACAGCGGCGTGCTCAGCATCTCCATCGAGTTGGGTTTTAGCGGGCCCTTGGCCTGGACATAGCGGAAGATGTCGGCGTCCCAAGTGTCGTAGCCCATGCCGGAGGTGTGGGTCAGCAGATGACGCAGCGTGATCGGCTTTTTGGCCGGCCGTGTCTTCACCGTGCCGTCGGCGCCGACGCTCACCAGCACTTCTTTCCGCGCGATCTCGGGCAGGATTTCGGCGGCCGGCGTGTCCAGGCCGAATTTGCCCTGCTCGACCATTTGCATGGCGGCGGCGCCGGTGATCGCCTTGGTCATCGAGGCGATCCAGATCACGCTGTCGGATTTCAGCGCGCCCGCCGCGCCCTCGAAGATCTTCCCATTGGCGGTCGCGGCCATCGCGGCCACACCCGGTACGTCGCCGGCCTCGACGGCCTGCTTCAAACTGTCAGCAATGCTCATGCGTTTCCTCTGCCCCTGCCGGCGAGACTACGCCAGGTGGGTCGCTTCATCGATCAATTCCTGCGCCGCCATATCCAGGAGCTCGTCGTCAGCCGTGCCGTCCAGCACTCGCTCGCGCCCAATCTCCAGCAGTACCGGCACCGCCAACGGCGAGATGCGATCGAGCCGCCGGTAGTCGATCCGCCCCTTGGCGCGCCTCAGGAGTTCGCCCAGCCGCTTCAGGTCGGCGAGCTGCCAGGCCGCGTCCTGGCGCGTGGCGCGCAGCAGGATATGGCCGGGCTCGTGCTGGCGCAGCGTGTCGTAGATCAGGTCCGAGCTGAAGGTGACCTGGCGGCGCGACTTTTCCTCGCCGGGAAAGCGCCGCTCGATCAGGCCCGCGATCACCGCGACGTTGCGGAAGGAACGCCGCAGCATGGTCGATTCGTCCATCCATGCCTCGAGATCGTCGCCCAGCATGTCCTCGTCGAACAGCTGGTCGAGCTGCGCCTTCGTGGGCGGCCGCAGCCCCCAGAGGCCGAGCACATAGTCGGTGGCGACGAACCCCAGCGGTCTTAGCCCCATGCGCTCCATGCGCCGCGTCAGCAGCATGCCCAGGGTCTGATGCGCGTTCCGGCCTTCGAAGCAATAGGCCACGATGAACTGCTTGCCGCCCCTCGGGAATCCCTCGATCAGCAATCGGTCGGCCTGGGGCAGACCCGAGCGCCAGCGCTGGATATCGAGCCACTGGCGCACCTCGGCCGGCAACTTGGGGTGCCGCGAGGGGTCCTGCAGGATGCCGCGGACGCGGTCGGCCAGGAATGTCGAGAGCGGCAGGCGGCCGCCACCGTAGGCCGGCACCTTGGGATCGCCGCCCGTTGCCAGCGAGCATTGCGCCATCAGCTCCTTCACGCCCTCGAAGCGCAACAACCGGCCGGCGAAGGTGAAAGTGTCGCCCGGCACCAGCCCCTGGATGAACGCCTCCTCGACCTCGCCCAGCACCGGCCCACGCCGCAGCTTCACTTTCAGAAGCGGCAGTTCGACGATGGTGCCGACATTCATGCGGAACTGCCGCGCCACCAGCGGCGAGGCCAGCATCCAGCGCCCACCGGGCATCGCCTTCAACCGGTGCCAGCGGTCGTAGGCCGCCAGTGCGTAGCCGCCCGTGGCCACGAAATCGAAGGTATCGTCGTAGTCCTGGCGCGGCAGGTCGCGGTACGGCTGGGCGCGGCGCACCTCATGGAAGAAAGCCTCGCGGTCGATCGGCTGGGCGCACGCCGTGCCCACGATGTGTTGCGCCAGCACGTCGAGACAGGGTGGCCGCGGCGGGTCGCCGTCCAGCTCGCGCGCCTCGACGGCTTCGAGGGCCGCCAGGGACTCCAGCACCTCGAAGCGGTTGGCCGGCGCGATCATGGCGCGGCTGGGCTCATCCAGCCGGTGGTTGGCGCGGCCGATCCTCTGCATCAGGCGGCTCACGCCCTTGGGCGCACCCATCTGGATCACGAGATCGACATTGCCCCAGTCGATGCCGAGGTCGAGCGACGACGTCGCCACCACGGCGCGGAGCTTGCCTGCGGCCATCGCCGCCTCGACCTTGCGGCGCTGCTCGACGGCGAGCGACCCGTGATGCAGCCCGATCGGCAGATTGTCCTCGTTGATCCGCCACAGCCCATCGAAGGCGAGTTCGGCCTGGGCACGGGTGTTGACGAAGATGATCGAGGTCTTGTGGTGGCGGATGATGTTGTAGATTTCGGGTACCGCGTGCCGACCCATGTGGCCGCCCCAGGGGATGCGCTCGTGGGCGTCGATGATCGTCACCACCGGTTGGGCTCCCGGCTCGCCCCGCACGATTTCGACCGGTTCGTCGCGCAGCCGCAGGTAGTCGGCCAGCGCCGGCGGATCCGCCACCGTGGCCGAGAGGCCGACGAATCGCGCCTGCGGTGCCAGCGCCGCCACCCGTGCCAGACAAAGCGCCAGGTGATGTCCGCGCTTGGTCGTGGCGAAGGCGTGCAGCTCGTCGATGATCACGCATTTCAGGCTGGCGAAGAATTTCGCCGCGTCGAGGTAGCTCAGCAGCAGCGCCAGCGACTCCGGCGTCGTCATCAGCAGATCCGGCGGCCGCTCGCGCTGGCGCAGGCGGCGGCTCTGCGGCGTGTCGCCGGTCCGGCTCTCGGCCCGCACCGGCAGTTTCATCTCGGCGATCGGCGTCTCGAGGTTGCGCTTGATATCGGTCGCCAGCGCCTTGAGCGGCGAGATGTAGAGAGTATGCAGCTCGCCCTTGCCCTTGGCGTGAGCCAGATCCTCGCCCTTGCGGCGACGCTCCGTGAGCTCGATCAGCGACGGCAGGAAGCCCGCCAGGGTCTTGCCGCCGCCGGTCGGTGCAATCAGCAGCGCGCTCTTGCCCTCAGCCGCGAGATCGACCAGGGCAAGCTGATGCGGCCGGGGCGCCCAGCCGCGGCTTTCGAACCAGCGTGCAAACAGATCGGGAAGAACCATATCTCTTGGGTAAGATGCACCCGTCCCGATGGCAACCGACACCCTAAATCCCCGTAGCTGGCTCTATCCGACGCCGCGCGGCCTCTACTGCGAACCTGGCGACTTCTATGTCGACCCCGCCGTGGCGGTGGCGCGCGCCGTGATCACCCATGGCCACGGCGACCATGCCCGTCCCGGCCATCGCGCCGCGCTGGCCACGTCCGAAACGCTCGCCATCATGCGCGCCCGCTTCGAGGATATGCCGAACACCACGCAACAGCCGCTGGCCTATGGCGAAACCGTCCGTCTCGGCGAGGTCGACGTTCGCCTGGCGCCCGCCGGTCATATCCTGGGGTCAGCGCAAGCAGTGCTGACATTCAAGGGGCAGCGCACCGTGGTCTCGGGCGATTTCAAGCGCCGCGCCGACCCGACCTGTCCGCCTTTCGAGCCGGTGCCGTGCGACGTCTTCATCACCGAGGCCACCTTCGCCCTGCCCGTCTTCCACCATCCCTCCGATGCCGGCGAGATCGGCAAGCTGTTGCGCTCGGTCGCCACCTTCCCCGAGCGCACGCATCTGGTGGGCGTCTATGCGCTCGGCAAATGCCAGCGCGTGATCAAACTCCTGCGGGCCGCCGGCTATGACCGGCGCATCTGGCTGCACGGTGGCCTGCTGTCCCTCTGCAAGCTCTACCAGGACCACGGAATCGATCTCGGCGACGTGGCGCCCGTCTCCGACGCCATCCTCGAAACCTTCAAGGGCGCCATCGTACTCTGCCCGCCCTCGGCCATGACCGACCGCTGGTCCCGGCGCTTCGCCGATCCGGTCGCCGCCATATGCTCGGGCTGGATGGGCGTGCGCGCCCGCGCCCGCCAGCGCGGCGCAGAACTGCCGCTGGTGATCTCCGACCACGCCGACTGGCCAGAACTGACGCAGACCCTGAAGGACGTGGGTGCGCCCAAGGTCTGGGTGACGCACGGTCGCGAGGAAGCGCTGGTCCACTATGCGCGCTCGATCGGCATCGATGCCGAGGCGCTGCATCTTGCCGGTCGCGAGGAAGAAGGCGCCTGAGCCGTGCAGACCTTTGCCCAGCTTCTCGATTCGCTTTCCTTCGAATCGGCGCGCAACGCCAAGCTCCGGCTGATCGAGACCTATCTGCGCGCGGTCCCGGATCCGGACCGCGGCTGGGCCCTGGCGGCGCTGACCGGCGGGCTCGACTTTCCCGCCGCCAAGCCGGCGCTGCTGCGCGGCTTCGGCCAGGACAAGATCGGGCACGAGCTGTTTGCCCTCTCCTACGACTATGTCGGCGATCTCGCCGAGACGCTGGCGCTGATCTGGGGGACCAATCCCGCCGCTGGACCGCCGCCCAGCCTGGGCGAAGTCGTGGAGACTTTGCAGCGCGCCACCAAGACCCAGACACCGGCGATCCTGAAGCGCTGGCTGGACGCGCTCGATTCGACCGGCCGTTGGGCGCTGCTGAAACTGCTCACGGGCGCATTGCGGGTAGGTGTATCGGCTCGCCTCGCCAAGCAGGCGGCCGCCAACATCGGCAACCAACCGGTCGACGCCGTGGGGGAGATCTGGCACGGCCTCACGCCGCCCTACCGGCCGCTGTTCGATTGGCTCTTGCAGGGCGCGCCCCGGCCCAGCAGCAACGCCGGCGGCGCCTTCCTGCCGCCGATGCTGGCCAATCCCATCGACCGCACCGAACTCGACACGCTCGACCCGGCACACTTCCGTGCCGAATGGAAATGGGACGGCATTCGCGTCCAGGTCGCGGCCTCGGGCGGCGTGACGCGGCTCTATAGCCGCGCGGGCGAAGACATCTCCAGCTCCTTTCCCGACATCGTCGAGGCGATCGATTTCGAGGGCGTGTTCGACGGCGAGTTGCTGGTCCGCCGCGAGGAGGCCGTGGCGCCGTTCAACGACCTGCAGCAGCGCCTCAACCGCAAGAGCGTGACACCGAAGATGCTGAAGGAACATCCGGCCCACGTCAGGCTCTACGACGTACTCCAACTCGAAGGCGAAGATCTGCGTGGCCTGCCCTTCGACCAACGCCGCGCCCGCCTCGAAGCCTGGATGGCGCTCGCGCCACGGGCCCGCTTCGACCTCTCGCCGCTCGTGACCTTCCAGGACTGGGCCCATCTCTCCGAGCTGCGGGAAGCCATGAAGAGCGACGGCATCGAGGGGCTGATGCTGAAGCGTGCCGACAGCGGCTACCTCGCCGGCCGGCCCAAAGGGCCATGGTTCAAGTGGAAGCGCGATCCCATGTTGGCCGACTGCGTGCTGATGTATGCCCAGCGTGGCCACGGCAAGAGGAGCTCTTTCTATTCCGACTTCACCTTCGGCTGCTGGCGGGACGGCGCCGAGGGCAAGCGCGCGTTGGCGCCGGTCGGCAAGGCCTACTTCGGCTTCACCGACGAGGAGCTGCGCTGGCTCGACAAGTGGGTGCGCGACCACACGACGAACCGCTTCGGCCCGGTGCGCGAGGTGACGCAGGAGCTGGTGCTGGAAGTGGCTTTCGACGGCATCGCCCGGTCCAGCCGCCACAAATCTGGCCTGGCCCTGCGTTTTCCCCGTATCCATCGTATCCGTAGGGATAAGCCTGCCGCTGAAGCCGACACCGTCGACGCCCTCCTGCGGCTCTTGCCGTAAGAGGCCTGCAACACCATTATCTGGACGTCATGATCGACCCGTTTGGCCGCCATATTTCCTACCTCCGCGTCTCCGTGACGGACCGCTGCGATTTCCGCTGCGTCTACTGCATGGCCGAGGACATGACCTTCCTGCCCAAGGCGGAAGTGCTGTCGCTCGAGGAGCTGGAGCGGCTGTGCGGCGCCTTCGTGCGCCGTGGCGTGAAGAAGCTGCGCCTGACCGGCGGCGAGCCGCTGGTGCGCAAGAACGTGATGTCGCTGTTCCGCGGCCTCGGCCGCCATCTCGACAGTGGCGCGCTGGAAGAGCTGACGCTCACCACCAACGGCAGCCAGCTCGCGAAGTACGCCAAGGAACTGGCCGCCATCGGCGTGCGCCGCGTGAACGTCTCGATGGACACGCTCGATCCCGCCAAGTTCCGCGAATTGACGCGCTGGGGCGATCTCGACCAGGTAATGCGCGGCCTCGACGCCGCCCAGCAGGCCGGCCTTCACGTCAAGATCAACGCCGTGGCCTTGCGCGGCGTGAACGACATGAAATTCGACGAGTTGATCCGCTTCAGCCATGGCCGGGGCATGGACCTGGTCCTGATCGAAGTCATGCCGATGGGCGAGATCGGCGCCGACGCCCGGCTCGACCAGTATCTGCCGCTGTCGCTGGCGCGAACCGAGATCGCCAAGCACTTCACGTTGAGCGAGACCGACTACCACACCGGCGGGCCCGCCCGTTACTTCAAGGTCGAGGAGACCGGCGGGCGGCTGGGCTTCATCACGCCGCTCACCCACAATTTCTGCGAAAGCTGCAACCGCGTCCGTCTCACCTGCACCGGCACGCTCTACATGTGCCTCGGCCAGGAAGACGCTGCCGACCTGCGCGGCCCGTTGCGGGCCTCCGAGAGCGACGAGATCCTCGACCAGGCGATCACCGCGGCGATCGCGCGCAAGCCCAAGGGCCATGACTTCATCATCGATCGCCGCCACACCGGCCCCGCCGTCCCCCGCCACATGAGCGTGACGGGCGGCTGATCGAGAAGCGGCCCGGCCTCGTCAGGGCGCAGGCTGCGACGGGGTGCTCTTGATCCTGGCCCGACGCACCGCCTCGCGGTGCGAGATGTAGAGCGCGCTGGCGAAGATCACCGCCGCACCGACGAAGGTCCAGACATCGGGCTGCTGGAAGAACAGGAAATAGCCCAGCAGCGTATTCCAGATCAGCGACAGGAAGCCGATGGGCTGCAGCAGGGTGATGTCGGCCAGTTGATAGCCGCGTTGCTGGCAGACATGGCCGAGCGTGCCGGCGAGGCCTGCCGCCACGAACCACAAGAGGTCGACCCAGCCCGGCGTCTGCCAGAACCAGATGGCCACCGGCGCGGCACAGATCACGATCACGATGTTCTGCCAGATCACGATGGTGTTGGCCGAGTCGGTGCGGGCCAGCGCCTTGGAAATCAGGTTCGAGGCCGAGAAGATCGGCGTCGAGACCAGGATGCAGATGACACCGAGGTGAATCTCGCCGAAGCCCGGCCGAATGATGATCATGGCGCCGGCGAAACCCACGATGACGGCGATCCAGCGCCTGAGGCGCACGTCCTCGGCCAGGAACAGCGCCGCACCGATGGTGACGAAGATCGGTCCCGTGAAACCGAGCGCCGTGATCTCGGCCAGGGTCGTGAGCGGGAGCGCCACGAACCACAGCATCATGCCGGCGGTATGGATGGCGCCGCGCGAAACGTGCAGGCCGAGGCGATTGGTGTGAAGCGACCGGTAGAGGCCGAGGCGGAACACGACGGGCAGCAGGATCAGTGCGCCGAAGAAGTAGCGCAGGAACGCCATGACGAAGGGATTTAGATGCTGCGCCGGAATCAGCGTGAAGACGTTCAGCAGCGCGAACAGCAGCCCCGACAGGGCGACCCAGAGGATGCCGCGCAGATTGGGCGGCAGCGCGAGCCAACGGGCGACGAGAGCGGACACGTCGCGACTATGTCACAGCCTCTGCAGTGAAGCACCTTGCCGACGCCGCAGCGACGTCCGGTCCGCGACCTAGGCCTCGCCGACCGCCTCGGTGTCGGGCGGCACCGCGTGAACGACAGGCTCGCCACGCAGATCTGCGACCCGGTGGACGAGTTCCTCGATGTAGGGATCATGGATGCCGAGCGAACGCGCATGCTCGGCGGTATTGGTGAGATAGTCGCGGCAGGCGCCGCGCCGCCCCTCGGCGAAGGCGATGTGATGGGCGGCGCGCTCGATCGGCAGGTCGCCGCAATACTGGCAATGGGCGGTGTCGACCACGAAGGTGACCGCCGTCACGACGCGCCCGTCGCGCAGCCTGGTCGGCACCCAGCGCGCCTGGTAGACGCCCGACAGCATTTCGCGGTTCCACAGGATCGCCAGTTCGCTGCGGACCTGATGCGGCGCCAGGCGATAGGCGATGCCCTCGCAGGAACCGCCGCCTTCGAGCGCCAGCATCAGCCCGGGCAATTCAGGCGTGCCACGGCCGAGTGGCGTCCAGAAGCAGAAGGAACGGCGCCAGCCTTCGACGCTGGAAGGAAGGGCTTCGGCGTACTCAAGCGCCGGATTCCACATCAGCGAGCCGTAGGCGAACACCCACGCTTCTTCGCCCGGCTTGTAGCGCTGCAACGCCTTCTTGAGACTTGCCTCGCGCTCCTCCGATGTCAGGAAGAAATCGTAGCCGGCCTTTCGGGCGTCGGCGACGATCTGATCGATGCGTTCGGAGCTCAGTTCCTCGCGTGTCAGCAAGTCAGCTCCCCCTTACGCCCGGCTACGCGCAGCGCACATTCTCAGGCGCCGTACACGATTGACATGGTCTCGGCGATGCAGGCCGGGCGCTCCTGGCCCTCGACCTCGATCGTAACCTGGTTGGTGAGGCGTACCCCGCCCTTGTCCATCGGATCGGCCGCGATCAGCTTGGCCCGGGCGCGCACCCGCGATCCCGCCGGCACCGGGCTGGTGAAGCGCACCTTGTTGCAGCCGTAGTTGATGCCGTTGCGGACGTTGTTGATGTGCGAAATCTGGTGATTGAGCATCGGGATCAACGACAGCGTCAGGAAGCCGTGGGCGATCGTCTTGCCGCCCGGCATGTCCTTCTTGGCCCGCTCAACGTCGACATGGATCCATTGATGGTCGCCGGTCGCGTCGGCAAAGCGATTGATCCGATCCTGCGAGACCTCGACCCAGTCGCTCACCCCGATCTCCTGGCCGACGAACTTATGCATCTCGTTGGGGTGGGCGAATTCTCTCTTGGCCATTTCCTACCTCGGCGACGGTTTCTTCTCAGCTACTGCAACGATACCACGAGATCGTCTGCTTCCGGTCAAGCTTCCCGTCTGGGGAGAACGCCGGACCGCACGGCGATCCTAATCGAACGCGCCGGCAAGCGGCCGTTCAATCGGGTGCCATTTGTTGCAGGCTGGTGCCATTTGTAGCGGTTTGTCGCATTTGTATCGTCGCTGAGTTTTGCCCATCATGCGAGCAACAAAAATGCACAGGAGGAGACCCGGCGATGGCCTACGAAACCATTCTCTATGACGTCGCCGAGCGCATCTGCACCATCACGCTGAACCGGCCGGACAGGCTGAACGCCTGGACCCGCCAGATGCATCTCGACCTCAAGGACGCCATGCATACGGCCGGCGCCGATCCCGACGTCCGGGCCATCATCCTGACCGGCGCGGGACGCGGCTTCTGCGCCGGTGCCGACATGGGTGGCCTGCAGGCGATCGGCGCCGGCGCCGCCACGGACCGGTCGAGCAAGGCACAGGAGGGCCTGCCCGGCGGCAGCACGCTGGCCGAGTTCAAGATGAACTACTCGTACTTTCCATCGATCCCGAAATTCATCATTGCCGCCATCAACGGCCCGTGCGCCGGACTTGGCCTCGTCATCCCGCTCTACGCCGACCTGCGCTTCGCCTCCGAATCGGCGGTATTCACGACCGCATTCGCCCAGCGCGGCCTGATCGCCGAGCACGGCGTGAGCTGGCTGCTGCCCCGCCTGATCGGCCTGCCGGCGGCGATGGATCTGCTGTGCTCGGCCCGCAAGTTCCGCGCCCCCGAGGCGCTGGCGCTGGGACTGGTGAGCCGGGTCATCGCCGACGACAAGCTGCTAGCGGAAACGCGGGCCTATGCCACGCTGCTTGCCAACACGGTCTCGCCGCGTTCGGTGGCGGTGATGAAACGCCAGCTTTGGGAGGCGGAGTTCCAGACCCTGGCCGAAGCCACGGTACAGGCCAACCACGAGATGGATCTCTCCTTCCAGACCGCCGACTTCAAGGAGGGCGTCGCCCACTTCCTCGAGAAGCGCGCGGCAAGGTTCACGGGCAAGTAACCGCTAGACCTTCTCGGTCTCACCGGCCCGCGGCTGCCAGGTCATCAGGCGGCGCTCGACGGCGCCGACGGCGGTGTCGAGCGCCAGCGCGAAGGCCGTCAGCACGAGGATGCCGGCGAACACGGTGTTGATGTCGAAGGTGCCCTCGGCCTGCAGGATGAGATAGCCGACGCCGCGCGCCGAGCCCAGGTATTCGCCGACCACGGCGCCCACGAAGGCAAGGCCCACGGCATTGTGCAGGCTGGCGAACACCCAGCTCATGGCCGCCGGCAGGTAGATCGAGCGCAGCAGCTGGCGGCGCGAGGCGCCCAGCATGCGGGCGCTGGCGATCAGGTTGGGACTGACCTCGCGCACGCCCTGGTAGACATTGAAGAACACCACGAAGAAGACGAGCGTGACGCCCAGCGCCACCTTCGACCAGATGCCGAGCCCGAACCACACCGCGAAGATCGGCGCCAGCACGACACGCGGCATCGAATTGAAGCCCTTGATATAGGGATCCATCACCGCCGATGCGGTCGGTGACAGCGCCAGCCACAGTCCGATGCCAAGCCCGAAGATCGCCCCGATCGAGAAGCCGAGCGCCGTCTCCAGCAGCGTGACGGCGAGGTGGATGAAGATTTCGCCCGAGACGAACCACTCGACGATGACCCAGAACACCTTCTGCGGCTCGCCGAAGAAGAAGGCGGCGCGGTTGGCCTGCTCGAAATAGAACGGCGGGATCAAGCCGGGCGCCGTCAACAGGTACCAGGCGGCAATCAACAGAACGAGCACCAGGATCTGCAGGGTACGCAGCCGCATGTCAGAGGACCTTCTGCGCTTCATAGGCCTTCAGCACTTCTTCCCGCATGGCGCCCCAGATCTCGCGATGGAGCTTGGCGAAGGCGGGTGTCATGCGGATCTCCGAGACGTCACGCGGCCTGGGCAGGTCGACCCTGAAATCGCCGATTGGCCGCGTCGCCGGTCCCGCCGACAGCACCACGACGCGGTCGGACAGCGCGATCGCCTCCTCGAGGTCGTGGGTGATGAACAGCACCGACTTGCGGTCCTCGGCCCACAGCGCCAGCAGTTCGTTCTCCATGAGCTGCCGGGTCTGCACGTCGAGCGCCGAGAACGGTTCGTCCATCAGCAGGATGTCGGGGCTGAGGATCAGGGTCTGGGCCAGCGCCAGCCGCTTCCTCATGCCACCGGACATCTGGTGCGGATAGCGATCGCCGAAGCCCGCGAGCCCGACCCGGCGCAGCCACGCCTCGCCTTGCACCAGTGCCTCGGCGCGCGCCACGCCGCGAAACTCGAGACCGGCGATGACGTTGTCGATGCCCGATCGCCAGGGCATCAGCGCATCGGCCTGGAACATGTAACCGGCGCGACGATTGACCCCCTCGGTCGACAGCAGGCGCTCGCCGAAGACCTCGACCGTTCCCGACGAGGGTTCAAGCAGGCCCGCCGCCACGTTGAGCAGGGTCGACTTGCCGCAGCCGGTCGGGCCGACCACGGACACGAACTCGCCCTTGGCGACTTCGAGCGTGGCATTGGCGACCGCCGTATAGGCATCGCTTCGCCCATCGCGGGCGGCGAAGCGGCAAGTGATGTCAGCCAGCGCGAGGGCCGGCACGCCGTTCATGGACACGCCGGGCTAGCTGCGCTTGCCGGCGCGCTGCGCGAACTCGTTGGTCCAGGTGTCCGCGAGCTTGATCTTGCCGGCGTCGGCCGCGATCTTGGGATCGCCGTCGACGAGGAACTTCAGGGCATTCTCCATGGCGCCTGCCGGCATCAGGCCGTCCGGCGAGATCGTCTCGCGTACGCCGACGAACGACTTCTCGTAAACCGCGCGATCGCCCAGCAGGTAACCCTCGGGCACCGAACTCGCGACTTCGGCCGGCGTCGCCTTCTGCAGCCATTCGTTGGCGCGCACGATCGCCGTCGCCAGCGCCTGCGCCGTGTTGGGGGTCTTCTTGAGAAGATCGGGTTGCGCATAAAGACAGGCAGCCGGAAAGGCACCGCCGAACAGCTCCTGGTTACCCTTCATGGTGCGCGTGTCGAGCATGATCTTGATGAGCTTCTTTTCCTGGAGGATGGTGAGCGCCGGATCGGCCTGCGAGATGCCGTCGACCTCGCCCTTCTCGACCGCGGCCACCACCGATGCGCCTGCGCCGACGCCGATCGCCACGATATCTGTGGCCTTCAGGCCGCCCTTGGCGGCCCAGTAGTTCACCAACATGTTGGTCTGCGAGCCCGGCGCGGTGACGCCGAACTTCATGCCCTTGACGTCAGCCGGTCCCTTGACCTTGGCGGCGACCTCCGTGCGCAGGCCGATGGCGAGCTGCATGCCGCGGCCGATCAGGGCGAAGCCGATGATCGGCTGGCCGCGCTGCTGCATGCGAATCGTGTGTTCGTAGGCGCCGGCCACCACGTCGGCGCTGCCGCCCATCAGGGCCTGCAGCGACTTGGCGCCACCCTGGAAGTCGTTGATCTCGACATCGAGTCCGGCTTCCTTGAAGAAGCCCTTCCGCTCCGCGACGGTAAGCGACAGGTAATAGAGGGCGGACTTGCCGCCCACCGCGAGCACGACCTTGGTCTTCTCGGGCTTGCCCTGGGCGCGCGCGACATAGGGCGCGGCCACCAGCGCCGGAGCCGCCGCCAGTATCGCACGGCGCCTCATCTGCAGCTTGATCATCACTTCCTCCGGATATTCGTTCTTGGGGCGGAGATTGCCGCAAGCCTCCCAGTCGAGCAACCGCGCTTACTTGAACGAACGTTCCTTCCACCAGGGGAAATAGGACGGCATGCCGTCGCTCACCTTCATGGGGAATTTCGCAGAACGTTTCTCCAGGAAAGCCACCACGCCCTCCTTCACGTCCGCCGACTTGCCGCGGGCGTAGATGCCCTTCGAATCGACTTTGTGCGCCTCCATCGGATGGTCGGCACCCAGCATCTTCCAGATCATGTGGCGGTTGAGCGCGACAGCGACCGGCGCGGTATTGTCGGCGATCTCGCGCGCCAGCGCATAGGCCGCCGGCAGCAGGGCTTCGGGCTTGTGGATCGACCGCACGAGGCGGCCGGCCAGCGCCTCCTCGGCCGGGAATACGCGGCCGGTCATGACCCACTCCAGCGCCTGCTGCGGCCCGACCAGGCGCGGCAGGAACCAGCTCGAGCAGGCCTCCATGACAATGGCGCGACGGGTGAAGACGAAGCCGTAACGCGCCGCCTCGGAGGCGAGGCGGATATCCATCGCGAGTTGCATCGTGACGCCGACACCAACCGCCGGACCGTTGCAGGCAGCAATGGTGGGCTTCAGCGATTCATAGGCGCGGAGCGTGAACAACCCGCCGCCGTCGCGATGGCCGTCGAGGCCGGGATCGACCGGCCCGCGATTCTCGGCGTTGAAGGTGTTGGCGCCGCCCGACAGATCGGCGCCGGCGCAGAAGCCGCGGCCGGCGCCGGTGAAGACCACCGCGCGCACGTCGTCGTCGCGGTCGGAACGGTCCATCGCGTCCAGCAGCTCCGACAGCATCCGGCCGGTGAAGGCGTTGAGCTTGTCCGGCCGGTTGAGCGTGATGGTGAGGATGCCGTCCCTGGTCTCGTACTTGATCTGCTCGTAATCCACGGTCTTTCCCTCAGGTCTGATTGATCAGCAAGACGCCGGCCATGATGAGGGCGATGCCGCCGATCTGCTTCAGGCCAAACGGCTCGCCGAACAGGAAGTGGCCGAGAACCGCCACCAGCGCGTAGGACAGCGACACACTGGGAAAAGCCACCGACACCGGGATCTTGCGCAGCGCCACGATGTAGAGGAACGCCGCCGAGCCATAGAGCGCCAGGCCGCAGATCGTCGAGGGCCGCATGAGCTGACTGATGAAATCCGGCGCATCGGCACCGGCCTTCAGCAGCATCTGCCCGCCGATGCCCGCCACAATGCCGATTCCCAGAGCCACGTAGTAGATCATCATGGTTCAGGACTCCGTTCGGAAGGCGCACGGTGGGGCTGACCGCCTTCCGGGGTGTCGGCCTTTGGCCGCTCGATTTCGAGGCCCGCCGCGCTGCGGCGAAAAACCTCGCGCACGAGGTACTGGGGCTTGCGGTTGACCGCCAGGAACATGCTGCCGAGATATTCGCCGATCATGCCGATCACGACGAGCTGCACGCCCGCCAGCACCAGCACCGCCACCATCATCGAGGCCCAACCCTGCGGCGGCTTGTCGGAAATGAAGGCCTCGACGATGGTGAAGATCGCGCCCACGGCCCCGATCGCACCGAACGCCAGGCCGAACAGGGTGGCGAGTCTGAGCGGCATCACCGAGAAATTGAGGAACATCGCCAGCCACAGCCGGAGCAGCCGGCGCAACGTGTAGTTGGACCGCCCCTCGTTGCGCGGCAGGTGATGGACTTGCAGGCGGCTGACGTTCTGGGTCACCTGGAAGACCAGCCCGTCGACATAGGGGAAGGGCCCCTCGTAGCTCGCCACCACGCGCTCGCGGACGAAGGCCGAGATGCAACGGAAGCTCGAGAGATAGAGGCCGGGCGGCTTGTCGATCAGCCGGTCGGCGCACCAGTTGGTGAAACGGCTGCCCCAGTTGCGCCAGGGGGCGTGCTTCTTCTCGGCATAGTAGGTGTAGACCACGTCATAATTGCCGTCGCGCGCATGCTCGAACAGACGCCTGACCTCGGCGGGCGGGTTCTGCAAGTCGTCGTCCATGGTGATGACAAAAGCGCCGCGCGCGCGCGAAAGGCCCGCCATCACCGCGTTGTGCTCGCCGAAATTGCGGCTGAGGCTCATGACGGTGACCGGCGCTCCCGGCAGGACGGCGAGCTCCTTGCAGACGTCGAGGCTGTTGTCCGGGCTGCCGTCGACCACCAGCACGATCTCGAGGCCGCCCTCGATCTCGAGCGCGCGCAGGGCAGCAACCAGTTCGCCCACGGTCGCGGCGCCCATGTACACCGGAACGACGACGGACAGGGCTGGGGACGGCGCCGGTACCGAGGTATCAGTCATCGCGCGCCGCCACGACGATCAGCGAACCGCCGAAAGGCAGGCCGAGGCCGGCCGAGATCGCCGCCCGCTCGACGGCCAGGGCGGCGGAGAACAGCGCATCGAGCCAGCGCGGATAATCGCGCACGTCGCTTTCGGCATCGGCGCGTTCGACGAGACGGTGGAGCAGCATCAGGGGAAACAAGAGCGTATTCCAGTAACTGGATCTGAGGACTCGGAAACCGTGTTCCCTGAGCAAGGCGTGCGCCTGACCGCGGGTAAAGCGCCGGACATTGTGCACGCGTCTGTCGTGCGCCGACAACAGCCACCCATAGGCCGGCAGATTGAAGACGGCAAATGCGCCAGGCCCGAGGCAACGGCGGGCCTCGGCGAGGGCGCGCGCCGGGTCGACCCCGCCGTGGCAGAGAACGTCGAGCGAGACATAGGCAGCAAGGGTGGCTGCGCCCAGCGGCATTTCGTTGACCGAGCCTGCCACCACCGGCCGACCGGCCTTGGCCATGGCGAGGGCGGCGGCGACGGTGTCGTACTCCAGCCCCAAGGTGGCGCGGCCGGCAACATCGGACCCGAGCACCCGCAACATGCCGCCGGTGCCGCAGCCCGCGTCGAGCACACGGCCGGCGACCGGCGATTGCGCCAGCGCGCGGACGAGCAGCGTGGCGGCCAATGCACGGAGGCCGCGATACCACCACATGCGATCCTCGACCGCATGCATATGCTCATATTCGGCCCGATCCACGCCCCGCCCACCACCGCAAGCCTCGTCTTCCCGCCTGCTTATGATATCTTCGCCCTGCCTTGCCAACAGTCCCGATCAAACCTCCCACGATTTCGCCGCGCATCGAGCGGCTGCTGCTGGTGCCGCTGTTCGCGCTGCCCGTGCTGTGGCTCGCCGGCTACTTCTTTCCGCCGATCAACCATGACGTGGCCGCGATCCTCGACGTTTCGGCACGCTGGGTCGGCGGCGAAAAGCTCTATGTCGAGGTGATCGACGAAAACCTGCCGCTCACTTTCGTCGTACACTCGCTGCCGGTGCTGACCGCCAAGCTGCTCCCGGGCAGCGTCGCGTTCTGGTTCACCGCCTGGGTGGTGGCCGGCATCTTCGCCTCGTTCGTGGCCTGTCGGCGGCTGGTCCGCCTCGTTCCCTCGGCCGACCATGCGCTGACCGAGGCGCTGCTGCCGCCGGTCCTGCTGTTTCTGTTCTCGGTCCTGCCCAACGAGCATTTCGGCCAGCGCGAACACATCATGTTCGTGGCCTGCGCGCCCTACCTCATCGCCTCGATGGCCCGCGCCGAGGCCGTGGTGCTGGCCCGCGGCGCCGCCATCGCGATCGGCCTTGTGGCCGGTGTGGCGCTGGCGATGAAGCCCCACTATCTCGCCATTCCGGCCGCGGTCGAACTCTACCTGCTGT
This sequence comes from Reyranella sp., assembly GCF_004296935.1. GTDB lineage: Bacteria > Pseudomonadota > Alphaproteobacteria > Reyranellales > Reyranellaceae > Reyranella. Next base: position 16,900 of record NZ_SCVH01000143.1, read on the forward strand.
TCCGCCGGGGCTGGCGCACGACGCTGGTCGACCCCATCCCCTGGTCGATCGGCCTGATGGCAGTCGCGCACCTCGTGTCGATGTACACGATCTTTGCCGACTTCGGTCTGGTCATCATGCCTCTGGCCATCGAGGCCTATGCCCCGATCGGCGACTCGGGCTGGCACGGCGTTCTGACCAGCAACGTCCTCGCTCCGACCCTGATCGCGCTGCTGATCTTCGGCATCATCGCCACCGTCTTCACCAAGACCATTTCCGCCCGCGTCCTCGTCGTGTTCGGTATCGGCGCCGCGATCTCGGCGATCGCCCAGGCCAAGGGCTGGCCATATCACGTGCTGCCGGCGCTCTCGGCCGCGATCATGCTGGCCGCCCTCACCGTCTCGCAGACCGTCGACCGCTACCTGCCGATCAGCCGCAGCGGACACCACCTGCCGGTGGCGGTGATCTCGGCTACCCTGATGGTGCTGCTCTATTTTCAGGCCGCGCTCTACACGCCGCCCTTCTACAAGCAGCGCCAGTTCGAAGATTCGATTGGCGGACGGCTACAGCACGTACTCGAGCAGAATGCGCCAAACCGCACGTTTCTCGTGCTGTCGCCCGGCATCTATCCGATCTGGCCGATGGTCAACTATCTCGAGGGTCGCATGACCATGCGATTCCTGAGTCTGTGGATCCTGCAAGGCGTCTATGCCACCTGCGACGACTTCCCGGCGCTCTACAATCCACCCGACACGATGGGCGACGCCGAGAAATATGTCTTCGACGCCGTCAGCGACGACTTCGCGCGCGAACATCCCGATCTGCTGCTGGTGGATCGCATCGCCGGTGTCCCCCGCTGCCAGGGCAAGGAGTTCGACTACCTCGAATATTTCCTGCAGAATCGTGTCTTCGCCGACGCCTTCGAGGGCTACGAGCACCTCATGGACTTCGACCGCTACAAGATCTATCGGCGGAAGAAGAAGTAGCTATTCCTTCCACGGCGGCGCCAGCGCGGCCGCGCGAGCACGTTCGGGGATCTTGTCTGCATCGGGCACCTTGAACACGCCGGACGACACCAGGACGATCTCGCCACCGCAGATCAGATCGCAGGTGCAGAAGCAGAAGTTCACCGTGCGCCGTGCGATGCGGGCCTTGCCTTCAAGCCACTGACCGAGCTTGGCGCCGCGCACGAACTCGCTGGTGAGCGAGATGGTGGGATGCGGCCAGAATATGCCCGTCGAAAACCCCGAGCCCACGCCCATCACCATGTCCGCGACGGTGACCAGCAGGCCGCCGTGCGCCCAGCCCATCGGATTGCCGTGCTTCCTTTCCAGCGGCAGGCCGATGCGAAGGCCATCGGCCTCGGCCTTGAACCAGAGCGGACCTGCGAGCTGGATGAACTCGTCGCGGACGTCGAGCTTGCGAAAGCCTTCAGGGACAAGCGTATCGGTCATGTCGACAATCCATCCTGGGAGGCGGCGAGGCGGTCGAGCAGGGCGCGCACGGCCGGCTCGAACGGCGTGCTGCGATGGGTCTCCTCGTTCAACGACACCATGATGACACGCTGGACGGCGGTGCAGTTGCCGTCGCCGTCGAACAGGCCCTGGCCGATGACGCACTTGCGCTCGTGCGCTTCGATCAATCGCGCGCAGGCCGTGGCTGTGCCGGGGTAGAACATCTGGCGCTTGAAGTCGGCCTCGATGCGGCCGATGACCAGGCGAAAGCGCGGCAACCCGGTCCGCACGATCTGGCGCAGATAGGATACGCGTGCGTTCTCCAGCAGCTCGATGAACGCCCCGTTGTTGACATGGCCGTTGGCATCGACGTCGGCGAAGCGGAGGTTTTCGGAGGTCGAGAAGCCGTAGATGCCGCGAACGGCGAGATCGAATGCCATGAAGTCTAACGCTCCGCGAATTCCAGGGTCAGGTGTGCGGCCTCAGAGGGCGGCACGATCAGCCGGCCAGCGCCGGGCTTCACGACCTTTACGCCATTCCTGGCGAGCAGGGCCTCGCAGGCGGCAAGGCTGTCGACGCGCACCGTGAGCAGGGCTGGATGATCACCCGGACGGACCGGCGTCACGCCAGAGTAGCGCGCCATGTAGTCCTTGCGTGTGAGGTAGCGGATCGGCTGCGTGCCGGTATTCGCCACCAGCCCATCGCCGTCGCGCATCGTCGACCCGGCGCCAAAATACTTTTCGAGTTCGGACGCCCACTTGGCGGGCTGCTCGGCAATCACGGTGACGCCCAGGATGCCGCGCGCGCCGTTGGGGTGCTTCGCCCACTCCCCGCGATAGACGAATTCCGGCGTCAGATGCTCGCAGACGAAGAAACCGACCACCGGCATGTTGGTCTTGGGGATGCGCACGGTGCGGAACCTGGCGTGCTCGATCTTGCCCGCGACCTCGACGGCCCGGTCGAAGAACAGGGGCGCGTCGGGCCGCAGCCCGGCCTGCTTGAAGGCGTCGAAGGCGAGGTCGGCGCCATCGGTCGCCAGCGCCACGTTGGCGAGCCCGCCGCCGCCTTTCAGCCATTCGCGGCGCTCGGCGTTGAACTCGGTATCCTCGACGATGCCCAGGATCTCGAAGTAGTCGTCGTCGAAGATCATCAGATGGTTGGCGGTCCCGAGCTTCTTGTGGAAGCCGCGCGGCTGGACCTGGAAGCCGAGGCGTCGGTAGGCCGTCTCCGCCGCGTCGATGCCGTCGACCATGACCACGACATGGTCGAGCCCCTTGACCGCGCGCTTCATGCCGGCCGCCTCCGCACCATGTTGATGCCCTTCACCGTCACCACCAGTTCGCCCTTCTGGTTGGTGGCCCCCCAATGCTCGTGGATGATGCCGAGGTCCGGCCGGCTCCTGGAAGGCACTTTCGACGCGCATTCGACCCAGGCGGTGAGCGTGTCGCCCGGCCGGACCGGTTTCAGCCAGCGGATCTCGTCGAGGCCGGGGGAACCCAGGGCCGTGCGCGTGTCGATGTAGTTGTCGACGAACAGCCGCATCAATTTGGAGGTGACGTGCCATCCCGAGGCAATCAGACCGCCGAACATCGAAGCGCGGGCCGCTTCGGCGTCGAGGTGGAAGCTCTGGGGATCGTAGAGCCTGGCGAACTCGACGATCTCCTGCTCGGTGAAGGCCGTGGACCCCAGCGGGTACTTCTTGCCGACGTCGTAATCTTCCCAGTAGCGTGGGTTTTCGGACTGCATGGCATCGGTCTTCGCAGAGCATGAGCCGGCACGCAAGCATGTCCTCGGCTGCCTGCTGTGGTAGCCTCGGGGCCGGATTTTCAAAGCGATGAACGATACAACCCCCGTCCGGCGGCTCACCACCATCCTCGCCATCGACGTCGTGGCCTTCAGCACCATGTCGGCGCGCGACGAGGAGCATGCGCTCGCCCTGCTGGGCGCGCGCATGGATGCCGCCGGCACCCTGATCCGCCAGCATCGCGGCCGCGTCTTCAAGCTGACCGGCGACGGCCTGCTGGCGGAGTTCGCCAGTCCCGTCGAGGCCGTCCGCGCCGCGCTCGAGATCCAGGAGGCGATGCGCGCCGCCAACGCGCCGGCCAGCGCGGACGACCAGCTCCAACTGCGCATTGGCGTCAATCTGGGCGATGTCGTCGAAAGCGGCGACGATCTCATGGGCGACGCCGTCAATGTCGCGGTGCGTCTGGAATCAATCGCAACGACCGGCGGCATCTGCGTGTCGTCGTCGGTCTACGACCAGATCATCGGCAAGCTCATGCTGGGCGCAGTGGATATCGGCGAGCAGCACGTCAAGAACATCCCGCGCCCGATCCATGCCTACCGCCTGACCGTGGACGGCCAGCCTGCGCCACCGGCGGCCGCTCCCAAGCCGGCTCCGCGGGCGCGCCTCTACCTGGTCGGCGGCGCGATCACGGCCCTCGCCATCGCCGCGGCGGGGGTGACCTGGTTCCTGCGCGAGGGGCCGTCGCCTGCCGTTGTCACGCCACAGGCGGCCGAAGCTCCTGCACCTGCGCCAGCGATGGCTGCGACATCCGAACCACGGCCACCGGCGGCAGCGCCGGCACCGCCTCCTCCGCCGGCGCCGCCCCGGCTTTACTCACCCACCGACGTGCCGTTCGTGCCCGACTTCCGCCGCCGGACCCTGGAAAACTATGGCCGTGCCGAGGGCTCCAAGGCGCTGGCGCTGAACGTGCGCGGCTTCTTCGGCTTCGCGACGCGGCGGATCGACGACGCCACCGCGCGGCGCGTCGCGCTCGACGATTGCAACAAGATCGTCCAGAAGGAGGTCCCGATCCTCCGCGACTTCGATCGCTGCCAGTTGTACGCCGTTGGCAATGACGTCGTCTGGTCGTTCCGCGCGCCGGCCATGCCGCCGCCGCCCTTCATTCCGACGACCCGCCCGAACCCGCCGATCCCCTTCGATCCGGCGACCGCGCCGCTGCTCAACGACAATGCCCGCAGGCTTCTCGCCGAGCATTACCTGAAAGCCGATCGCAGCCGGGCCCTCGTCCTGGGACGCAACCGCGTGGACTGGTGGTCGCCCAGCGAGACCGCGGTCGACTCGATCCGGCGCAACCTGCAGATCTGCGGCCACCTGACGGGCCGCCCCTGCGTCGTCTACGCCGTCGACAACGAGGCGATCGTGCGCACGCCACAGCGCATGCGTGCCGTCGACGTGTTCGTGCCGCAGGACATCGCGGGCCTCGACGATACCCAGCGCGAGGCACTGCATCGATACCTGATCGCCGACGACTGGCGCGCCGTCGCGGTATCGCGCAACGGCCGCCTCGGCATCGTCTCCGGACGGTCGAGCGAACGCACGGCGATCGACGATGCGATCCGCGGATGCGCCCAGGCCGGGGGCGCCGAGTGCGCAATATCGGCGGTGGGACCTTTCCTGGTGGCGCCGAAATAGCTAGTGGGCGATCGCCTCGGGCACGCGTAGCGCGCGGAAGCCGAGCTCGCGCGGCACGAAGCCCGCCTCCTCCCACTTCGGGCCGTGCGGGCGCACCCGCACGTCGACGAAGCGGCGGAGCTGGGCGCGGATGAGGTCGTGGTCTTCGCTGAAGATGGGGTGTGTCCTGGCGGCGGGATGCTACACTTGCGCCCCATGTCGCGCGACAAACGCCTGCAAGACCGCTCGATCTACCCACACTGGTGCACCGACACGGTGCGCTTCTCCGACCAGGACGCGGCCGGCCACATCAACAACGTGGCGCTCTGCGCCTATCTCGAGACCGCCCGCCTCACCTTCATCCGCGATATGGGCATGATGGGCCGCAGCGAGGACGGCGTACGCGGCATCTCGGCCGGCATGAACGTGAGCTTCCTGGCCGAGTCCCATTGGCCGGGCCAGGTCGAGCTGGGGACCGGGGTGATCAGAATCGGCACCAGCTCGGTCACCGTCGGATCGGCCGCTTTCAAGGACGGGGCCTGCATCGTCGCGGCCGAGATGACGGTGGTCCGACTCAAGGGAAAAACGCCCCACCCGATCGGCCCGGAACTGCGGTCGGCCCTGGATAAGTACCGTCTGAAGGGCTTTCAGGCCGCTTGACCGGGTCCGGGGTGGCACCTATCTTTGCGCTTGCGAGTAAGTCGCAACTGCACGGAAACGGTCGCCACGTCCATGTATCTCTGCATCTGTCGGGCCATTCGGGAACGCGATGTCGACGCCGCCGTCCGTGCGGGCGCCCGGCGTCCCGCCGACGTGTTCCGGGCCTGCGGCACCAGCCCGCAATGCGGCACCTGCGCCTGCGATCTCCGCCAGCGCATCGCCCAGACCATCGCCCATGAAGAGGCCTGCCAGCCCTCGTTGCTGGCCGCCGACTAGCTCGAGGCTTCGCCCTCGCCGATCTGGGTCTGCAGATAGTTCTGCTCGCCGACCTTCTCGAGCAGGCCGAGTTCGGTTTCGAGGAAGTCGATGTGCTCCTCGGCATCCTCGAGGATGTCGACCGCGATCTCGCGGCTGACGTAATCCTTCGCCGTCTCGCAATGCGTCACCGCCGCCACCAGGGCGGTGCGTGCCGCGGTCTCCAGCTTGAGGTCGGCGGCGAGGCATTCGGGAACCGTCTCGCCGACCACCAGCTTGCCGACGTCCTGGAGATTGGGCAGCCCGTCCAGGATCAGGATGCGCTTGATCAGCTTGTCGGCGTGCTTCATCTCGCCGATCGATTCCTCGTAGATCTTCTTGCCCAGCCGCTCGAAGCCCCAATGGCTCATCATCCGGGCGTGCAGGAAGTACTGGTTGATGGCCGTCAACTCGTTCTTCAGGAGCTTGTTCAGTTCGGCGATGATCTGCGGATTGCCCTTCATGGCAAGCCTCCTGGGTCATGGGTGTTGCCTAGAGATACTCGCGGAAGCATCTGACGCAACCACAGAGTACGCGACTGAGAACCGTTCGCTGAGAAGTCTATGCGCCCACGCCGGTGCCTGGAAAGCGCCTGTGAAAATGAGGCGCAACAAAAGCATCGCGCGCGCGTTGCATAGTGTCGGTCGACGTCAACACCGGGAGTACCGATCATGCCGCTGGACAAAGCGAAGGCCCCCTTCACCCTTCCCAAGCTGCCCTACGCCGAGGATGCGCTGGCGCCGGTGATCTCGGCCAAGACCATCTCCTTCCATTACGGCAAGCATCACGCGACCTATATCAAGACACTGAACGAGTTGATCGCGGGCACGGCCTACGAGGGTCTGTCGCTCGGCGAGATCGTGGCCCGCGCGGCCGGCGACAAGGACGCGGCAGCCAGGAAAATCTTCAACAACGCCGCCCAGGCCTGGAATCACGACTTCTACTGGCACAGCATGACGCCACCGAATGGCAAGGGGAGCGGTGCGCCCACGGGCAAGATCAAGGACGCGCTGGAGAAGAGCTTCGGTGATCTCGATGCCTTCAAGAAGGCCTTCAGCCTGGCCGCCGTCGGCCAGTTCGGCAGCGGCTGGGCCTGGCTGGTCAAGGGCAAGGACGGCGCGCTCAAGATCGAGGCGACGTCCAATGCCGACAGCCCCATCGCCCGCGGCGGCACGCCGCTGCTGGTCGCCGACGTCTGGGAGCACGCCTACTACCTCGACTACCAGAACCGCCGCCCCGACCATATCGCGGCCTGGCTGGACAAGCTCGTGAACTGGTCGTTCGCCGAGGACAATCTCGGCCAGTAGCGGCTCGGCCAATAGCGGCTCGGCTAGTAGCGGAATGTCAGATTGACCGAGCCGAACTGGGTGAAGCGGTCCTGCTGGTAGAACTCGGGCGTGCGCAACACCTGCGTGTAGGTGAAGCGCACGCCGCCGTAGAGCAGCGCGAAGCCGACCTGGGCCTCGCCGACGAAGGGACGGTGGCCGACGCTCAGGCTGTCGCCGTCGGTGTTGCCGTCGAGAAAGATGTTGCGCCCGACCACCTGGGCGTCGAGGCCGGCGAACAGATACCAGCCAAAGCTGCCGTCACCGATGAACGCCTCCGAGCCGGGCAGCGCCGGCCGCGCGCGCGTCGGGCCGAAATCGTCACGCAGGTTCTTGCCGATGCGCGCCGTGCCGCCCGCGCTGGCGTAGGTCGCGACGTTGCCCAGCGCCGCGCCGATGCGCGGGATGAAATCGAACTCCAGCTTGGGATCCTCGATCAGCACGGACCGCCCGGTGCGCCAGCGGCGCTCGAAGGCAAGCCCCAGGGTCGGCTCGTTGTGCAGCTGGTTCGCCCAGCCATAGGTCGGCGAGACGCCGATCAGGGTGTGCCAGTTGTTCTGCACGAACGAGCCGCCCGCCGCCGGGCCGATCACGCCGACGTCGAGTTGCAACGTGTCGAGCCGCACCGGCTCGTCGGTGCCGGTCTTCGGGTCGGGTCGCTTGTAGGTGTATTGAAGCGCGACGGAGCCATAGAGCCATGCCGCATAGGGCCGGTCGTTGTAGATCGGCTGCGTGGCGTAGGTATCCTCAGGCGTATAGATGTTCTGACCGAACGACACGGCGACGCGGCGGATCACCGATGTTGCCGCCGCCTCGCCGAAGAATGTCGGCACGGTGGTTGCGGCGACCAGGCCGGGCAGCATCTCGGTCAGTGCCGGCGACAGCCAGCCCACTCGAAGGCCGCTGGTGTAGTCGCGATCGGTCCGGGCAAGGCGGTTGAAGACGTCGTTCTCGACCTGGAATGTGTAGATGCTGCGCTGCTCGTCTTCCGTCGCGGAGGTACGCGGCGGCGCCGTCTGCGCAGCGAGGCCGGGGATGTTCGCCAGAAGTGCCGCCATCGTGAGCACGATGGTCGTGGCGACTTTTCCTTCCATGACACGAGTAACGCAGCAACGCTCGATGGGTTGCGCTCACCTCGCGTTGGCGGCGGCCGACGAATGCCAGAGCTGTGCCCGCCAGCGCATGGCGATCAGCAGCGTGAACCCGATACCCATGAGGCTGTAGAGCGAGCCCGTCACGGCGAAGCCGGCGTACTCGACAAGCGGCCCCGACAGCAGCAGCCCGACCGGCAGGCCGTAGACGGCCAGCATGCGCACGCCCATCACGCGGCCGCGGAAAGCAGGCTCGGTGACGCGGAGCAGGATGACGGCCATCGGCACCATGCAGAAACTCTGTACCAACCCGGCCGCGAACAGGATCGCCTCGCCCAGCAAGGCCTCCTCCACCCAGGAAAAGGCGAGATTGAAGGAGAACCATGCCAGCGTACAGACGACCATGGCGCGCGCCGGCCGGATCCGGGCGCCATGTGTCGACACCGCGATCGAGCCGAGAAGGGCGCCGCCGGCGAAGCTCGCGATCAGCCAGCCCAGGCCGGTCTGGCCGAGGCCATAGATGTCCCTGGCGACGTAGGCCAGGAGCGAGCCCACGAGCGGATACGCCGCGAAGTTCACGAGGAAAGCCAACAGCATCACCGCGCGCACGATCGGCGTCGACCAGACGTAGGTAAAGCTCTCCTTGAGAGACTGCAGCGGAGAGCCGTGTGCAGGACCCTCGCCGAGCACCCTGACGCGCTTGGTGCCGACGCCGAAGGTCAGCGCAAGGCTTGTCCCATACACGGCGCAAACCGCCACATAGGCAAGGCCCGAACCCAGGGCGGCGACCAGTGTCGCGCCCGAGAGCGCTCCCACGATGCGCGCCGAGTCGGCCGTGGTGCGCGACACGCCCATGGCGCGCATCAGGTAGTCGGCCGGCATGGTCTCGCCGACCAGCAGGTTGCGCAGCGTGATGTCGGAGGGACGCACCAGCCCGATCACCGCGGCAATCACGAACACCGGCACCGGCGCGGCAAGACCGGTCAGGAAGAGCACCATCAGCGCCGTCGCGGCCATGACGTAGGTGGCGCGCATCAGGCAGAGCAGGTTGCGGTAGCCGATTCGGTCGCCCACCATGCCGAACAAGGGCGAAATCAACGTGCCCAGGAACTGCAGCGAGCCGAACACCGCCAGCGCCAGGACCGACCCGGTCGCCACCAGCACGAACCAGCCCAGGATCACGCCTTCCATCTCGAACGCCCAGGACGCAAGCAGGTCGGCCGGCCACTGGAACCGGAAGCTCCTGATGCGAAACGGCGCCAACGCCGGCACGCGCGCGATGAGACTCACGTCTTGGTCGTTCCCCTCCCCCGTCCGGCGTCTTGTGATGCGCCTGCGGAGACAGGCAACCTGCCCGCTCGGGGTGGGTGCGGCAATGAACTCCTGTTCATACCGCCCCCAACCAAAGGCGGGGGCTGGCCGCGGATGGCCCTACAAACTGTGGCGTTTTGACAGTGCTGGCATGTGAATATGCCCCTGCCGGCCTTGCGTTGCCGAGCCGCTCAGAGCAGTGTGGCTTTGGAATGCCTTCTGGCGGTGGAAAGCGAAAATCGGGACCGCACGCGGGTTTATTGTGTTGGAGAAATCCGTGATGGCCGCTGCGGCAAAGCGAACGACGTTCCATCTGGTGCTGATCAAGCCGACGCACTACGACGACGACGGCTATCCCATCACGTGGTTCCGGTCTCATATCCCGTCCAATACGCTCGCCGCCCTCTACGGGCTGGGTGAGGATTGCCGACAGCGCCAGGTGCTGGGCCCGGATGTGGATATCCTCATCAAGCCGTTCGACGAGACCAATGCCCGGGTCCGGCCTGACAAGATCATGGCCGAGATCAAGCGGACGGGCGGCAAGGCCCTGATCTGCCTGGTCGGCGTGCAGTCCAACCAGTTCCCGCATGCCGTCGATCTGGCGCGTCACTTCCTCAAGGCCGGCCTGCCGGTCGCCATGGGCGGCTTCCATGCGGCGGGCTGCCTGTCGATGCTGCCGGTCGTCCCGCCCGAGATCCAGGCGGCCATGGACATGGGCATCTCGATCTACGCCGGCGAAGCCGAGGAAGGCCGCCTCGACGAGGTGCTGCTCGACGCCTGGCACCGGAGACTGAAGCCGCTCTACAACTACATGGACGACCTGCCGGGCATCGAAGGCGCGCCGACGCCGCATCTGCCGCCGGCGGCACTGGCCCGCAACGAGGGCCGCAAGTCGAGCTTCGATCTCGGCCGCGGCTGCCCCTTCCAGTGCTCGTTCTGCACCATCATCAACGTGCAGGGCCGCAAGAGCCGTTTTCGCAGCACTGACGACCTCGAAGCGATCATCCGCGAGAATCACAAACAGGGCATCACGTCGTTCTTCATCACCGACGACAACATGGCCCGCAACAAACACTGGGAAGAATTCTTCGACCGGTTGATCGAACTCAAGGAGAACGAAGGCATCGCGGTGTCACTGATCATCCAGGTCGACACCCAGTGCCACCGTATCCCGAACTTCATCCAGAAGGCGCGTTGGGCCGGTGTTTATCGCGTGTTCATCGGACTCGAAAACGTCAACCCGGACAATCTCCTGGCGGCCAAGAAGCGCCAGAACAAGATCACCGAATACCGCAAGATGCTGCAGGCGTGGCACATCAGCGGCGCCTCGACCTGGGCCGGCTACATCCTGGGTTTCCCCGGCGACACGCGCGAGTCGATCCTGCGCGACCTTGAGATCATCAAGAAGGAACTCCCGCTCGACATCCTCGAGTTCTTCATGTTGACGCCCCTGCCGGGCTCGGAAGACCACCAGACGCTCTGGAAGCAGGGTGTGTGGATGGACCCTGATCTCAACAAGTACGACCTCAATCATCGCGTGGTCCATCATCCCAAGATGAGCGACGCCGAGTACGAACAGACCTATCGCGACGCCTGGCGCATCTATTACACGCCGGAGCACATCGAGACGGTGGCGCGCCGCCACGGCTCCATCCCCGGGCGCAACCCGGCCGAGCCGGCCCAGTTCATGACCATGTTCAAGATCATGTTCGAGGCCGAGAACATCCATCCGCTGGAAGGCGGCATCGTGCGCCTGAAGTACCGCCGCGACCGGCGCTACGGCATGCCGATCGAGCCGATCGGCGTGTTCCACTGGAAGCTGGCGCTCGAGACCGTCCGCAAGCTCAAGATCTACGGACGCCTGGCGTGGCAGGGCTGGCGCATCGGCCAGAAGGTCCGGTTCGATCCCAAGCGCCACGAGTACACCGACCTCGCGCTGGAGCCGGTGGGTGAGGACGAGATGGACAAGCTCTCGTTGTTCGCCGACACCGCCGGCGGCGGCGCCGCCGTCACCAAGAAACGCGGCGAGGATCTCGCCCGTGCCAAGGTCGCCGCGGCCCACAACCAGCAGCGCCTCGAAGCGGCGGAATAGTCCGCCGCGCCTGCGCTCCCAGCAAAGAAACCTGAATCCGCCCTAGTGAACGACGGGCGGCTTCACCTCGTTCAGGCCGTCGGCCACTGTGGCCGAGATGGTCGTCCGCACCATCGAGCGTTCCTTGCCATAGTCCCACGGCCGGCCGCGATGGAGCATCGCGCGGTTGTCCCACATCACCGCATCGCCCGTGCGCCACTTGTGGGTGTAGACGAACTCGCGCCGCGTTGCCTCGTCGAGCAGTTGCGCCAGCATCTGGCGCGCGTCGCGATCGTCCATGCCGTCGATTGCATAGGCATGGCTCGCGACATAGAGCGCGCGCCGGTCGTTGGCCGGATTGCGCCAGTTGAGCCGCCAGCGCACCGGCGGCAGCGCCTTGCGCTCCTCGGCATTGGCGAGGTCGGGATGGATCTGGTCCCGGCTGTTGGCGTAGGAGTGGGTCGCCACCGCGGTCTTGAGGCGCTCCTGCAGGTCGGCCGGCAGGCGTTCCCAGGCGAGCCGCGTCGAGGTGAACTCGGTATCCCCGTCCTCGCCCGGCAGCACGCGCGCGGTCAGTACCGAGGCCAGCGCCGGCGTCTTCTTGAACGACGAATCGGTGTGCCAGAGCGCATTGGCCTTGGCGACCAGTACCTGTCGGTCGGTCGGCGGCACGATTTCGCCGTTCTGGCCGACGTTGGTCAGGCGCGAATAGAAGCTGTTGGCGCCCAGCGATGCCACCTTTGTGAGTTCGAGTGGTCCGAAGGCCCGGCTGTAGGCGACCTGGATGTCGTCGGCGATCGGCTGGTCGCGGAACACCAGCAGCGAGTGGGTTTCGAAGGCCTCGCGCACGGCCTTGTAGGCCTCGGCGTCGGTGGCGACGTCGAGCATGGTGACGCCCTTCACTTCGACGCCAAATCCGGGTCCCAGCGGAACCAGCTCCATCGCGTTCCTCCTCGCGGCTTCTTATCTTGTCTTGCAGGGATTTTATCGCACGGCGGCACCAGACGGCTATAGTGCGATTCTTGCACTGAGGGCATTGCAGCATCCCGATGGCCGTCTCCTCCCGTACGCCGCTCCTCGCTTTCGTCTCCGCCACCACGCCGACGGCGCGGGCCGCCCGCGCCAGCCTCGAAAAGCGCTACGGCGCCGTGAAGCCTGCCGACGCCGACATCATCGTGGCACTGGGGGGCGACGGGCTGATGCTGCAGGCCTTGCACCGCAACATAAAGCGCCAGACGCCGATCTACGGCATGAACCTCGGCACCGTCGGCTTCCTGCTCAATACCTACAAGGAGACCGGCCTGCTGCAGCGGCTGAAACGGGCGCGCCAGGTGACGCTGACGCCACTGCGCATGATCGCCGTCAACACCCGCGGCAAGCGCCACGAAGTGATGGCGATCAACGAGGTGTCGCTGCTGCGATCCAGCCGGCAGACCGCCCGCATCGCCGTCGCCGTCGACGGCAAGAAGCGGCTGGCCGAACTCTCCTGCGACGGCGCCCTCGTCGCCACGCCGGCCGGCTCCACCGCCTACAACCTCTCCGCCCATGGCCCGATCCTGCCGCTGGGCGCCGGATTGCTGGCGCTGACTCCCATCAACGCTTTCCGGCCACGACGGTGGCGCGGCGCGCTGCTGCCGCGGGCGTCCAAGGTCGAGCTCACCATCCTCGATCCGCACAAGCGGCCGGTAGCGGCCGCGGCCGATTCGGTCGAGATCCCCAATGTGGCCAAGGTGACCGTGACCGAGGCCACCGATATCGAGCTCACGCTGCTGTTCGATCCCGAGCACGACCTCGAGGAGCGCATCCTCAAGGAGCAGTTCGCGCCTTGAGCGGCAAAGCGATCCCCCTCAAGGCCGGGAAGAAACGCATCATCGGCCATGACGGTTGGGGACCGCTCGCACTGGCGCTGCTGATCGGCACGATCGGCGGGTTCGTCTTCGACTGGCTCCGGATGCCGCTGGCCTGGATGCTGGGCGCCTGCGTCTTCTCCACGGTGGCGGCCTTCTTCGGCCTGCGCATCGGCATGCGGGTGCGCCTGCGCCAGGGCATGATCATCATACTTGGCGTGCTGCTGGGGTCGGGCTTCACGCCGGACCTCGTCCAGCGCCTCGGCGAATGGGCCGTGAGCCTCTGCGTGCTGACCGGCATGACCATGACGGGCGCGAGCCTGTGTTACGTCTGGCTGCGCGTGTTCACGGGCTGGGACCGCGTTACCTGCTACTTCGCTTCCATGCCGGGCGGGCTGAACGACATGACCATCATGGGCGGTGCGCTGGGCGGCGATGAGCGCTCCATCGCGCTCGCCCATGCGCTGCGCATCCTCACCGTCGTGCTCACGATCCCCATCTGGTACCGGCTGGTGAACGGCGCCCAGACCAGCGTCCTCACCATGGTGCACGGACCCACGGGCAACGACTGGAAGGACTACGCGGTGCTGATCGCGTGCGGCATCGCCGGCGCCGCCGTCGGCCGCCTGCTGCGCCTGCCGGCGAGCTTCATGATGGGGCCGATGATCGCGAGTGCCATCGTCCATCTGGGCGGCCTCACCGACTCCCAGCCGCCGGGCGTGCTGGTCGCGGCGGCCCAGGTCGTGGTCGGCACCGGCATCGGCTGCCGCTTCGTGGGCACGAACTTCGACAGGCTGCACAAGGAGATGGCCGCCTCGATCGGGGCCGCCGTCCTGCTGATCGGTTGCGCCGTTGGCTTTGCCATGATCACGGTGGCGCTGACCGGCCTCAACCTCGACGCCACCGTGCTGAGCTACGCTCCCGGCGGCTTCGCGGAGATGAGCCTGATCGGCCTCGCGCTCGGCATCGAGATCGCGATGGTGGCGACCCACCATCTCTTCCGGCTCTTCCTGATCATCCTCACCGGTCCGCTGGTCTTCCGGACCTTCCTCAGGCGCGCGCCCTAGAGTCTTCCGACAAGCATCGAAACGTCCCAGCCAGCCGACAAAATGACCTCATGCTGAGGGCGATTATGCACTTGTTGACAGTGGCTCCATAAGTGGGTTATTCTGCCCTTACGATCAAAGAGGGTAGGCGAATGGCTGCTGGCAAGCGCATCCACCAAATGACCATCGCACAATGGGAAAAGGCTTTCCCGACCGATGATCATTGCAAGGCGTATCTTGCCCATCATCGCTGGCCCTTGGGCGTGCGCTGCCCGCGTTGCGGTGCTGAGAACCCCTACAGCCTGCACAAGAGCCGCCCTTTCCATTGGCAGTGCCACCAGTGCGCGCCACAGGGCTATCGGTTCTCTGTTCTGGTCGGCACCGTGTTTGAAAATAGCCCCTTGCCGCTGCGTACTTGGTTCCGTGTCATTCACATGATGCTGACGGCCAAGAAGGGCGTAAGCGCCCTCCAAGTTCACCGGACCGTCGGCACGGGCTCCTATCGATCGGCGTGGAGCATGTGCCATCGCATCCGCGCGGGCTTGGCGAACGAAGAGTTCAACAAGCTCATGGGCATCGTCGAAGTGGATGAGACTTTCGTGGGCGGCAAGGCGCACAACAAGCACGGCGACAAGCGCGACGGGAAGCCCGGCGGCACCGCTTCCGGCAAGACGGCGGTGGTGGGAGCCGTCCAGCGCAAAGGCCGCGTGGTGGCCCGCGTCATTTCCCGCGTGAGCGCCGACGTGCTGACCGCTTTCGTACAGGAAAGCGTCTCGCACAAAGTCAGCCTGCTCTGCACCGATCAATGGACGGGCTATCGCAAGCTCAAGGGCCTCGACTACCCGCACAAGATCATCAAGCACGCGGACGGCTCCTACGTCGTCGGCGCCATTCACACGAACACGATTGAAGGCTTCTGGTCGATCTTCAAGCGCGGCGTGGTCGGCACGTTCCACAAGGTCAGCAAAAAGTACCTGCCGCTGTACGTTGCCGAGTTCCAGTTCCGGTACAACAATCGCGAGAACGAGGACATTTTCGCGGAGGCGATCCGGGGATGCTGATACGGTTCTTTGTGCCGTGGATCGCGCTTGCGGCGATCCTCGGGTTCGCAGTAGGCGGCTCGTATGTATGGACATCCCTAGAGCCTCGCCACGCGCCATCGCACGAACAGCACGCCGCCAACAAAGAGAAGGGTGCCAATCCCGAGCCCATAAACGAAGCCGAGCACGCCATTGCGGCCTACACGTTCTGGCTGATGCTTTTCACCGGCATTCTGGCTGTCGCCACCATCGGACTCGGCGTTGCCACCTACGGACTGTATGCCACGGGCGAAAAGCAGATCGGCCTTACCCGGGATCAATTTCTCGCCACGCATCGCCCCGAGTTGATCGTTCGCGAAGTAGGTTGGAACATGGTGGACATGGACGGCGGTTCTGTCGTCGATGACAGTTCGGTTGTGCTCATTGTCGCGAATAGAGGGCGCAACCCCTGCACCATCGTTGAAAGCGCACTCGAATTGAGATCGGGCGCACCGAGAGCGTTCCTCGTACCGGCGGGAGAAAACGTGATTGGGCGGGCCGTCTTCGCGCCCGGCCAGTTCGAAGGCTTCCGCTACCGAATTACATCCGCGGAAGAAGGCCTGACGGTGGGTGCCAGGGGGATGTCGGACTGCTACCTCCGCGGAACCATCATTTACGAAGATGGCGCGGGGGTCCGTCGTCGGTATGTGTTTACCCGCGTCTGTCGGCGCGGCAGCGACGACTTCGGGGGCACTGGCGACCCAAGCCACGAGTACACCGACTAGAACGCCGGCCTGTCGGAGCCATGAATGACTAGGTTTAGCGGTTCTGTCAACAAGTGCATAATCGCCCTCAGGGTGAGGTGGGATTGCGTCCGCCGGAAAGACTCTAGGCCCTGACGGTAATCCCGCCGTCGACCACGAGCAGGTGGCCATTCACATAGGCCGCCTCGTCCGAGGCCAGGAACAGCGCCGCATTGGCGGTGTCCCAGCCGGTGCCCATCTTGCCGGTCGGCGAGGCCTTGTCGCGCAGCGCGATCATCTTGTCATAGGCCTGGTTGTGATCCTTCTCGCCCTTGGCGTACTGCTCGGCCAGGAAGTCGATCATCGGCGTGTGCATCAGGCCGGGCAGGATGGCGTTGCAGCGAATGCCCTTCTCGGCGTACTGCGAGGCGATGGCGAGGGTCAGCGAATTCACCGCGCCTTTGCTGGCATTGTAGGCAAGGTAGGAGATGCCCTTGGGGCTGCGGATCGAGGCGATCGAGCTCACGTTCACGATCGAGCCCTTGCCCTGCTTCTCCATCACCGGAATGACGTGCTTGGCCGTGAGGAAGAAGCTCTTCACGTTGACGTCGAAGACCTTGTCCCACTCGTCCTCGCTGAGTTCGACCGGCCCGCCCTGAGAGCCGATGCCGACATTGTTGTCGAGCACGTCGATCCGGCCCCATTTGGCGAGGCAGGTGTCGACCATCGACTTCACATCGGAATTTCTGGACGCATCGGCCTCGAAGGCGACGGCCGTGCCGCCTTCCTTCTCGATCAGGCCGACGGTTTCCTCGGCGGCGGCGCGCTTGCGGTCGACGCAGAACACCCGGGCGCCCTGGCGCGCGAAGGTGAGCGCCGTGCACTTGCCGTTGCCCCAGCCCGGACCGCTCGAGCCCGCACCGACCACGATCGCCACCCTGTCCTTCAGCCTGCCGGTCATGTCTTCTTGCTCCCAGTCTTCTTCCGTAGATGATGCGTGAGCGCGAGTGCCATGCAGTGGCGGAGCGCGCGCCTCGGTACGCGGTCCTTCGCCCCCAGTACGATGGCACGTTTGCCCTCGTAGGCGAACGTGTCGGGGTAGATGCTGCGAAATGTCTCGACCAGGCCGCTCTGGCAATGGAAGTAGATCGCATAGCCGTCGTCGCGGCCCTTCAGGCGATCGATGCGGACCGTGGTGCCGCTGCCGCTCTCGGCCGTGAGATAGCTCGGCTGACCCCATTTCAGGGTCTCGGTCAGCCCGCGCACACCAGGCGTGGCGGCGGCGACGTCGAATACCATCTCACGCAGCGCCAGCAACCGGGTACGGACGGCAGGCGGATAGGCCTTGAACACCGCCGCGACTTTCGCATCGCCAAACCGTCTCATGGCCCACCTTAACACGCCACTGGCGGCGCGGGAGCCCGCATGGAATGCTGGACCCAACAAACAAACGGAGGAGCGTCCATGCGTCGTCGTGCGTTCACCAGCTCTGTCCTCGCCACGTTGACGGCGCCCCTGGCCGCACCTGCCCTCGCCCAGGCATGGCCGGCCAAGCCGCTGCACATGGTCATCCCCTATCCACCGGGCGGTCCCTCCGACGTTTCGACCCGTATCGTCATGGAACGTGCCGGGCAGATCCTCGGCCAGGGCGTGCTGTTCGACAACAAGGCCGGCGCCTCGGGCATGATCGGCGCCGAGTATGTGAAGAACCAGCCGGTCGACACCTACACGTTCCTCACCACCACCACGGCGATGGTGTGCATCACCCGCCATCTGCAGCCGATCCCGTTCGACCCGGAGAAGGATTTCATCCCGGTCTCGCGCATGTCGACATCGTGGGGCGCCTTCGCCGTCCATCCCTCGGTGCCGGCCAAGACGGTCGCCGAGTTCGTGGCCTACGCCAAGGCCAACCCGGGCAAGATCAACTTCGGCTCGGCCGGGCTCGCCACCATCACGCACCTGTTCGGCGAAATGCTCAATCTCGAGGCCGGCATCCAGATGGTGCATGTGCCCTACCGTGGCAGCGCGCCGGCGACCAACGCCCTGCTGGCCGGCGAAGTCCAGGTCCAGTTCGACCAGCTGACGCTGCCGCACATCAAGGCGGGCAAGGTGCGCGGCCTCGCCATGCTGGCCGAGGTGCGCCATCCCGACTTTCCCGACATTCCCACTCTGCGCGAGCAGGGCTACGGCAAGGACGGCGGCGATTCGTGGTTCGGCGTGCTCGCCCCCGCCGGGACGCCGCCGGCGGTGGTGACCAAGCTCGACCAGGCGATCGCCGCGGCGCTGCGCGCGCCCGACATCATGGCGAAAGTCCACAACGGCGGCATGCGCGTCACCTATCTCAACCCGGCCGACTTCAAGGAGCGGATCGCCGTCGAGAACAAGTCGTTCGGCGAGATCATCAGGAAGGGCAATATCAAGCTCACCTGACGGAGCGCCGACCCTCGGAAATCACGCGTCGAGTTCTCCATCCGGCTGATCGAGAAAGATCAGCGCGCAAACCAGACGCGCGGCCACAGGCAGGAGAGCAGCAATGCCACCAAAAGTCCGCCGCCCGCCACGGTGAAGGCGAAGCGGTAGCCGGCGAGGAAGCCCGCCATGCCGAGGAAGCCCTCGGCGCCGTGTGCCTGCAGTGCCGTCAGCACCGAGGCGCCGCTGACGATGCCCAGGGTGCGCGTCAGCAGGGCGAGGCTGCCCGCGACGCCGCGATCGCGCGGCGGCAGGGTGGCCGTCACGATGTCGGTATAGGCCACGGTCAGCAGCCCCTGCCCGATACCCTCCAGGACCAACAGGAGCGCCACCAGCAATACCGGCGTGTCGATGCCGGTGAAGCCGAGCGGCAGCAGGGCAAGGCCCACGAACGCAACGCCGGCAAAGACGGTCGGGCGCTGGCCGATGCGGGCCACGAGAAACGCCGACAGCGGCGCGCCCAGGAGGCTGCCACCGAACGCCATGGCGAGCACGATACCGGTGCCGAGTGCGGTGAGCTTCAGCACGTTCGCCAGGTAATACGGGGTCAGCAGCAGGATCGAGAAGCCGGCCAGGTTGGCGAATACGTTCAGCAGATTGGGCACGGCAAAGCGCGCATCGGCGAACAGCGCCGGCCGGATGATCGGCTCGGCCACGCGCCCGGCGTGACGAACGTAGGTCCCGATCAGGAGCAGCGCGACCGCGAGCAGGCCGAGCGCCCACACGCCGGCCACCTCCTTGCGTTGCGACAGGACCAGCGAGAGCAGCAAGGTGCTCATGCAGGCCGCCAGCAGCAGCGCGCCCACCGCATCGAACGGCCGTTGCTCCCGCTTGGGCGACGGCAGCAGGCCGGAGAACGCGAGGGTGACGAGCGCGATCGGCACCCGCACCCAATAGACCGCCGGCCAGCCCCATAACTCCACCAGCACGCCGCCCAGGAACGGTCCGACGGCCGCGGCGAGTGCCATCGAACTCGCAAACCCCGCCAGCGCCCTGGTGCGCTGGCTTTCCAGGAAGAGCGAGGTGGCAAGGGCCGGTGTGCAGGCGAGCGCCAACGCCGTGCCGACACCCTGGCCCGCGCGTGCCCACAGGAAGAGCGGCCAGTCGGGCGCGGCGGCGCAGGCGGCGCAACCCACGGCGGAGACGGCGAGACCGATCTGGAAGATCAGCCGATGGCCGAACAGGTCGCCGAGCTTTCCTGCGACCAGCATCAGCGAGCCGTAGACCAGCACGTAGCAGATCACCAGCC
>NZ_SCVH01000011.1 GCF_004296935.1 Reyranella sp.
ACGCACGTGCCGCTGGCCCTTAGTGGTTACGCAACGACGGAAAGTGTTCTTTTTGGCAGTGCCGGTTTCGAACCGGGTCCGGGAAGGAGCTTCTGATATGGTTGCTTACCGCGCGGGGCGCATTCCCCGCTATTATGTCAATTGCCTGGCAACATGCCGGGCCGTCCCCCTCGACCTTCCGCTTACGCGGACCCTGTCTCCGTCGAGTATGGGCTGACGCACGCCGCCATTCTGGCGCCGTACGTCGCGTTCGACCTCTCCTGCCGAACCTGCCTGACTACTACTGACGGGGAACCCCCCAGCGATGACTGAGCGTATCTTTCGTTATCTCCGCGAGCAGCAGCCCGAGACGCCATGCCTGGTGATCGACCTTGACGTGGTCGAGAACAACTTCCGGCGCATGCGCGAACTGTTGCCGACGGCCCACATCTTCTACGCCGTGAAGGCCAACCCGGCGGCGCAGGTTCTGTCGCGCCTGGCGACGGCCGGCTCGAAGTTCGACACGGCGAGCCGTGGCGAGATCGAGCTGGTGCAGGCCACGGGCATCTCGATGGACCGCATCTCCTTCGGCAACACCATCAAGAAGGAAAAGGACATCGCCTGGGCCTACCAGCAGGGCGTGCGCCTGTTCGCCTTCGACAGCGAGGCGGAGTTGCAGAAGCTCGCCCGCGTGGCGCCGGGCGCCCGCGTGTTCTGCCGCGTGCTGGTCGATTGCGACGGCGCCGAGTGGCCGCTCAGCAAGAAGTTCGGCTGTGCGCCGGAGATGGCCAAGGATCTCCTGCGCAAGGCCAAGACCTGGGGCCTCGATGCCTACGGCATCTCGTTCCACGTCGGCAGCCAGCAGACCGACCTCGAGCAATGGGACAAGGCGCTTGCCCAGGTCTCGCAGATGTTCTTTGCCCTCGCCGAAGAGGGTGTGGACCTGCGCATGGTCAACCTGGGCGGCGGCTTTCCGGCCCGTTATCGGGCCGAGGTCAGCAGCATCGAGGCCTACTGCGAGGCGGTAGGCCGCGCGCTGGTGCGCCATTTCGGCAACCGCATGCCGGAGGTCATCATCGAGCCCGGCCGTTCCATGGTGGGCGACGCCGGCGTGATCCAGAGCGAGGTCGTGCTGGTCTCGCGCAAGGCGGCCAACGACCGCAAGCGCTGGGTCTATCTCGACATCGGCAAGTTCAGCGGCCTGGCCGAGACCATGGACGAGAGCATCAAGTACCGCCTGCGCACGAGCCGCGACGGCACGCGCGTCGGTCCGGTGGTGCTGGCCGGCCCGACCTGCGACAGCGCCGACATTCTCTACGAGAAGACGGAGTACAAGCTGCCGCTGTCGCTCAAGCCCGGCGACAAGGTCGAGATTCTCTCAACCGGTGCCTACACCACGACCTACTCGTCAGTGGCCTTCAACGGGTTCGCGCCTTTGAAAGCGATCTGCATCTAAGCTCAAATCTTCTCAAAAGGATCACCGACGGGGCCTTGAGAAAGGCCCCGTCGCCGTTTAACGACCCGAATCCCGTCGATCGGAGACCCAATCATGGCGAAGAAGAGCGCGCGCAAGGCAACCCGCAGCAGGAAGTACGTTTCGTTCAAGGGCCGCATGGTCATGATCGGCTTCGGATCGATCGGCCAGGGCGTGCTGCCGCTGATCCTGCGCCATATCGGCATCAAACCTTCCCAGATCACCATCATCGCCGAGGACCTGCGCGGCGGTATCCCGGAGGCCAAGCGCTACGGCGTCACCTTCATCGAGAAGCGGCTGACCAAGTCCAACTATCGCCGGATACTGGAAGGCCGGCTGGGCAAGGGCGATTTCCTGGTCAACCTCTCGGTCGAGGTCGCCTCGACGGCGCTGGTCGAACTCTGCCAGCAGGCCGGCGCGCTCTACATCGACACCTGCATCGAGCCGTGGCCCGGCGGCTACACCGATCCCTCGCTCTCCGTCTCGCGGCGCTCGAATTACGCGCTGCGCGACGCCATGCTGAAGCTCAAGCCCCGGTACCGCGGCGGCCCGACGGCGGTGATCGCCCACGGCGCCAATCCCGGTCTCGTCTCGCATTTCGTGAAGCAGGGCCTGATGAACCTCGCCCGCGACACCGGCGTGAAGGCGGCGGCGCCCTCGACGCGCGAGGGCTGGGGCAAGCTTGCCCGCCGGCTCGGCGTCAAGGTGATCCACATCGCCGAGCGCGATACCCAGGTCTCGCCTGTCCCGAAGGAAGTGGGCGAGTTCGTCAACACCTGGTCGATCGACGGCTTCGTCTCGGAGGGCGGCCAGCCGGCCGAGATGGGCTGGGGCACGCACGAGAAGACGCTGCCGCCCGATGGCCGGCGCCACAGCTTCGGCTGCGATGCCGCGATCTACCTCAATCGCCCAGGCCTGCTCACCCGCGTGCGCACCTGGACACCGCTCGAGGGCCCGTTCCACGGCTTCATCATCACGCACAACGAGTCGATCTCGATGGCCGACTACTTCACGCTGCGCGAGGGCAAGAAGGTCGTCTACCGCCCGACCGTGCACTACGCCTACCATCCCTGCGATCAGGCGATCATGTCGATGCACGAGATCTCGGGAAAGAATCTCAAGCAGCAGAAGCGGCAAAGGCTGATCGTCGAGGAGATCACCTCGGGCCGCGACGAGCTCGGTGTGCTGCTGATGGGCCACAAGAAAGGGGCCTACTGGTACGGCTCGCAGCTCGACATCCACGAGACTCGCAAGCTCACGCCCTACAACAACGCGACCTCGATCCAGGTCTGCGCGCCTGTCCTGTCCGGCATCGTCTGGGCGCTCGAGAATCCCGATTGCGGCCTCGTCGAGGCCGACGAGATGGATTTCGCGCGCAACCTCGAGATCTGCATGCCCTATCTTGGGCCGGTCGTCGGCCGCTACAGCGACTGGACCCCGCTGCGGGGCCGCGGCGTGCTGTTTCCCGAGGACCTCGACAAGGCCGATCCGTGGCAGTTCAAGAATTTCCGGGTGACTTGATAAGCCAATGAAATAGCGCCAGGCCACCTCGCGATCAGTGAAATGACATGAGGTCAGACCCGGGAAACAAAGCGGGGCGACCGCGTATCTGGACAAAGTTGTCCAACCGGCAACGGGTCTGGACAATGGCGCGCTGGCTCGGGCGTTGGGTGCTGGCGGGCGGGCACACTTTGCGCGGGCAGGCGCCGCGCTTCTGGTGCGTTTCACCGCCGTTGATATGCCGGCAAGTGATCTATGACCGTACGAAGAGGAAGTTCTTCTCCCTGAAGGCGCGGGACTCGGTCGACTTGAATCTCATGGGTCTGATCTTCGACAAGAACGAGTACGGACTCGAAAGGATCGGGCGGCGCGACGAGCTCGACGCGCAATACGAGACCATCGTCGCGCAGAATCTCTCACCCCTCATCATCGACTGTGGGGCGCATTGTGGGATTGCGACCAAATTCTTCGCCGAAACCTATCCGCAGGCGCGCATCGTTGCCGTCGAACCGGACGAAGACAATGTCGCGCTGGCGCGCGAGATCAACAGCGAGGAGCGGATTACCGTCCTGTGCGCGGCGGTCGGGAACGCCGATGGAACCGGGCGCCTGGAACGCCAGGACCGGAGCTTTGCCCACCGGGTCAATGGCGCTGTTGGGGGGGCGACCAGGATCTTGTCGATCAACACGCTTCTCGATGACGAGCGCCACCGGGGCGCCCGGCCGTTCATCGTGAAGATCGTCATCGAAGGGTCCGAAGAAAATCTGTTTGCGGACAACACGGACTGGATCGACGCGTTTCCCCTGCTGATCATCGAGCTGCACGACGGGATGCTGCCGGGGGAGGCAAACGCCCGGAATTTCCTCCGCGAGATGGGCAAGCGCAATCGCGATTTCCTGTACCATGGCAAGAACATCTTCAGCCTCTCGAATACCCTGGGGTAATCGTCAGCCAGACGTTGGCCTGACGTAGTGCCCGGCCCATCTGCCAGCCTTGAGACGTATCCGCGCGACCAGCCGCTCCATGAGGGACAAGGGTTCCGCAATCGATGCTTCCCCCGGAATGTCGCCAATCTCCTGTTGGATCCGCTTGAGGTGCGCGACATAGGGACCGTAGATGTCGTTCCGGACCACGGTGGGAAAAGGCCCAAGGTAGGAGACGTTGCTGCCGAGAAAGACGTTCGGTTCAATTTCCTTCAATCCCGAGAAGTGAAAGAAGATCAGCGGGAATTTTCCGTCGACCACGAACGCACCGTCTGGTCCCCGGGTGATCGAGTGCCGGCAGATGTTCCATGGCCCGACATTCGTGCCGGGATGTGTGACCTCGATGACATGCGGAAACCGCTGGAAGATGTGATCGAGATACTTCTGGTCGGCGAAGCGGTCGCCGTCGATGCAGCCGTAGCACCATTCGATGCAGCTGTTGCGCCACCATTGGGCCGCTGCCCGGCCCGTGGGGTCGGCCCGGAAGCTCACCCAGCCGACGTTGAAACGCCCGTATTTCTCGAGACGCTTCGCCCACCAATGGAAGCGGTGTCTGATCAAGCCGACCGATGCGTTCGTGATCGCCTCGAAGATCGGCGCCGGGCTCGAGTAGAACATCAGATCCGAGTCGAGATACGTCACGACATCTCCCGGGCCGGCCGCCTGGAGGGTCGACGCGACGATGCAACCCGAGAGTGTGAAGTAGTAGTCGCGGAGCGAGCGGTCGTCCTTGACGGCGAGCAGGTCGGGGTTCTCCCGCTCGAAGTCCGCAAGCTGCATCAATGTCACACCGGGCTCGTGCAGTCGCACCATGACGCGCGCACATTCCGGCGTGAGGCAAAGCACCGAGATCCGGCAATCCGGCTCGACGCAGCGCAGCGAACGGATCATCGCCAGTCCACGATCGAGATAGTGATGATCGAAGTAGGTGCAGTAGCGGTTCATGTCGGGCGGCAAGGCATAGGACACTTTTGCCGTCCGTGAAAGTTCAGGAACTTCCGCGTTTTTGTGATGGTCCGCTCACGCCTGCGTGAGAGGGTTTGACCCTGACGCCCGGCGTTTCTGCCTATACCGGCATCGACGCTGGGAGGACGCATGACGGCATTCATCGACACGTGGCGCGCCAGACTCGACGCCTTTCCGCTGCCGGCGCTGCAGCTCCTGATGCGCTTCAGCATCTTCTGGGTGTTCTGGCGCTCGGGCTCGCTCAAGGCCGACAACATCGAGCAGGCGATCGGGCTGTTCCGCGATGAATACAAGCTGCCGCTCCTGCCGCCCGAGATTGCGGCCTACCTGGGAACGGCGGTCGAGTTGGTGGCCCCCTGCCTGATTCTTGCCGGGTTGTTCACGCGGCTCGCCGCCCTGTCTCTGATCGGACTCACCCTCACCATCCAGTTCCTGGTCTACTGGAACGACTACCCCTCGCACCTACTGTGGCTGGCGATCCTGGTGTTCATCCTGACGCGTGGGCCAGGGCCTTACTCCCTCGACGCGCTTCTATTCAGGAAACGCGGGGCGGTGAACAGCAGCAGTAGCACGCCGGCGCCCGCTACGTTGACCAGGGTCGAGCCGACATAGAGCCAGAGCGCGAGATAGGCCGACGACATCACCAGGGTGATGGCCGCGACCCGCGAGCCGAAGGCAGTGAACTCGTTGAACGAGATGCGCTTGCCGTCCTTTTCGGCCAGTCCCGTCACCGTGACATTGGCCGACGCACCGATCAGCGTGCCGTTGCCGCCGAGACAGGCGCCGAGCGACAGCGCCCACCACAGCACCTGGCCGTCGGAACCGGCGTTGAGCTGGCCGAGCAGGCTCGCCACCAGCGGGATGGTGACGGCGGTATAGGGGATGTTGTCGATCACCGCCGAGAGAAAGCCCGAAACCCAGAGGATGATCAGGGCTGCGACCAGAAGAGTAGCGGTGGGTGACAGGCCAAAGCCGCTGGAGATCCGCTGGATGACCCAGGCGAGGCCATCGGCCAGGCTCTCGATCAGGCCGGTCGCCACCGCCGCGCCGACCAGGATGAACAGGAACAGGAAGAAAGCGAGCGTCGGCCACTCGATATCCTTCTCCAGGATGGTGAGCACGCCGTGCTGGCGCTCCTCGTGGGTCGGCTTGTGTTCCTTGAGGTAGTAGTAGTCTTGGGCGAACAGGATCGCGGCGATGCCGATCACCGCCGGCACCGCCACCGGCATGTGGGTGAAGGTGTGGGTCATGAAGCCCACAAAGATCAGCACCGTGATCCAGCAGGTGGCGCGCAGCAGCGGCACGTTTTCCAGCTTCGCACCGCTCGGCGCCGCGGCGCCGGCGTGGTCGACGTCGGCGGTCGTGCCGATGTCCGTTGGATAGTAGCGTCGGCTGTACCAGACCAGCACGATCATCATGAAAGTGCAGGGCACGGCGAGGTGATAGATGAAGTCCATGAAGCTGAGGCCGGTGCGCGGGTCGGCGCCGATCAGCACGTTGGGCGGATCGCCGATCAGGGTCGCTGTGCCGCCGATGTTGGCTGCCATCACCATGGGCAGGAAGAAGGCCGAGCCGTTGATTTTCAGCCGCCGCGCCATCTCCGAGGCCATCGGGTAGGCGAAGATGACGGTGGTGACGTTGTCGAGGATCGCCGACAGCACGCCGGTGAACCACAGGATCAGCCGTGCGGCGCGGCTGGGATTGCCGCGCGAGCGCTCGAGCAGGCGGTCGACCGCCCAGGGGAAGACGTTGGTGGTCTTGAGCACGCCCACCAGCGCCATCATGGCGAACAGCAGCAGGATGACGTTGAGGTCGACGGCATTCTTGGCGGTCTCGAACGAGATCAGCTTGAAGGGCGAGAAGTAGGAGACGAGCCAGATCACCGCGACCGCGCCGATCGGGACCAGCACGCGATGCACGCGATCGAGGGCCAGCAGGGCGAACATCGCGACCAGGATGAAGGCGACGATTCCCTGCGAGGCGATATCCCTGGTCGAATCGAAGCCGTGCATCGATCTTCCCCCCTGTCTTTTCTGGGCGGGCAGTCAGGCGAGATAGGTCGCCGACACCCCACCATCGACAATTAACGCATGGCCGTTGACATAGGAAGCGGCCGGCGAGGCGAGGAAGAGGGCGGCGCCGGCGATCTCCGACGGATCGGCCCAGCGCTTGGCGGGGCAGCGCTCGCGCTGGCGTTCGCCGGCCGGCGAGGCGATCAGCTGGGCGTTGGTCTCGGTGGCGAAGAAGCCGGGCGACAGCGAATTCGACGTGATCCCCGTGGCGCCGAGTTCGGCCGCCAGCGCGCGCGTGAGCGCCGCCAGTCCGCCCTTGGCCGCGACGTAGGAGACGGCACCCGGCACCGCGAGGTCGGCCACGATCGAGGTGACCAGGATCAGCCGCCCCCAGTGCCGCTCGATCATGCCCGGGGCCACCAGCTTGACCAGGGCATGGGCGGCGCTGAGGTCGACGTCGACCAGGCGGGCGAAGTCGTCGGCTGCGATGTCGGCGAAGGGCCGGCGGTCGCGCTCGCCGACATTGTGGATCAGGATGTCGATCGGCCCCGAGGCGGCCACCTCCGCCGCCATCGCAGACCGGTCGCTCATCTCGAAGGCCAGCGCATCGGCGGCGAAGCCCGCCCGGCGCAGCTCCTCCAGCCGGGGGGTGATCCGGTCCCGTGTGCGGCCATGCAGCAGGACCCGCGCGCCGGCCTCGGCCAGGGCCTTGGCCATCTCCCAACCGAGGCCGCGCGCCGAGCCCGTGACCAGGGCGGTGCGTCCATCGAGGCGAAACTTGTCGGGAAAGGTCGACATGGGGCGGGACAGTCGTCTATTGCGGCATCCCGAGTAAGCGTTGGAATCGTTCATGCTGCAACTGCCTAAAGTCATCGGCCATCGCGGAGCGGCGGCCTATGCCCCGGAAAACACGCTGGCCTCGTTCCGCGAGGCCCGGCGCCGCGGCGCCACCTGGGTCGAAATCGACGTCAAGCTGACGCGCGATGGCATCCCCATCGTGATGCACGATCCGTCGCTCAAGCGGACCATGGGGATCGACCGGCTGGTGGCGGAGATGCTGCGCGTCGACCTGCCGAAGGACGTCCCGACGTTCGAGGAGGCGATCGCCTGCTTCGCCGAACTCGGCCTCGGCTGCAACGTGGAGATCAAGCCCTGCGAAGGCCGGGAGGTCGAGACCGCGCGCGTGGCCGTCGAGACCCTGCGGCGTTGTTGGCCTGCGTCGCTGCCGCCGCCGCTGCTGTCGAGCTTCAAGGCCGCTTCGCTGGTCGCGGCCCGCGAGGCGGCGCCGGAATTTGCCCGGGCGATCCTGTTGGGCAGGATCGAGAAGAACTGGCGGGCGCGTGCCGAAGAAGTGGGCGCCGTGGGCGTCAACACCAACGGTGCCAAGCTTACCGCGCCCCAGGCCGTCGACATCAGGAAGGCAGGCTACGCCCTCAGCGTCTACACCATCGACGACGGCGCCGTGGCCAAGGCCCTGATCGGCATGGGCGTGGACTGCATCATCACCGACGCGCCGGACGTCATCCTGGCGGCCCTCAATTAATAGGGCGTTTTGGGGTTGCCTTTGGTACACAGTCTTGGTCGACTGTCATCAGATCGCAACAAATGTGACACATCGCAGTCTTTGGACCTGTCGATACAACGACGGGACTTCACAGGGAGGTTTTTGGACCATGACACGGATTCTATTGTCGTCCGTCGCGGCTGCGGCGGTTCTTGCCAGTGCGCAGGGCGCCGTCGCCCAGACCGAAATCCAGTGGTGGCACGCCATGGGTGGCAACCTCGGTGAGACGGTCAACCAGCTGGCCGACGGCTTCAACAAGTCGCAAAGCGAATACAAGGTGAACCCCGTCTACAAGGGTTCCTACACCGAGACCCTGACCGCCGCGATCGCCGCCTTCCGCGCCAAGCAGGCGCCGCACATCGTGCAGGTCTTCGAGGTCGGCACCGCCAACATGATGGCCGCCAAGGGCGCGGTCTATCCGGTGTTCCAGCTCATGGCCGATGCCAAGGAGCCGTTCGATCCCAAGGCCTATATCGGCCCGGTCTACGGCTACTATTCGACGACCGACGGCAAGCTCTTGTCGATGCCGTTCAACTCCTCGACCCCGGTGCTCTACCGCAACAAGGAGCTGATGCAGAAGGCCGGCCTCGACCCGAACAAGCCGCCGACAACCTGGCCGGAACTGGGCGAGATGGCCAAGAAGGCCGTCGCCGCCGGCGCCAAGTGCGGATTCACGCCGCAATGGCAGACCTGGACGATGATCGAGAACTACGGCGCCTGGCACAACCTGCCCTATGCGACCAAGGCCAACGGCTTCGGCGGCACCGACATCGAGCTCAAATTCAACGACGCGCCGCGCGTCAAGTTCATCCAGATGCTGGCCGACTGGAGCAAGGACAAGACTTTCGTCTATGGCGGCCGCGAAGGTAAATCGACGGCGCTGTTCAATGCCGGCGACTGCGTGTTCCACGTCGCCTCGTCGGCGTCGGCGGCAGGCATCGAAAAGGCGCTCGGCAAGGAGAAGGTGGCCATCTCGATGATGCCCTATTCGCCCGACGTCGCGCCCAAGCCGCAGAACTCCATCATCGGCGGCGCCACCTTGTGGGTGCTGCAGGGCAAGCCGGCACCCGAGTACAAGGGCGTGGCCAAGTTCCTGACCTACCTCGCCAGCACCCCGGTGCAGGCCAAGTGGCACCAGGAGACGGGCTACGTGCCGGTCACCCTGGCCGCCGCGGAAGTCACCGACAAGGCCGGCTTCTACAAGACCAACCCCGGCCGCGACGTCGCGGTGCAGGAGCTGACGCTCAACCCGGCGACGGAGAATTCCAAGGGCCTGCGCATCGGCAACTTCGTGCAGATCCGCGACATCGTCGACGGCGAGCTCGAGAACGTGTGGTCGGGCAAGAAGGACGCCAAGACGGCGCTCGACGACGCCGTGAAGGCCGGCAACGAGCAGCTCAAGCGCTTCGAAGCCGCCAACAAGTAGGATTGTGTGCGCGGCCTTCGCGATCGCTCCGACCCCCTCCGGCCTTCGGCCACCTCCCCCGCCAAGCGCGGGGGAGGAGAGCGGAGTTCTTCT
>NZ_SCVH01000144.1 GCF_004296935.1 Reyranella sp.
CGCGTCGTGGATGCTGCGCAGGCGATGACCGTCAGCGCGCGCCGCCTCGCCGGTGATCCACCGACTCTCTCCCGATGCCGTCGCGATGCGACCGTCGAGAGAGCTTGCCAGCTTGAGATGAAAAAGCGGCCGGCCCTCCTTAACCCGCAGGAGGAAGCCGGCGTTGATCTCGGCCGCCGCCGCGGCACCCTCGCCGATCTCGACTGCAATGCCCGCCGCGGCCAGCCGGGCATGGCCCTGCCCTTTTACCCGCGGGTCCGGATCTTCCATTGCCGAGACCACACGGCCAATACCGGCGGCGATCAGCGCGTCGGCGCACGGCGGGGTCTTGCCGTGATGGGCGCACGGCTCGAGCGTCACGTAGGCGGTGGCGCCCTGCAGGGGCTCTTGGGCATTGGCAATCGCGTCGGCCTCGGCGTGCGGCCGGCCGCCGTCCTGCGTGCGGCCACGCGCAATCATCCGCCCGTCGCGCACCATCACGCAGCCCACGGCCGGGTTGGGCCAGGTGCGCCCAAGCGAACGGCGCGCCAGCGCGAGCGCGGCGCGCATCATCGCGTCAATCCTTGAGGTTGGCCGTCTCGGCGAGATCGGAGATGAACTCCTCGAAGTCCCGGGCCTCGCGGAAATTGCGATAGACCGAGGCGAACCGCACATAGGCCACCGGATCGAGCGCGCGCAGCGCGTCCATCACCAGTTCGCCGATCTGCGTCGAGGGAATCTCGCTCTCACCGGAGCTCTCGAGGCGGCGCACGATGCCGTTGACCACGCGCTCGACGCGCTCGGGATCGACCGGTCGCTTGCGGCAGGCCACCGAGATCGAGCGCGCGAGCTTGTCGCGGTCGAACTGGACGCGCTGGCCGTTCTTCTTCACGACCGTGAGTTCGCGCAGCTGCACGCGCTCGAAGGTGGTGAAGCGCGAACCGCACGACGGGCAGTAGCGCCGGCGGCGGATCGCGGAATTGTCGTCGGTCGGTCTCGAGTCCTTAACCTGGGTGTCCTCGTGACCGCAGAATGGACAGCGCATCTAGTCCCCCTGTTATTTGTGCTTTGCGCGTTGTCAGTCGCGGTAGATCGGAAAGCGGGCGCAGAGCGCATGCACCTTGCTCCGCACTTCTTGTTCGACCTGGGCGTCGCCGTCCGGGCCGTTCTTGGCGATTCCATCAAGCACGTCGGCGATGAGATGGCCGATCTGGCGGAACTCGGCGACACCGAAGCCGCGCGTCGTGCCGGCGGGCGAGCCCAGCCGCACGCCCGACGTGACTGTGTACTTCTCCGGGTCTCCCGGAATGCTGTTCTTGTTCACGGTGATGCCGGCGCGGTCGAGCACCTTCTCGGCCGAGACGCCGGTCGCCTTCTTGGGCCTGAGATCGACCAGCATGACGTGGCTGTCGGTGCCGCCCGAGACGATCTTGAGACCGCGCTCGGTCAGCGCCGAGGCAAGGGCCCGGGCATTGTCGATGACGTTCTGGGCGTAGACCTTGAAGTCGGGCCGCAGCGCCTCACCGAAGGCCACTGCCTTGCCGGCGATGATGTGCATCAGCGGCCCGCCTTGCAGGCCGGGGAACACCGCCGAATTGATCTTCTTGCCGATCTCGGCGTCGTTCGAGAGGATCATGCCGCCGCGCGGACCGCGCAGTGTCTTGTGCGTCGTCGTGGTCACGACATGGGCATGCGGCAGCGGGCTGGGATAGACACCGGCCGCGACCAGGCCGGCATAGTGCGCCATGTCGACCATGAAGAAGGCGCCGATCTCGTCGGCCACCTTGCGGAAGCGGGCCCAGTCGATATGGCGCGAATAGGCCGAGGCGCCTGCCACGATCAGCTTCGGCTTCTCCTTGCGCGCCACTTCTTCCATCTGCTCGTAGTCGATCAGGTGGCTGTCGGGCTTGACGCCATAGGACACCACCTTGAACCACTTGCCCGACTGGTTGGCGGGCGAACCGTGGGTGAGATGGCCGCCCTGGTCGAGCGCCATGCCCATGAAGGTGTCGCCGGGCTTGAGCAGCGCCATGAACACCGCCTGATTCGCCTGGGCGCCCGAATGCGGCTGCACGTTCGCGAAGCTGCAATTGAACAGCTTGCACGCCCGCTCGATCGCGAGATCCTCGGCCTTGTCCACCTCCTCGCAGCCGCCGTAGTAGCGCCGGCGCGGATAGCCCTCGGCATATTTGTTGGTGAGCACCGACCCGGCCGCCTCGAGTACGGCGCGGGAAACGATGTTCTCCGAGGCGATCAGCTCGATCTGCTCGCGCTGGCGGGCGAGTTCGCCCTTCACTGTCGCGTAGACTGCAGGATCGGCCTCGGCGAGGCTCTTGGTGAACATCGGCAGTGGCGAGTCGGACATCTTGGCAGCGGCTTGGCTCATGTCGTTCAGTCCTTCGAAAGCTTGGCAACGCGGCCGATATGGCGACCGCCTTCGAACTTGGTGGCGAGGAAAACCTTAAGTGCTTCGCGGGCGGCCTCCGTCCCGATCAGGCGCGAACCGAATGCAACGACGTTGGCGTCGTTGTGCTCGCGCGATAGCCGGGCCGAGGTGACGTCGTGCACCAGAGCGGCGCGCACCTTGGGATTGCGGTTGGCGGCGATCGAAATGCCGATGCCGGTGCCGCAAACGAGAACGCCACGCCCGGCCTTGCCCGTGCCGATGGCATCGGCCATGGCCTTGCCGAAGTCGGGATAGTCCACAGATTCAGTGGAATTTGTGCCGAGGTCGAGCACGTCGTGACCCGCTTGCTGCAGGTCGCGCTTGAGCAGTTCCTTCAGGTCGAAGCCGGCATGATCCGACGCGACCGCGATGGTGGCCCCCGCCATCTCGACGATCGATCCCCTCTAGCTGTTGAGACCCCGGATACCATATACGGCGCGGCCGCGCTACCGGCCCCCAAAATCAAGGGAAGCCACCCACAAGAGGCTGAATCGTAAAGAAAAAGGCCCGGCATGCGCCGGGCCTTTCCTGTCGGGTCGCGAAGCTTACTTGACGGTCGGGAACGACTTGCCGTCCTTCCAGACGTAGATGTCGTAGACTGGGTTCTTGATGTCGCCCTTCTGGTCGAACTCGAGAACACCCACGGCCGAGTCGAACTTGCCCGAACGCAGGGCTGCGGCGACGGCGGCGGGATCGGTCGAGTTGGCCTTCTTGGCGGCGTCGGCCCATGCCTTGACGGCGGCATAGCTGAACAGCGTGTAGCCTTCCGGGTTGTACTTGGCATCGCGGAACTTCTTCACCAGCGCCGCGTTCTTCGGATCGTCCTCGGCCTTGGGCGGGAACGACATCAGCACGCCATTGGTCGCAGCGCCGCCGAGCTGGGCAAACTCCGCCGTCTCGAGCGAGTCGAAGCCCATCATCTGGGCAGCAAGGCCCTGCTCACGCGCCTGCTTGATGATCAGCGCGCCCGCGGTGTGGTAGCCGCCGAGCACGATGATGTCGATCTTCGCCTGCTTCATCTTGTTGATCAGCGCGGTGAAGTCCTTGTCGGTGTCGTTGTAGGCCTCGTACATCGTCTCGCGCAGGCCGTTCTTGTTCAGGGCCTTCTTGGTCTCGTCGGCCACGCCTTTGCCGTAGGGCGACTTGTCGTGGAGGATCGCGACCTTGGCACCCTTGTGGAACTTGGTGATGTAGGCGCCGACCGTGGCGCCCTGCACGTCGTCACGGCCGCAGGTGCGGAACACCGTGGTGTTGCCCTTGGCGACGGCGTCGTCGGTCAGCTTGGGATTGGTCGAGGCCGGCGTGATCTGCAGGACCTTGCCCTCCTTGTAGATGTCGGATGCGGGGATCGACGAGCCCGAGCAGAAGTGCCCGGCCACGAACACGACCTTGTCCGACACCATCTTGTTGGCCACCGCCGTCGCCTGCTTGGGATCGCAGGCATCGTCGCCGATGATCAGCTCGACCTTCTTGCCGTTGACACCGCCCGCCGCGTTGATCTCCTCGACGGCCATCGTGGCGCCGCGCTTCAGCTGCTCGCCGAACGCTGCGTACTGTCCGGTCATCGGGCCGGCCGACCCGATTTTGATCTGCGCCAAGGCCGGCGTCGCCATCAGCGCGATGGCCGCGACGGCGAGCGTTCCGTAGGTTTTTCTCATGCGTGTCTCCCTGCTTGGCCCCCTCCACGGATGTGGAGCATTACCTTTAGATTAGTGCCGCTCCTCCCAGCCCAGCAAGCCTTTGCGCTGGTAGAGCCATGGATATTGCCGGACCATCTGGCGCGTCTGGGTCAGGCGGTAGGCGAAGGCTCCGATCGACAGCTGCACCAGCCAGCCTAGCAAAAAGCCGGCCACCGACCACAATTCGCCCCCTGCCAGGGCATAGTCCAGAAACCGCAGAGTCGCCGAAAGAAGTGCCGTGTAAAACACCATCTGGCCCCAGTGGCGCCAGGTCGTGGCGACGGCATGGCCGGCCGCGAACGACGCCGGCCCGATCACCACCAGATTGAATAGCAGCACGTTGAACAGCGTGTCGCCGAACCAATCGAACATGAAGGTGTCGATTGGGTTCATGGGGGCGGGCTCATCCGTGTCCCCCCTCGAGATAGGCGGCGCGGACCTCGGCATTGGCGAGCAGTTCGCGGCCGCCGCCGCTCAGCCGGACTCGGCCGTTGGCCAGCACATACCCGCGGTCGGCGAGGCGGAGCGCATGATAGGCGTTCTGCTCGACCAGGAAGATCGTCACCCCCTCCTCGCGCGCGATCCGGCCGATGACCTCGAAGATCTGCCGCACGATCAGCGGCGCCAGGCCGAGAGACGGCTCGTCGAGCAGCAGGAGCCGCGGCCGGCTCATCAGCGCCCGGCCGATCGCCAGCATCTGCTGCTCGCCACCCGAGAGCGTGCCGCCGCGCTGGTCTCGCCGCTCGGCGAGCCGGGGAAACATCGCGAACACGCGCTCGAGGTCGTGGGTGAAATGCGCCGGCTCGGCTAGCGTTGCCCCCATCTGGAGATTCTCCAACACGCTCATGCGCGGGAAGATCCGCCTGCCTTCCGGCACCTGGGCCACGCCGCGCCGCACGATCTCGTGCGTCGGCAGCGCCGTGATGTCCTCGCCATCGAGCCGGATCGCGCCTGCGCGGGCCCGTGGATTGCCGCAGATGGTCATCAGCAGGGTCGATTTGCCGGCGCCGTTGGCGCCGATCAGGGCCACGATCTCACCTTTGGCAACATCGAGGTCGACACCGTGGAGCGCCTGGATGGCACCGTAAAAGGTCTCGACACCCTTCACGGAAAGGATCGACGGCTCAGCCATCGATCGCCTCGTCGTCGGTGCCGAGGTAGGCACGGATCACGGCGGGATCGTCCTGCACTTCGGCCGGGCTGCCTTCGGCGATCTTGCGGCCATAGTCGAGCACGACGATGTGATCCGAGATCTTCATCACCACGCTCATGTCGTGCTCGATCAGAAGCACGCCCACGCCGTCGCGGTCGCGGATCGAGGCCAGGAGCTGGTTGAGTTCCGCCGATTCGTGCGGATTGAGTCCGGCGGCCGGCTCGTCCAGGCAGAGCAGCCGGGGCTCGGTGCACATGGCACGCGCGATCTCCAGCCGCCGCTGCGCGCCGTAGGGCAGTTCACCGGCCGGCCGATCGGCATCGTCGATCAAGGCAATGCGCTCGAGCCAGCCGCGGGCCAGTTCGACGCCGGCCTCCTCGGCTCTGCGATGGGCGCCGATCCCGAGCAGGCCGAACACGCTCCAGCCGGACGCCCGCATCAGCTTGTTGTGTTGCGCCACCATCAGGTTTTCCAGCACCGTCATGCCAGGAAACAGACGGATGTTCTGGAAGGTGCGCGCCACCTTCGCCCGCTGGCCGACCTCGTGGCCCAGCATGCGCTCCAGCAGGTAGTCGCGCTCGCCACCGCGCAAGGTCAGGCGGCCGACTGTCGGCTTGTAGAAGCCCGTGATGCAGTTGAAGACCGTCGTCTTGCCGGCGCCGTTGGGACCGATGATGGCGGTGATCTCTCGCGGCTGGGCCGAGAACGAGACGTCGTCGACCGCCACGAGGCCGCCGAAGCGCATGGTGAGATGCTCGACATCGATGAGCGGGAGGCCCTGCGGAACGCTCATCCGCTGCCTCCCGGTTTGACCGGATGCAGCCGCAGTGATGGTTCGCGATGGGCGACCAGACCGCGTGGACGAAACACCATGATCAGCACCATGGCGAGACCGAAGGCCAGCATGCGGTAGCTTCCGAGGTCGCGGAACCATTCCGGCAGGCCGATCAGCAGCACCGCCGCCAGTACGACGCCGATCTGGCTGCCCATGCCGCCCAGCACGACGATGGCGAGAATGATCGCCGATTCGATGAAGACGAAGCTCTCGGGACTGATGAAACGTTGCTTGGCGGCGAAGAACGAGCCGGCGAAACCCGCGAACATGGCGCCGACGGCAAAGGCCGTGAGCTTGGTATTGGTCGGATTGATTCCGAGCGCGCGACACGCGGTCTCGTCCTCGCGCAGCGCCTCCCAGGCGCGGCCGACCGGCAGGCGCCGCATGCGCTGGGTGAAGAGGTTGGTGATCAGTGCGAGGACCAGGATGATATAATAGAGGAAGATCAGCCGGTGATTGCCGTCGAAGGGAATCCCCAGCATGTCAGAAACGGTCTGCTTGCCTGCCGGCGGGGTCTCGGCGAACACTGCGCCGAACAGCGTCGGCCCGGGGATCGAGCCGATGCCGGCCGGACCGTTCGTGAGATCGAACCAGTTGAGGATGACCAGCCGGATGATCTCGCCGAAGCCCAGGGTCACGATGGCGAGGTAGTCACCCCGCAGACGCAGCACCGGAAAGCCCAGCACAACGCCAAACAGGGCGGCCATCATGCCGGCGAGCGGCAGCACCGTCCAAAAGCCCAGCCCGTGCTGCGTGCTGAGCAATGCGTAGGAATAGGCGCCGACGGCATAGAAGGCGACATAACCGAGGTCGAGCAGGCCTGCGAGGCCGACCACGATGTTGAGCCCCCAACCCAGCATCACGTAGGTCAGGATCAGCACGCCGAGGTCCATGGTCTTCTGATCGGCGAACGGCGTGAACGGCATGGCCACCGCAGCCGCCAGCAGCAGCCAGCCCGACCATTTCGCACCGGCCTGGCCCAGCACCACCCCGGACGGCGACTTGGCCGCGGCCGCCATCGCGTCGTTGGCCCATGGCCATGCGCCCCGGATCACCAGCAACACGCCACCCAGGGCCACGAACCAATGCAGGAACCCCGAGGGCAGTTGGAGCGGCGACACGCCGGCCGCGATCATCGCCGCGCCGAGCGCCATGGCGGGCCAACGCAGGCCGTTCGCCGCGAGCGACAATCCGAGCCTTCCGAAGAAGATCGTGACCACGGCGACCGCAAGATCGACGAGATGATAGTCGAAGGTCAGCCCGCGACCGACGTCGACGGTGCGGAACCCGACGATGAAGATTCCGAGGGCCGCCGCCACGAAGGCCGTAAGGCCCGCGTCTTTCAGCATTGAGGGCAGGCGCGCGCCCATCGACTCAGACCTTCTCGATCTCCGGCTTGCCGAGCAGTCCGCTCGGCCGGAAGATCAGGACCAGCACGAGAATCGCGAAGGCCGCGACGTCCTTGTATTCACTCGAGAAGTAGGCGGCCCAGAACACCTCGATCAGCCCGATCAGCAGCCCGCC
This sequence comes from Reyranella sp., assembly GCF_004296935.1. Classification (GTDB taxonomy): domain Bacteria; phylum Pseudomonadota; class Alphaproteobacteria; order Reyranellales; family Reyranellaceae; genus Reyranella. The sequence goes on from NZ_SCVH01000144.1 coordinate 7,617, forward strand.
CAGCATCGCGCCCGGCAGCGAGCCGATCCCGCCCAGCACGGCGGCCGTGAAGGCTTTGATACCGGCGAGAAACCCGATGAAGAAGTCGATGACGCCATAGTACATCAGGAACAGCATGCCGGCGACGGCAGCCAGCGCCGCTCCCAGCACGAAGGTGAGCGAGATGGTGCGGTCGACGTTGACGCCCAGCAGGGCCGCCATCTTCATGTCCTGCTCGCAGGCCCGCTGCCGGCGGCCGAGCGACGTGCGGGCGATAAGCCAGGTGAAGCCCGCCATCAGAACGACCGTTACCACGACAATGATGATCTGCAGCCAGGTGACACGCACGTCGAAGCCGTCGGCGCTGAACAGGTTAAAACCGCCCGATACGATCTGGCCGCCCGGCTTGGGCCGCGCGCCCTGCACAAGCTGCACGTAGTTCTGCAACGCGATCGACACGCCGATGGCCGAGATCAGCGGCGCCAACCGGAACGACCCACGTAGCGGGCGATAGGCAGTTCGCTCGATCGCCCAGCCATAGACGGCGGAAAACGCCATGGCCATCAGCAGCACGAGCAGGATGGCAACCGGCGCCGAGCCGATGCCGAGCATGCCGCAGATCATGAAGCCGATGAGCGAGATGAAGGCGCCGATCATGAAGACTTCGCCGTGCGCGAAGTTGATCATGCCGATGATGCCGTAGACCATCGTGTAGCCGATGGCGATCAGTCCGTAGATCGCGCCAAGCGTGATCGCATTGATCAACTGCTGCGAAAAATACGCCATGCCCCTGCTTTCCCCTGCCCCGTGGCCGACAACGGTTCCAACGGGCCTTGGCCGCCAATGTACCGGCCTTCCGGGGAGGATTGAAATGGACGATCTCAAATGATCCCTCTGAAAATGGTCCACGAGCAAATCGCGGACCACATCGCCGTCGTCACGATGGACTACGGGAGGAGAGTCCTTAGGAGGCGCTGATCGCGGCCTGCCGGCGGCTGCGCCGGAACATGGCGATCAGCCGCACGATGGCCGCGGCAAGCACCAACGCCGCCATCGGCCAGTAGAAGCGGTCGAGCGGCACGCGCTTGCCGACGGCGATGGCGAAGCTGATCCAGATGTACCAGCCGCCGACCAGGTGCAGCAGCCGCCATTTGCGCGAACCGAGCCACGCCGCGGTGCGGTCGAACGACGTCGCCACCATCGCCGCGATGAAGAGATAGGCCGAGCCGGCCAGAACGATCGTCGAGATGTTGGTGAGCTTCCAGAACAGGGCCTGATCGACCGACGCCAGCGCCAGGATCGCGCCGAGATGGATGAAATGCGAGACGGCGAAGGAGACGCCGAGATAGCGCCGGTTGCGGCGTTGCCAGCGCGTCGCCTCGCTGGGCAAGAGCTCGACCAGCGCACTTGCGGTGAACGCCAGGACGAAGAGCACCAGCGAAGTCCGGGCCGTGGCGCGGATCGCGACGCGTATGCCCTCGATGTCGCCACCGTGGCTGACGACCAGCCCGGCGGTCATCGCCGCTATCAGGAACGACAAGAGCCCGACCAACCGCCATCCAGCCGTCATAGCGCCCTCCTCAAACTGGCCATTCGCCGCAGGCGCCGGTGCAAGCCGAAGACGTGCCATGAAAGAAGAGCGATCAAGCCAACTTCCCCGGCCGCAGCCAAAAGCACATGCAGCGGCGCGCCGTCGACAAACAGACCAGCCCGCGCAAGGCCCGCCGCGATCGATGCCGCCAGTCCGCCGAGGCAGATAGCCAAAGGCATCAGCGAGCGGCGGAAGGCAAGCCAGCCGACGATGCCGACGGAGAGCGCCGCGATGAAGGCGTAGCGGTCGATCAGCGGTGCCAGCGTCGATATCGCGGTGTCGAGATCGTCGAGCCACATGACCCGAAACCGCATCGCGATGAATGTGACCGCGACCGTGGCCGCCAGCATGATCCAGGTGCGCCTCGCCTGACGGTCGATGGCATCGGCCGCGAACTGCGCGGCGATTTCCCGGGCAAGGCCGAAGCGGGCGACGGCACGCTGCTCGGCGTCGGGCGACGGCCACGCCGGATCGGCCTCGGCCACATCGCGCAGATGCGATTCAACCTCCTCCGCAAGGCGATCGGCGAGTACCGGATCGAAGTCGAGGCCGCGCCGCAAGGTGGTGACATATTGTTCGATCACGCCGGCCATGCGTGGCCTCCGCCAAGCAATGCATCGACGGCTTGCGAGAATCGGCCCCACGCCTTGCGACGATCCGAGAGAGCCGTCGAGCCTGCTTTGGTCAGCGAATACAGGCGACGACGACGACCGCCGGGCGGCGTCATCCACGCGCTGGAGAGCAGACCCGCCGCCTCCAGGCGATGGAGCGCCGGATAGACCGTCCCCTCCGCCAGGTCGAAGGTGTTGGTGCTGTTGCGCTTGATCGCCTCGATAATGGCGTAGCCGTGCGCAGGTCCTGCCTCCAGTGCGGCGAGAACGATGGCATCGAGGTGACCTTTGAGCATCTCAGCTTCCATACTTAGCCTTACTAGGTATGGACGCTTCCCGAGTCAAGCCGCTTGCACTTCGCATCGCGAATCCGGATTAGTGCCCCCATGGATACGCCCTCACACGACGTCATCGTCATCGGCGCAGGTCCCGCCGGCCTCACCGCCGCGACTGAAGCCGCACGCGCCGGCTTGAAGTGCCTGTGCCTGGACAAGCTCGCGCCCGGCGGCGTGCTGATCAATCTTGGTGAACTGCACGACTTCGACGAAATCTTCAGTGGCACCCAGATGGCCTCCCTCATGACCGACGACGCCGTCGTCGCCGGTGTCGAAATAGGCTTCGGCGAGGTTGTGAAACTCTCCGGCGATGGCCCCTGGACGGTCGAGACCGCGGAGGGCGAGCGCCACACCGCGCGGGCCGTAGTGGTCGCAACCGGCCTTCATAAGGGCCGTCTCGGCCTACCCAACGAGGATCAGTTCGAAGGCCGCGGGATCTCCCACTGCGCGGCCTGCGACGGACCGCTCTATACCGGCTTGCCGATCGTCGTTGCCGGCGCGGAAGGCTGGGCCGCCCTCGAAGCCCAGGAACTGGTAGGGCTTGGGAGCAAGGTCACCGTAGTCGGGTCGCCACCGGCCGAGAAGCCGGAAGGCATCACCTTCATCGAAGGCCGCATCGTCGGACTGGAAGGCAGCGACGGTCTGCAGTCCATCGTGGTCGAATCGGGGACCGTGCGGAACACCATTCCGGCCAGCGCGGTCTTCGTCTACGTCGGCCAGTCTCCCGCTGCGGAATTCGTGCCGGAATCCCTTGCACGCGACGCAACCGGGCATATCGTGCTCGACAAGGAAGGCCGAACGTCGTCGCCTACCGCCTTCGCAGCCGGCGACGTACGCGCCGGCGGCCGTCAATACCTGACGGATGCGATCGCCGACGGCCAGCGCGCCGCCAAGGCCGTTGTTGCGGCCTTGAGCAAAACGAGTTGAAGAGGAGTGACCATGCGCATCGTCAACCCCACTTTCGGCCTGTCTGCCGCCGCCGGCGAGACCGTGGCGCTGAAGCCAATCAACTGGGCGACCGACGCGATCGCCCTGATGTCGAACTCCAAGCCCAACGCCCGCGAACTGCTCGAGGGCGTCCGTGCCAAGCTCAGCGCCTTCCGCAACGTCGACAACATCGTCTATCACTCCAAGAATTCGGCCTCGCAGGCGGCACCGAAGGACCAGATCGAGAAGGTCGCGGCGAACTTCCGGGGAGCGCTGCTCGCCCTAGGCGATTGAGGAAGTTGTTCATCGTGGAGTTTCCACGACAGCATCGAACTCGAGAAGCGCGGCATCACGGCCTTCGTGATCGCTACCGAGACGTTCAAGCCGCTGATCCTTGCCCAGGCGAAAGCCCGCAAGATCGAACCCAGGCTTATCGTCGTGAAGCACCCCGTCGGCGGCCTCAATGCCGAGGAACTGCGTGAACGCATCGAAGCGGCAACCAAGGGACTGACCGAGGCGACGAAGAAATGACGGACATCGCCGAGCAGGAAGTGATCGACATCGCCGACATGGATGTCGAGGCGTTCAACGAGTTCGCCACGGAACAGGGCTGGAGCGACGGCATGCCGCTCTTCGTGCCGACCGAGGCGAAGGTGGCGAAGTTCGTCGACACGGTTCGTGGCGACAACCGGCCCTACTCACCGGTGCCGCCGCGCCAGATCGTGCCGACCATCCAGGCGATGGCGGCCAATGCCGTGATGGCCGGCTGCAAGCCGGAATACTTCCCGGTGGTGACAGCCGCGCTGCGCAGCGTGCTCGAACCCGACTTCAATCTGCACGGCACGCTCGCGACCACACACTCCTGCGCCCCGATGGTCATGATTAGCGGACCGATCCGCAAGGAGCTCAACGTCAACTGCGGCTCGAACTGCTTCGGGCAGGGCTGGCAGGCCAACGCCACGATCGGCCGCGCGCTCGGCCTGATGCTGCTCAACATCGCCGGCGCCAAGCCCGGCGAGATGGACCGCTCGACCCAGGGCAATCCCGCCAAGTTCACCTTCTGCTTCGGCGAGAACGAAGAAGAGAATCCGTGGACGCCCTACCATGTGCAGCGCGGCTTCAAGCCGACCGACAATGTAGTGACGGTGATGTCGGGTGAAGGCCCGCACAATCTCAACGACCACGGCTCGACCACGGGCGACGGCCTGCTGACGACGTTCGCGGGCGGCATGGCGACGCCGGGCGCCAATACAGTCTACGGCAAGGGCCCGAGCTTCATCATCATCGGCCCCGAGCACGCTGCGACGCTCAAGCGCGACGGCTTCACCATCGAGACCATCCGTGAGGAGCTGTGGCAGCGCTCGCGCATCCACATCTCGCGCGTTTCCAAGGGGAACCTCGATACCTACGCCAGCACCGGCCACAAGCCGGACGGCGACTATTTGCGCATCGGCCGCACGCCGCAGGACCTGCACATCACGGTGGCCGGCGGCCCGGGCAAGCACTCGGCGTTCATCCCGTCGTTCGGCGGCACCATGGTCGCCTGTACGCGCATCCAATGAGCGAGTGGAGCGGCTGGCCCGTTGTCGAGGAGTCGACGGGCTGGGAAGCTGCCCAGCAGATCCTGACCGAGGCCGAGCTCAGCGACGGCCTGCCACTCGTACCGCCGACGCAACGGCGGCTCGATGCCATGGTCGCCGGCGTCGCCAATCGCGCCGAGTCGCGCGGCATGCTGCCGCCGATGTTCGGCGACCTCACGCCCGAAGCTGTCGCCTACCAGTGCGTGATCGCCGGCGCGCTGCCCAAGGAACTGCCGGTCGTGCTGGCCGCGGCCGAAGCGATCCTCGAACCCGACTTCAACATCCTCGGCATCGCCACGACCACGGGTACCGCCTGCGTGGCGCTCTGCATCCATGGCCCGATCGCGCGCACGCTGGGCGTCAATGCCGGCACCAACTGTCTCGGGCCCGGCAATCGCGCCAATGCCAGTATCGGCCGCGCGCTGCAGCTCGTGATCCGCAACATCGGCGGCGCTCGCTCAGATACCGGCGACATGGCGACCATGGGCCAGCCGGGCAAGTACACATTGTGCTTCGCCGAACGCAACGACGGCCCCTTCCCGACGCTGACCGCTCGTCGCGGTCTCGGCGGCGACGCCAGCGCCATCACGATCATGGGAATCTCGGGCACCGCCGAGGTGTTGCCCGGCGACGGCGAGGGCGCCACGCCCGAAGCCATCCTCTCGCCGATCGCGACGGCGATGCGGGCCGCCATCGTCATGTCGGGCATGGGCCGCAAGAACGAGCGCGGCGAGCAGGTCTTCCTGCTGCCGCTCGAGATGGCAGAGAAGATCGTCCGCCACGACGGCTGGGATCTCGGACGCGTGCAGCAATATCTCTTCGACGAGGGTCAGGGCGTGGCGCGTTCGCCCGATGCCATCCATCCCGTCGTGACCGGCGGCGCGGGGTACAAGATGAGCTACCTGCCGATCTGGGGCGGCGGCTCGCAGACGGTGACGCGGGCGCTGTAGCGGCTCAGATCTTCCAGCCGAGCCAGTCGCAGACGCCGCGGCCCATCACGCCCTCGAGGTCGGCGCCCGTCAGCCAGGGCATCTCCTCGGTGAACATGGTTACACCCTTGCGATAGCTGCAGGGCAGCCGCGACCAGTCCGTTCCCCAGAAGGTGCGCTTCGGTCCGAAGGCATCGAACACGCGCCGGATGTGCGGATGCACCGACCGGAAGGGATAGGTCTTGTCACCGGCGTAGCACGGCATCGCGGAGACCTTGGCGGCCACGTTCGGCCGCTTGGCCAGCGCCAGCATCTTGTCGAGGGTGGCGAAATTCGAGGCCTCGGTGACATCCTTGCCGCTTTTGAGACCGAGATGGTCGAGCACCAGGCGCAGGCCGGGATAGCGCTCCGCGACCTTGTCGGCGAGATGCATGTACTCGTGATGGAACAGCACCATTGCCGGAATGCCGGCCTTCTCCATCTCGCCCCACACCCAGTCGAAGCGGCCATCGATCAGCGGCTGGCGAAGGATGCCGGTGTGGAAGGTGAAGCGCATGCCGAGCATGCCTGGCTGCTTCTTCCAGGCGGCCACCTGCCCTCGGGCTCCAGGGGCATCGGGATCGAAACGTCCCATGATGGCGAGGCGATCGGGATGTTCCGCGGCGGCTTCAAGGGCGAGATCGTTGCGATCGCCCTCCCACGACGGCGGCACCAAGATCACGCGATCGACACCCGCCTTGGCCATCTCGGCCAGCAGCTCGTCCTTTCCGAGTGGCGCGCGGTGCGGTTCGGCGCGTGCCGGCCACGGCCGCTCGGGCGTATTGGCGGCCCAGATATGGACCTGGGCATCCACGATCAGCATCGGGAATTCCTAGCCATTCCACTTGGTGCCGCCCAGCGCGCGCCGTGTCAGGCCGAAGATGAGCCACACGCCTACGCCCCAGAACGTATAGACCAGCGGCACGACGACCATGCCCGGCATGCGAAAGCCGCCGCCGATGGGTTGGCCCTTGATCGGCAGCACGACAAACCAGTTGACGAGTGTGACGACGATGCCGGCGAACAGGATCCAGCCGAGCGGGCCGTCCACGGCCGCCGGCAGGCGCAGAACGATGAAGGAACCAACGATACCCCAGACTCCACCCCAGAAGGCCAGCGAGACAATCGTCGGCACGCCGAGAGGCGGCACCGGACGCATGTTGTAGAGCTGCACTTTCAGCAGGCCGAGCTCGTTGGCGATGAAGAAGCCGAATTGGTGAAACACCAGCACGCTGACGGAGCCCGCGATGAATCCAGCGATGGCTGTACGCATATCTTGATCCCCCCGGAAAAGCCCTAGGATGGTCGCCACTCGTGCCAGGGCCGGGCCTGCTCGAGTTGCTCCGCTAGCAAGAATAACATCTCTTGCCGCCAAAGCGCCCGACGAAATGCAGCCGCCGGTGAGCTCGTGTCCGTCCTTGGAACGGCCACTCCTCCAGGGCCTTCAGCCAACTTGGCCGGAGATTTTCCGCTCCCGAAAGTTAGAGCAGTTGGCGTGACTGCCTCCGGCTGATAAGACGCGGCGAAGACAGCGAGGAGAAGACATGGCCACCGCCGCAACACCGATCAAGAGCGCCGCCAAGGGCATCAGCGCCGACGCCAAGCCCTTCGACTGGGAGGACCCGTTCTTCCTCGACGACCAGCTCACCGAGGAGGAAATCGCGATCCGCGACGCCGCGCGCGATTACTGCCAGGACAAGCTGATGACGCGCGTCCTGGAGGCCAACCGCCACGAGAAATTCCACCGCGAGATCATGAACGAGATGGGGGCACTCGGCCTTCTCGGTTCGACCCTGCCGGAGAAATACGGCTGCGCCGGCGCCAACTACACGACCTACGGCCTGGTCGCCCGTGAAGTAGAGCGCGTCGATTCGGGCTACCGCTCGGCGATGAGCGTGCAGTCCTCCTTGGTCATGCATCCGATCTATGCCTACGGTACCGAAGAGCAGCGCATGAAGTACCTGCCCAAGCTCGCGACCGGCGAGTGGGTCGGCTGCTTTGGCCTGACCGAGCCGGATCACGGCTCCGACCCCGGCGGCATGAAGACCCGCGCCGTGACAGTGCCCGGCGGCTACAAGGTCTCGGGCTCCAAGATGTGGATCACCAACTCGCCGATCGCCGACGTGTTGGTGATCTGGGCCAAGCTCGACGGCGGCGCCATCCGTGGCTTCATCCTCGAACGCGGCATGAAGGGCCTCGAGACGCCCAAGATCGAGGGCAAGTTCAGCCTGCGCGCCTCGGTGACCGGCGGCATCATGATGGACGAGGTGATGGTCCCCGTCGAAAACATGCTGCCCAACGTCGCGGGCCTCGGCGGCCCGTTCGGCTGCCTCAACAACGCCCGCTACGGCATCGCCTGGGGCGCCATGGGTGCCGCCGAATTCTGCTGGAAGCAGGCGCGCAACTACACGCTCGACCGCAAGCAGTTCGGCCGGCCGCTGGCCGCCAACCAGCTGATCCAGAAGAAGCTGGCCGACATGCAGACCGAGATTGCGCTGGGCCTCCAGGCCTGCATGCGTGTCGGCCGTCTCAAGGATGCTGGCCACGCCCAGCCCGAGATGATCTCGCTGATCAAGCGCAACAACTGCGGCAAGGCGCTCGACATCGCCCGCGTCGCCCGCGACATGCACGGCGGCAACGGCGTGTCGGACGAATACCACGTGATCCGTCACGTCATGAACCTCGAGGCCGTGAACACCTACGAAGGTACCCACGACGTGCACGCGCTGATCCTCGGTCGCGCCATGACAGGCATCCAGGCCTTCTCGTCCGGAGCCTAACCAGCGTGGATCTGCCGCCCCCCGGCGACATCGCGATCGTCGCCGCCGGGGCGCTGGCCGCGGGCTTCGTCAACGGACTGAGCGGCACCGGCTATGCCCTGGTGGCGCTGGGCTTCTGGCTGCAGGCGATGTCGCCCCTGACAGCCGCCCCCCTTACTGCACTGTGCGGGGTCGCCGGCCACGTCCAGTCCCTGCCCACGATCTGGAAGGGTGTTCGCTGGCCCCGGCTGTGGCCGATGCTGGCCGCCGGCATCGTCGGTGTGCCAATCGGCACGATGCTGCTGGAGCACGTTCAGCCCAGCCCGCTGAAGATCGGCGTCGGTACGTTGCTGATCTTCTACAGCGCCTGGATGGCTTTCGTGCGCCGCCCGCCCATCGTCACCGGCGGCGGCCGCGCTGCCGATGCGGCCGTGGGCTTCACCGGCGGCGTGCTGGGCGGCATGGCGAGCCTCAGCGGTCCGGCGCCGGCGATCTGGGCGCAACTGCGCGGCTTCGGCAAGAGCGAGCAGCGCGGCGTCAATCAGCCTTTCAACATGAGCATCCTGCTGCTCGCCCTGGTCTCGGCCGGCATCGCGGGTTTCCTCGACCGCACCTTCTTCATCTGGGCAGCGATCACGGTTCCGGTCACCTTGGTCGGCGCGCGAGTCGGCCTGCTGCTGTATGGTCGGATCGGCGAGGCCGGCTTCCGCCGTGTCATCCTCGTGCTGCTGGTTCTCTCTGGAGCGACGCTGATCGCCACGTCGGTGGGACGATGACAGGCAAGTCCGCACTCTCGATCCTCTTTCTCGGCATCGCGGTTGGAGTATCAGGGCTCGCGATCTTCTCGCCGTCCTGGGGCCGGCATCGCCGCCCGCCGTGCGCACGGTCGACAACGTTGCGCCGTCGGCGCCAGCAGCCCCGCCGACCATGTGGCCTGATTTCAGCATCAATGGTCCGGGATTCCAGACGCCCGCCACGGCCGATGGCCAACTGATCGCTTACGGCTACAGGCTGGTGACACGGACTTTCGCCATCATCGGTCCCGAGGCCGCCGATCCTGCTGCGCGCTTTGCCGGCAACAACCTTGCCTGCCAGAATTGCCATCTCGACGGCGGCACCAACCGCGCCGGCTTGCCGCTGGTCGGCGTCGCCAAGACCTATCCGAAGTTCTCGACGCGCGACAATCGCGTCCTGTCGTTGCCCGAGCGTCTGAATGATTGCATGACGCGTTCGATGAACGGCCGGCCGCTGCCCGAGGACTCGCGAGAAATGAAGGCCACGAGTGCCTTCATTTCT
>NZ_SCVH01000145.1 GCF_004296935.1 Reyranella sp.
CGACCAGGGCGCGGGCGATGGCCAGTGGCGTCTGCCCGATGTCGCGCACCGCGATGCCCTCGGCGATGGTGTCGCCGCCCGCCGTGACGCTCTCGCCGGCCAGAAGCTGGCGCATCGCCGAGTAGCCGGCCGACTCGACGCCGATCACTTTCAGGTCGGGCTTCAGGCCGCGCGCCGCCACGGCGCAGCCGGCGATCATGCCGCCGCCCCCGACCGGGACCACCAAAGTGTCGAGCTCGGGCACGTCCTGAAGCATTTCGAGTGCGATCGTGCCCTGGCCCGCGATGACTCGCGGATCGTCGTAGGGATGCACGAACACCAGCTTTTCGGCGGCGGCCACGCGATGGGCCTCGGCGGCGGCCTCGGCCAGCGTGTCGCCCAGCAGCACGACCCGCGCGCCATGATCGCGCGTGTGCTTCACCTTCGTATTGGGCGTGAAGGACGGCATGACGATGGTGGCGGGAATGCCGAGGCGCCCGGCGTGATAGGCGACGCCCTGGGCATGGTTGCCGGCCGACATGGCGATGACGCCACGCTTGCGCTCCTCGTCGCTGAGCTGCAGCAGGGTGTTGAGCGCGCCGCGCTCCTTGAACGAGGCGGTGAACTGCAGATTCTCGAATTTTATCCAGATGTCGGCACTGGCGATGCGCGACAGGGTCTTGCTGTGCAGGCAGGGCGTATGGACCACGGCGCCGGCGATACGCGCCGCAGCCGCGCGGACATCGTCCAGCGTGACGGGAAGGGGAGAAGCCATCACGCCGCCAGACGGCGGTCGATCCAGTCGCGGGTGCGGTACCAGGCGCCGATCAAAGGGAGATAAAGCGACGGATCGCCGTTGTAGAGCGGATGCTCGGGGAACTCGCGGCCGTCGAAGGCATTGACCGATGCGTTGGAGCCGCCCGCGATCTTCCGCGCCGTCTGCGTGCCGAGATAGGTCATCATGGCGACACCGTTGCCGTTGCAGGCGAGCAGGTAATGCATGCCGTCGTCGGTGCCCATGTGCGACATCGAATCGAGCGCGAAGGCCACGTTGCCCGTCCACACATGCGTGATTCGGATACCCTCGAGCTGCGGGAAGCGGTCGATCATGTACTGGTACAGGATCGGCGCACTCACCTCGGGTGCCGCCGCGGTGAAACGGGCGCGGCCGCCGAAGATCAGGTGCCTGCCGTCGGGCGAGGGCCGGTAATAGGTCAGCACCCGCTTGGTGTCGCCGATCGAGCGCATGTGCGGGATCAGCTCGGTTGCCGGCATCGGCAGCTCTTCGGTCGCAATGATGTGGCTCGCCACCGGCACGACGCGCATCTTCAGCTTCGGCGTCAGGTCGCCGGTATAGCCGTTGGTCGCGATCACGACCTCGCGGCAGGCGATCGGCCCCGTGGCCGTCAGTACGCGCCAGCCGCCGCCGGTTTTCTCGATACGCTCGGCCTCGAGGTTGCCGCACAGGATCGCGCCCTGCCCGTGGGCCGCTTCGAGCAGCCCCTTGTAGTAGCGCGCGGGATGGAGATGGCCCCCGCGCTTCACGTACATGCCGCCGTAGTAATAGTCCGACGCCATCATCTCTCGCACGCGCTCGCGCGGGATCATCTCGGCGCCGACATCGGCGTACCGGTTGAACATCTCGACCTTGGACGCCTGGTCGTCGTAATGCTTGGGCGTCCAGGCGCCGGTGAATCGGCCGTTGGTGATCAGGCCGCAATCGATCTTCTCGCGCCCGATGATGTCGATCAGCGTGTTGAGCGAATCGATGCCGCTGCCCAGGAAGGCCGCCTTGTTCGCGGCGAACTCCGCGTCGACCTTGGGGTTCTTGCCGCCCAGTCCCTTGGAGATGTTGGTGCCGCCCGAGATCATGCCGCCGTTGCGCGTCGAGGCACCGATGCCGAACACGCCGCGTTCCAGCACCACGCAATCGATATTGTTGCGTCTGAGCTCGAGTGCCGTCGATAGGCCGCCGTAACCTGCGCCCACGATCACCACGTCGGTTTTGGCCGGCGGGTCGACGCTCAGCGCGTTGTTGGGCGTCCACGCCTCCCACCACCAGGGCTGGGCCCTGAAGTCGGGATGGAAGATGTCGGTACGCATCAGAAATCCGTCACTTTGCCGTTGAATTGCCAGTCGCCGTAGCGCGTCGGTTCGGGGCCGGGCGGGCCGCCGATTTCCTCGACCTTCTTGGGCTTTTCGGATGGCACGGGCTTTTCGGGCTCGGCTTTTGACGCCTCGGGCGAGGCTTTGGGCTTGTCGTCGGTCATGCCGGCATGATGCCTCGGACCGCCTTGATTCGCCACAGTTGGCAACCATCTTTCCCGCCATGAACTACTTCAAGACTGCCCTCCTTCTCGCGGCCCTCACCGGCTTCGTCCTGGTCGCAGGCTATTTGCTGGGCGGCCAATCCGGCCTCGTCATCGCTCTGGTCGCGGCGCTCGGCATGAACCTGTTCGCCTACTGGAACAGCGACAAGATGGTGTTGCGCATGAGCAACGCGCAGGAAGTCGGACCCAACGAGGCACCCGAGCTCTACGGCATCGTCCAGGGCTTGGCCGATCGCGCCGGCCTGCCGATGCCGCGCGTCTACGTGATCGACGAGGAGCAGCCCAACGCTTTTGCCACCGGGCGCAATCCCGAGAACGCCGCTGTTGCCGCCACCACCGGCCTGCTGCGCTATCTCAGCCGCGAGGAGATTGCGGGTGTGATGGCGCACGAGCTGAGCCACGTCCGCCACCGCGACACGCTGATCATGACCATCGCCGCCACGCTGTCGGGTGCCATCGGCATGTTGGCGAGCTTCGGCGGCCTGATGGGCGGCGGCCGCGATTCCGAAGGCCGGCCTCTGGTCAATCCGATCGTGGCCATTGCCGCCATGATCCTGGCGCCGCTCGCCGCGGCGCTGGTGCAGATGGCGATCAGCCGCGGCCGCGAATACGAAGCCGACCGCATGGGCGCGGAGATCTCCGGCCAGCCGCTGTGGCTCGCCTCGGCGCTGGCCAAGCTCCACGCCGGCACGCAGCAGATCCCCAACCGGGCGGCCGAAGCCAACCCGGCGACGGCGCACATGTATATCGCCAACCCGCTTTCTGCCGGCGGCATGGCCAGCCTGTTCTCGACCCATCCGCCGATGGAAGAGCGCATCGCGCGTCTTGAGGCGATGGCCGGCCAGATGGGCGGCGGTTATCGCTCGGCACCCCGGCCGAATACCAACCCGTGGACGACTGCCGTCCCGCAGGCGCCGCGTCGCGGCCCCTGGGGCTAAGGGCCTACTTCTCGACGATCTTCCAGAACGAGTCCTTCTTGGTGACCTTGCCGTCCCGGAAGCTGTAGAAGTCGCAACCGCGTGCTTCGACGCGCTCTCCCGCCGGCGTCGTTCCGGTCACGGTCCATTGCGAAATGCCCATGTCACCGTCGACGTAGTGACTGTCGTTGCCGTAGTGGACGTCCGGCAGGCCGGTGAAGCGGGCGCGCAGGCCTTCACGGATGGCAGCGAGGCCGACATAGCGCCGGCCCCAGGGATCGGGCCCGCGCGGCATTTCCAGGACGGCATCGTCGGCGAAGAAGCTCATGATGCGGTCGAGATCGTGGTCGTTGAATGCTTGAGCCAGGGCCTTCAAGACGGAAAGGCTGGCGCCGGACGAGCTCATGACGACCTCCCTTTTCAGATCTTGGGCGGCAGCGCCGCGGGCTCCTCGCCAAGATCGACGTCCAAGATGCGCTGGCCGCGCTTGGTGATGCGGTCGGCCGACGTATCGACCTCGCGCAGGTCCTTCTCGGTCATGGCGAAGTGCGCTTTCAGCTTCTCGACCCGGTCGTCGAGCCGCCGGACGTCCTCCAGCAGCAGCCCGACCGTCTTCTGGATCTCGCCCGCCTGCTCGCGCATGCGCACGTCCTTCAGGACGGCGCGTACGGTGTTCAGTGTCGCCATCATGGTGGTGGGCGAGACGATCCAGACGCGGGCGCGGTAGGATTCTTCGACCAGGCCGGTGAAGTTGGCGTGCAGCTCGGCATAGACCGCTTCCGAGGGCAGGAACATCAGGGCCGATTCGGCAGTTTCGCCGGACACGATGTATTTGTCGCGGATGTCGCCGATGTGCTTGCGGATCGCCAGCTGGAAGCCGCGCTGGGCGACGGCGATCGCCGCCGTGTCGCCCGCCGCGACGGCGCGCAGCGCGCTATAACTTTCCAGCGGGAACTTGGCGTCGATGGCGATCGAGCCTGGCGGATTGGGCAGGTGCAGAAGACAATCCACGCGCACGCCCGAAGACAGCGTTGCCTGGAATTCGTAGGCCGAGGGCGGGAGCGCGCTCTGCACCAGGTCGTTCAGCTGGACCTCGCCGAAGGCGCCGCGCGCCTGCTTGTTGGACAGGACCTCCTGGAGGCTCACGACCTGGGTCGAGAGCTCGCCGATCTTCTTCTGCGCCTCGTCGATGCGGACCAGCCGCTCGCGCAGGTCGGTGACGATCTGGCCGGTCGCCTTCTCGGTGCGGTCGAGCCGCTCGTCGACGACCTTGCTGAGGGCCTGTTCCTGCTCGCGCAGCGAACGCTCGACCCGCTGGACGGTTTCGGCCTGCTGGCTGAGCGCCAGGGCGAGATGCTGGCGCATCTGTTCGGCGTCGCGGCTGCCACCGCCCTGGCGTACCAGCAGGATGGCCAGGACCACGACCAGCAGGATCACGGCGGCGAGAAGGACGATCGTCAGGGTATCCATTGCCCCTTTATAATCCGCCGCCTCGACAAGCGCACGGCCGGCCGGTAATCCAGCGTCCGATGGTTCCCAAACACGATCCCGACGTCTGGCTGTTCGACCTCGACAACACGCTCTATCCGGCGCGCTGCAATCTGTTCGCCCAGATCGACGTGCGTATCGGCCGCTACATCTCGGACTGGCTGAAGGTGACGCCGGAAGAGGCGCGGGTCGTGCAGAAGCAATACTGGCGCGACCACGGCACCTCGATGCGCGGCATGATGAGCCTGCACGGCGTCGACCCGACGCACTACCTCGACTACGTCCACGACATCGACTACTCGCCGGTCGAAGCCAATCCCGCGCTGGAAGCCTCGCTGAAAGCCCTGCCGGGCCGCAAGATCATCTTCACCGCCGGCGACGTGCCGCATGCCGAGCGCGTCATGGAGCGGCTGGGCGTGGCCCATCATTTCGAGGCCATCTTCGACATCGTGGCCGGCGAATACTGGCCCAAGCCGCACAAGCAGATCTACGAGAAGCTCGTGAAGCAGCACAACGTCGACCCGACGCGGGCCGCGTTTGCCGACGACATCGCAGTCAATCTCAAGCCGGCGGCCGACATGGGCATGCGCACGGTGTGGATCCGCACCGACGAGAGCGTGAAGCGCGCGGCCGACATCAATCTCGACCATATCCACCATCAGACCGACGACCTCGCGACGTGGCTCGCCGAGTGGGTGGCGGAACGGAACAAGGCGGAGAGAAAAGCGTGAAAATCCTCATTCTCGGCGCCGGCGCGGTCGGTGGTTATTGGGGCGCGCGCCTGCATCAGTCCGGCGCCGACGTCACTTTCCTGCTGCGCGAGAAGCGCGCCGAGAAGGTGCGCAAGGAAGGCCTGGTGGTGAAAAGCCCGAAGGGTGACGCCGTTCTGCCGGTCAAAGTCGTGACCAAGGGGAGCGAAGGCGGGCCCTATGACATCGTCGTGCTGGCCTGCAAGGCCTACGATCTCGGCTCGGCGATCGATTCGATCGCGCCGGCGGTCGGCAAGGACACTACCATCGTGCCGATGCTGAACGGCCACGCCCATTTCGCCACGCTCGACCAGACGTTCGGTGCGGCCAGGGTCGCAGGCGGCCTCGCCCGCATCTCGGGCATGCTGGGCCCCAACGGCGAAATCCTGCATTCGGGTGCTTCCGGCGTGTCCTTCGGCGAGCGCGACGGCAAGCCCACGCGCGCCGCCCTCAAGGAACTCGACGCCGCCTGCAAGAAGGCCGGTATCGAGGGCGGCATCAACCCCAATATCAACCAGGATCTCTGGGACAAATGGATCATGCTGGCCACCATCGCCGGCATGTGCGCCTCCATGCGCGGCACCGTCGGCGACATCATGGAGGCCGAGGATGGCGCCGCCATCGTGGCCGAGACCCTGGAGGAGAGCCGCAAGGTGGCCACGGCTGAGGGCCACGCGCCCAGCGACACGGTTCTGGCCGGCCTAAAAACCATGCTGACGAGCAAAGGCTCGAAGGCGGTGGCGTCGATCCTGGGCGACATGGAGAAAGGCGGTCCGGCCGAGGGCAAGCAGATCGTGGGCGACATGCTGGCCCGCGCCCGCAAGGCGGGCATCGCCGCTCCCAACCTGCGCTTTGCCTATGCCCATCTCCAGGCCTATGAGGCGCGCCGCGCGCGGGGCGGTCTCAAGTGAAAATTCTCATCCTGGGCGCCGGCGCGATCGGCGGCTATGTCGGCGGCCGTCTCCACCAGAGCGGGGCCGACGTGACGTTCCTCGTGCGCGAGAAGCGGCGCGAGGCGCTGACGCGCGACGGCCTGGTGATCAAGAGCACCAAAGGCGACATCACCCAGAAGGTAAAGACGGTTCTCAAGGGCAGTGAAGGCGGCCCTTACGATGTCGTGATCCTGACCTGCAAGGCCTACGATCTCGACTCGGCGATCGACGCCATCGCTCCGGCGATCAGCGCGAACACCACGATCGTGCCGCTGCTGAACGGCATCCGCCATCTCGATACGCTCGACGCCCGCTTCGGTGCCGACAAGGTGGTGGGCGGACTTGCCCGTGTCGGTGTCGCCATGAACGACAAGGGTGAAATCGTGCATACCAGCCCGTTCGCCGCCATCTCCTTCGGCGAACGCGACGGGAAGCCTGCGCGTCCGACACTGGTCGACCTCGATGCGTCGATCAAGAAGTCGGGTGTCGATGGAGGGCTGAACGCCAACATCGTCCAGGATCTCTGGGACAAATGGATCATGCTCTGCACACTGGCCGCGACATGCTGCCTGATGCGCGGCGCCTCGGGTGACATCCTGGAAGCCGATGAAGGCCGTGCGATCGTGCTGGAAACGGTCGACGAGGGCCGCAAGGTGGCGGCCGCCGCCGGCCACGATCCCGGCGAGAAGGGCATCGCGACCATCCGCTCGTTCCTGACCGTGAAGGGCTCGAAGTTCACGGCCTCCATGCTGCACGATCTCGAGAAGGGCGCGATGGTCGAGGCCGACCATGTGGTGGGCGACATGATCGCGCGGGCGAAGAAGGCCGGCATCGCCACGCCCAACCTGCGCCTGGCCTATGCCCATCTCCAGGTCTATCTGGCGCAGCGCGCCCGCGGCGGCATCGGCAAGCCGGCGCTGTGACCGCCGCCTAGAAGCCGTAGAGTTCGGCCGGGTTGTCGACCAGGATACGCTGGCGCACGGCCTTGTCCGGCACCCAGTCGAGCAGCATGTCGGCCAGCGTTCCGTCGTTGGGCATCGGGATCGGGCACATCGGGTGCGGCCAGTCGGTGCCCCACAGGATGCGGTCCGGCTGCCGCGCGACCAGGGCGTGGGCGAACGGCACGGTATCGTCGTAGGGCAGATGGCGGCCCGCCGTGATGCGGTAGGGACCCGTCAACTTCACCCAGCAATTGCCGTCGGCCACGCGGTCGAGAAAGCCGCGATAGCGCGGATGGTCGATCCCGAGGCTCGTCGGCATGTAGCCGAAGTGCCCGATCGAGATCGGCACCGGCAGCGTGCCGAGCTCGGCCATGTCGGCATCATGCACATGGAGCAGGAACTCGATGTGCCAGCCGAGCGGTTTCAGCCGCTCGGCGACGCGGCGCAGCTCGGAGAACGACTTAAAGGGATTGCCGCCGGGGTCGGCGAGATTGACGCGAATGCCGCGCGCGCCCCTGGCGTGCATTGCCTCGAGCGCGCGATCGGTGATGCTCGCGTCCACCGAGACCACGGCGCGCAGGCGGCCGGGATGCGCCGCCACGTAGTCGAGGGTCGCTCTGTTGTCGGTGCCGTAGACGCTGGGCTGGGTGATGACGCCGCGCGTGACGCCCAGCATCTTGTGCAGATGCTCGTAGGCGGCCGGCAGCGCGTCGGGCGGCGTGTAGCCGCGCGCCGGCGACCATGGATATTTCTCGTCCGGCCCGAAGATGTGGGCATGGCTGTCGCAGGCGTTGGCCGGCATCGCAAACTTGGGCTTGCGTGGCGCCGGATCGGCGGGAGGGCAGGGCTTCTGCGGCACCCCGGTCATGAACGGGGCATCATTGCGCGGCCCTCATTGTGCGGCGAGCGCGCTGTGACGGCCGAGCGAATCGTTGAATTTGTCGAGCACGTGGCCGGGGCCCTTGGCGAGCGTGGCGTAGTCTTTGCCATCGAAGGTGCGGATGCCATTGCAGAAGACGCCGTGCACGCCGGTCGGCCGGCGGATGGTACGCCGGCCGCCGCCCGGCAGGTCGGCAACCCGCTCGGCCGGGGTGACGCCGACGGTGGCGGGATCGAACAGCAGCAGGTCGGCCTGGGCGCCGAGCGCGATGCGGCCGCGGTTCCGGATGCCGTAGAGATCGGCCGGATGGCTGGTCAGGCGCCGGATGCCTTCGACGATGTCGAAATCGCCGCGCTCACGCACCCAATGGCTGAGGAAATGCAGGCCGAAACCGGCATCGCACATGTAGATAAGGTGTGCGCCGGCATCGGAGAGCGCCACCACGCCCGCCTCGTGCTTCAAAAGGCGCGCCACGCCCTCGTCACCGACATTGAGGAAGCGGCCGAGGAAGGCGGTTTCCAGCCCCTCGTCGAGGCTGAGGTCGAGCATGACATCGAGCGGATCGCGGCCCTCGGCCTTGGCGATCTCGTGGAGGTAGCGGTTCACGTATCTGGCGTTGGCGGGCTTCTGCGCCACGGCCACCATGACGCGGTCCCAGTTGCCCTGGAAGATCATGCCAGGCCGCGGGTTCTTCGCATTCTCGCGGAATTTGTCGCGCCACGACGGATCGCGATAGACGGCCGCGAGCTGCTCGGGCGTAAACGCCTTGATCGGGTCGAAGGCGGAGTGGCTATAAAACGGATAGGCGTTGGCCATCGTGAAGTCGAACGACAGCGGCTGGCAGGGGATCTGGACGTAGAGGCCGTTGCCGCGGCGGATGGCGGCGGCGCAGGCGTCGAAGATGCCGAGCGCGCGCGCCGGCTCCTGCTCGTTGTACATCGCCATGCCGGTGCCCTGGAAAAACGGCCGGCCATATTTTGCCGCCATCGGCTCCAGCTCCGCCGGCGTCTTGACGCCCGAGGCGATAGCGATGACGCCCTTGCCGCGCGGTCCCATCGCTCCGACAAGCGCGTCGAGCTCCGACAGGGGTGCGATGGTGGACGGCATCGGCACGCCGCCATAGCCCGAATGGTTGAGCGAATAGGAGGCGCCGAGGCCGATCGCGCCGTGGGCCATGGCGTCGGCCACCATCGCCTTCATCTTCGCGATTTCTTCCGGTGTCGCCTCGGCGCGCTGCGAGGCCGCCTCGCCCATCACGGCGGTGCGGATGGTCGAATGGCCGGACAGCACGGCGAGGTTTGCGTAGGCGCCGCGGCGGCGCAGCATCGCTATGTAGTCGCCAAAGCTTTCGAAATCCCAGGCGATGCCCTGGCGCAGCGCATCGAGATCCATGCCCTCGACGACCGAGAGGTTGCGGATCACCAGGTCGCGCACGGCAGGCGGCGCCGGCACGATGCCGAAGCCGCAATTGCCGATCACCGCGGTGGTGACGCCGAGCGACGGCGAAGGCGAGAGCGTCGTGTCCCAGGTGACCTGTGCATCGTAGTGCGTGTGCACGTCGACGATGCCGGGCGCCAGGGTGAGACCGCCGGCATCGATCGTCTCGGCGCCACTGTCTTTGATATCGTCAATCGCGGCGATGCGGCCGTCCTTGACCGCGAGGTCGGCGCACTTGGGTTCATGACCGAGGCCGTCGACGATGGTAGCGCCGCGAATGACGAGATCGTACATCACTGCCTCCGTCCGCTGAGGGCCCCGTAGGCCGCCAGCGCCGCGTGATTGACCAAGTCGCTGACCGTGGCGCCCATCTGGACGATCTGGACCGGCTTCTGCAGGCCGTCGATCACCGGGCCGATGACCGTCACGCCGCCCAGCCGCTGCATCAGGCGCGAGGAAATGTGCGCCGAGTGCAGTCCTGGCATCACCAGCACGTTGGCCGGGCCGGTGAGGCGGCAGAAGGGATAGGTCTCGCGAAGCAGCTCGTAGTCCAGCGCCATGTCTGCCTGCATCTCGCCGTCGAACTCGAAATCGACATTCTCGGCCTGCAGGATGCGGATCGCCTTGCGGATGCGGTCGATGCGCTCGATCTCGCGGCTGCCGAAGTTCGAGAACGACAGGAACGCGACTCGTGGCTCGTGGCCCATCTGCCGCGCGTTGCGCGCCATCTGGCGGGCGATGATGGCGAGTTGCTCGGCCGATGGCGTCTCGTTGATCGCGGTGTCGGCCAGGAATACCGTGCCGTGGCGCGCCACCACGATGGAGTAGCCCATCGGCACCTTGTCGGGCTCGATGTCGATGACGCGCTTCACGTCGGTATAGCACTCGGGGAATCGGCGCGTGATGCCGGTCACCATGCCGTCGGCGTCGCCCATTGCCACCATGCAGGCGCCGAACACGTTGCGGCCCTGGTTGACCATGCGCTGCACGTCGCGGTGCAGGTAGCCGTCGCGCTGCAGCCGGCCGTAGACCAGATTCGTGTAGGGCGCGTTGCGCGTCGAGAGCCGGGCGTTGTGGATCTCCATGCCCGATGCATCGTTGATGCCGAGCGTCTTCATGGTCTCGCGGACCTGCTCCTCGCGGCCGATCAGGATCGGCGTGCCGTAGCCGTTGTCGCGGAACACCACGGCGGCGCGGATGGTGCGCTCCTCCTCGCCCTCGGCGAAGACGATGCGCTGCGGATTGGCCTTCACCTGGTCGAACAGGCTCTGCAGCCAGTGGCTGGTCGGGTCGAGGCGGCCGGAGAGGTCGCGGCGATACTCCGCCATGTCGGCTATCGGCTTGCGCGCCACGCCGGAGTCCATGGCGGCCTGGGCCACGGCGGACGACACCGCCGAGATCAGGCGCGGGTCGAACGGCACCGGCACGACATAGTCGGGGCCGTAGCGCAGCCGGCGGCCGGAGTAGGCGCGGTCGACCTCGTCGGGCACGTCCTCGCGCGCGAGCTTGGCCAGCGCTTCGGCCGCGGCCACCTTCATCTCCTCGTTGATCGTGCTGGCGCGCACGTCCAGCGCACCGCGGAAGATATAGGGAAAGCCCAGCACGTTGTTGATCTGGTTGGCGTAGTCGCTGCGGCCCGTGGCGATGATGGCGTCGGCGCGCACGGATTTCACGTCGTCGGGCGAGATCTCCGGGTCCGGGTTGGCCATGGCGAAGATGATCGGCTTGGCCGCCATCGACTGGACCATCTCCTTGCTCACCGCGCCCTTGACCGACAGGCCGAAGAAGACGTCGGCGCCCTTCATGGCCTCCTGCAGCGTGCGCGCCTTGGTGCGCACGGCGTGGGCGCTCTTCCACTGGTTCATGCCCTCGGTGCGGCCCTGGTAGATGACGCCCTTGGTGTCGCAGAGGATGGCATTCTCGTGCGGCAAGCCCATCGCCTTCACGAGCTCGATGCAGGCAATGGAGGCGGCGCCGGCGCCGTTCACCACCATCTTGATGTCCTTGATATTGCGGCCGGTGAGGTGCAGCGCGTTGATCAGGCCGGCCGCCGAGACGATGGCGGTGCCGTGCTGGTCGTCGTGGAAGATCGGGATGTCCATCAGCTCGCGCAGGCGCTGCTCGATGATGAAGCACTCCGGTGCCTTGATGTCCTCGAGGTTGATGCCACCGAAGGTCGGCCCGAGATAGCGCACGGCATTGACGAACTGGTCGACGTCCTTGGTGTCGACCTCGAGGTCGATGCAGTCGACGTCGGCGAAGCGCTTGAAGAGCACGGCCTTGCCTTCCATCACCGGCTTGCCGGCCAGCGCCCCGATGTCGCCCAGGCCGAGCACGGCGGTGCCGTTGGAGATCACGGCCACCAGGTTGCCCTTGATGGTGTAGTCGTAGGCGAGCGAGGGGTCCTTTTCGATCGCGAGGCAGGGCGCGGCGACGCCGGGCGAATAGGCCAGCGCCAGGTCGCGCTGGGTCACCAGCGGCTTGGTGGCCACGATCTCGATCTTGCCGGGCCGGCCGGACGCGTGCATGCGCAGCGAATCTCCGTCGAGATCGCCCATTTCGTTGCTGACCATCGCTTCCGAGCTTTTGCTCGCCATCGTTTCACTCCCGGTTGAGGGGACATATTGGCGAGATTCACAGGCCTGTGCCAGCCAATGCTCCTGGCGGCAATACGCCGGCCCGCATGGCGGGCTATACTGAGGGGTGATGCCCGACAGCAGTTCCGCAGTCTCGACAATCCCGGCCGACGCGACGCCGATGATGCGCCAGTACCTGGCGATCAAGGCGCAGCATCCGGACCATCTGGTGTTCTACCGGATGGGCGATTTCTACGAATTGTTCTTCGACGATGCCGTTAAAGCGTCGGCGGCGCTCGACATTGCGCTCACCAAGCGCGGCCAGCATCTCGGCGAAGACATCAAGATGTGCGGCGTGCCGGTGCACAGCCACGAGGCCTACCTGTCGCGCCTGATCCGCCAGGGCTTCAAGGTCGCGGTCTGCGAGCAGGTCGAGGATCCGGCCGAGGCCAAGAAGCGCGGTGCGAAATCCGTGGTCGAGCGTGCTGTGGTGCGGGTCATCACGCCCGGCACCTTGACCGAGGATTCGCTGCTCGATGCGCGCAGCCACAACTATCTGGCCGCCATCGCCGAGGCCCAGGGCGAGCTGGCCTTGGCCTGGCTCGACCTCTCGACCGCCGATTTCGCCACCCAGCCGGTTCTGCCGTCCCAATTGGCCGCGGCGCTGGCGCGGCTGGCGCCGGGCGAGTTGCTGCTGCCCGACCGGCTGCTGGCGCGTGAGCCGTTGAAGGCGGCGCTCGAGGACTGGTCCTCGGTGCTGACGCCGCTGCCCTCGGCGCGCTTCGACAGCGACAACGCGCGCAAGCGCCTGCAGTCCGCGTTCAATGTCGCGGCACTGGAGAGCTTCGGCGCGTTCTCGCGGGCCGAGGTCGCGGCCTGTGGTGCGCTGCTCGACTACGTCGAACTCACGCAGGCCGGCAAGCGGCCGGCGCTGGCGCCGCCGCGCCGCGAACGCGCCGACGGCACGATGGAGATCGATCCCGCGACGCGGCGCAACCTGGAGCTGGTGAAGAGCCTCGACGGAAGGCGCGACGGCACCCTGCTCGCCACCATCGACCGCACGCTGACCGGTCCCGGCGCGCGCCTGTTGGCCGAGCGCATTGCTGCCCCGCTCACCGACCGCGCCGGGATCGAGCGGCGGCTCGACCTGGTGCAGCTCTTCGTCGAACGGCCCGCCGTGCGCGAGCGGGTGCGCGAGGCGCTCAAGCGCACGCCCGACATCGAGCGCGCGCTGACCCGCCTCAGCGTCGGCCGCGGCGGCCCGCGCGATCTCGCGGCACTCCGCGACGGACTCGATTCGGGCGAAGCGCTGGCGGCCATGCTCGGCGCCGAGCCCGAGGCGCTGGCGCCGCCGCCCGCACCCTTGGGCGAGATCGTGGCGGCCTGCTCGAACCACCGGCCGTTGATCGACGCGCTGGCGGCGGCGCTGGCCGACGAGCCGCCGCTGTTCGCGCGCGACGGCGGTTTCATCCGCACCGGCTATCGCGCCGAACTCGACGAGCAGCGCACGCTCCGCGACGACAGCCGCAAGACCGTGGCGGCGCTGGAGGCGAAGTATCGTGCTTCGACCGGCGTCGCGACGCTGAAAATCCGGCACAACAACATGATCGGCTATCACATCGAGGTGACGGCCACGCATGCCGACAAGCTCGATCTGGCGGCGCTGGGGTTTGCGCGCCGGCAATCGATGTCGAACGCCACGCGCTTCAACACGCCCGAACTGGCCGATCTCGAAACCCGCATCGGCCGCGCCGCCGACCAGGCGCTGGCCCTGGAACTGGCGATGTTCGAGCAGCTGGCGGCAGGCGTGCTGGCCGTATCGACCGCCGTGGCCGCCGCCGGCCGCGCGCTCGCCAATCTCGACGTGGCCGCCGCACTCGCCGAACTCGCGACTAGCGGCCACTACACAAGGCCGGTGCTCACCGACGATCCGGCCTTTGTCCTAAAAGGCGGCCGCCATCCCGTGGTCGAGGCGGCGTTGCTCCGGCAGGGCGGTTCGGGCTTCGTGCCCAACGATTGCGACCTCGGCTCGGAGCGCCGGCTGTGGCTGCTGACCGGCCCCAACATGGCCGGCAAGTCGACCTTCCTGCGCCAGAACGCGCTGATCGCGGTGATGGCGCAGGCGGGCTCCTTCGTGCCGGCCGAGGCCGCCACCATCGGCATCGTCGATCGCCTGTTCAGCCGCGTCGGCGCCGCCGACGATCTGGCGCGTGGGCGCTCGACCTTCATGGTCGAGATGGTCGAGACGGCCGCCATCCTCAACCAGGCAACGGGACGCAGCCTCGTCATTCTCGACGAGATCGGCCGCGGCACCGCCACCTTCGATGGTCTTTCCATCGCCTGGGCGACGCTCGAGCATCTGCATGACGTCAACAAGTGCCGGGCGCTGTTCGCCACCCACTTCCACGAGCTGGGCGCGCTGAAAGAGCGTCTGGCGGCACTTGCGCCGCACACGATGCGCGTCAAGGAATGGCAGAACGAGGTCGTGTTCCTGCACGAGGTGGCGCCGGGCGCCGCCGACCGTTCCTACGGCATTCATGTCGCCCAGCTCGCCGGCCTGCCGGCCGCCGTCGTGGCGCGCGCCGAGCAGGTGCTGGCGGCATTGGAAAAGGGCGAGCAGTCGGGCGCTGTGAGCCGCCTCGCCGACGACCTGCCGCTGTTTGCGGCAGCCCCCGCGCGCCCGGCGAGCGGCACGGCCAAGACCACCGAGTCCGACGTCGAGAAGGCGCTGGCATCGGTCAATCCCGACGAACTCTCGCCCAAGCAGGCGCTGGAGATGCTCTACGAGCTTCGGCGCAAGTTGCCCTAGATCGCCTTCCGGGCCAGCGCGGCGCCTTCGGCCAAGGCGCGCAGCTTGCCGTAGGCGACGCCCAGCGTCATCGGCGCCATGCCGCAGTTGGTGCAGGCCTGGATGCGCTCGGGATCGACGAATTTGGTCGCGAGCTTCAGGGTTTCCGCCACTTGCTCGGGCGTTTCGATCTTGTCGGACGCCACGTCGATGGCGCCGACCAGGACGGTCTTGGTCTTCAAGAGCTTCATCAGCTCGGGCGGCACATGGCTCTCCCGGCATTCCAGCGAGACCTGCTGGATCTTGCTGCGGTCGAGCGCCGGGAAGGTCTGCTCGTACTGACGCCAGCTCTCGCCCAGCGTCTCCTTCCATTTGTTGTTGGCTTCGATGCCGTAGCCGTAACAGATGTGCACGGCCGTCGTGCATTTGAGGCCTTCGGCCGCCTTCTCCAGCGCCGGCACGCCCCACTCGACGGTCTCGTTGAGGTAAACGTTGAAGGCCGGTTCGTCGAACTGCACGACATCGACGCCGAGCTTCTCGAGGTCCTTGGCTTCCTGGTTCAGCAACTCGGCAAAGGCGAAGGCCATTTTTACGCGATCGCCATAGAAGCCGTCGGCCAGGGTGTCGATCAGCGTCATCGGGCCGGGCAGGGTGAACTTGAGCTTGCGCGAGGTGGCGGCGCGGGCGACGCGGGCCTCGCGCTCGTGCACGAACTTGCGGCGCTTGAGCGCGCCCGTGACGGTCGGGCAGTCGGCGTCGTAGCGGTTGTTGCGGATGCCCATGCGGACCTTCTTGTCGAAGTCGACGCCGTCGACCTCGGCCAGGAAGCCATGCACGAAATGCTGCCGCGCCTGCTCGCCGTCGCTCACGATGTCGAGGCCGGCCTCTTCCTGGCGGCGGATGGCGAGCAGGGTGGCGTCGTCCTTGGCCTCGAACAGCGGCGCGCCCGACAGCGTCCATGGCGCCCACAGTACGTTGGGCGTGGCCAGCCACGACGGCTTGGGCAGGCTGCCGGCAAGAGTGGTCTCGAACATGTCGTCTCCTCCAGATTCATTGTCCTCCCCTTTGCGGACTCCGCAAAGGGGAGGTGCCTCGTCTTACGAGGCGGAGGGGTCATAGGCCACATGTCGAGGCCGATGACCCCTCCGCCCGCTTCGCGGGCACCTCCCCAGCGCGGGTTCCGCGCTAGGGAGGAGTAAGTGCTGCGGCCATCGCCGGTTGCGCCTCGGGCGGCAGGATCTGGCCATAGGTCCCCGGCGCGCGCCACTGCAGGGTGCCGAAGGCGCCGCAGCTCTCGCAGACGGAGCGCCAGGTCTCGTGATGGGCGCCGCAGGCGGT
This sequence comes from Reyranella sp., assembly GCF_004296935.1. Classification (GTDB taxonomy): domain Bacteria; phylum Pseudomonadota; class Alphaproteobacteria; order Reyranellales; family Reyranellaceae; genus Reyranella. The sequence goes on from NZ_SCVH01000145.1 coordinate 16,356, forward strand.
GCAGGACCATGAACGGTCGGCCGGCGCCTCGGCGGCGCGCGCCAGCCAGTCGTGCACCTTGGCCTGTTCGGCGTTGGCGCGTTCCTCGACTTCGGCCATCAGGCGGCAGACGCGGACCGGGGGCGAGGTGCCGCCCGCCGTCTCGAGCTGGCGTCGCGCCTCGCCCCACAGGCCCGCGTCGAGCGAGGCCTTGGCCAGGGCGAGATGGCTTTCGATGTCGTCGGCATTGCGCGTCACCAGCCGGCGCACGACGCCGATGCGCTTCAACGGTTCGGACTCGCCCGACGCCTTGAGATAGATCTCGACCAGATCGGGATGCGGCGCCACCGACCAGCCGCGCTCCAGTGTCTTCAGCGCGCGCTTGGCGTCGCCCGCCTTGAGCTGCAGCTCGGCCAACCGTTCGGTCGCCGCGATTCGCTCCGGCGCCAGGCCAAAGGCTTCTCGCGCCAGCGCGAGCGCGTCGGCCTCGCGACCGTCGCGCTCGGCCTCTCGGCTGCGCTCGACCAGCAGCAACGCTTTCAGCCCGCGGCCCTTGTCGGCGGCCACGACCTTGCGGCGAATGCCCTGGTCCAGCGTTTCCTGGGCCGCCTTCCACTGGCCGGCCTGGGCCTGCATGTCGAACAGCGAGTGCACGACCCACGGCGTCTGCGGCCTGAGCGTGAAGGCGCGTTCGGCGTAGCCCAGCGCCTTGGTCTGGTCGCCATCGCGCAGTGCCTGGCCGATCAGGCCGCGCAGGCCGAGGAAGGCCATCTGGTCGTCCTTCAGCATGGCGTCGAACGCCCGCTTGGCGCCGTCGCGATCGCCGGTGAGCTGGGCGGCCTGGGCCGACAGCAGCAGCGTGAGCGCGGGCTCGGCCAGAAGCTGCTCGGCCTTGCGGGCGTGCTTCTGCGCCTCGGCGCCGTCGCCGGCGGCGACCGCGGCCAATCCCTGGGTCAGCGCGCGGTAGCCGCGCTGGCGGCGGCTTTCGCCCCAGCCTTCGAGCAGGGCGCCGGGGGCGCCCACGATCCAGCGATAGAGCAGCCACGCCGCGACGCTCAGCAGAACCAGCCCCACGATGGCGACCAGCACCACGCCGACATTGGTGTCGAGCCGCCAGCCCTGCCATTCGGCGGTGAGCGTGCCCGGCCGCTCGGCCAGCCACACCGCGCCCAGCATCGCCGCAGCCGCGATCGCGAACCAGATCAGGATGCGGACTGTCGTCATGGACATCTACCGCGCCGCGCCGAGCAGGGTGACGGCATGGGAAGAGAGCTGGTCGACCGCGCGCTTGGCCGCCAGATGGGCCTCGGCGCGCGCCAGCCACGCCGACGTCGCCTTGGCGGTCTGCGGCGGCAGCGACTTCACGAGATCGACCGCCTTGGCGAGATCGCCGGCTTCCAGCGCCGCTTCGGCGCGCGCCAGCTTGGCCTCGACCGCATCGCCCGGGACGTCGGCGCCGACCCGGCGCAGCGACACCAGGCCCTTGATCTTGCCCAGCAGCCGCTCGCCGAAAGAATCGTCGGCGAGATCGTCGGCAAGGGCTGCCTTGGCGACGGCGGGGAAAGCGGCCATGAGCGCCACGCGCGAGGCGACGCCGGCCTGGGCGTAGGGCTGCAGGGCAGCGATGATCTCGCTCAGCCTGGAGTCACCTTGCGCCAGCGGCGCGAGCAGACCGAGTTCGGGGGCGAAGGGCAGGCCGGATTCCAGCGCCGAGCTGAGGCGGGCCGCGACGCCGATCACCGCCGAGGCGCGCGCGGCACCCAGTGCTTTTTTCTCGCCGGCGCCGACGGCGCTCGCCTCGGCGCGCGCCCTGTCGACGGTGTCAGCCAGGGCCTTGGCTTGCTCGCGCTGGCGGGCCGTCTCGTCCTTCTGACCGGCCATCGCCTGGTCGAGCGTCTGCAGGGCTGAGCGTAGGGTCGCGATCTCGAGGCGAAGCGCCGCGAGATCCTTGTCGGAGTCGGGCGATGCCGGCGCCGGCGGCGTGGCGGCCTGGACCGCCTTTCTCGCTTCGGCAATGGCCTTCAATTCCTCCTCGGCGCGTCTGCGTGCAGCCTCGGCTTCGGCGAGCATGCGCGTTTGCTGTTCGATGCGGCCTTTTTCCGCGTCGGCCGTCGCACTCGGGCGTGGCGGCTCGGCGGCGGTAGCCGAGAGCGCGCGCACGCGCTTCTCGAGATCGTCGATGCGCGCGCCCAGGTCGCGCCGGGAAGCCTCGACCGCGGCATTGGCAATTGCGGTGGCATCGGCGCGCACGGCCTGCAGGTCGATTGCCGGTGTCGGGGCGGCTGCCTCCCCCTGTCCGCGCCACATCGCGCGGATCTCCTCGGGCCAGAACGGCAACGTGATCATCGCGCCCACCAGCACCAGGACGGCGGCGATCAAGCCGGTGATGAAGGCGCCGAACACGCCGAGGCCGCGCCGGCCCGTGACGGATGTTGGCGTGACGGGGGGCGGCGCTGAGGGCGTCGATGAATCGGGCGCAGGAGAAGGTGTGTCGCTCATGGTCCGCGCTCCTTGTACGCCGGCTTCGGCCAGCCGGTCGATCTCATCCAGCACCGCCTGGCGGGTGGGTCGCACCGCCGCGACGGTCGCCTTGAAGGGCAACGCCGCCAGGGGGTCGAGGGCGGCGGGGCTGATGGCAATGGCGGTGACGTCCCGCAGCGAGTCGGCCAGGCCCGCGTCGCCGACCAGCTTGGCAAAGGCCGAAGCCGCGCGCGACGAAAAGAACGTTGCGGCATCCAGCGCACGGGCGGCCAGCGCAGCGCGCGCCGATTCCGGCAGCACGCTTTCCTCGCGGGCGTCGTACAGCGCGAAGCGATGGACCTCGAAACCGTCGGGCGCCAGCGTTTCGGCGAGATCGAGTGCCACATCGACGCCGGAGACGTGGACCAGCGATCCCTTTTTTGGATCGAGGCCGCGCCGGACCAACGCAGCCAGTGCCGTGCCGTCGCCCGCCGCCGAGACGACGGCGGCGAAGCCCAGGCCCTCGGCCGTCGAGGCCGTCGTGTCGCCGACCGCGAGGATCGGCTTGCCACGCTGCTCGCTCGCTTCGGCCAGCGCCCGCGCGCCGTTGGCGCTGGTCAGCAGCACGGTCTGGCAGGCCGCAAGGGCGTCGGCGAAGTCGGGTGGCGGCCGCAGGATTTCCAGCCTGAACAGCGGCGCGATGACCGGCACATGGCCGCGTTCGATCAACGCCGTCGCCAGCGCCGTCGCCTCGCGTTCGGGCCGGGTGATCAGGACGCGCATGCGCTCTCCGTAGCCGGGGCTCCGTGCTGGCGCAACGGCAGACAGGCTAGAGGAGGATCACGCCCTCGATCGCCAGGAGCTGGCGCTTGGTCGGCAAGCCGCGCCCGCCGGAGAAGCCGCCTTCCTTGCCGCCCGCGCCCAGCACGCGGTGGCACGGCACGATGATCGGAATGGGATTGCGTCCGCACGCCATGCCAACGGCACGCGGCCCCGAGCCCAGCGCCATCGCCATGCCGCCATAGGTCGCGGTCTCGCCGAACGGGATCTCGCGCATCATCGCCCACACCCGCTTCTGATAATCAGTGCCGCGGGCGGCGAGCGGCAATTCGAAGCGGCGGAGTTTGCGGTTGAAGTAGCGGTCGAGCTGGCGGACCGCTTCCTTGAGCACCGGGCTGGGCTTGGCGGCCCCTGTCACCGAAGAGGCGGCCCGCTCGCCCGCACTCGCCCAGCGCACGCCGGTCACGCAATCGTCATCGGCTTCGAGCGCCAGACGGCCGACTGCACTGTCTATGTAACAAATCGACATGCGGGAAGCGTAGCGGCGCCGCCCGGCATTTGCCAACATGGCCCCGATGTCCGGGGGAGAGAAAATCAGGGGCTCCGGCCCCGGAAGACGCGCCTTGCTGGGCGGTGCCGCTGCATTGCTGCCGGCGCTGGCGCCCATGCTCGCCCACGCCCAGCAGCCGGCGCCGCGGCAGGCGCCGCCCGCACCGACCGGACCGCGGCGCCAGCCGCCGGCCGAGACGGGGCTGCCGCCGGTGGTGTTCGTGCACGGCAACGGCGATTCGAGCGCGCTCTGGATCAACAATATCTGGCGCTTCGAGGCCAATGGCTATCGCCGCAACCAGCTCTTCGCCATCGACTTCTCCTATCCCAATGCCCGCCGCAACGATGCCAAGCCCGAACCGTTCCGGTCCTCGACGGAGGACCAGATGAAGGAACTGGCGGTGTTCGTGACCCAGGTGCGCGCCGCCACGCGCCGCCGCCGGGTGGCACTGATCGCCTCGTCGCGCGGCGGCAACGCGGTGCGCAACTATCTCAGGAACGGCGGCGGTGCGGAGTTCGTGAGCCATGCCGTGCTGTGCGGCACGCCGAACAAGGGCATCGTGATCTCCGAGACGTTGCTGCCCGGCAGCGAGTTCAACGGCGCCTTTCCATTCCTGAAAGGTCTCAACGCCGGCGCCGACGACCTGATTGCCGGCGTCGATATGATGGCGATCCGCTCCGACAGGTTCGACAAGTACGCCCAGCCCGACGGCCGCTTCGTCGGCGCGCCGGGCAAACCGACCGGCGTCGGCTTCGATGCCACCGAGCTGCGCGGCGCCAGGAACGTCACCCTCGACGGGCTCGATCATCGCGAGGTGGCGTTCCACAAGCTCGCCTTCGCCGCCATGTACGAACACATCGCGGGCAAGCCGCCGGGCAGCATGTTCATTGCCCAGGAGCCGCTGCCGGTGCTGAACGGCAGGGTCACCGGCATCGCCGACGGCCTCTACACCAACATCGCCGTGGCCGGCGCCGAGGTCGAGATCTACGAAATCGACACAAAGACCGGCGAACGCAAGAGCGCCGTGGCGGTGCATCGCAAGACGACGGGCGAGGATGGCATCTGGGGCCCCTTCATCGCGCGCTCAGACATGAACTACGAGTTCGTGTTGCGCATGTCGGCGCAGCCGGTGACCCACACCTACCGCTCGCCGTTCCTGCGCTCCAGCGACCTCATCCACCTGCGCCCCGCCCAGTTCGCCAAGGGCGACGAAGGTGCGGGCGCGGTCGTGGGCATGAGCCGGCCGCGCGGCTATTTCGGCGTCGGCCGCGACAAGTTCTCGCTCGACGGCAAGGTGCCGCCCGGCATCAACGACGGCGTGCCCGGCGCCTCGACCGGCAAGCTCGCCTTCGACACCCAGCCGCGCACGGTGGTGGCGGTGCTGAACAACGAGACGATCCCGACCCGGACCTGGCCGGCCAAGGACAATCACCTGGTGATCGCGGAGTTCCTGAACTGAGTCTGACCCCCTCCGCCCTTCGGGCACCTCCCCCGCTTCGCGAGGGAGGAGAAGGAGATCAGACTCCTCCCCCGTAATCGGGGGAGGTGGCGCGTAGCGCCGGAGGGGGCTTACTTCTCGTATCGGTACTTGAAATCGCAGTGGCTGGCGCCGCCCATGATGGTCTGGCTGCGCTCGAGCTTGAGCTTGGGGTCGTAGCCTTCGCAGAAGGCGCCATCGCGGTTGCACGACAGCAGGGCGCCGATCTCGCCCAGGCCCATCGCCTTATAAGTCTCGGCGTAGCGGCAGCGGGTGACATTGAAGGTGAAGGTCGTGGCGGTCTGTTCCTTGACCTCGATCTCGAGCGCCCCGCCCTTGGTCCAGAGCGGCATCACGTCCTGGAAGGCCTTTAGTGATGTGCCGCCGGGCGCGGCGGCTGCGAACTGGCGGGCCTGCTCGATGGCCGAGCGCCGCACCGATTCGGAGATGGTCCGGCGGGCAACGGCCTCGCCGTGGCTCGCCTTCAGGGTCTCGTAGACCTCCTTCAGGATCTCGGCCTCGATCTTGCGCTTGTCGAGCATCGACAGGCCGTCGGGATGGGGGGCCATCTTGACGGGAGATTGGCTCATGGGCTGCCTCCAGATTGGATTTTCGAACCTACTCTTTCTTCTCCTCCCCCGGAAACGGGGGAGGAGAAGAAAGGAGGAGCATCTTGACATCGGGGCCTCGCGATGAAATATCCGCCCCACCATGAAGCCGTTCGCCCTCCTCCGGTCGCGACGCCGCCGCTTTGAAAAGCGGTGCGAGATCGCGCGCGCGTAACAAACGCGCCGTATCGTGAAGCCGCTGGAGAGGATCAGGCGGCTTCCCACTTTCCTTCTTCTCCAGTCGGCCAACTCCCCAAGGCCCTGAATTTGCGAGAGAGAAGACCATGACCACGAACAAGACCAAGGTATTCATCGACGGCCAGCACGGCACCACCGGGCTGCAGATCCACGACCGGCTGAAGAACCGGCCCGACATCGAGCTGCTCGAGCTGCCGATGGCCGACCGTAAGGATCTGGGCAAGCGCGCCGAGATCGCCAAGGCCGCCGACATCGCCGTGCTCTGCCTGCCCGACGCCGCGGCCAAGGAGCTGGTGGCGGCGCTGGGCAACGCCGACACGGTCGTCATCGACGCCTCGACGGCCCATCGCGTCGCCGACGGCTGGACCTACGGCTTCCCGGAGATGACCAAGCAGCACCGCCAGAAGCTCAAGGAGTCGAACCGCATCACCAACCCGGGCTGCTACCCGACCGGCGCCATCGCGCTGCTGCGGCCGCTGGTCGAGGCCGGCGTCGTGCGTGCCGATTCGACGCCCGCGGTGTTCGGCGTCTCGGGCTACACCGGCGGCGGCAAGGAGCTGATCGCCGTCCATGAGAAGGCGGGCGTCGAGCCGTTCGGGCTCTACGGGCTCGAGCTCACGCACAAGCACGTGCCGGAGATGAAGAAATATTCCGGCCTCACGCACTCCCCGCTGTTCGTGCCGTCGGTCGGTCACTATGCCCAGGGCATGCTGATCACCGTGCCGATCACGCGCGACATCACCACCAGGCAGGTCACGGCCAAGGACGTGCACGGCATCCTGGCCGACTACTATGCCGGCGAGCAGTTCGTGCCGGTGCGGCCGCTCGCCGACCGCGCGTGGCTGGAGCGCGACCGGTTCCTGCGCGCCGACCGGCTGATCGACACCAACACGATGGAACTCGCGGTCTACGGCAACGATGCCGAAGGCAACGTGCTGGCCGTGGCCTCTCTCGACAATCTCGGCAAGGGCGCGTCGGGTGCCGCGGTGCAGTGCATCAACCTCAAGACCGGAGTCGACGAGGCGACGGGCCTCGCCGTCGCCTGATCGTGAACCCCGGGACGCCGACGCTGCGGCAGGCCGCGGCGTCGGATGCCGCCGCCGTGCGGGCGCTCGTGCGCGCCGCCTATGCCAAGTGGGTGCCGGTGATCGGTCGCGAACCTAAGCCGATGGGCGCGGACTACGAGAAGGCGGTCGTGCGCCATCGGGTCGACCTCGCCTATCTCGGTGACGAGCTCGCGGCGCTGATCGAGACCATCGACGGCACCGATCATCTGCTGGTCGAGAACGTCGCCGTGGCGCCCGCCTTCCAGGGGCAGGGCCTCGGCCGGTTCCTGATGGCCCATGCCGAGCGTCTCGCGGTCGAGCAGGGCCATGCCGAGATGCGCCTCTACACCAACCAGCGCTTCGCCGAGAACATCCGGCTCTATCTCGCTCTCGGCTACCGCATCGACCGCGAGGAGGAGTCCGCGCTCGGCGTCACGGTCTATATGAGCAAGCCGCTATGAGCACCCCCATGAGCATTCGCGTCGGTATTGTCGGCATCAGCGGTTTTGGCGGCGGCGAGGCGATGCGCCTGGTCGCGAGCCACCCTTCCTTCGAGCTGGTCTACGCCGCGGGCGAGGGCAGCGCCGGCAGCCGGTTGGTGGACCGCTTCCCCGGTGTGCCGGCCAAGCTGGCCGAGCTGGTGATCGAGAAGTGGGATCCCGAGAGCTTGCCTAAGCTCGACGTGCTGTTCGCGTCGCTGCCCACGGGCGCCTCGGCCGAGGCGCTGGCGCACGTGCCTCCGGACGTGAAGATCGTCGACATCGGCGGCGACCACCGCTACGTCGAGGGTTGGGCGTATGGCCTGGCCGACGTCTGGCCAACCCGGATCGAGGGCCGGACCCGTGTTGCCAACCCCGGCTGTTATCCCGCAGCGACGCTGACCGCGCTGGCGCCGCTGCTGGCCGACAGGCTGATCGAGCCCGGCAACATCGTGATCGACGTCAAGACCGGCATCTCCGGTGCCGGCCGGGGCGGTGCCGACAGCAGGTTCGGCTACGCCGAGAGCAACGAGAACCTGGTGCCCTACAGTCTGCTCAAGCACACCCACATGCCCGAGATCGCCAGGACGATCGAGCGGCTGAGCGGCGGCAGCGCATCAGGGCTCGTGTTCACGCCGCACCTGGTGCCGATGACCCGCGGCGTGCTCGCCACCATCTACTGCCGCGGCAGCGCCACCACGGACCAGTGCCTCGACGCGGCCCGGCGCTTCTATGCCGGGCGGGCGTTCGTCCGCGTGACTGACAAGCCGCCGCAGACCAAATGGGCTACCGGCTCGAACCTCGCGTTCGTCGGCTACGCGGCCGATCCGGAGCGCAACCTGGTGATCGCGATGGGCGTGGTCGATAATCTCGGCAAGGGAGCCGCGGGCCAAGCGGTGCAGAATGCGAACCTGATCTGCGGCCTGCCGGAAACCGCGGGGCTCGAGGGCGTGCCTGTTTGGCCATGATGAAGGCGGGGCCTCCGGGCAGCCATTCAATCCGCTTCGCAGGTCCTCTAGAAGCCGGGAGCCGACACGCGGCTTTCTGAATGCGTCATGATCTGATTCAACATCAGCATGATCCGCCTCCACACCAACCAGCGCTTCGCCGGGAACATTCGGCTCTATCTCGCGCTCGGCTATCGCATCGACCGCGAGGAAGAGTCCGCGCTCGGCGTCACGATCTACATGAGCAAAGCCACGCCGCCCTAGGCGAGGAAAGAGTTGCAAGTTCAGCAGGTTTATGCTAACAATTTCGACAGGCTGGCGCGTGGATTGCGCCGGCCATTTTCGTGTCCGGCCCGTCCTGCCGCAGGGCGTTTGCGTCTGCGACGGGCACCGATCGTCAGGAGCAGGCCACGGCAACGCCTCCGCCAGCGGCACAGCACCGCGATTCGGACCTGTCGGCGAGAGCCGTCGGCGTTGTCCCGGAGGGTCGGCGCAACCCCTTGAGACATCGCCGGAATCCCGGCGCCGCGGTACAGGCTCCGGCACGGCTGGGGTTGTTTTACGGCACGTTTCGTGTGCCCCGGACCGGTCTCAACCGAGCGCCCCCGTGTCGCGCAGGGCGGCGATTTCGGCGGTGCTAAAACCCAGTTCGCCCAGCACCTCGTCGGTGTGCTGGCCGTGACCGGGACCGGCGCCGGGCGTCACCGGCGTAGGCGCGAAGGAGAGGCGGATCGGCGCCGAAATGGTGCGCGGCATCTCCGCGAGCGTGCTTGGCACCACCGCGCCGTTGGCCACCGCCTGTTCGTCGTGCGGCACGTCGCGCATGACACCCAGCAGACCGAAGGTGATGCCGTGATGGCGGAGCCTGAGGCGCCAGTGCAGCCAGGGGTGGGCCGCGAACACCGGATCGAGGATCGCCGCCAGTTCGGAGGCATGGGCGCGGCGCTCTTCGGTCGTCTTGAAGCGTGGATCGTCCAGCAGCTCGGGCCGCTCGATCGCCTGGCAGAGCTCGGGCCACAATTTGTCCTCGCGCACGATGGTGAGCTGGATCCAGCGATGGTCGGCGGTGCGGTACTGGTTGGCGAGCGCGCTCCTCGGCTGGGTGCGCGGCGGCCGCGGCGCCACGTAGGCGCCGAGCAGGGCGCCCTGCGCCAGCATGGCGTTCGACCACAGGCCGCTCGCATGCAGCGAGGTGCCGACTTCGCTGCCCTCGCCGGTGCGCTCGCGATGCAGCAGCGCCATGAGGACGGCGGCGAACAGGTTCATGCCGGCCATCTGGTCGCCCTGCGCCGGCAGCGAGAAGGCCGGCGGCCCGCCCTCGTAGGTGAGGGCGTCGAGCAGGCCGGAACGGGCGAAGAAGGCCGTCGAATCGAAGCCCGGCTGGTCGGCGTCGGGGCCCTGCTCGCCGTAGCCGGTCATCGAGGCATAGATCAGCCTGGGATTGAGCGGCGCCACGTCGGTGTAGCGCATGCGCAGGCGCTCGCGGACTTTCAGCGGGAAGTTCACCACCATCACGTCGGCGGTCGCGACCAGCCGGTCGAAGGCGGCGCGGCCGCCCTCGCTCTTGAGGTCGAGCACGATCGCCCGCTTGTTGCGGTTGGTCAGGTGCCAGCAGAAGTTGACGGGATGCTGCGGGATCGAATGGGCCTGGCCGAGCTTGCGCTGCGGGTCGCCCTCGCCGGGCGGCTCGATCTTGATGACCTCGGCGCCATAGTCGCCCATCACCGTGGTCGCCACGGGACCGGCGATGAAACTCGCGAGATCGAGCACCCGCAGGCCTTCCAGCGGCAAGTGCCCGCTCATTGATGTTTTCCTTTCGAACACGTACATCGCACCCTACTCCGGGGAGACACGTTTAGGTCAATGGCCGGCCATCGTCGGAACTACGCGATCGCGGCGGGGCTGGTGGTCCTGCTGGCGATCGGTGCGCAGCTGTTGCCCTCGGCGCTGTGGGCCTGCGGCCTGGCGGTGCTGCTCGGCCTGGCGGGCGTCGTGCTGTTGCGCGGCAACCGCTGGCGCACGGGCGCATTGCTCGCCACCGCGCTTGCCGTCAGCCTGGCGCTGCTCGATGCCGTCGCCGGGTTCCTGTCGCCCGCGCCCATGGGACGCGGCCTGGTGCAGACGACCGATCCGAAATGGTGGCCGCCACCCGATCCTACCCTGGGCTTCCGGCCCCTGCCGAGCACCAAGGTCATCGCCACGGCGACCTTCGGGCCGGAGCTGGTCTATCGCCAGACCTATCATTTTGACGGCAACGCCGCGCGCGTCACGCCGGCCGGCCCGGCCGGGGGCGATACCTATCTGTTCCTGGGCGACTCCTTTGTCTTCGGCCAGGGGCTCGCCGACGATCAGAGCCTTGCCGCGCAGTTTGCCAAGGCGAACGACTACACGGTGCGCACCGTCAACCTCGGCGTGCCGGGCTACGGGCCCAACCATCTCGTGCGCGCCCTCGAGGCGGGGCTGCTCGACCGCTATGCCGACCAGTCGGTCAAGGCGGTGGTGAGCTGGATCATCCCGGCCCATCTCGCGCGCGTGACCGGTAACGGCAGTTGGCTCGGATCCTCGCCGCGCTACGTTCTCGACAAGGGCGTGCCGCGGCACACCGGGACCTTCAACGAATATCGCTGGACCCATCCCCTTGCCGGGCTGAAGTACCTTCTGGGCGAGCAGTTCCAGTTCGTCGACGCCATCGGCATGCGCCAGCGCCAGGAGGAGCAGGCCGATCTGTTCGTCGCCCTGATGGTGCGCCTGCAGCAGCTGTCGCGCGAGAAATTCGGCGCGCCCCTGATCGTCGTCTATTCATGGCCGGACGAAGTGCACAGGAAGGGCTATGGCGACGCAGAATTCCTGATTGCCGTGCTGAACCGTCTGCGCCAGGCCGGCATTGCACTGCTGTCGGTCGACAACCTGACCAGCAAGATCGACATGTCCTTGCTCCTCATTCCCCACGACGGCCACCCCACTGCCTACACCTACGAATTGATCGCGGGCGAGCTGAAGCGGCGTCTGGCAGCGCCCTGAATTCGCGGTGCGGTCGATCCCTCTGGACAGGCGGTGGGGCAGGCACAAGTCTGGCATCTGACCACTGTTTCCACCGAGGAGTATCCCGAATGGCACGGCTAGGATTTGGCGCCTTTCTCGCTCCCCATCATCCCATCGGCGAGAATCCGATGCTGCAGTTCCGGCGCGATATCGCCTTCGTGAAGCATCTCGACGAGCTGGGCTACGACGAGTTCTGGTGCGGCGAGCATCATTCCAGCGGCTGGGAGATGATCGCCTCGCCCGAGATGTTCCTCGCCGCGGCGGGTGAGCACACCAAGCGCATCAAGCTCGCCACCGGCGTGATCTCGTTGCCCTATCACCATCCCTACAACGTGGCCCAGCGCATGGTGCAGCTCGACCACATGACCGGCGGCCGCGCCATCTTCGGTTCGGGTCCCGGCGCGCTGCCGTCGGACGCCCATACGCTCGGCATCGATCCGATGACCCAGCGCGACCGTCAGGACGAGGCGATCGGCGTCATCCGCCGCCTGTTCCGGGGCGAGCGCGTCACCCACAAGTCCGAGTGGTTCACGATGCAGGACGCGGCCCTTCAGCTCCTGCCGCTGCAGGAGGACATGCCGTTCGCCGTCGCCTCGCAGATCAGTCCGTCGGGCATGACGCTGGCCGGCAAGTACGGCATCGGCATCATCTCGCTGGGTTCGATGTCGAGCGAGGGCCTGACCGCGCTGCCGACGCAGTGGGGCTTCGCCGAGTCGGCCGCCAAGAAGGCCGGCACGGTCGTCGACCGCAAGAACTGGCGCGTGCTGCTCAACTGGCACATTGCCGAGACCCGCGAGAAGGCGCGCGAGGAGGCGCGTCACGGGCTGATGCGCTGGCACAACGAGTATATCCACGGCACGCTGCAGCGGCCGGGCTCGGTCGCCTACAAGTCGCCGGACGAAGCCGTCGCGCAGATCTCGGGCGAAGGCTCGGCCGCCGTCATCGGCACGCCGGACGACCTGGTGAAGATGATCAAGGCCGTGGTCGACCAGAGCGGCGGCTTCGGCACCTGCGTCGGCTTCGTGCACGACTGGGCCAACCCGGAGAACACCTTCCGCAGCTGGGACATGGTCGCGCGCTACGTCATCCCCGAGATCAACGGCTACGTGACCAAGCTGCGCGAATCGCAGAAGTACCTCCAGGAAAACCGCGCCGTCTTCGACCGCGCGGGCCAAGCCATCATGGCCAAGATCATGGAGAACAAGGACGCCGCCGAAGCGCTCAAGGTCACCAGCAACCCGCGCGTCACCGCCGCCGGGGCGCAGGTGCCGAAGGGCCTGGGCAAGCAGGCGGCGAAGTAGCGCGCGCTGACGCCGATTGACAGTCCGCCTGCAATCCCGGCAGCTTGCGACCAATAAGAACGTCGGCAAAAGCGGGCGACGAGGGAACGTTTCAGGAGGGATGGACCGAGTGAGCCATGTGGCCCCGCTGCGCGCGCCTGATCGGCCGAAGCCGGTGGTTTCCGTCGCGCGAGGAAGCGGCTGATGCAGGCCTACGTCATCCGCCGCGTGCTGGCGCTGGTGCCGACCCTGATCTTCGCCAGCCTGATCGTGTTCATCACCGTGCGGCTGATCCCCGGTGACGTCATCGACCTCATGCTGTCGACCAACGACATCGGTGCCGACAAGAAGAGCCGCGAGCAGCTCGAGGCGGCACTCGGCCTCGATCAGCCGGTTTACATCCAGTATTTCCGCTGGCTGGGTGCGATCCTGCTCGACGGCAGCCTGGGCAAGTCGCTGTGGCAGAACACCTCTGTGATGGAGGACATCCTCCACCGCCTGCCGCTCACTTTCGAGCTCGGCCTGATGGCGCTGATCGTGGCGCTGATCGTCGGCATCCCGATCGGCGTCTATTCAGCCGTCTCCCAGGACACGATCGGCGATTATGTCACCCGTTCCTTCGCCATCCTGGCGCTGGCGCTGCCCGGCTTCTGGGTCGGCACGCTGGTCATGGTCTTTCCCGCGATCTGGTGGGGCTGGTCGCCGGACGTGAAGCTGACACCTTTCACCGAGAATCCGCTGCGCCACATGGGCCAGATGGCCATCCCGGCGCTGATCCTGGGCAAGGCGTTCTCCGCTGTCGTCATGCGGCTCACGCGCACCATGATGCTGGAGGTGATGCGCCAGGACTACATCCGCACCGCGCTCGCCAAGGGGCTGGCGACACGCACCACCATCCTGCGCCATGCGTTGCGTAACGCGCTGATCCCGGTGGTCACCCTGGTCGGCCTGCAGGCGCCGGTGCTGTTCGGCGGCGCCGTCATCCTGGAGCAGATTTTCGTCATTCCCGGCATGGGGCTGCTGCTCCTGGAAGCCGTCAGTCAGCGCGACTATCCCATCATCACCGGCGTGTTCCTGATCGTGGGCGTCGCCGTCGTGTTCATCAACCTGCTGGTCGATCTCAGCTACGGGCTGCTCGATCCGAAGGTGAGGTACCGCTGATGGTCGCGATCATCGAGACCGCGAGCGCGCCACGGCCGGCCCCGCCGTCCGGAGCTTGGCGCTTCCTGGTTCGGCTGTTTCAGGACAAGCCGCTGGGCGCATTCGGCTTCGTGATCTGCATCCTCTTCCTGTTCTGTGGCCTCTTCGCCGACGTGCTGGCGCCCTACGGCTACAACCAGATCAGCCCGATCAACCGGTTGAAGCCGCCGAGCGAAAAGTTCTGGCTGGGTACCGACAATCTCGGCCGCGACATGCTCTCGCGCTGTCTCTACGGCGCCCAGCTCTCGGTCATCATCGGCCTGTCGGCGGCAGCACTCGCTACCGTGGTCTCGGTCTTCATCGGCATCGTGTCGGGCTATCTCGGCGGCAAGTTCGACATGGTGATGCAGCGCTTCGTCGACGCCTGGATGAGTTTCCCCGACCTCATCATCCTGATCGTGGTCGTCTCGGTGGTCGGGCCGGGCATGGGGCCGGTGATCGTCATCCTAGGTCTGCTCTACGGCATAGGCGGCAGCCGCATCATCCGTGGCGCCGTACTGTCGGTGCGCGAGAACGCCTATGTCCACGCCGCGCAATCGACCGGCGCATCGCTGCCGCGGATCCTGTGGCGGCATATCCTGCCCAACGTCATGGCGCCGGTGATCGTGCTGTTCACGACCCGCGTCGGCGCGGTGATCCTGGCCGAATCGGGACTCGCCTTCCTGGGGTTAGGCGTGCCGCCGCCGGCGCCGACCTGGGGCGGTATGCTGTCGGGCTCGGGCCGCTCCTTCATGTACCTGGCGCCCTGGCTGGCTCTGGCGCCCGGCCTCTGCATCACCATCGTGGTTTACGCCATCAACGTCTTCGGCGACGCGCTGCGCGATCTTCTCGATCCGCGCATGCGCGGCAGCCGTTGAATAGGGAGGGTTCGATGAAATTCATGCGTGGCGTTCTGCTCGGTACCGCGTTGTCTCTCGCGCTTGGCGTGGCGCCCGCCGCCGCCCAGTCCAGCGACAAGCCGCAATACGGCGGCACCCTCGAGATCGGCACCGTCTACGTGACGCTGTCGGCGCTGTCGTTCGATCCCAACGACTGGAACTGGAAGCTGAACCACGACACCGGCCAGTATCTCGAACAGCTCTTCCAGGGCGACCTCTCGAAGGCCAAGAGCCGAGGCGGCCCGCACGCCTTCGTGGCCGACGGGTACCTGCCGCAGGACGCGATCAAGGGCGAACTGGCCGAGAGCTGGGAGTGGAAAGAAAATCCGCTCCGGGTCGAGATCAAGCTGCGCAAGGGCGTGATGTTCCCCGAGAAGGCGGGCGTGATGAAGAGCCGCGAATTCACGTCGGAAGACGTGGCCTTCAGCTTCAACCGTCTGATCACGAGCCCCAAGCAGCAGAAGGGCTACTTCAACCACGTCGCCAAGGTCGAGACGCCCGACAAGCACACGATCGTCTTCTACATGAAGTACTTCCACTCCGAGTGGGACTACCGCTTCGGCTGGGGCTACTACTCGCCAATCTACGCCAAGGAAATGGTCGACGCCGGCGCCACCAACTGGAAGAACGCGGTCGGCACCGGCCCCTTCCAGCTCACCGACTACGTTTCCGGCAACTCCAACACCTACAGCAGGAACCCGCTCTACTGGGACAGCGAGAAGATCGGTGGCCAAGAGTACAAGCTGCCGTTCGTCGACAAGATCGTCTATCGCACCATCAAGGACGAGGCGACCTGGATCACCGCGCTGCGCACCGGTAAGCTCGACATCCTTGAGTCGATCCGCTGGCAGAACGTCGATTCGCTGAAGAAGAGTTCGCCGCAGCTGAAGTGGAACCGCTGGCTGAACATGAGCGGCACCTTCATGGCGATGCGCATGGATGTCGACGGGCCGTTCAAGGATGTTCGCGTCCGCCGCGCGCTCAACATGGCGGTCAACAAGGACGAGATCGTCAAGGCTTACTACAACGGCAACGCCGAACTGTTCGCCTATCCGCAGCACCCCGACTACGGCCCGTATTTCCAGCCGCTTGCCGACATGCCGGCTTCGGTGAAGGAACTGTTTACCTACGATCCCGCCAAGGCCAAGAAGCTGCTGGCCGAGGCGGGCTTCCCCAAGGGCTTCACCACCAAGGTCCAGGTCTGCTCGTGCAACCCAGACCACATGGATCTGCTGCCATTGATCGCGGCCTACTACGAACAGGTCGGCGTGAAGCTGGAGATTCAGCCGATGGAGTATGGTGCGTTCCTGAGCGCCATGAGCTCGCGCACCCACGCGCCGGGCTATTTCATGAACTCCGGCCACGTCAATCCGACGCGCACCATCCACAAGAGCTTCATCACCGGTGAACTGTGGAATCCGGCGGGCTACAGCGATCCCAAGTACGACGCCAAGATGGAAGAGGTCTTCCGCACCAAGGATGAAGCCACCCGCATCAAGATGCTGCGCGAGCTGACGGTCGAGATCCTCGACGCGGCGCCCTATGTCTGGCTGCCGATTCCCTACATCTACACCGCTTGGTGGCCATGGGTGAAAAACTACGGTGGCGAGCTGCGCGTCGGCGCGGTGCGGCCGGGCCCGATCTATGCCCGCATCTGGGTCGATCAGGAGATGAAGAAGAAGATGGGCCACTGAGTATGGCCTGTTGCGTACCGGGGCGCGCCTGATGGGCGCGCCCCTGCTCAGCGTCAGGAACCTGTCGACCGAATTCCGCACCGAGCGCGGCACCGTCAAGGCGGTCGACGACGTCTCCTTCGATCTGGCGGCCGGCGAGACGCTGGCGATCGTGGGCGAGTCGGGCTCGGGCAAGAGCGTGACCGCCATGTCGATCCTGCGCCTGATCCCCGATCCGCCGGGCCGCATTTCCGCCGGCGAGGTGGTGTTCGACGGCCGCGATCTCCTGAAGCTGGAGGATCACGAGATCCGCGCCATCCGCGGCAACCGCATCGCCATGATCTTCCAGGAGCCGATGAGCTCGCTCAATCCCTCGCTCACGATCGGCCTGCAGATCGCCGAGCCGATCAACCTGCACCGCAAGACGCCATGGGCGGCGGCAATGGACATGGCGGTCGAGCTGCTGTCGCGGGTCCGTCTGCCCGACGCCAGGAGCCGCGTAAAATCCTACCCGCATCAGTTCTCCGGCGGCATGCGCCAGCGCGCCATGATCGCCATGGCGCTGGCCTGCCAGCCACAGCTCATCATCGCCGACGAACCGACCACGGCGCTCGACGTCACGGTGCAAGCGCAGATCCTGGCGCTGCTGAAGGAAGTGACGCGGGCGGCCAACTCGGCCTTGATTCTGATCACCCACGATCTCGGAGTCGTGGCGCGCTATGCCGACCGGGTCTGCGTCATGTACGGCGGCCGCATCATCGAGGCCGGCCCGGCCCGCGAGATCTACGCCCGGCCGCGCCATCCCTATACGATCGGCCTGATGGCCTCGGTGCCGCGGCTCGACCAGGCCACAGGCACGCGCCTCGTGCCGATCGACGGCCAGCCGCCCAATCTCGCCAACCTGCCGCCGGGCTGCGCCTTCGCCCCGCGTTGCCGCAATGCCGTCGATCGTTGCCGGGTCGAACGGCCGGCGCTGGTCAGGAGCGGTCCCGAACATCTTTCGGCATGTCATTTCCATGACCAGCTCAGCGCCTGACGCCATCCTCCCCGAGGCGGTCCTCGAGGTCCGCGACCTCAAGGTCCACTTTCCGGTGATGGCGGGCGCCGTCGTGCGCAAGCAGGTCGGCAGCGTGAAAGCCGTCGACGGTGTGTCGTTCAATGTCCGAAGGGGCGAGACACTGGGCCTGGTGGGCGAGTCGGGCTGCGGCAAGAGCACCACCGGGCTCGCCGT
Source organism: Reyranella sp. (assembly GCF_004296935.1). Lineage (GTDB taxonomy): Bacteria > Pseudomonadota > Alphaproteobacteria > Reyranellales > Reyranellaceae > Reyranella. The sequence continues at coordinate 34,184 of NZ_SCVH01000145.1, forward strand.
ACTAAAGATGCTCGACATTACCTCGGGCCAGGTCGTCTTCGAAGGCGAGGACATTTCCGGCTACGACCGCGCCCGCATGCGGCCGATCCGCCGCCGCATGCAGATGGTCTACCAGGACCCGTTCGGCTCGCTGAACCCGCGCATGAAGGTGGCCGAGATCGTGGGCGAGCCGCTTGAGGTGCACGGCATGGCGACCGACCGCGCTGTCTATCGCGAGCGTGTCGCCAGCCTGCTCGACATGGTCGGGCTGCTGCCCGACATGGCCGACCGCTACCCGCACGAATTCTCCGGTGGCCAGCGCCAGAGGATCGGCATCGCCCGTGCGCTGGCGCTCGAACCGTCGCTGATCATCTGCGACGAGCCGGTGTCGGCACTCGACGTGTCGATCCAGGCGCAGGTCGTGAACCTGTTCCAGGAACTGCAGGAGCGGCTGGGCCTGACCTATATCTTCATCGCCCACGATCTTGCCGTGGTCCGCCACATCAGCCACCGCATCGCGGTGATGTATCTCGGCCGCATCGTCGAGATCGCCTCGCGTGGCGATCTCTACGCCCGCCCGCTGCATCCCTATACCGTGGCGCTACTGGCGGCGATCCCGATCCCCGATCCCGAGGTCGAGGCGAGCAGGCCGCAGCAGATCATCACCGGCGAGGTGCCCTCGGCCATGCGTCCGCCGCCGGGCTGCCGCTTCCATACCCGCTGCCCCCGGGTGATGGACGTGTGCAGGAGCGTCGACCCGCCGATGCGCGACATGGGCGACGGCCGGGCCGTCGCCTGCCATCTCCATGGCGCCTGATTTTTAGACGAAGCTGGCGCGCGCCTTCAGCGTCTCGCGGTCGAAGCCCGCCACCTTCTTGTAGCGCTCGGAGATCGTCTCGAGTTCGGCGGCCGAAATCACATCTTCGATGCGTTCGAAGCGTCTGCCGCCGGAGCGCTGCCAAACCTCGCGCAGAATGGCATCGGGGGGATCGGTGCGGTTGGTCAGCACAACCTTGGCCGTCGCCGGATTGCGCACCGCCTCGTAGGCGAGGAGCGCCGCTTCCGTGGCGCCGTGCTTTCTGATCTGGCCGGTGAGAAAGCGGGCGTCGATGATCGCCTGGCCCGCGCCATTGGAGCCGCGGGGATACATCGGGTGCGCGGCATCGCCCAGCAAGGTGAGGCGGCCGAAGCTCCAGCGCGGCAGCGGGTCGCGGTCGACCATGGGATATTCGAGGATCTCTTCGGTGCTCTCGATCATGGCACTGACGTCGAGCCAGTCGAACTTCAGGCCGGCAAAGGCCGGCATCATGTCGGCGAGGCGGCCGCGGCCGGTCCAGTCCTGGCGCACCGCCGCGGGCCGGTCGATCTCGGCCACCCAGTTGATCAGGGGCAGGCCGCCTGTTTCGGGCGTGCCGGGCCGCACCGGGTAGATCACCGTCTTGCCGACCGTCATCCAGCCGGTAACCGCCATCGTGTCGCCGCCGAGGTAGGCCGGCCAGCGCACCGTGCCGCGCCACATGTTGACGCCGGAATATTTCGGCGGGCCCTCGTTGGGAATGAGCTGGCGGCGCAGCGCCGAATGGATGCCGTCGCAGCCGACGGCGAGCTTGCCCGCCTGGGGGGACGCCTTGTCGAAATGGAGGACGACGCCATTTGCGTCCTGATCGACCCTGACGCAGCGATGGCCGATCCGCACGGCATCCCCGCCCAGCCGCTGTTTTACGGCGGTAAGCAGGATCTCGTGCAGATCGGCGCGATGGATCGAGAGCTGCGGCCAGTCGTAACCGGCAAAGCGGCCGCGCGGCTCCTTGTAGATGAACTGGCCGTGGCGGCTGTAGAAGGCGAGTTCGCGCGTTTCGATGGCGCGCGCGGCCAGCGCTTCCTGCAGGCCGAGTTCGCTGAGCTCGCGCATGGCGTGCGGCAACAGGTTGATGCCGACGCCCAGCGGCAGGATCTCCGGCACCGCCTCGAAGATTCGGCAGGAGATGCCGGCCTGGTGCAGGCTGAGCGCCAGCGCGAGGCCGCCGATGCCCCCGCCCACGATCAGGACGTCCGGCTTCGAAGCGCTCACTCGGCCGCGATCCCGCGCTTGGCCACGACATCGGCCCAGCGGGTACGGTCGCGCGCCACGATCGCACCGAGTTCGGCCGACGTCGAGGTTGCGGGGATCAGGCCCTGAGCTTCGAACGCCGCCTTGGCCTCCGGCGCGTTCAGGATGGCGGCGACTTCGCGGTTCAGGCGCGCGACGATCTCGGGCGGCGTGCCTTTGGGCAGGAAGAAGCCGTACCACATGTCGACGTCGACGCCATTCAGGCCGCTTTCGGCCAGGGTCGGCACGTCGGGCAGCTGCGGCAGGCGCTGGGGACTGCCAACGGCGATTGCCTTCAGCTTTCCGGCGCGAATGTGCTGGGCCGAGACATGGACCGGCAGGAACATGTAGCCGATCTGGCCACCCAGCAGATCCTGCACCGCGCCGGCCGTGCCCTTGTACGGCACATGCAGCAGCTCGATGCCGGCGGAGGTTTCGACCAGCGCCATCGACAGATGATGCGGCGTGCCCACGCCGGGGCTGCCGTAGGTCAGGGTCTTGGGGGCCGCCTTTGCTGCCGCGATCAGCTCGGCCAGGGTGGTGGGCTTTTGATTGGGGTTTGCCACCAACACCAACGAACCCCAGGCGGTGAGGCCGAGCGGCACGAAGTCGGTCACCGGATCGTAGGGCAGGTTCTTGTAGAGGCTGGGGTTCATGACCAGCGTGTTGACCGACGACATCAGCGTGTGGCCGTCGGGCTTGGCGCGCGCGACCTGCTGGCTGCCGATATTGCCGCTGGCGCCGGCGACGTTCTCGACCACCACCGGCTGACCGAGCTTGGCGGTCAACCGCTCCGCCACGAAGCGGGCGATGATGTCGGGGCCGGTGCCCGGGGTGAAGGGCACGATGATCTTCACCGGCTGGTCGGGCCAGGCAAAGGCCGCCCTGACGAGGGCGGGGCCGGCCAGCAGGCCGGCGAGGAGGGGCAGGGTTTGGCGGCGACGCATGACCACCATTCAATCAGCCTCTTCCGTCGCCGTCGATACAACTCCTACGGGTTTTACTTTCTGGATGTTCGTTCTATAATTGTTCTCCGGAATCGGGAGAATGCAATGCAGGCAAAGGTGCGGACAGTGGCTTTCCAGGGCGTCGACGTCCTGCCGGTCGATGTGCAGGTGATGATCGCGCCGGGGACCGTCGCCTTCGCCATGGTGGGCCTTGCCGACAAGGCGGTGGGCGAAAGCCGCGAGCGGGTGCGGGCGGCGCTCCGGGCCCTGGGTCTGGCGCTCCCGCCGCAGCGCATCTCGGTCAATCTGTCACCGGCCGACCTTGCCAAGGAGGGCAGCCATTACGACCTGCCGATTGCGCTGGCGCTGCTCGCTGCCATGGGCGTGCTCACCCGCGAGTGCCTGGAAGATTTCGTCGTGCTGGGCGAACTGGCGCTCGACGGATCGCTGAGCCGCGTGCCCGGCGTGCTGCCGGCGGCGATCGCCGCCGCCTCGTCCGGGCGTGGCCTGATCTGCCCCGCGGTGTGTGGTGGAGAGGCGGCGTGGGGTGGTTTCGAATCCGACGACTCCGACCGGCCCACCATCGTGGCGGCGCCCTCGCTGCTCGCCTTGATCAATCACCTGCGGGGCCAACAGACCCTGCCGGCGCCGGAGGCGCTGGTCGCCGACGATCGGGTCGTCTATCCCGACCTCGCCGAGATCAAGGGCCAGGAAAGCGCCAAGCGGGTGCTGGAAGTCGCGGCGGCTGGCGGCCACAACCTCTTGATGATCGGCCCGCCGGGCTCGGGCAAGTCGATGCTGGCGGCGCGTCTGCCGGGCCTGCTGCCGCCGCTCGAACCGGATGAAGCGCTGGAGGCGTCGATGGTGCGGTCGCTGGCGGGCGACCTGGCCGAGGGCAAGCTGAGCCGTCGCCGCACTTTCCGCGATCCTCATCATTCCGCGACCTTGCAGGCGCTGATCGGCGGCGGCCAGCGCGTGCGCCCCGGCGAGGTGTCATTGGCTCATCACGGCGTGCTGTTCCTGGATGAATTGCCGGAGTTCAGCCGCGCCACTTTGGAGGCGCTGCGTCAGCCGCTGGAGTCGGGCCGCGTGACCGTGGCGCGGGCGTCGGCGCACGTCACCTATCCGGCGCGCTTCCAGCTGGTGGCGGCGATGAATCCCTGATACTGCGGAGCCTATTTGCCGCGGTTTCAATCGAAGGTTCGTATAGAAACGAGATATCTATATCTTCTTGAGCGATAACGATTTTTTCCGTTATCGCTTCCACAATGCTCCGCTTCTCCCCGAAGGGGAGAAGCGGCCATCGGTCGTAGAGGTTGGTGGCGGCACTGCGTACTTCAGCCTCAGATAGCTGACTGATTTTCAGGACGTCTATGGATGCCTGAAGGGCGGGAAGCTCCTGATCAATCTGCTCAAGGCGCTGGGTCAGCGGACGGTATCTCGTCCCGAAATCTTCCTTCTCAATTTCCTTCGACATGTAGAGTTCGTAGGCACGCTCGCGATCGGCCGAGACTTTCTCCCGTTCGGCCGAGAGGACTTCGAGAAGCCGCTGCTTCTCCCCAAGGGTTTCATTCGCAGCTGCGAGATGCTTCTCGACCTCCCCAGGTGCCACAGCCAAGGCCCGTAGCTGCTCGTGGTAGACGCCTTCAAGGTCAACGATGGGGATCTTGGTCTTCTTGCACCCATAGCAGACGTACCGGCTCTTGTTGCTTGAGGTGACGTACATCTTCCCGCCGCAGCCGCAGAAGGCGTATCCGGCGAACAGATGGACAGTTTTCTTGGCCGGCTTCTTGTACTTGCTGCGGGAGCCATCCAGGAGGGCTTGGCAGGTGTCCCAGAGCTCCTCAGACACGATCGGCTCAACTTGGTGGTACACCCACTCGCTTTCAGGTTTGCGGACTATCGGCTTGCTCTTGCCCACGTTCCTGGTGGAGTTGGCGATCCGGATACCCTTGGCCGTGGGGTCCCTAAGCAGGCGGGTGACGGTGGTCATGGAAAAAGTGCCGCCGCCCCGGGTGCGGTACCCGCGGTCGTTCAGGATGCGGGCTACCGTCTTCTTGCGGCCGTGCTCCTGGTACAGCTCATACAGAAGGCGGCGGACGGGCGCCTCCTTCTCGTCTGGGACGAGCTTGCCGTCCCGCCAGACGTAGCCGAACGGAGAGGACCCGCCGAGGGGCTTCCCGAGCTTGGCGCGGATCGGAACGGACGCTTGGACGCGGGAGGCGATCTCCGCTCGCTCAAACTCGGCAAGGGCGCCTATCATGACAAAGAGGAAGCGACCTGCGGGCGAGCTGGTGTCCAGGCTCTCGTCCAGGGAGATAAGGTCCGCATCGTGCTTCTTGAAGTAGTCCGCAAACTCAAGAAGCTCCTTCGTATTGCGAGCCAGGCGAGCGAGCTTTGAAAAGACGAGGCCGGTGATCTTGCCGCGCTTTACGTCCGCGAGCATCCGCTTGGCCTCGGGATGCTCGATGACGGACTTTCCGCTTACAGCGTCGAGCCGGTACACCTCGCAGACGGTCCAGCCTTTCGCCTCAGCATAGAGGCGGGCTCGACGCTCATGGTGCTCGGGACTATCCGACTGCACCTGCATCTCCGTGGAGACGCGAATCCAGATGCCTACGGTCTTGGTTGACTGCTGCACGGTCTTTCTCCCGCGGATTTGGACGCTCCGAAATAGGCGCCTTGCGCTACACGCGCCAATAACCACCGGTTGCAAAGTATGCGGACAAGGGGGAGAACGTGGCAATCCCGATTCGTAGGGATGACTAGGCGGTTCAGCCCAACGCGAATGGAGGGATTACATGGCCAAGGGCGCGGGGAGCTTCGGCTCCAGCACGGTCAAAAAAGTGGCCGCTAGCAAGGTGTACAAGCTTGTCCGGAAAGACATTCGGACGTTCCTGGGGAGTAATCCGCCGCCGCGGACGCCGGTGCGTCTGTTGCGCAGCGAGCTCTGGGATGAGATCGCGCTCCTGTGTGAACGCTGGTACCGGCGGGGATGCCGGCGAGGTTTCATGGAAACGAGAGACCACTTCAAGAGCACGGGGAAAATGCCCAAGCACCTCCGCTATGAATACATGACAAAGGAGTTCTTCCATAAACGCGCCCGGACGGGAACAGTGACCAAAAAGTAGAAGCCGCCCACTCACGTGTGGGCGGCTTGGAGTTCTGGTTAGTTGGCGAGAAGCCAACCCACTGCTTCATTAGCCTTCGTAGCGGCCGTGAAGATCGCTCGCTTGTCTCCTTTGAGCACTTCCAGCCATTCGCCGATGTACGCGGCGTGGTCCTTCCTGGGTATGTGCAGGACGAAGAACTCCGCACATAGATAGGCCGCGCCAAGCTCCGCGATGAGCTCCTCCATGGCGTAGTCATGAGTACCGAAGCGAGTCGTGAGGTTGCGGGCCAGTCTGCACCAGTGGCCGGTCCAATGAATGAGCTCATGGAACATCGTGGAGTAATACGTCTCGGTGGCCGTACTAGTGTCTGAGCCCTTAAACCAGCCTTTGTGCGGGACCGTTATGCAGTCCCGCGCCGGCCAGTAAGCGGCGCTTTCGCCGAATCGTATGTCCGCGCCGGTAGCAGCGATGAAATTCTCGATCACTTCATGCGGAGCAACCGCACTCTGCAGCGAGACGCCTGGCTCCTCCCATCCATCCACCTGGGCCGCATTGAAGACGAAGTACGCTCTGGCAAGCAGCCGGTAGTCTTCGATCGGCTCGCCGGAGTTGGCGTCCTCGGCTTTCACCGGAACCTTTTTGTAGTAGACGATCATCGTCGCCTTCTCGCCCTTGCGTACCTGGGCGCCAAGGTCGTTCCACTGCCGGTAGGTTGCCCAGTGGTACGAGACGAACCTCCGGTTTCGAGCCGCAGCCCACAGCACCAAGGTATTGATGCCGCGATAAGCATCGCCGGTATAGGCGTTGCGCGGCCGGCCGGAGGCCATGCCGTGCCAAGGCATTATGAATTTGCCCGCGCCGGCTTCGATTGCCCGGACGATCTCGTCCGTCACGCGCTGGTAGAGGTCGAGGCGTGTCGCCTCGGAAAGAACATCTGTCATGGTGGATCTCCGAAGGTTGGGGCCGCTTGGGCACCAACTCTCGGAGACACGAGCTGCCGCTACGGAGGCTCCTCCGCAGGCACGAATGCGTAGTGCGTGAGCGCAAGTGCAGCGGCATCAAACAATGAGAGCCGCTGATCCTCAGTCTGCCAGAGCTTGCGGATGGGCGGCTTGCGGTGTGCAAGGGCCGGGATGTAGGTGGCTATCGCGTGCGCGATCTCGTAGCGGGTGATGGCACCAGCTTCCCGGAAGGTGTCCTGCACGCGCTGGCGCGAGTACCGCGCGAGCGTGAGATTTTCCGCTTCGCAATGCGCCACGATCAGCGCGTGGAGACGCTTGAGTCGCTCGGACTTGTTGGATGTGTTCGGATCGAACGCCTCAAGCACGATCGTATCCGGACGTAATGATTTGCAGAGCTGCGCCACGATCTCAAGGCATCGTGCATTCGCATTCTTGCTTTGGCCACGGACGCGCTTGATGCCCCAGTCAACCGGGGACAGCGGCGCCTGGAAGAGCGTGTATGCGATACCTTTTGCCGTGGGGTAGATCGCGAGCACCAACTCATCGTATTGGCGGCTCATTTTCCGCGGGTGCGCACGCGATCAGCCGCGCGGGCGAGGATAGCTTCAAAGAAGGCTTGGCGGCGAACTCCCGCCTCGGAGGTGTCCTTCTCGGCCTTTTGATGCAGCTTATAAGCGTTACGCAGCACCGCCTCTTCGACCTCGGCAACCAGGCCAGGGAAAAGCTCCTCCGGCAAGAGGCCGAAGATGAGCCCATAGGCTAGGATTTCCCGTGCGTTGGGCTGGCGCAAGCTGCGCTCAACGCGCGAGACCCGGTTGTGCCCGGTGTGCGGGATGAGCGCCCGGAAATCCTTCTGATGAAGTCCCCACTTCAAACGATGAGCACGCAGCAAACAACTGACCTTGTTCATGATGTTCTTGCTGGCGAGAGGAGTTAAGAGGCCCTCGCCGCATGCAAACATCATGACGCTGCGCAAGCGTATCGCTAAGGAGGCACAATCCACACCTTGTGGCAGGTCCCGGGGAGTTAGGGACTTAGGGAGGAACGTACGGGTATCTCGTGTCTCGCAACGCTTGGAGCAATTGGGCTCGAACGCACAACGGGCGTCCCTTGTGGGCGCCCGTTGTGTTTCTCCCTTTCTCCCTAACTCCCTCGACATCGATTTATGCAGAGTTTTTCCCCTCGCTATCCCCAATGCCGTATCTCGCGAAGAGCGCGGCCAGTCTCGTTTGATCTTTGAGCGAGACGGCAATCACGCCGCCGGTCTTATAGAGTGGCAAGCCAAGCCGATTGCGCAGCACGCCGCCAAGAAAGCGGTTGGTGATGGTACGCTCGTACTCGCCACCGAAGCGCTCGCCGAAGGCGGACACGATTTCCTGAAGCGGCAGAGACGGCCGATCGGCGGAGCCGGTCGCTGCAGCGATAATCGCGAGCAACTGGCCTTCAGTGGAACCGGTACGATCCGATACCACGCCCTCCTGGACGTAAGCGGCGTAGCTGCGGATGGCGGTCCGGGCCTCCTCGGTTGGTGCCACGGACAGGAGGGGCAGCAGTATCTGATTCATCCGAGGTTCGAGCGCCGGATCTACCAAAGACGGGTCTATGCAGACCCTTCCGCGTTCTCTGAGACGAAACATCAGGAGCTTGCAGCGTAGTGCGTGCGCTTCGGCTTCCTGGTCCTCCGGCAGGCTGATGGGAATATCCGCGCGCAGGGTTTGCCCGGACATCTCCTCCGTGAGGAAGCGGCTCTCAAGAGCGCGGTCTTCATACGAGCCGCGCATACCTACGATCTTCGGGCCGTACACGGAGAACGCCCGCGGCTCGAACTCCTTGCTCGCGGTTACCTGCGTCCTTAGGACGGAGAAGCCCTTCACGTTGCCGTTATTGAGAATCTTCACGAGCTCGGCTTTCTCATCTGTGAAGCGGAAGTCTGCTTCGTCGAAGATGAGGGTGCCTTTGAAGGTGTCCAAGGTGTGGAAGATCGGCGAGACGGTGGAAGCACCGCTCGCAAAGAAGCCCTTGTATGCGATGCTACCAAACACGATGAGCGCACGGGTCTTGCCGGAGCCGTAGTCCCCGCGGAAACGGAGGTATGGCAACTCGTTGAAGGCGTCATAGACCCAGGAGAGCAGGGTGTATGAGACAGCGATCTTGAGAAACGCTGGCGAGAGTGCGAGGTAGCGGTCTGCGTATTGCTCGATCTCAGTGAACAATTCTTCGACGGAGCCGTACTCTTGGGGCACGCCGGGAAGGCGGACCGCTCGGTGCTTGAGGAGATTGTGCGCTGCCGGTACAGGCACGTGGCGGACCCCATCGTAGGTCCAGTCCGCTCCTACGTCGAAGGAACCGTCCCGCGCGACCACCAACGCGGTTGGCTGGTCTGGCGCTTCTTGGATGATCTCAACAAGCGTGCCGTCTAGGCAGGCCATCGACACAACGCGTATTGGCTTCCGTACCTGCTTGTCCTTCATTCGAGTCACGGTACCTGCGGAAGACTTGTGGCCGCAGGTGGCACAAATCACCGAAGCGGTGTGAAAGACCTCCTGCAGTTGGCCAACGGCGGATCATAGGATGGGCTCAATGCAGATCGATGAGCCCTACATCCCTCCGTTCATCCGGCGGCTGATGCCGAGCGCTTCTGAACAGGATCTCCTTCGGGCAACCAATAATTTGCGCCGCTACCTCAGTGTGATGTACCGGCTCTTCCGTGAACTCGAAGTCGAGCAGGCTAGGGCCGATTCGCACCGGCCGATGCTCGATGATAGATTCCAGTCAGGTGGCGATAACCCACCTTCGCAATGAAGACCTATTTTGCCTACATCCGGGTTTCCACGACGAAACAGGGTAAGGAAGGTTCTTCTCTTAGCGCACAGAGGGATGCGATCGAGGCGTTCGCGCGCAGAAATGACCTCGCTATTTCTGAGTGGTACGAAGAGCAGCAGACCGCGGCGAAGATCGGCCGTGCTGCGTTTCTGCGCATGATGGGTCGCCTCGAACGGGGTGGCGCCGCCGGCATCATTCTTCACAAAATCGATCGAGGCGCTCGCAATCTGTGGGATTGGGCGAGGATCCAGAGCTTGCTCGACATCGGAATCGAAGTGCATTTCGCCCACGACAATCTCGATATGAAATCCCGAGGTGGCCGGCTTGCAGCAGATATCCAGGCAGTGGTCGCTGCAGATTACGTTCGGAACTTGCGAGAGGAAACTCGCAAAGGACTGAGAGGGCGCCTCAAGCAGGGGCTGCTTCCGCGTGCCGCGCCGCTTGGATACCAGAACAACGGCAAGGGCAAGGCCAAGACGATTGATCCAATTGTAGGCCCGCTCGTTCGACTCGCCTTCGAGCTGTACGCATCACGGCAGCATTCCTTCAAAACGCTACGGAAGGAGCTTCACCGGGAAGGTCTTACGACAAAAAATGGTAGCCCACTCAACCTCTGCAGTATCACGGCAATGCTGCGCAATCCGTTCTATGCCGGCGTCATTCGTCTGAAGTCTACGGGAGAGCACTTTCCAGGCATCCATGAGCCACTAATCAGTGCTGACCTATTCCAAGAGGTCCAGAACGTGCTCGACGGTAAGCTCACTATCAGTGTCAGCAAGCATGAGTTCCTCTATCGCCGCCTTCTTAAGTGCGGCTTGTGCGGAACAACGCTGATCGGCGAGCGCCAGAAGGGCCACGTGTACTATCGCTGCCATACGACCAGCTGTCCGACGACAGGAATCAGAGAGGACCACGTCTCGACCGAGCTCAGCTATCACGTGGAGGGCATGCTGCTGGCTCGCGAGGATGTGGAAGAACTGATTCCCATCATCAGTGAGGAGGACAAGGCCTGGAGTGCACAAAGGAGTGAGAGACTTCGATCTGCTGACCTAAAGATTGCGGCTCTCAAGGAGCGAGAGGCGCGCCTCACAGACGCCTACGTGGATCAGCTCATCGATCGCGAGACCTATGAACGTAGAAAAGCGTTACTCTTCCTCGAGATTGCCAGGGCCAGAGAGGCAAGGTCATATCTCCCGGACGCCAAAGATACGATGAGCGCCAGGATTGACGCGTTCTTTGGGTTTGTTCAGTCACTTGATGTGACCAAAGTGAGTGGGCGCGTGAGGACATTTAGAGATGCCGTCAATATCCTCACCTCGAACCGGACGCTGGTCGGCAAAAAGCTTTGTGTAACACTGCAATCGCCCTTCCAAGAACTGAGTTCAGGCCTTGCCGTTCTACGTTGCTCCCCAGCGCGAGGCGATTCTCGAAATTCGGAGGCACAAAACACAGACGGTGATACGAACGCCCACCGCGAAGTGGGGAGAACTCTGGCAACGGAGCGTGCCGAAGTGCTCCTCAAGCACCTCAGAGGGTGGAAACCACCGCCAGACTTCACGTTGTCAGAGACCACCTCGAACTCCCGAACGGGACCTCAACAGTGGCGGAAGAACCTGATGCATCAGCGACCGGAGGACGAGCTGCGTGAGGCGGCGTAGGTCGCCGAGAACAGCATTCACTTCCCGAAGCTCTAATACTGATTTCTCCTAGTAGAAATTGCCGATCTGATAGAACGGGTTGCCTGCAACAGGTGTCTTGAAATCCATCCGACCGATAACGCATCGGGCGTTTGCCGGAAGGAAGGTGAATTGGCTCACGTTGCCGAGCTTGTTTGATGAGTCGATGATGGGTTGGTTCTCCAACACCTTCACGAGCAAGGCCACAAATGACACCCAGTTGTCATCGCTATCCACCAATGAGCCAGGCAGGCCATATGTGCTGAGGAATCTGCGCAGGTCGTTCCGCAACCGGGACATATAGATAAAATCTCTAGCTGGATCAGCCGCCCCAAGCGGAGAGTGCGGTTGTAAAATAGCCGCTGCAGCTGCGTTGTAGATGTCGCCGAGTATAGCGATCATCTCCTTCGTCAGGCGATCCTTCCTCGTGTGTACGCACCAGTCCGCATAGAACTTGAGAATGGGATAGGTCACTACCGCATTGTCGTGGTCGATGATCTTCCTGATCTCAACCAGGAGATAGACGATGTCTCGCTCCTCGGCCGGCGGCATCTGCGCTGTCAGGAACGCATCTAGTTTGTCGACAATTTCTGGGCGCGCCATGCTCGTATTCTAAGCTATGGGCGCCGAGCAATCCTGAAGATCTAGTTGCTTCCGCGTTTCTGTTAGGTGAGCGATCTCGGCAGAAAACCGCCGCTTGAAAATGAGTAGCTGCTGAAACGTTGTCGGGCCGGTAATGGCCTTGTTCAAGATCGGAGCTAGCCCCTCCGTGGTATCGAGCCAAACCCACCCCTCCAACAGAGCGTGCTTAACTACATAGGCCGAAGATCGACCTAGACGCCTATGATTGAAGAGAAGTGCCGCCGTTTCGAACAGGTTTAGAAGTTCGAGTAGCTCGCGCTCCACTTGGTCGCCAAGCGCAGCATTTGCACGGCGTTGGGCATCCCCAAGTTGCTTTACGAGTTCCAGACAGTCTCTCGCATCAGCCGATCGCAGCTGGGTCCGGGCGCTAAACAGGGAAATAATTGCCGCCAAGGCGGATGCCACCGCCGATATTGCGGCCCATTCAAAGGCATTCACTGGGACGTCTTCTTGGAACTCCCGCCTGGCCCCGAATCGCCACTTTGAGCCGGCGTAGAAGGTTGCTGTTGTTGCGCGCCGCCATTGCTCGCAGGTTTAGGCAGATTGGCTGAGGTGAGGCTGCGACGCTCTAAAGACGTCGGCAGATTGGCCATTGTCAAAGAGTCCTGAGCAATCTCAGCGGGCCGTCCATCTATGAAAATCCTACGACGCATGCTGTCTTCTCCTGGTTAGAAATCAGAAGCTTGGTGTCGCCGCCAACCACTACCACAACCCAGCGAGAACGGCATCTTCGCAGCGCCGCTCTTCATGAGTTTCACTTCCAATATTCTACTTGAAGCCTCTTGGCTGGGACCATGCGGCAACTAGAAGTTGGTTTGAATGGTCGTTGTCGTCGCCGTGGCTTCCAGCAATATCCGACCGTCTTGACGCGTCGAGAATACATATCGATTAGCGCCACTGTAGACCATGCCGCTGCACCGAGAACCGTACCAGCCTGCCGTCGTCTGCGTGCTGTATTGGATGCCGGCATCGGAGAACACCACGATCTGTGGCGAACAGCCGGCCTCCCTGAAAACCTCTTCGCAGCAGCCGGACACCCGTCCATGGTGGGACGCGACGAAGACATTCACCTGCTGCAACTGTCGGACGAAGCTGGGATTCCGCAGCAAGGCGCGCCATCCCGCCGTTTCCAGATCGCCGGGGAACACCATATGCAGCCCATAGCAGTGCAGAAACAACACGAAGCTTAAGTTGTTCTCGTCGTCAAAGTCGAAGGGATACCGATTCCAGAATGCGTTGTAAGTCATCGCGCCGTAGTTGGGTCGAGAAGTCACCGAACCGGTGTAGTTACCAGTCATTCTAGCGAGACTCGTAATTCCAGGCCCGGCGCCGGTCTCAGATTTCAAGTCCAGCAATTGAGGCCCCGAAACCGTCGGATTGCGGGTAAGGATACCGATACCCACGGACCGGATTAGGTTTGGCAGGTCACTAACGTGATCCTCGTCGTAGTTGGTGATCACCAGCTCATCGAGATACGTCACGCCGATCCGCGGCAGGTACGTCGATGGCCGGAAGCCCGTTGACGCGTTGTGACCACAATCGATCAGCATGCGGGCTCCGGTATCCGCCGTCACAAGCGCGCAGCCGCCGTGCTCGACATCGAAGATCTGGACCTTCATGGCTTCTTGCCCGCGCCGTCGGCGACGAGCCTGTTGTGATAGGCGCGCAGGACCTCGGTCGCGAACTCGGCGTAGAACTTGAGAAAGCGCCCAAACATGCCAAAGGCAATGACCGCCGCGATAATGGTCATCCATGCCGAGTACGGCAGCGGGTCCATCCACCAGCGGATAGCAAGCGCGATGGTGCTCACAACAGCAACGAAAGACACGTTTCGGGAGAAGCCGTACAGATTTCGGAATTGGTCGATGCGCGCCACGGTGTCAGCGACAGCGCGAGCTGCTGGGAAGGCAACCTGAAAGACTTCCTCCGGGTCGGTGATCTTCTCGACGCCGTGGGCATTCGCGGCGTTCGTGAGGATTGTCTCGCGCATGGCCGTGGGCAGCGGCCCGAAGCCTCGTCCTATGAACAATGCTGCGAAGAATCGCTCGATGAACCGAGGCTTCGCCAAGCCCAGGAGCAACGACGTCGGCGGATGAAGTACGCGCCTGGCGACGACATGTTCAAGCAGCGTCGAGGCGGGTCCGGCGGCGATCTGGCCGACCACGTAGGCGGCGGCAATTACAATGACGACTTCGACGACCGTCCACTCCGGTCGGAGCATCAAGCTCCCGCCGGTTATGGCGAGATCGAGCCCGAGCAGCAGGAAGACGCCCGCTGTGAGATAGGCATAGAAATCGTAGTCGCTGAAAGGAAACCACTGCTTCATGTGCTGGCCTTGCCGTTGGGGCTCTGCCTCATCTTAGCACCGCGGCCATTGGCGCCGCCTTCCACCACGACCGGCGCCTCCTTGAGTTTGAGCTCATGCCACCCTCCAGCCTGGTGGTACGAAACATGCAGACCCTCGGGAAACAGCTCGGTGCCCACCACGACGAGGATGAAGCCAGGCGTATCGTGATCACTGCGCTTGAACATGTCCTGCATGCTGTGCAAATCGGTAGAGGAGGGCTCCGGCATCGCCTGCCGATGGGTGTGCCAATCGCCGATGAAATGCAGGCCGCGAGCATACCGCGCCTTGATCTCGGCCTGTTCAGCGGCGCGATGCGGGACGTAGCCAAACAGCGAACGCCGGTCTGAGGGACGGGGCCCGGTCGCCTCGCGAATGTCGACCACCTTCCCGGTCATGGTGGCGAACAGCTGGCCGCCCGCCTCCTTGCGCCACAGCCGGTGCTGGCGGTGCATCCGGAACCGTGCCACCACTTCAGGCGCGAAGCACAGCACGCGATTTCCCGGTAGCGCATATTCCAGCAAATCATCACTCATTCCCCCGAGCATACCGGACAATCGGCACGCGCTGAAAAGGGCCGATCAGTCGTGAAATGGCCTTTCAATCCAAGGGGCCGGAGCAACGTGTGCGAGGCCGTCCAAGCCCCGCCCAGCTGGGCCAGCCGGGCCGAGGACGTGGCGCAGATGCGATGCGTATTGTCCGTCACGGCACCCAGCAGTACGTCGAGAGCGAGGTCTGCAACGAGCATTTCGACGTAGCCCAGCTCCACTGGGCCAAAGGGCTGGTACAAGACCCCACATGCCGGCTCCGCTCTCAACATGTTTCCCTCCTGCCAGTGGGTCTCGGGATCGCGCATCGAACCATTGGGATTGAGCAGGCAGGCGATGCAGCCACCGGGGCGAAGCAAGGCGAGAGCGTGACCCGCAGCCCCGCGCTCCTCCATCCAGCCGTATACGATCGGTGGAACGGCGCCGCGCGCCTGATGCCACTCGTTGATCGGACCTTCGGCAGCCCAATCACCGATGGCGCAGACAATGAGGTCGCACTGCGCGATTCTCTCGCGCTCGGCATCGGACAACGTTGCCCAGGATCGCGGCAAAGCATCGATCGTCTGCATGTGGGGAAAGCGCCGTCCGATCTCCTGAGCCAGCGAGGTCGCCTTGCCGAAGCCCACGGACCGCACGCCGAGCGCGTGCCGTCCCGCATTGGGCCCTTCAAGTGACTGCGGATCGACGAGGATCAGGCCGCCTAGGCCAGATTGAGCAAGCCGGATCGCAGACAGTGACCCGACGGCCCCGCATCCCAAGATCGCGACCGTCTTGCCGTAGAGGATGGGTTGCGCAGGGTCGTGGCCGCGACCGTGGATCCAGGCAGCGTCAACCCGCTCGACCTTCAGACGCGACAGAGCCGCCTTGGCGAGCCACGCGTCGCGCCTCAGGCGCGCCGGGGCGTGACCGGGCCGGAATCCGTTGACCTTGGGCTCGGCAGTGCCGGCGAGGCACACCGCCACGAAGCCAGGGCCACTCTCAGTCGGTGCTTCGAGCACGGCCATGATGTGCGCCTGCGCGTCGGTGAGCTCGTTGAGGAGCGGCAGGCTTGCAGGCGCGTCGCGCTCGAGCCAAGCGCGCAGCGCCGAGATGGTGTTGGGGTAGTCTGCGGGGATCGGAGGCTGAGGTAGCGAGATGAGGAGGCCGTCTTGGATCGCATAGCCGGCCGCAGGCTTATCGACGCCGGCATAAGCAAGCCACCTGGCTACCGCCTCGCGATCTTCGCCGACCACGTGCCACGAAGCCCCGCGCCAGACGGCGATACGCCGAGTCGGTCCGCCTGGCGTCAGCAGCGACCGGATGGGACGCTTGTCGCCGCGGAGGCTGCGACCCCAGTAGGAAATGAACTCCCGGCGGAATTCAGCGGCGTTATCTCCTCCAGCGCACTGCCTGATGAGCTCGCAGGCATCCTCGAGTGCTGCGCGCACCGCCTCGACAGGCTCTTCGGCAATGATCGGCCGTGCCGGCAGGCAGGCAAGCCCGAGCTCCTCGAAATGTGGCCATCGCAGTAGCGTTTCCTCGGACGCCAAGGCGATACGCGGCCGTGCGTACGGGAACCCCGATGGCAAGAGCACCAGCAGCACCCGGGTCGCGCCGGCGAGGTCGACGGAAATCTCCCAGCCCCGCTCGATCGAGTGCGCCGCGAAGCGGGCGCATTCGCCTTTGCCGAGCGGACGGACAGCATCGCCGCACTGAGCGCGAAGCCACGCCTGGACCTCCCGGGCGGGATCGGCCACCCGGGAAGACCAGCCATCAGGCATAGCGGCCGCCACCCTGCTTGTTGACCTCGCGCGGCGTGCTCGAAACCGCCGGCGCGAACACCTGCGGGCTGACCGACTTCGCCTGTGCGCTCTCTTCGACGCGAGCCGTACCACTTGCCGTCACGTGGAACTCCAACGGCTGCGGGTCGTCGGCGTCGATCTCCTCCATCACGCACAGGAAGTTGCCACCGGCGTCATCGGCGATGTCGACGTACTCGCGCTTGGCGCGGATGCACGGCGGATCGCTGTCGTCGTCGGTGATCTCCTTGCTGCTGGCGATGAGATGGGCGCCGCTGCGGGCCTGGCTGAGCGCCTTGCGAGCCTCGGGCGACACTTCGGCGTCTTCGCCGTACTCGGACCAGCTATCGTGACTGAGCGAATGCCAGGAGCAGTGATGCGGCGTCTGCAGGACGTCGTACTGGAGCCAGGCGGCGCGGGCTTCGTACCGCTTCCAGACACTCTCCCAGACCTCGACGCCCGCATCGCCGCCTGTGAGGAAGCGGCAGGCCGCCGCGACGCCACCGCTGGCGAGCATCATCTGCATGATGACGCTCGCATCGTTCTTGCAGGTCTCCTCGTCTTCGTCCTCCTTGGGCAGCGGGGCAAGGAGGCGCATCGTGAGGGTCGAGTCGTAGGTGCCGTTGATGCGCGAGAAGGTGTCCTCGACCTTGATCAAGATCGGCCCGAGATCGTCGGTCTTGCCATCCTGGTCTTCGCCGAGGATCAGGATGCGATCGCCATCGCCGACGGCCGTCCCGACCGCCCGGAAGCGCGCAACCCGCCTGCGGGCTTCGGCGTTAAGCGCCTGGGCATCCTCGCACAGCGTGTGGTCCGCTGACGCGCGCCGGAAGGCGATCGGCGAGGACCACAGTTCCCGGACCAGGATCTTCTTGCTGCCCTCCGGGTAGTCGGCGGGGTCGCCCGTGTAGAAGTGTTTCTTGAACCCACGACAGTGGTCTTCGTCGGGGTGGCTGATCATGAAGGCATCGACGTAGTGGCGGTCCTTCTCGTCCTTCGGCAGCCGCGCTTTGAGCATCGCCACCACGTCCGGGGTATCATCGTCCGGGTCGTCAGCGGCGCCGCGGATGTTCACGTCGACGAGCAGCATCTTGCCGCTGTCGAATTCGACCAGGGTCATGTCCCCGCAATCGACGGGGAAAAGCAACAGTTTGGCGGTCATATGTATCTCCTTAATCCTAACGTCCGCGGTGACCTCGTTGCCCCACAGCCCCCAGCGAACCTTAAAGTAACCTAATGGTTATTGTAACTTGAACCTTCAAGGGTCTAAAAGGGTGGGAAGGGAGCACAAAATGGCCGGTGGACACGACCGATTGCGTTGGGGCATAGGCCAACGCATTGAATTCATTGAGTTTCGGTTGTTTTGGGACGGCCAGATAAATCGCGGAGACCTGATCGGAAAATTCGATGTTTCGCCGCCCCAGGCGTCGGCCGATATCGCACGGTACCTGCAGATGGCGCCCGACAACCTGCGCTACGACCCCTACCTCAAGACCTACGCCGCCACCCACGCCTTCCAGCCACTGCTGTATGAACCGTCCGCGCGGCAATACCTCGGCGACCTCCGCTCGATCGCCGACCACGCGCGAGAGCAGAAAGAGACGTGGCTGGGCTTTGTGCCGGAGTTCGCTGCCGTCCCAGCGCCGCGTCGGCGCTTGGATGCCGGGAAGCTGCGGTGGGTGGTCGAAGCCATCCGTGCGAAGCAGTCCCTATGCGTCCTGTACCAATCCTTTTCTCGCGTCGAGCCACTCTCTCGCTGGGTTACGCCGCACGCGCTTGGCTTCGACGGGTCTCGGTGGCACCTGCGGGCCTGGTGCCATGAGCACAATGACTTCCGTGATTTTGTTCTGGCGCGAATACTCGAGATCAGCGAGAGCCGACATCACCCGATTGATCCGACCCATGATCTCGCTTGGAACAAGCATGTATCGCTGCGTATTGGACCGCATCCAAAGCTAGGCGAGAAGCAGCGCCGCGTGATTGAACTCGACTACGGCATGGAAGGCGGTGCACTGGAGATCCCGATCCGGTTGAGCATGGTCTATTACTTCGAAAAGAACATGCTTCTTGATGAGGACGCCTCTGCACTCACTCCCACCCGCGTACAGCTTTCTCTCGTCAATCGGGTAGAGCTGGAGAAGATGGTGGAGGTAACGCGCCAGGAGCAGCAGGAGCTGCTTCGCAAGGTGAGTGGTTCCGCAGGTAAAGCCACCGAGTAAGTCGTTAGACGAACTGCCGATAACAAAGGAAAGCCGCCCACCGGATCGGTGGGCGGCTTGATAGTTACGTTGGTTTCGCTTCCACGGAAGGGACGCAGAGCTGCATGCACGCAGGCAGCCACGCGCGGCCCTTCTGTTCGTCTTCGTCGAGCGATGCCTTCGGCTCCGCCGTGCGCTTGAAGTAGCCGGCCAACCCCGAGACCAGCTCCTTCTTGGAAGCCGTGCCGAGTTTGGGCTGCTTGCGCAGTGCGCCGCTGTTTGTCGCGACCTGGACCAGCTCGTCTCGGCGAAGCCCCTTGAGGAAGACCTCATCGGGCGTCCAGACCTTACGCATGTCGAGCGTGAAGTCCTTGGTGAGGCCGGAGAAGAACGTGTCCTCCGGCTCCACCCCCTCCATTCGCTGGGTCCCGAAGCACAAAATCACCAGAAGCGCGATCAGCGCATCGAGTTCGACCCCGTTGAGCGAGCGAATACCCGAGATCACCTGGGTCCAGTCGGCACCGGCATGGTGCAAGCGAACCCAGGAGGGCGCCTCCTCGCCAATCTGGCTGCGAAGCCCCAGCTTGCCGAGAAGCTTCCGGGCGCAGGTGTCGATCAGCTCATAGGCGTTAGACGAGCCGGGATGCCTTGCCAGCTCCCGGAGCGCTTCATGCGCCTTGAGGTTGATCGCTGCACCCGGACAGCCATTGAGAAGCAAAACGGCCGCGGCTTCCTTCGCTTTGCGAGGGTTCTCCATAAGCGCCATCTGCATCGCCAGCGTCTTGTGGGCGTTGGCATAGCGGTACGTAGCTTTGGAGACCGCAGGCCGCTCCTTCGGCTTTTTGTCCCGGCCTTTGCCGTTTGTTGCCTTCGGGTCGACCTGCTGGCGGACCAGGCTCTTGCGAACCTCGACACGGCCGGTCGGGGCGAAGTGGATCACCACGCCTGATGCTTCCTTCTTCTTGGGTTCCCGGTACTGCCACCAGGATACGTGGTGCTCGGTGACGACTTCGACCCAAACACCGGTCTTGCGGTGCTCTTCCGCGATCTTGTCCACGGCCTCCTTCTGGAGTGTCATGAACTGCTCTCGGTCGTCGAAGTACGTCGCGTCCTTCTCGGCGAAGAGGTCCCGGGTGTACGTGCCCTGATACTTCTCGAGCGGGAAGATCGCGGTCGCGGCGGACGGCTTCTCTTCAAGGAGCATTGAGCGCAGGTAGCGGGCATCGAGCCCGACCCCATGCTTCAGATCCTTCAGCCACGTCTTCTGTTGGGCAGCGGAGGCAAGCGTCAGGGCTTCGGCCACCGAAAGGGAGATCTTCTTCTCCCGGACCGCGGCCTTTGCCTCCGGCGCGAGGTCCGCAAGCGCCACGCGGCGCTTGATGGTCTGCACCGAGACGCCGGTCTCGGCCGAGACGTCCTCGATCTTCTCGCCTCTGCCGAGGAGCTTGGCGAAGGCCTCGGCCTCGTCGATCGAATCGAGCGGCTCGCGCTGGACATTCTCGACGGTGGCAACCCGGTCGAGGTCGCCGGCAGACACATTCTTGTTGAGGCGGACCGGCACTTTGTACGAACGCTCGATCTCACCTTTGCGATTGAGATGCTGCAGTGCGAGGAAGCGCCGTTTGCCGGCAACGACCTGATACTTGCCACCGCTCACCAGCCTCACCGTGAGGTTATGGATGAGACCGTCCTTCTTGATGCTCTGGGCGAGTCCTTCGATGGCTTTCTTGTCGTAGGAGTGGCGGGGATTGTCCTTTGGCGCGACGAGCGCCGAGAAGGGTACGCTGGTAGTCATGGAGAGACTCCTTGGCTGTGCACGCGGCAAAGCGCGCGCCACAACAGTGGCGGCGGTTTGTATCGGTGCGTTGGGTGAACCCCGCGTTGTGCGGGAGGTCTCAAAGAGCTGGGACCGCTCTGTAGCGTGCGGCCAGGAGGCAGACCTCCAAAGGAGGGCGAACGCACGCGAACGGACAATGCTTCGGAAGGGGCATGCCTCGCCCAATTGACAACCACCGGATGTACTGCAAGCTTTGCCGACTACGCCGCAGGAGTCGTTAGCAAATGCCGCGTGAGTACATACTCTCTAAGCAAGAGCGCAAAGAGCTCAGCGCACATCTGATCAATGTGACGCTTCTCATGGGCGTTGCCTTCGGCGCGTACACGACGTGGTTTCGGTTCGAGGTGCTCGAAATCAGCAACGGCCGAACCACAGATGACATCGAGGCGTGGATCGTCTCTCTTACTTTGGCCTTAGCACTGAGCCTGCGCTTCGCCTGGACACGCTATCTCTGGCGACGGCTGCTATGGAGCACCTGGTGGGTACTCTCCGGGTCTGGAAGAGCCATGTGGTTTGTATTGGCCTGGATCACTGGGCGACGAAGCAGCAAGGAGCCTGCGTTGCGGCCCGATCCAAAGCTCGCTCGGGATCGATACATGGCACGGCCGACAGACTGGATGCGCCTGCGCCGCAAACCGCCACACGAACGCGGCCGCCGGTAAGGTGAGCTGTCTCAAAGAGTGGAAAGTCCCATCGTGTGCGGCACTGAGCGCTTGCGTACGCTATGCTGGATGCAAGAGCGCATCACTTTCATCGGGCAGGTAGACTTCCGAAACGATCGCCGTCGCTTCGGTATCAAGCGGGAGGATCGCCTTCTGCATACCTACGTCATCGGCAAGACCGGCACAGGCAAGTCGACGCTACTCGGCAACATGGCGAAACAGGATCTTCTGGCAGGCGGCGGCTTTGCGCTCGTAGACCCCCACGGCGACCTCGTCGATCGGCTGCATCAGGAGGCCATCTCTGCCGGCCGAAGCGACATCGTCTATCTCAACGCAGCCGATCCACGCCAGCCCTATGGATACAATCCGCTGCGCCGGGTGCGGCCGGACCGCATCCCCCTTGCCGCCTCAGGCCTCCTTGAAGTCTTTAAGAAGATGTGGAGCGACGCCTGGGGCGTACGCATGGAGCACATTCTGCGCAACGCGCTGTATGCGCTTCTGGAGCAGAAGGAGGCGACGCTCCTCGATATCCCGCGCTTGTTCTCGGACCGAAAGTTCCGGAGACACGTTGCAGCGTCCCTCTCGAACGAGCCGGTC
This sequence comes from Reyranella sp., assembly GCF_004296935.1. Classification (GTDB taxonomy): domain Bacteria; phylum Pseudomonadota; class Alphaproteobacteria; order Reyranellales; family Reyranellaceae; genus Reyranella. Next base: position 56,379 of record NZ_SCVH01000145.1, read on the forward strand.
CGGCTTTTCTGGGAGAAGGAGTTCGACCGCTACTCCTTTTCGTACCGGGCCGATGGCGTGGCTTCCATTCAGAACAAGCTCGGCGCATTCCTCTCAGACCCCGTGATGCGCCGGATCCTCACCGAGCCTCGGGAGATGATCTCCATGCGCCGCATCATGGACCAAGGCGGTGTGTTGCTCGTGAATCTCGGGAAGGGTCGTATTGGCGAAGACAGTGCCGCAATACTCGGCGGCCTGCTGGTGACCACCATTGGCCTAGCTGCGTACAGCCGCGCGGACAGTCCTCCAGAAACGCGCAGAGACTTCGCACTTTACATAGACGAGTTCCAGACGTTCACGACGCTCGCCGTGGCCAACATGCTGGCAGAACTCAGAAAGTACCGCCTCGGCATGGTGATGGCACACCAATACCTCCACCAGCTTGAGCCGGAGATACGGCATGCCGTGCTTGGCAATGCCGGCACGCTTATCTCTTTCCGGCTTGGAGCGGAAGATGCCGCCTATATCGAGCGCGAGTTCGGAGGCCGCTTCGAGGCTAGGGACCTCCTCAACCTGGAGAACCTGCATATGTACGTGAAGCTCATGATAGACGGGCAGCCGAGCAAAGCGTTCAGTGCGACGACAACAGGCCCAATCCCGCCAGTTGCTTAACTCTTGCTGCTCCGAACTGCCCCTGGTCCGCCAGTGAGGATTTTCATGTTTGGGGGCACGGGGAAATCGAGCGGAACGTGATTTCCCCACAGCTCCAGAAATTGCATCGCGTCGCCATCCTTCGGCGGCGGTGACATGCACAAGATTTCCGAGCGATCGGCGCCCTTCTCGTCTGCAGCCCGGAAGGCGACATTGGCAAAATCTGGTCCTCCACGGAGGAGCACGTCTTCGTTCTCCCAGTCCGGCATCACCGAGCTCACGACCGCAAACGCGTCCCCATTCGGCAGTAGCGCGTACTCCTCGAGACGACGACCATTGCTGACAAACGACACTTCGATTGCTGCCCGAGATTCACGCGTAACGATCATGTCGATCTGAACGGCAGTGCCTTTCGGAGCCGCTGGAATCCAGTGGACGCCGTGATAGCGGCCGCTGTCTGGTCCCAAATAGTCTGTTGGGAAAACGGCCCAAACGACGCGCGCCGCGAGCTTTTCACCCGCGGCGGGCACGGTCCCGCGGCGCCACTTCAAGAGGTCCCGCTGACCATCGGTATGCTCCGCGGCAAATTCGCTCGTGAGACCGTAGAAGTAGTATGGCGCCGACGCGTGAACAGATAACTTGTGCACCTTACCCATCTTGTCTTGGGTCACATACACGTCGCTGTTATGGCTCCAAGCTTGCCACACGCTCGACTGTCGGGTGCCAGGCAGGCCGATGGCGAAGCGAAAATTCAGCAATCTTGAGTTCGAAGCCATTGTCGCAAACCTCGGCGCATGGTGCCAAATACGGTCCTAGCTGGGAACGAATTCCAGTCTAGGGTTACTGCAATTTGTGTCTGTATTCCGGCGACGCCGGTCACTTCGGCGCGCAATAAAAGGCTCGACCAATCTGCCTGGTTGTAGTCCCATTGCAGGGGACTACCAGAGGCAACGCGCATGAAGCTCTTGCTGCGCCGGGATCAGAAGACCGCCCTGCTTGGGGCGGCTGCGTTCGTGCTCACGGTTCGCGCCGAGCTCACAGACGAAGAGCATGACAACATAGACAAGTATCGGCTCGGCAAGACGATCCTCTACACCCGAGACGAGCTAACCGATCCCGGATCAGGCTTGGTGGGCCTTGCGTCACGTCTTGCCTTCAAAGCTCTCAATATCTCGGTGACAGTGGACGACCTCGTGGACGGCAAGCGCATCGAGTGCCGGGACATCGTCGAGATGCTGGCCGTCGAGGAGCAGCTCAAGGAAGCATCAAGGACATTCAAAGCCGTGCTCGAGGCCGCAGCGTCCTTCGGCGGCGAAGACGTGGTGGCGCTGGAATAGCGATGGCCTGGAACAACCTCCTCAACTTCATCGCGGGCGGCACGCGCAAAGGAGAGCTGGCCGATACCCGCGCCCTCTATCGACGTGTGGAGGCGTTGGCTGCCGCTTCACCGATCGCAGGCAATCTGGATCTCTTCGCAGCCGAACTCGTGCGTGAGGCGCTTGTGACGGCCGATCTTGTGCCAATCGAGCCGCTGCGTGCCGCGCTAACGCGCGCCGTCCGGAGCATCGCTGCACAGGATCCCTCGATCGCCGACGTGCCGGGTGTTTCCAACTTCATGGCTCTCACCATTGAAGAAAGCGTCGCCCTTCGCGAACGGCTTCGCCGCAGGGAGCGTTTTCTCCTGGATCCACCCCACCTGTTAGCCCAGTGGCGCGCCACAGTTATAAAGGCGCTCGACCGCCTCCTACGCGCTATGCCCGCGACAGCCTTCAAAGACGATCCCGATGAGCAAGACCCGGACGCCGGCATCCCCGGCGTGTCTGTACCGCTCGTGGCGCTGCTTGAAGATCCGGCCTGGGCGGTCGATGACTTGGTAAGCACCTTCTTTGCTGAGGGCCCCGTCAAGGCAGACCTGTTCTCAATCCAAAGGCGGCACTTCGAGCGAAGGTTCTGCGTAGCCTCCGGTATTCCATGGGAAGAACGGCATACCTCGCGACGGCCAATCGTCGGCCCGTCGGACATGCCCGGGACGCCCGCCACTCGGCTCGCAGACCTGTTCCTTGAGGGCACGCCTTGGCATGCCTTCGCCCTCACGCCGCTCCCTCTCAGCATTCCCGTCGCCGCGCGCTTCGAGCATACGCACATCGTGGGCGGCTCAGGGCATGGCAAAACGCAGCTACTTCAAATCCAGATCGTTCGGGACATCTTGGAGAGCGCCAACGATGGCCGCTCCGTCGTGGTTATGGACTCTCAGGGAGACCTGCTGCGTACCTTAGGAAGCTTGGCAGTCTTCGCGCCAGGCCATCCGTCCGGCCTCTCAGAGCGGCTGATGGTCATAGACCCCACAGATGTTGAGTATCCCGTGGCGCTTAACATGTTCGATTTCAAGCACGAGGAGATCGCGAAGCTCCCGCTGGTGGAGCGCGAGCGAATCCTTAACGGCACGATTGAGCTTTTCGAATATTTCTTCGGCGCGCTGTTGGGTGCCGAGCTCACGGCCCGCCAAGGCATTGTCTTCAAGTACCTCGCGCGCCTAATGCTCGAGATACCGGACGCCACGGTGCACACCTTCCGGCAGCTCATGGAAGAGGGCGAGGCGTTTCGGCCGTACATGGAGAAGCTGCCAACCACGGCGCGCGCCTTCTTCGAGACCCGCTTCTTTGACCGTTCCTTCAACGAGACCAAGAAGCAGGTGCTCACCCGCCTGTGGGGCGTGCTCTCCAACGCCACCTTTGACCGCATGTTCTCCCATCCGCGCTCCAAGGTGGATATGTTCTCGGCGCTCCAAGAGGGCCGGATCGTCTTCATCAACACGGCGAAGGATCTCTTGAAGGACGAGGGCGCGGCGATCCTCGGCCGCTTCTTCATTGCTCTTATTGCCCAGGCCGCGATGCGGCGGGCCACCATCCCCGCGCATGAGCGGCGGCCCTGCTTCTTCTATGTGGACGAAGCGGCAGACTATGTAGACGAACGGATTGGCAGCCTTCTCAACCAGGCTCGCAAATACAAAGTGGGCATGACGCTCGCACATCAGAACCTGGACCAGCTTTCCGCGACGCTGCGCGCGTCCTTCGCTTCGAGCACCAGCATCAAGCTCGTTGGCGGCGTCTCGACTAAGGACGCAGCGGCGTTCGCAAGCGAGATGCACACGGACGCCGATTTCATCCGCGCCCAGCGCAAGCGGAAGGCGGAGACCTCCTTTGCTTGCTACGTTCGCAATGTGACGCCGCAGGCACTCGGCATCACCGTCCCCCTTGGCACGGTGGAGCAGCTGCCAACGATGACCGCGGCAGATCAGGAAGCACTCAGGGTAGCCAACCGAAAGCGCTACTGCGTCCCGCTTGCCGAAGTGCCGGAGCCGCAGGGGATACCAGCGCTGCAACGGCGAGTGCCAGCGAGAGCTAAGGTGTCCACAGAGGCCCAGGGGGCCACGCCCGTACCGATGGCCGCACCGGCACCGCCAGCCGAGATCGCTGTCGAGGAACCGGCTATTGAGAAGCGGGAAGTGGCAACGCCGCAGCCAATCGCAAGCAAAGCGCCTGTCGCCGCCAAGCTCAAGTCACGACGCGCCGAGCCTGTTGCGGTACCGCCGCCGCTTGGCCGCGGCGGCAAGGAACACCGGTACCTCCAGAACCTGCTGCGGGAGTTCGCGCAGTCCAAGGGATTCCTGGCGACGGTTGAGGAGACCATCCTAGATGGCGCCGGCCGCGTGGATGTGTCTCTCAGCAAGGACAGCCTCGAGGTGGCCTGCGAGATCTCCGTTACCACTGGCCGAGATTACGAGCTGGGCAATATTGAGAAGTGCCTGGCGGCGGATTACTCCCGCGTCCTGTTCGTCTCTTCGGACGCGCGGCATCTTAAGGCGATGCAGAAGCTAGCAACGGGGCGCTTCGAGGAAGACGAACTCGCCAAGCTCCACTTTGCGTCCCCAGAGGAAGCGCTGGCGATCCTCGGAGAGATCGCGGGGCCTACCGAGACGCAAAGCACCGTTCGAGGCTACCGAGTGAAGACGCGGCAAGTGGTTGTTGCGCCGGAGGAGGCTGCCCGCAGGCGGGAGACAGTGGCTAGCGTAATAGCGCGGTCCCTGCGGGAGAACCGACCGGAGTAGCCTCCGGAAAGCGGCCGACGCGGACGCCGGTTACTTCGAAGATCAGTTCGACACCGCAGCCGCTGGAGGCCGCCGGTGTGTTCTCGCGGAAACCTAGGAGCTTGTCTGAGTAGTGGCTGGCAAAGAGGAATCGGTTGCGATCTTTTGCGTGGCTATGAGCAAGGAATTTCGCACCCGGAAGATTGACGACGTACAACTGCTACCGCAGCGCGGTGAGAACCACTCCTATTTCATTGGTGTCGTTTCGGTTTTGCTTTGAGTCAGACCCTTCACTTGGGTCTTTGAATTCGATCCGGTCTCTGAGAACTCAAAGTCCTTCACGACGCCAGCGGCAGTATAAATGACTTGCAGCGTCTGCTGTCTATGAGTGGAGCTACCTTCCCCAGTGCCAACAAGTGGTCCAACGAACGGGATGTACGCTGAAGCATGAGCCTTGCCGCTTACCGATGCTTGATAGGCAGAATAGAAAGAATGTCTCTCACCTTTATCGCCAACTACAGTTTGCGCTGGTCTGCCAAAGATTGCCTCGACTTCAGGGCGCGTGGTTACACCCTTCTGAATCTTGCTTACGTCGGACGCTTCAATCACAGGCTGAGACTGCTGATACGCAACCGTAGCACAGGCATTGAGACAGCTAACTGCCGCAAACAAGACAACGATTCTGGAAAGCATTTCGATCTTAAGCATGAGCGCTCCTATCGGCTCCTGGCAGTCCAGCCTGATGCGTGGCTCACGGTGAGCGTGCGATCCGGCGCCACCGAGACGGTGAGCCCGCGGCCGAGGCCGTCGTCCGTGTAGATGGCGCTTCCTTCCCGGAAGGCCGTGAAGGCAAGCAGTGTGCAGGTGCCACCTGCGATGTACTCGGCGGTGCCGCCAGGAAGCAGCCGCAGGAGGATCGTTGTTGCGCCCAGGCCTTGATCAAGCTGGGTCTCGATGACGGTATTGGGGCCGCCGCTCTCGTTGCAGGCTGCGCTGGCGGCGGACGGCAAAGCCACCGCCACACACGCAGCAAGCGCCGCCACAGCAAGAAGAAAGCGCCGCCGCCGCCCCTCAATCACGGCGTCACCCGCACCACGTCGAAGGTGAGGTTCATGCTCTGATTGTCCGTAAAGGTTACCTTCACGGATACGCCGAGCGCCGGTGCGTACCATTCGCGGTAGGTGCTCTTGTAGCGGTGGGAGAGTGCTTCCTCGTTGCGGGTGATGCGGAAGACGTCGACTTGGCCGATCTTTGTGTCGAGCTTCTCATACGCCTCGACGACGACCGTCTCGTGCCAGGAACCCGCGCCGAAACCAGGATTGGAGCCTACGCCGTCGAAGCGGCCCGTGAGCTTCTTGCCGACGGACAGTGGCCATAGGGTCCAAGCCTTGACCTGTTCTACGAAAGCCTGGCTCTGATTGGCGCGTGCCGTAAACGTCGGCGCGTACCAGTTCTGAAGATACTCCTCGCCCCTCTGGTCCTTGATTTGTCGCCGGCAGAAGTTGCCCTCTTGCCCTACCCACGTGGTGCGCGCGCCATTGGCCCACTCCACGACCGTGCCTGGCTTCGGGCACTTGAATTCTGCCGTTTGTGCCATTGCGGGGCCGCAAAAAAGGGCGCCCAGGATGAGCGCCGCTGATACTGCACGCATTATTGTCTCCCCAAGAAATGAGCCCACTGATCAAACGCGTACGCGAAAGCGGTGATTTGGCCTGGCTGCGCGGTGCTGCCCGCGCGCACAGGCGGTTGGTCAACTCTCGATATAGGGAATATATGCCCTGTATTAAGCATAGGCAAGCTGTTGGCCTCAGCCTATGGAGGCAAGAAAGCTTGTTGGGTGGAATGTGCGGCGCTTGCGCGTTGCCGAGCCGTACACGATTGAGGAGCTGGCGGAGAAGGCCGGCGTCGACGGCTCGTTTCTGGCGCGCCTTGAGCGAGGACAGGTAAACGTCGGCGTCGTGATCCTGGACCGCCTGAGGCGAGCACTTGGCGTGAGGCTCACCGAGTTGTTCGTCGAGCCAGCGCCCGGCGAGAAGCCGCCGCGGCCCCTGCCGCCAGGGCGGCGGCCAAGACAGTCGAAGTCTGCTCGACGGTAGTGTTCTCTCGGCAATTGGCAGGGCAATCATCGCGCGCGAAGATCGCGATACTCTTGCATCGGCGCAAACGTTCAATTCCGAACGCTGCAGACGTCAAGCGATGTGCCGTGCTCCAGCGACCGCTGATGCATTAGGCACCGCATCCCTCACTGGCATGATTTGTATGATGACCTGGAAGCACGCGGGGCCTGTTCAGAATTAAGCGGTTTGTCCACCGTGGCATGGTGCCGATGCTCAGCTATTCACCAATGTTGCATTCGCGCTCGCGCGAACTGCGCCACGAGTGCCATGCCTTCACGTTCAAACGATGACAGCGGACCATCCGATATGCGGAGCTGATCGGGACGGGCACCCAAGGCTGCGAAACGACGCGAGCAGGCACAGCCAACCATGTCCTTGAATGCGTGCGCATTCTGCGCGTCATTCGCTCACTCCTGAGGCGAGATATAGAGCGGAAGGGCTTGAGCTTGTGGCGCGCCGCGGTCGAGGGGCACATCTCGATCGGGACGCCAAGATCGCTCGTCAATGGCAGACGCATCGAAGACCCAAAGAAGCAGCCGAAGCGCGGTGTCCATCGTGGGACGATCCTCCACTTGCGTGGCGTGGTCTGGGTCGGTGGCCTTACTGCCGGAACACTTGAGCGCCTCCTCCAATTCGATAGCCAAGGCCGCATGCCTTGCAGCAAGGTTCCCTGACGCGATCGCCAAGGGGTCGTGCTGGGTTATCAACTATTTGCCGCCGCGTGGCGTGGTGCAGAGCCCCTTGCTTGGATGCGAAGAGTCGTTGATCAGCCGCTACATGAGGCGATTGGCGGCGAAATTGATGCCCATGAGGGGGCAGGGTCTCCATTTCAAGCCACTTACTCGGCCGTTGGAAACAGCGATAGAAAAGAATTGCTCCCGGCAACTGTTCGCGGCAAGCCGAGGCCCGATGGAAGGCCGCTAGCATGGACGGCGACGTCCTCCGACGAGCTCCTATAAACCTGAGGAGCGTTGCGCCTTGGCCACGATGAGCCGCTCAAGAGTGGTCGCCGAGAGGCCTCCAACCCATGGCATTTCTCGCAATACCAATAGCGTGCCGCGGCGAAGCCCGCGCTTTGGCCGTTTGTCGGGATCATGCACGCGGCTTCTATCGAGGATGAACGACAGAGTGCCGAGGGCAATCCGGCCCTGTCGTGCGGCTTGGCGCAAGCTGAGCTTCTGCCGCCGCATATCGCGACTGAGAAGGCGCTGGATAATGTGGTGCGCGCGAAGACAATCCTGCAGCATGGCAAACCACCCTGATCCGGTTGAGATGTCTCTTCTTGAATAGCTTCAGTAGAACCTCGGATCGTAGGAACGCTGTTCGCGTTAGGTTGTGCGTCGACGCGCCATCAGCCCACGCGGCCGGGCGTTGCTGCTTCAGTGGGTTCCAGCGCGGACGAGGCCGCTCGTCCGCGCTACAATCCAGGGTGCGGTCAGAAGTCTTTTGCGGTGAGCCCCCTTTCACGAAAGAGTTCCAGTGTCTGCTGTACCTTTGCCATGTGGGACACCAGGATGCGGCTAACGCAGTCCTTCACGGTGTCCGAAAGATGCCGCATGGCTTCGATCGTGGCCTCGCGGAGCTCCGCGTGGCTCTCTTCATCGATCTTGGCGCTCGCCAAGAGCTCGTCGATTTCGCCGAGCTTATGATGCTTCTCCGTCGCGGCGTGGATGGCGACCGCCAAGGCGCCATCGAGCATGTCTTTGGTGAACTCGGCCGAGCCCTCCGCGATCTCCTTGTCGATGACGCGGCTAGCCTCGAGATTGGCCACGAAGAGCTGCTTCTTGGTCGAATCGAGGTCGAGCGTGATGCGGTAGAGAAGCTCCTGGCGCTTCGCCTCCGCGAGTTGCATGTAGGCGTCATGCAGAACCCGCCCTAGCTCCTGGCGGACACCGCGATTCAAGACGAACTTATCGATGACGTTCAATTGCGCCTTGATAGCCGCCAGTTCGCCGCCGACAGATCCAGGTACGAGCCGGCTCATGGGCGTGGCTGCAACGGGAAGTGCTGACTTGCTAAACGTGGTGGCCTTTCCAGCCCGGGAGCCGTTGGCCAAGAGGGTGAAATGCACCTTAGTTGCCTTACTATTCATGTCGATCTCCTCTGCGTTGTTGCTCCATCACGACGTAAAAGTTGGATCTTCGGACAGGCCGGCTTCGGGGCGATCCGTAGCTGATCCGTTCATCCGCCCGCCGGCGCTTGCGCGCTCAATTGATTCGCTGAGTTCTTCGAAGCCCCGCCGTCCCATGTCGCGTTGTCGTTGCGCCCTGAGAGCGGCATCGACCTGTTCCTCCCGCCGGGAACGCCGGAGGAAGGCGGCATAGCTGTTCACTTCGCGCCGTTCAGCTTCCGCATCCGCGACCTCCTCAATGCGCATGGCAGCGCGCATGCCGTAGATGCCCGCGGCACCAAAGAGCGTCTTTGAGACAGGTCCGGCTGATTCAAGTGCCATAATGAAAAGCTTCAAGCCGATTGCGACGGTGCCAATGAGCTCCGATGAGAGCACTAGCGTCCAAAGCGCCCGCAGACGGTCGCTCAGGCCAGTCGGCATCGGGATATGGCTGGAGGCTTGCTGAACATGAGACTGGATCCAGGCCTCCCGCCCGTTCTCCATCTCCCGGAGCTCAGTTGCGGCGGTGGCGCGGGCGCGTTGCTCACTGGCGAGGCGCTGTTCAATGTTCGCCACTCGGTCTCTAGCTTCGGCCTTGTTGGCGGCAGCGGCTCCTACCGCCCGGTCCTGTGCCTCCTTGAGTGCTATGGCGGCGGGCTCAAGTTCGGATCGGATCGAGCCGGCCTTGGCACGGTACTTCTGCGCCTCGCGGTCGTGAAAGGCCCAAACGGGCCCGGTGCCTCGAACTCCCGTGCTGCTCGGCTGTGCCCGAACGCCATGCTCTTCTGCGTTCGCTGCAGTCTGATGGATCGAAGAAACCCCATCGGCTTCGGCGAAGGCGGCCCGGAGTTTGGCCACCTGATCCTCGAGGACCGCGATTTGACGGTCGACCGCCGGTCCAACCAGGCCGCGGCTGAGCAAGTCGGTGTGCTCGTGAGTTAGACCAGTTATCGTCGCATCATGACGCACAATCTGCTGGTCGGCGTCCGCCAGCAGCGCAGCGTAGCGAGCCTCGACCAACGCAAAGACTGGAGCGTTGGCTGCCCGGTTTTCGCGCGCCAGTTCGCGCCGCACGTCGGCATCGAACACCTCAAGCAGCACAAACCAGGCGACGAAAGAGGCAACTGCCAGTGAAACCGCCCACCGGACGAGGATACCGAGGGGCCGAACCGCCCGATCCATTGGCGAAGCAGCCTGGACAATGCCGCGGGACTGGCAGAAGGCGAGTCCCTGCGAATTCCAAAGATGAGCGACGAACTTGCAATCGTAGACGAGTAAGATCCCCGTCGCGATCGTGGTCACCACGATGCTGATCGTAAGCTGCCAGGGACCGTCGCCTAGCATTACGTGGAGCGCGATGAAAATGCAGACGGCTTGGAAGGCTGCCCCGAAGATGAGGGCCGCTCCGACCAGCGCCATCGTTCGCTGCTCGTTCCTCGGTTGCTTCCGAGCGAGCTTATAGTCGACGCCAGAGAGCGTGATTAGCGCATGCCCGAGCAGACCCAGTTCCGGCCCGGGATCCCAGGTGGGCTCGGCGTGGCTCTCACGAGACGAAGATGTTGTGTCGTTAGGTCCCAGTCCATCAGGTGGCGTCATCATTCCCTCCCAATCAAATTTTGAGTTGACCGCGACGCAGTAAATCTGCGTTCAGCATTCGCTGGGATTGCCGCATTGTGTCTTTGACACGACACGACCCAAGACGAAGGTCACTACGAAAGCGGGACTGCGTGACGATGGTTGCCAGCGCAACTTGGTATGGGAGATGCCAAGTGTCGTCGTTTCAGTTTGCGTCGTCGGCTGGCCGAGGAGCAAGACCACCATTTCCCTGGACGCGCCGATGGAGATCACCGCGAAGGAGGTCTCAAGGTCCGCGCTGGCGGCGCCGTGACTTCCCGCTACGATTGCGCCAGCAAGAAGTGCGGACAACACGTGGCGTGTACGCAAGCTCCTGGACGCGAATGACCTGTCGACCATGAGGACCTCCTGCCAAGTGGGTAAAGCGGAAGAGTGGGCAATGCACAAACAACGCTGACGTCAAGGTCGTTACGAAAGTTGCAGACGCGTTGGTGAAGGAAACGGCGACTAGTGAATTCTCATCGCAGAAACCTTCGATTCCAAAATCTGCAACTGCCAAGACGATCTGTGTGATGGAGGTCCAAATATGGATCGCTCCGAGAGACGTAAGCGTCGATAAACGGGACTCTCCTGAGTCCTTCGGCATTGCCCTAGAGTTGGCGCTTTAGCCCACTTCGCGATGAGCGGAGGGCGCACTCCACCCTGATCGATTTGCGTGCTGCGCATCGATCGGCTGGCCGTATCCCTAGGCATCGAAGCAGCTTGCGCGTGCTACACGGCAAATTGCTTCAGATTAGGTATCTCTTAAAAAGTCGGTTAGCTTCCTCCTTCATTGCTTGCACACCTGTCCCCCAAACCATTCGGGCGGATCTTCAAGAGTGCCATTCTGGTTGCCCCGAAGGGCGACTGAGCAATGAAACGGGGGTGAAGAACGTACTCTAACCCCGAGGAAGTGATGACGGCGCGGAAGGAACAACTGAAAGAACTATTGCGCCATCGTCTCTCAAATAGGCAGTCCGCTAGATTCTGTCAAGGCGTCCAACTTTGAACGCCAGTGAGAAAATCCTAGTCGAGCTTCGGGTCCTCCATGATCTCCTCAATAGAGGCCACGGTGACCTGATCCGGAAGTTGCTGGGCATATCTCACGAAATGAGGGGCAAGAGCTTTGCGCCGGCTGATGATGTGAACAAACTTTCCTTTCTTCACCAAGGCTTGGGCTCTTAGTTGATAATCCTTGTCACCAAGGATGAGTACGAAGTGACTCGCGGTCGGGTATTGCTCGTCTACTTCCGTGATCTTATCCATGAGAACGAGGTCGTCCGAACCTTTTCCATGAAGTTCCTCCGGAATGTTCTGGACGAGATAATTTCTACCACTGACAACAGAAACAGCAGGTGCAAAGGGCGGATAATTAACTGCCCATGCCACCGTGCGCTCAGCGGGCGTTATCGTTCGGATGTACCTGTCAATTCGATCGAGAACAGTTCCCAAATCGAATCGCCCAGGTGTTCCCTCTCCCTTCTGAGTGTCCAAACCGGAGACATACGGATTGCCCTCTGGGCCAGTGAGATTTGGGATATCGAGGAATACAACCGGAGCGCCATGTTGGTGAATGCCGATCGACTTTCCAACCCATCGTCTAAGCCATAGGTCGAGCACGTATGCCCGGACACTGACTGTTCCATCATCGTTGGGTTGAAGTATCTTACGAGCGATTAAATCGTCGGCAGCGTTCTTCAATGCTTCGGTCATTTCATTCCGCTTCGCAAGCTTGAAGAGTTCAATGCGCCCTCCCGGTTCAACTGCTCGAACCAGATCAGCGACAAGATCTCGTTGCTCCTTTGTTAGAATATGGGCCGGATACCATGTATCGGCAAAAAGATCGTCACTGCTGGACGATAGAACGACCACAGCAGCGTCTGCATCCGCAGGCGTCATCATACTGCGCCGCTCCTGCGTCAAGCTGCGATACATGATGCTCGCCGTTTGCTGGACCACTTCCGGATGGCCGGCGCTATGTTGATGTAGCCGGGCAACAGTTTCGTCAGGAACGCGGATACCAAGCGTCTTAATCGGTTCTCTTAGAATGCTAGCGACTGACTCTCTTGAGAGAAAATCAATTGGCAGCCCTCTGAGGTCGGGCCACAGCAGGACACCAGGTATCATGCGTCGAAACTGGGATCGTCCTAGGTGCCCGGCAAATACCCAAAGAAGCCTAGCCGTAGGTCGACCGTGTTGCCGGATCAGATTTAGCAATCCCGCAATTCCATCAGAAAGTGACGGATCACGATTGCGCGCGCTTTCTCCCAATTCAACAAGCGCCTGCATATCATCGACCATGACAAGGACGCGCTTGCTAGGAAGTTGAGCGGCAAGCTGCGAAGTAAAGGTTTGATACGCGTTTGACATGTTCTCGACACAGCGTCGTTCGTCCGGTGCCGAAACTCCACAAGCTGCTACTTCAGGGTGAGCCGCCACCTGAGTCAAAATGTTGAAGAGAATCGTTCCTGCAGAACTTGCTCCCTTGACGTCTCCCATTCCGTGGTAAACGGGAATAATTGAGAGCTGCTGTTTGTCGATTTCGTAGACGACGCTTTGGAGCAGAGATGATTTGCCAGTGCGTCGCAAACCCTCGACATATTGGAACTGCTGCTGACCTTCCCGCACTGACTCTAAGATTGTCGCTTGCTCGTCAGCGCGTCCGAAGAAATGTCCTTCGATCTCGGTGGGCTCGATCATCCGACCAGAAATGTACGGGCCCAACTTCGGAAGGGCGGTCATTTCTTCATGGATAACTTCGAGCGCTACGGACTCCGCCTCAAAGTGAGCGCCGCTGAAATCACAAATGACCGACGCGCGGATGCTGCCAGGTAATGCAAAAGCCTCAGTCTTGGCCGCCGCAAAGGTTACGACGGCGGTTCCTTTTGGATCCAACGTCACAGGAACGGCGCCAAAATCGTTGCGGCACATTAGTGGGGCGGAGCGTCCCCCGGAGTCTAAAGTCGCACTGGCACTAATCAGGCGTACTGTGGCCGTCTCGGATGTGTTTCGGAGTCTTAGTGAAATCACAAACGGCAAGGCACTCTGATCTACGGTGAGCGAGCCCGGGACGGCCGGTTCCATAACAATCTTCGGAAAGATTTTTGCATCGCGCGGCAAACGGTTAATCGTTCGTGCTAGCGCCTTGCAGATTGGCTGAGAAAGCGTAAGCGACTGATCGGGCAGTTCACGCTTGAGCGACGCTTCGTGTTCACGAAGTGCAACATCGGCAGACCGCCAAATTTCCTCTTTGCCTTCTTGAGATCGCTGCTGTCGATATTGGTCCAGCTGCCGTATGACCTCACGTAAGCTCTCAGCCGATTTCGAGTACCCTTGCTCTCGATAAGCGTTCCCTAGTTCGTCAAGATCACGCTTCACAATCGCCACGTGAGCTATGTCGTGCAAATCCCGCTGACAAGCTGCAGCCACCCGAATAATCACCTCGCTCAACGAGGCAGCCCTTTGGCGGGCTTCGCCCGGGCCGCGCTGCTGAGCGAGCGGCGTATCAAGTTGCGCCTGCGGCGCTCGCGCAAAATATGACTCCAGCTTGGGTCCTCTGAGACGCGCCTCCAGGCCCAGCGCTTTCAATGCGTCAGCCCGGCCGTTTGCGAAGAGCGTAAACGTGTAATAAATATGACGACCTTCATCCGCCAGCTCGGGTGTCATCAATCGATTCAGCATCTCGGCAGTTCTGATGCTCACGTATCCCAAGTTGCGCCTTAGAGCGTCGGCCGGATTTCCCGCCCGCCCTGGAGGGCCGGGGTTGCCAGCCTGCTGAAGAAGCTGTTCCAGGCGGACAAGCCGAAACCGCAGCTCCTCTCGATAGGCCTTTGCAGCGCCCAGAAAATCCCCACTCCTTTCTGAATAGTAAGTTCTCAGTCCCCAAAAGAGGAAACTCTTTTGATTGTCCGGTTGCCGGCACCTCAGCCAAAACTCAATCGGCTCGCGCTGATTCCGTTCAAGCAGTTTGTCGAACTGATCCTGCACGACGCGGGTGTCGACGTCGTCTTGAAGGGGGTCCGGAAGGTTTGGCTCTCCTTCGATTGCATATCGCGCGAGCCTGAGGACATGCCGCTCTTTGTCGGCTTCTGAGAGTGCTTCGTGCTCGAGTTGATAGTGCAGGAGAAGCGCTTCCGCGACCATCAGGTAGGGCAGCCAGTGACGTAGGACGTCGGTGTCGTTTATAAGCAGTGCGAGGTAGACGACTCCGCGAAGCAGGAGTGGATGCGGGGCGCGATCGAGCCCTCTCTCCAATATGTCCAGCCGCTGGTCCGCTTGGTCTTCGGGCAGGCAGCACGCTAGATTCCAAAACACCGATGGAAAGCTGGACACGTTTGCCAAATCGGTAAGTATCAGCCGCGCTTGAACAGCCTTGCTTGCACGAGCCAACGCATAGGCTCGGTAGTTATCTACAATTTCCTTCGGCCTGCCCTCCAGTCGTTCGCTCAACGACGTGAGCTGGTCGACCGCCCGGGCGAAATCATTGGACTTCAGGGCCTCTCGAGCCTCAGCGAACCGAGTGTCGTGTTGTCCCTTAGTGCGTGCGCGCTGGTTATAGATTGCACCCGTCGGCCGCATCAGCGCGTCGGCCTCAAAAGTTACCTTTAGGCGTTGCTGGAGTAACGAGCGAATATAGTCGTGCTGAGATGAGGCATATTCATATGTCTCTCTATTAGACGCTTTGTTGATCACTGTTTGGAAATTCGCATCATCGATGATTTTCGATACCGCTCCGGTGGCAAGATGAGGAAGGGCGTGATCGCCTTTTCCTGAAAGACTTGTCAAATAGTTGAATGCATTCAACTCTTCTTCACTAGGTTTGCCACTGCCGCGGGTCTGACGCATACGTTGAAGATACGTGTCGTGAAGAGACACGATCGCGGTGCGATTGTCAGCGATGAGTTCATTGCAGCCCCGCTCGTCCTGTTCAGCTTGGCGCGCTCTCGCCTCACCTGCAAACGCTTCAACTATCGCCGGCCGCAGAACATTCATGTCGAGTGTCAGGCCAAGCGCCCTATAAACCTGAACCGCTTCGGTAAGCAGCATATCGGGCTCACACGCCAGCATTTTCTCTGGGATCTGCGCGTGCATCCAATACTGAATTGCGCTGGCCATCTTTCTAGAATCTGGAGTACCGCGACGCAGGTGCTCGGAGTATCTGAAGAGCGAAATCCTCTTGATAAGTGGCAGGAATGGCCGATGACCTGATCTAACGAACGCGCGCCAAAGATCACGTGTTGCGAAGAAGAACACATCCTGAGGATCGACGTTTGGATCTTTGCTTATTTGGTCGATTTCTGCTGCAGTCCTTGGCGATAGAGCCTTTTGAATGGTCTGATCCAAGAACTCAAAGACGAGATCCTGCCGCTCCGCATCAAGCGCATCTGGCGGGAGGATTGCCGGCATCTGCCAAATTCTCAACTGCGGTGCATCAGAACGGGATTCTTTCGATCCTATTGAAGCGCCGTCTGTCTGGGTGACGGGCGCCAGTGCACTCTCAGCCTGTGGCGCATTGTTGGTCGCCAAAGGTTCAAAGCCCAGACTCTCGGGCCCTATTCCTAGGGCGCTTAGGGATGAGCGCAGCCGATCGCGAACGTCCGGCAAAAGAGCCAGGGTGGCGCACCATTCGAGTGCGACAGCCGACTCCTCAGAATTGAGAGCCTTGTTGGCCGCACGGGAAGCTAAGTATTTAACAGCACTTAGTTTCAATGCATCTACGACTGATTCTTGAGCGAGGCCCAATGCGCCGAGCACATCTGTCGCACAAGGACGAAGTGCCTCAAGGGATGGGCGAAGTTCGCCCCCCACGAATCGAGTCCGAGCCCAAAGGCAAAAGACTTCCTCTCGAGTTTCTCGAGGAAGACTATTCGCGCCCGCCGCTGCAAGGTTGCAAAGCCAGTCTACTTTGTTCTGAATATCGCTAACGACGAGCTCATCTGTAGGGTCGCTCACACCAATTTGCGTGAACTCCTGCTCGAGTACGAAACTAGCAAGTCCAACAAACGACTCTATGGCGGGCGCATCCCATGACGATGGTTCTGGATTGTCTCGTATTAGCGGCAGCGCACCTTGCAGTACCTTTTGGTCATTGGGCGCTGAGGACTTGCGGTGCTTTTCTGCGAGACGCCGAACTTCGAGAAAATTTCGTTTGCTGGCGGTCTGGAGGACGTGGCCAATCTGTCGATCAAAGTGGAGATTCAGCATCAGCCAACCTCTTCAAATGGTAGATCGTTGGCGTCCGCGAATGGGTAATTGGAACCGACGATGGGATTACGTGAGCGTGCCTAACAACTCAATTCTAAGCATCGAACGATAGGCGAGAAGCAACCATCGCAGCAACCACTACACGTTGTGCATGTTCAATGTTGAACAACAAACGCTCGCTCCAAAAATATAGAGCGAGCGTTACTTTGGGGGCGTTGTCGGACGGTCCGGTAAGTCCCTAGAGCCGATGCTCTCCCCCAATTCTCTATGTAGCCTGCTCATCTGATTTGTGAGAAGGCTCTGCGAAACTGCCATCGAGAAGTTTCGGAATACTTGGCGGCCGGACGGACCACCAAGGGTCGCGTCGTAGGCCTTGCCTACTGAACCTTTGATAGTATTACACTAGCGTCTATTCTTGTCAAGGTTGTGGGCATCTTTTGATGCGGTCTGATCCATTTAGCATTGTAGTTGAGCCACGAATTGGGAAACGAGAATGGGCCCACTCGCCAACTGTCTTGGCAGACCCGGTGGAGTTTGTGTGTGTGCCATGGAGATGGCTGCGGTCGCGAGCAGAGCTCGTCGCTCGAACCAGGCGAAAATGTAGTAGTTGAGCTCTCTAAAGAAGCGGAGATGCCAAGAGAGATTAGAGACAGAGGCGTTGGGCAACGTGCGGCGGCGTGTCCGAGCGAAGATCATGGAACAGGGCGCGACGTTAAGCGAAGAGCATGAACAAAGGTAGGAAGTCACGGCCGGAGACCGTCGCGAACGTATGGTGGCTGCACGGGAGAGGCGCGTGGGAGCGCGAAATGCCTAGTAGAAGTGCCTACCGGACACATATTTGGAGTTGAAGGCATCGAAGGGCGACACTGGAACCGGGCGCTAGAGGCTGGGTAGTTGTCCCGTTCCAAGGATGGCGGATTGGTCTTCTTCTGGAAGCTCGGAGATGAGTTGGCGTATCAGGCCGGATACCGCGGACTCTTCTTCGAAAGCTTCTTTGACGATTAGGAAGCGAGACCCTTTGGACAGAGTATAAAAGCCCTTGCGGATTGCGAGGAAGCATTCACGTTCGGAATTCGAATTGATTAACGCTTGGGCAATGAGCCGCCGCTCCTGGGAAATGGTGTTGAGGTCGGTGCCTCGCATCATCTCAACCGCGAGGACCTTGGCCTCCTCATACGACATGTGCTTAGGGGCGGTCCCGCCTTGGGACTGAGAAGGCGTAGCCGATGCGTCATCGCCAAAGAAGCCGTGTGTTTCGAGGAACTGGCGAGCTTCGGGCTGGAAGTAGTCTCGAGCGGCCAGCATCTCTTCCTTTGTGTAGTCTCGGAAGCGCGGGATGGCGAATAGTTTTGCCAGCAACACGCCTTCCTTGTGGAGGTGATCGAGGAGCGCGGCTCCCGCCGATTCCGCCATAAATCGATTCAAGGGCAGCTTAGCCATGAAGTGATCTCCCGCTTCATTTCATATGCAGCATGGTGACACTGGCTGCCTCAAGCATCAAGACGGGGTTGCGGTCGCTCTCTCTATCTCCACTCCCACATGGACGGCGACCGCATTAAATTTTGGCATCTGAAGGCCTCTTTCGGTCACAGGCTAACCGGGAAGCCTGTCGTGGCTGCGTCGGGCGGAAACACGCGCCGCGCGATGAACATCGCGTGTATCGGCACGCCGGGGAAGCGCCGCGAGAGCACCGTATGTATCGCCCGGTAGTGGGTGCCAGCCGTCAGCACGTCATCGATAAGCAGGATGCTCTTGGGCGGCGGCTGCGCGATCGGTTCGTCGATGCTGTAGATGGCGAGGAGCTCGTCGACTGTCGGACGCTGACCTGCAGCAGCCTCGTGGGCCGCCACCGTTGATTGGGCCTGGATCACGAGTTCCCGGATGTCGAGCGGCGCCGGGGCGCTGATGAGCTTGCAGACGCGCAACAGCCGGTCGTCGTAGGCGGGGTCGCTTTTCTGTTTCGAAGGCGGTATCGGCACAATCGTCCAGGCCAGAAGGTTGTCCCTGTTGACGGCAGAGGAAATGTATTCCGCACACTTCTGGATCGCGCCGGCCTTGTACCGGAGTTCGGCAAAGCTTGACGAGCCGGGCTTCTTCTTGAGGTTCGAGATCAGATTGTTGGTCGCGCTGTAGTCATACTTCTTCTGCGCCGTGTACTCGAAGAGGAAGTAGCAGACGTCGTCAGGCGTCAGGTGGTAGTGATCGCCGATATTGGTCGAATCGATGCGCCGGAAGCGGGGCTGGTCAGCCAAGCGCGCGCCACAGATCGTCGAAGTCGCGCACGCGGATGGCGCCCTGCTGCTCGAAGCGTGCGGGCCAGGTGAGCCCGGACCGCTCGAAGCACGAATTGAGGATGAAAAGCTTCCGCCCCTGGTGAAGTGCCGCACGTGCTTGGGTCAAGGTCCCGGAGGTATCGCTCGCCTCGACGATCACCGTCGCCTCGGTAAGCGCGCTCATCGTGATGTTGCGCTCGGGGAAGAAGTAGCGGTTCTGGGGCGGCTTCTGCTGGCGGTACCGCAAGACCGGCACCTGCGAGATGAGCAGATATTCTCGGGCAATGCGTTCCTGCAGCTCGCGGTTCTCACGCGGATAGCAGTCGCTTAGGGGCGTGCCGATGACCGCGATCGTTGGAGCACCAGCGGCCAGAGCCGCCCCATGGGCGGCGGTGTCGATGCCTGAGGCCAGGCCCGAGACAACGGTAAAGCCGCGCTCGGCGAGCGCCCGGGCAAGCTTCGTGGCGCGGGCGATGCCCTCTGGCGATGGCTTCCGGGCCCCCACAACCGCCACCGAGCGCGTCTCGATCAGTTCCCAGACGCCGCGATAGTAGAGGAATTCGACGGGGTGCTTTGCGTGCCGCAGTTTCGAGGGGTAGTCGCCAGCGTGGTTGATCCGCACGCCAAATCGATCGATCCCTGCTTCCTTGAAGATTCGCAGTACTTCACCCGCGCACCGGGCCGCCTCGGCGCGGGGCACGAAATCCGATGGCAGCGCGTCGGCTTGCGCGGCGAACGTCTCAGCGATGTTGGTAAACCAAGCCCCATCGCGGAGCCACATGGCCTCGTATGCGCCCATCTCCAGTCGTGGCGAGATGGGGGTTGAGATCGGGCCGGGGTCGCGGCGGAGGGCTAACTGCATGAGGACACTCCGAGGGATGACGATTCTACCGATTAGCGCGCGCGATGAAAGGCCCGGGTATGGCCTCTGGGAGGCGGCGCACATTTAACGCCCGGGATCCTGAAGTGGCTGCGGGAGGGTCGCTGTGGCATCAGTGCCGAGGAATTCTTCAAGAGCACGGGCACGGGCAGCGGGTATCCGCCAAGTGCCGTCGAGATACCGCGTGAGGGTCCCCGCGTCCCAGCCTAAATACCGGGCGACTTGTGAAAAGGTGACGCCCAAGGCGCGTCGCTTGGCTTTCAGGCGCTCAGCCAAGGTCTGGGGAGCCGGCATAGGGTCGTAGCCGAGGAAGTCGATCACCGGCTTGAACTGGGACGGTGGTGGCATTGTGTTGCCTTTCTCCCAGTTGGCTACGGTTTCAGCAGACACCCCCATCCGCTCACCGGCTTCCCGCTGGAGGAGGCCGAGCTCCCGCCGGCGCTTCTTGAGGTGTTCGCCGAGGGTGAGGGGAGTTTCTGAATAATCCTTTGGTTTCTGGGCCTTAAGGGTGAGCGGCACGTCCCGGCAAAAAGGCACCGCACAAATGCCGGTGTGGCCATCTGATGGAGCCGACGCGGTCCTGCGGCCGCGCCCCGCGCTGCGGTGTCGACTACCAGGGCAAGCTCTCGGGGCCGTTGCTCGACCGCATTGATCTCTGCATCGACGTGCCGGCGGTCGGCGCCGCCGATCTGGCGCTGCCGCCGCCGGCCGAAAGCTCGGCCGATGTCGCCGCTCGGGTGGCGGCGGCGCGCGCCGTGCAGCGTGACCGGCTGGCCGAACTCGACCGCAAGGGCAGGCTTCTGGCGGTCGAGGCCGACCCCGCGGCCGGGCTGCTGTCGGATCGGGCGCGCGGCTGGTCCAAGGCGCGCTGCAACGCCGACACCGACGGCGCCCTGCTGGCCGCCATCGCCGAGCCCGATTCGGAGGGCCGCGCCCTGCTCACGCGGGCGGCGGAACGCCTCGGCCTCTCGGCCCGCGCCTGGCATCGCACCTTGCGGGTCGCCCGCACCCTGGCCGATCTCGACGGCTCTGATTCGGTGCGCCGTCTGCACATCGCCGAGGCGCTCTCCTACCGCCGCCCACAGCCGCGCGCCGCCCTCGCGGCGTGATGAGGGGCGGCGTGACAGGCGGCGGCCCAGGTCATTTTCCCCGGATCTCGACCCCCGCCCATTCCTCCAGGACCTTGGCGATGAAGGTGAAGTCGGAGTCGGCGCCGAACCGCGCCTTGGTGACGGCGAGCATCTGGCGGACCGCGGCGCCCACGACCATGGGCACGCCCAGCGCCTCGGCCTCGTCGATGCAAAGCCGGACGTCCTTGTAGGAGAGGCCGGTGGTGAAGCCGAAATCGAAGGTGCCCGGCAACACCGCGCGCGGGAACTTGTCCTGGGTGGCGCTGTTGCGCCCGCTCGAAGCATTGATGATGTCGATCAGGACCTTGGCGTCGAGCCCGGCCTTGACGCCCATCGCCATGACTTCGGAGGTCGCCACGAGCGCGGTCGCTGCGAGCAGGTTGTTGGCGAGCTTCGCCGTCTGGGCGAGGCCGGGCTTCTCGCCGGCATGGAACGGCCGGCCGAATACTTTCAGGACCGGCTCGACCTTCTGCAGGGTCGGCGTCGGGCACGACACCATGATCGCGAGCGTGCCGGCCTTGGCGCCAGTCACGCCGCCGCTCACCGGCGCGTCGACCCAGCCGATCCGCCGCTCGGCGAGCTGGGCGGCCACTTCGGTGGCCACGCCCGGCCCGGTGGTCGACAGGTCGATCACCAGCCGCACGCTCGAGCCGTTGATGATGCCGCCGTTGCCGCCCAGCACCACCTGCCGCACCACGTCGGGCGTCGGCAGGCTGATCAGGACGACGTCGGCTATCGAGGCGACCTCGGCCGGCGAGGCCGCAAGCTGGGCGCCGCGGGCGACCAGGGGCGCGGTCGCGGCCTCGGACAGGTCATAGACGCAAAGGCGGTGGCCCGCATCGAGCAGGCGCGAGGCCATCGGCCCACCCATCCGCCCGACACCGACGAATCCCAGTATGTCACCGGCCATGTCTCTCCTCCGTCCCCTGCACCCGCAGTCTGCCATTCTCTTGGTATCGCTACCATCCTATAGTCTGGTGGCCTCGAAAGCGTCAATGCGGAGCACAGACAGGATGAGCGATCCAAGATGAGTGGCAAGGCGAAGCGAAGCGGCGGCGACGACATCAAGATGAGCGACATCGCCCGCCATGCCGGCGTTTCGCCCATGACGGTGTCGCGAGCGCTGCGCGAGCCCTCGACGGTGTCGGAGAAGATGCGGCGCAAGGTCGATGCCGCGGTGCGCGAATTCGGCTATCTGCCCAACCGCATCGCCGGCAGCCTGTCGTCCAAGCGCTCGAACGTCGTCGGCCTGATCGTGCCCAGCATCCGCAACTCGCTCTATGCCAACATGATCCAGGCGATCTCCGACGTCCTGCGCGCCAACGGCTTTCATCTGATGATCGCCAACAGCGGGCACCGCCTCGACGACGAGGAGGCCCTCGTCGCGGCGTTGCTGGCCCAGCGCGTCTGCGGCCTCGTGCTGCACAATACGACGCACAACAAGCGGGTCCGAGACCTCGTCGCCAAGACCGGCGTGCCGGTGATCGAGACCGGCAACCTTCCCGCCGAGCCGCTCGACATGGCCGTGAGCTATTCCAACTTCGAGGCCGCGCGGGCAATGACGGCGCACCTCGGCCGCCTCGGCTATCGCAAGATCGGCTTCGTGACCCTGCCGCTGCGCGACAACGACCGCTCGAAAGAGCGTCGCCGCGGCTACTTCGCCGCACTGAAGGAGCTTGGCCTGCCGGCCGACCCCAGCCTCGTCCTCGAGGCGCCCGGCGGCTTCAGCGAGGGCGCCGATGCCCTGGTGCGGCTGATGCAGACACATCCCGGCCTCGATGCCGGGTTCTTTGCCGGCGACGTGCTCGCCGTGGGAGCGCTGTTCGAATGCCAGCGCCGCGGCTGGGCGGTGCCCGGCCGTGTCGCCATCGCCAGTTTCGACGACCTCGATCTGCTGCGCCACGCGGTTCCCACGGTGACGACGCTGCGCATCCCGCGACACGAGATCGGCCGCCGCAGCGCCGAACTCCTCGTCAACCGCCTGCTGGGCGCGCCGCCCGAGCGTCTGCGGATCGATGTCGGCTTCGAGATCGTCCAGCGCGAGAGCACCTGAAGGGACAGCATGTTGAAGGGAAAATGCGCGCTCATCACCGGCTCGACGCAGGGGCTGGGCTACGCCATGGCGGAGCGGCTCGCGGCCGAAGGCTGCCATGTCGTGCTGAACGGCTTCGGCGATCCGGTTGAGATCGAGGCCAAGCGCCGGCAACTCGAAGACTGCCATGGCGTGCGCGCCCTCCATCATGGCGCCGACCTGGGCATGCCAGGCGAGATCGCCGACCTGGTCGAGACGGCCGAGCGCGCCTTCGGGGCGGTCGACATCGTGGTCAACAATGCCGTCGTCCGACACTTCTCGCCGCTCGAGACCTTCAAGGTCGAGGAGTGGGACCGGGCGCTCGCGGTCAATCTCTCATCGGCGTTCCATGTCACGCGGCTCGCTCTGCCCGGCATGCGCCGGCGCGATTTCGGCCGGATCGTCAACATCTCCTCGGTCTATGGCCTGTTCGGTACCGTGAACCGGATCGACTACGTCACCACCAAAACGGCGTTGATCGGCTTCACCCGCGCCGTGGCCCTCGAGGTCGCCGGCCAGAACATCACCTGCAACGCCATCTGTCCCGGCTCGTCGCCGACCCCTGCCATCGAGCAGCGGCTGGCCGATTTCATGGCCCGGGAGGGCCTGACACGCGACGACGCGGTTCGCGCCTTCATGGCCTCGCGCCAGCCCTCGGGCCGGTTCGTGGCGATGGAGGGCGTGGCCGCTCTCGCCGCCTTCCTGTGCGGCCCCGCCGGCCGCGACATCACCGGCGCGGCCATTCCGATTGACGGTGGCTGGAGCGCCAGTTGACCGGACTCGGCCATTTTCTGGTAGCGATACCAGAAACGCCAGCCTAGTATTTCCTCAACAATTCAAAACCGGAGGAAGCCTAATGTCCGTCACCCGTCGACAATTCGCCCCGGCCGCGGCCTCGCTCGCCGCCCTCGCCGCCACCTCGCCTGCCTTCGGCCAGCCGACTAGCGAGAACGTGAAGTGGCGCCTGACCTCGAGCTTCCCCAAGAGTCTCGACACGCTCTATGGCGCCGCTCAGACCATCTGCCGCGTTACCGGCGAGATGACCGACGGCAAGTTCGCGCTGCAGCCGTTCGGCGCCGGCGAGATCGTGCCCAGCCTGCAGGTGCTCGACGCCGTCTCGAACGGCACGGTCGAGTGCGGCCAGACCTACACCGGCTATTACATCGGCAAGAATCCGACGTTCATCTTCGACGGCTCGGTGCCGTTCGGCTTCACCCCGCGCATGCACAATGCCTGGATGATGTTCGGCGATGGGCGCAAGTTGATGGACGAGGTCTACGACAGCTTCAAGGTCGTTGCCCTGCCCTGCGGCCAGACCGGCGGCCAGATGTTCGGCTGGTTCCGCAAGGAGCTCAAGACGCCGGCCGATCTCGTCGGCCTGAAAATGCGCACCGCCGGTTTCGGCGGCAAGGTGATGGCCAAGCTCGGCGTGGTGCCGCAGCAGATCGCCGGCGGCGAGATCTATCCGTCGATGGAACGCGGCACGATCGACGCCTGCGAATGGGTCGGCCCCTACGACGACGAGAAGCTCGGCTTCAACAAGGTCGCCAAGTATTACTACACGCCGGGCGTGATGGAGCTCGAGGCGGTCAACCAGCTCTTCATCGGCAAGGCGGCGTGGGCCGCCCTGCCGCCGCGCTACCAGGCGGTCCTGAAATTCGCCTGCAACTACGCGATGACGGAGATGCTGGCATCCTACGACGCCAAGAACGCCGTGGCCATCGCCCGCCTGGTGGCGGCCGGCACGCAGCTGTCGGTGTTGAACGACGAGATCATCAAGGCGCTGCGGGTGGCGCTCGAAGCCGTGCTCGACGAGGAGGCGGCGCAGAACGAACAGTTCAAGAAGGTCCTGGCGAACTGGCGCCAGTTCCGTGCCAGCCAGCACCGCTGGTTCTCGATCGCTGACACGCGGGCGGAGAACGCGGTCTATCGAAGCGACCGGACTTAAGGCGGGTCCGGCGGCGGCACTACGGATCGATCAGCACGCCCGGGTTCATCATGCCCTTGGGGTCGAGTTCGCGCTTGGCGCCGCGCAGCGCCCGGGCGAACAGTTCGGGTCGCTGCTTGTCGTAGAACGGCCGGTGGAAGCGGCCGACGGCGTGGTGGTGGGTGGTCGTGCCGCCATGCTCCACGGTTGCCGCGGTGCAGGTCGACAGCACCTCCATGAATTGCTCCAGCGACTTCTTCTTGTCGAGGATGCCGCCGAAGGTGAAGTAGAGGCAGGGCCCGTCGGGATAAACGTGGGTGAAGCGGCAGGTGACGGTGCCCTCGCGGCCGGTCACACGCTTGATCGTGTCCTTGGCGATCTTCGTGATCTTGCCGTGGAAGTCGCGCACACGCTCCCAGGTCATCGAGGTCTCGAAGGTCGAGGATAGGATCCCGCGCGCCACGGCGTGCTCGCTGTAGTGCGGGGCGCGGATGAACTTGTTGCGCCAGGCGCCTGCCGCGCCCGAACGATGCGCGTTCTCGTCGTCACCACCGCTCGCATCGGCCACGCCGCCATGGTCGCGGCAGATTTCGAGCGCCCGCGCCATCCAGGCGTCGAGCGGATGGTCGGCCGATTCGAAGGCCAGCACCAGAACCGCCTCCTCGTTGCTCCACGGGATGCCGGGCAGCGCCTCGCGGGCTTCGAGCAGGCGGCAGTTGGCGGGATAGAGTCCCGCCTGGGTGATCTCGCGCACCGCGTCGGCGCCGGCAAAGAAGTCCTTGAAGCGCACGCTGGCCGAGGCGCGGAACGTCGGCTTCTTGCGCAGGCGCACCCAGGCCTCGGTGATGATGCCCAGGATGCCCTCGGAGCCGATGAACATCCGGTCGGGGGAGGGGCCGGCGCCGGAGCCCGGCAGGCGCCGCGACTCGAGCGTGCCTTGAGGCGTCACGACGCGCGTGCTCTCCACGAAATCGTCGATGTGGGTGTAGAGCGTGGCGTAGTGGCCGCCCGAGCGCGTGGCGATCCAGCCGCCCAGGGTCGAACAGCGATAGGCCTGCATGTAGTGGCGCATGGTGAACGGCGTGTCGCGTAGCGCATCCTCGATGGCGGGCCCGTAGATGCCGCCCTGGATGCGCGCGGCGTGGCTCACCGCATCGACCTCCAGCACCTTGTCCATGTGGCGCATCGAGATCGTCACCACCTTGTCGAAGGTGGCCGCCGGCTCGATGCCCTTCACCACCGACGAGCCGCCGCCGTAGGGGATCGCCTTGGCGCCGATCCGGTCGCACCAGTCGAGGACCGCGACCACGTCCTGCTCGGTCTCCGGAAAGGCCACGGCATCGGGCGGGTTGGGCACGGAACGCATGAACATGCGCGTGGCATCGAAGCCCGCCTTGCCGTAGCTGTGTTCCAGCCGTGTCAGGTGATCGGTGCGGACCATCGACTGCAGCGCCGCTGGCACATCGACCCGGGGCTTGCGCAGCGTGATCTCGTCGGCCTTGGGTGGCGGCGTCACGTCGAAGCCGGAAAGACCATAGCGCTGGGCGATCTCGGCCTCCCAGGGCTTGATCTCCTCGGGTGAGAGATCCTCGTCGGCATAGCCCCAGGCATAGAATTTCTTCTGCCGCCGCATGGTCCCCTCCCGCTGCTCTAGGTTCGTTCTTGTTGTTGGTCAGGCCGCGAAGGCCATGGGTTTATGCGTGCCCTTGATCTGGGTCCGGTGCATGACGCGGCGTGCCTCGCCGTCGAACGGATCGCGGCGGTGCATGGTCGAGCGGTTGTCCCACATCACCAGGTCGCCCAGCTTCCAGACATGCTCGTAGACGAACTGCGGCTGCGTGACGTGCGTCCACAATTCCTCGAGCACCGCGTCTGACTCTTGGCGCGAATAGCCTTCGACGTAGGAATTGCGCCGCCGCCCGAGATAGAGCGTCGCCCGGCCGTTGGCGGGATGCTTCAGGATCGCCGGATGCCAGGCGCCGGGGGCGGCCATCGGATCGTCGGTCGGTGTCACGCCCTTGCGCAGGTAGCCGCCGGAATTGTAGGTGCCGTCGTGCTTGACCCGCCGGCCCTCGATCTTCTTGCGCAGCCCGGCCGGCAGCGCGTCGCAGGCCGCCTGCATGCCGCAGAACCAGGTGTTGCCGCCGGACGGCGGGATTTCCAGCGAATAGAGCATCGAGGCATCGGGCGGCGTGTCGAGATAGCTCATGTCGGTGTGCCAGACCGCTTCGCCGGCGCCCAGCGCGCCGATCGGGTCGCCCTTCTTGTCGAGCACGTTGGAGACGACATAGATGTCGGGATAGCCCGGCGGGCTGATGCGGCCGCGCTCCTGGTTGGGCGGCGGATCGAGTTCGCCGAAGCGGCGGCTGAATGAGAGCAGGTCGTCGTCGCTGAGCTTCTGCCCGCGCAGCAGGATCATCGAATGTTCGTACCAGGCGCGCTCGATGGCGGCGAAGTCCTGGTCGCCGAGGGTCCTGAGATCGACGCCGGAAATCTCGGCGCCGACCGCCGTGGTCACGGGACGCACCGTAACGCTCATGTCGCTTCCTCCAATTTTGTTGACGATGATCGGCCCGCTTCGACGGCCGATCAAGCGCCGAGCAGCGGACGCAGCCAGCTCGTGAGCTTGTCGGCGATGACGGGCGCGACGGGCCCGGCAAAGCCGGGACTGGTGGGCCAGGTGATGAGCTTCAGATTGTGACTGACTCCCGCGGCGATCAGGGCCTCGCCCGGCGCGGTGCGCTGGCCGAGCGCATCGATCAGCGGTTGGATATCGGCCATCGGCACCACCTGGCGGTCGGCGCCGCCCTGCAGGATCAGGCAGGCGAGATCGAGCCCGGCCAGCGCCTTGGCCGGATCGAACGCCAGCGCGCTCTGCAGGAACGGCCCGGCATAGGGTGGAAACAGCAACTGCTGCTCGCGCGGCAGGCCGGCGGGCACGCGGCCGGCGGTCATGATCGCGCTTATCGTCCGTTCGACGGGCTCGACCAGCGGCGGCGCCCCGCGCGCGATCTGGGCGCGCACGATGTCGGCAAGCGGCCGTCCGGGTGTGGCGGCCAGCACCAGCCCGTGCAGCCTGCGCGGCCCCATCGTCCTGGCCGCCAGCGCCCCGGCGGCGGCAAGGGCCAGCAGGCCGCCCTCGCTGTGTCCCAGCAGCGCGGTGGCGTAGGGTTTGATCTCGTCGTGCCTGAGAAGCTCGCCGTGCGCGGCGGCAACGTCGCCCACGAAATTGTCCCAGACGAAGAACCGCTCCTGCTCCTCCAGCGCGCCGGTGGGCCTGGGCGTCGAAGCACCGATGCCGCGCTTGTCGTAGCGCAGGCTGGCGATTCCGGCCGCCGCCAGCAGCTCGGCGATCTGCTTCAGGAGATCGGGACGTTCCGCGATCAGCGGGTTGTTGCCGTCGCGATCGGTCGGCCCGCTGCCGGCAATCAGCACGACGCCGGGGACTTTCTGCAGTTCGCTCCAGCGTGGCAGCAGCAACGTGCCCGCGAGCATGGCGCCACCCGCGCCGGCGAACCGCACCGCGCGGTGCTTCATGCCGGTGGCGTAATAGCCCTTCCATGGGCTTTGGGCCCAGGAACTTTGGGTGCCGGCAACCAGCGGCGTCAGCGCGCCTGCCGCGAGCAGCGCGCGGCGGCCGATCATTCGCGGCTTTCCGGCCTCGGCATGTTGCCCATGCGATGGCTCATCTGCCGGCCGCCGAAAAGATGGACATGAAAGTGGAAGACGAGCTGACCGCCATTGGGACCGTGGTTGGCGACGATGCGATAGCCGTCGGGTTCGAGACCGAGATCCCTGGCGACTTTCGCCACGGCCCGCCAGAAGCCGACGAGTAACTCCGGAGGCGCTTCGGCGCAAAAATCCGCTTGGCTGACATACTCGCCCTTGGGGATCACCAGCACGTGCACTGGCGCCAGCGGGTTGATGTCGTGGAAGGCCAGCGCGAACGCGTCCTCGTGGACCTTCTTGCACGGCAGCTCGCCGCGCAGGATGCGCGCGAAGATGTTGTTGCGATCGTAGGCAGGCATGACGGACTCCGAGAATGCGTACGAAGCATAGCCGAAGATGTCTTCTCCTCCCCCGCCTAAGCGGGGGAGGGGATCAAGAGGGCGGCCGTTGCCGTCGCTATCTCTTGCGGCTTGCCTTCTCGGCGATGCCCGACAGGCCTTCGCGGCGGGCGAGCTCGGTCCACACCGCCTTGGGTTTCACGCTGGTCGCGGCCCACAGGGTCAGCAGGTGATAGAGCAGGTCGGCGCTTTCGGCGACCAGCTTCGGCCGGTCGCCCTTGATGCCCTCGATCAGCGCTTCGACGGCCTCCTCGCCCAGCTTCTTGGCAATCTGGGCGCGGCCGCGGCTGAACAGGCGGGCGGTGTAGGAGGTGTCGGGGTCGGCGCCCTTGCGGCTGTCGATCACGACATAGAGCCGATCGAGCACATGCTCGTCGACACTCGCGACATCATCCTGGCGTCTTTTCTTCGACGCCTTCTTCTTGGCTTTTTTGTCTTTGGCCATCGAGGGGGGAAACTCCGCCGCCCGGGGAAGGGCGGAACACGCGATCCTGGCGCCTCTTGTGCGGGCGCCCCTTTATCTATTGTCGATGGCTATTTTACGCCAATTTCACGCCGCGCGCGAGATTTGTCGTACCGGCACGCCGGCGCGGGCGAGATGTTCCTTGGCCTGGGCGATGGTGAACTCGCCGAAATGGAAGATCGAGGCGGCCAGCACCGCCGAGGCGCCGCCGCGGGTCACGCCATCGACCAGGTGGTCGAGCGTGCCGACGCCGCCCGAGGCCACCACCGGCACCGGCACGGCATCGGACACCGCGCGCGTCAGTTCCAGGTCGAAACCCGACTTGGTGCCGTCGCGGTCCATCGAGGTGATCAGCAGCTCGCCCGCGCCCGACTGTGCCATGCGACGCGCCCAGTCCAGCGTGTCGAGGCCCGTGCCCTTGCGCCCGCCATGGGTGAAGACTTCCCATTTGCCGGGAGCGCTCTGCCGGGAGTCGATCGACACCACGATGCACTGGTCGCCGTACTTCTCGGCGGCTTCCTTGACGAACTCCGGCCGCGTCACGGCAGCGGAGTTGATCCCCACCTTGTCGGCGCCGGCCAGCAGCAGGCGGCGGATGTCCTCGATGGTACGCACACCGCCACCCACGGTGAGCGGCATGAAGCACTGTTCCGCCGTGCGGCCGACGACGTCGAGGATGGTGTCGCGGTTCTCGTGGCTGGCCGTGATATCGAGGAAGGTGAGCTCGTCGGCGCCGGCGGCGTCGTAGATTCTCGCCTGCTCGACCGGATCACCGGCATCGCGCAGGGACTCGAACTGCACGCCCTTCACGACTCGCCCATCCTTCACGTCGAGGCAGGGAATGATGCGGACCTTCAGCATCACTCGCCCCTGAGCACGCGGATGGCGTCGGGCACGGTCACGCGCCCGTCGTAGAGCGCGCGGCCGACGATGGCGCCCACGATGCCGTGTTCCTCGGCGGGCCTCAGTTCGCGCAGGTCGTCGAGCGAGCTGACGCCGCCCGAGGCGATCACCGGCGTGGTGAGATGCTGGGCGAGCGTCACCGTGGCATCGACATTGACGCCGCCCATGGCGCCGTCGCGGTCGATGTCGGTGTAGATGATGGCAGCGACCCCGGCGTCCTCGAAGCGCAGCGCCAGGTCGAGGGCGCGCACCGTGCTCTGCTTGGTCCAGCCATCGACCGCGACCATGCCCTCGCGGGCATCGATGCCGACCGCGACCTTGCCCGGCCACTGCTTGCAGGCGGCCTTCACCAGGCCCGGTTCCTTGACCGCGACGGTGCCCAGGATGACGCGGCTGACGCCGGCGTCGAACCACTGGGCGATGCTCTCGATGGTGCGGATGCCGCCGCCGAGCTGGGCCGGTACCTTGATCTCCTTCAGGATCTCGACCACCGCCGCGCGGTTCACCGGATGGCCTTCCACGGCGCCGTTGAGATCGACGAGATGCAGCCATTCGCAGCCGGCCTGGGCGAAGGCCTTGGCCTGGGCGGCCGGGCTGTCGTTGAACACCGTGGCCCGTGCCATGTCGCCGCGCAGCAGGCGAACGCACTTGCCGTCCTTCAGATCGATGGCGGGAAAAAGAATCATCGCGGCGGGGGTTTAGCGCGTCGACGGGTCTTGCGCTACTCTCCCTTGTGGTGCCGGCGATTCAATCCTCGTTTTCCAGCCAATCCACCGGAAAGCCAATTAAACCGCGCTTGCGGGCTTGCGCGCCAAGGCGGAAAGTTCTTCTCACGAAGCGTGGTGGTCGCATCACGCGGAGAGGAGCCGAGAGGTTCCTCGCGGTGGCGAAAGCCGCTGAAGGGTTCTCGGAGTGCCCTGCGAACTCGTCCGACGGGACGATGCGCGCCCTTCGCGAGGGAGAGCGCTGGCAGGAAAAAGCAGCCGGGGATTCGTTGTGGGAAGTCCATGCGCATGGACGGTCTGCACCCGAGGATGGTGGTGGCGAGCGGGAATCTCGCAATTTCACTAGCCCGTCGCGGTCCCTCCGGGGCCACGGCGGACCGCGCCCCGCGGAGGAACGTGACGAGCGTTCTTTCAGGGACGTATGAAGCGGCGAAGTCGGGCAACCGGCTTCGCCGTTTTCTTTTTGGCCCGTTTTCTTTTTGGATCGCCCGCCGCTAGTCTCCGGCCATGACCCGCTACACCCCCGATCTCCTGGCCGCCGATCTGGCCGACCTCACCGCCATCCGCCGCGACATCCATCGCCATCCCGAGACGGCCTTCGAGGAGGAGCGGACCTCGCAGATCGTGGCCGACAAGCTCACGTCCTGGGGCATAAAAATCCATCGCGGGCTCGCCACCACCGGCGTTGTCGGCACGCTCAAGGGCAACCGGCCGGGGCAGAAGACGATCGGGCTGCGCGCCGACATGGACGCGCTGCACCTGCAGGAGAAGAACGATTTCGACTACGCCTCGTCGGTGCCCAACAAGATGCATGCCTGCGGCCATGACGGTCACACCACGATGCTGCTGGGCGCGGCCAGGCGGCTCGCGGCGTCACCCGACTTCGCCGGCACGGTGCACTTCATCTTCCAGCCCGCCGAAGAGGGGCTGGGCGGCGCCCGGGTGATGATCGAGGAAGGCCTGTTCGACAAGTTCCCCTGCGACGTCGTCTACGGCATGCACAACATGCCGGGCTTTCCGGTCGGCCACTTCGCCATCCGCCCCGGCGCGATGCTCGCGTCGTCCGACAGCTGGGAGGTCACCTTCAAGGGCACCGGCGGCCATGGCGCCATGCCCGATCGCGGCACCGATCCGACCTTCGTCGCGGCACAGTTCATCGTGGCGGTGCAGGGCATCATCGGCCGCAACGTCTCATCCAGCCAGGCCGCGGTGCTGAGCGTCGGCCACATCGCGGCGGGCACGGCGGGCTCGCCCAACGTCATCCCGTCGGAGGTGCTGATCCGCGGCACGGCGCGCAGCTTCTCTCCGGCCGTACGTTCGTTGCTGGAGCGCCGTCTGGCCGAGGTCGCGGCGGGCATTGCGCAGGCCGGCGGCTGCGAAGCGGTGAGCAAGTATCATCGTCGCTATCCGGCGCTGATCAACGCGGTGGAGCAGACCTCGATTGCGGTCGAGGCCGCGGCGGCAACGGTCGGGCGCGAGAATGTCGAGCCCAACACGCAGCCGATCGCCGGCGCCGAGGATTTTGCCTTCATGCTGGAGAAGAAGCCGGGCGCCTACATCATGATCGGCAACGGCGGCACGGTGGAGGGCGGCTGCCACAACGTCCATTCGCCGCTCTACGACTTCAACGACAAGATCCTGACGACGGGCGCGGCCTACTGGATGAACCTGGTCCAGCTCGAGCTGGGCGACGCGGCCTAAGTCTCAGGCGCGCTCGTTCTCAGGCGCGATGGTCGAACGGCCGCTCGCTCGAGCGGCCGGCCGGCTCAACCGCGAGTTCGCTGCCGCGCTTTTCGATCGTCTTCTCGATCGCGGCCCGGCTGAGCCGGGTCCGGTCGTCGCCTTCGATCAACCAGGCGACGCCGCCAGCCTGGCCGACCTGGCGGGCCCGGCGGAGCGCATCGTCCAGCATCTCGTAGGACGCGGGCAGCAGGCGGTGCTTGGCGGCCAGAAACTCCTTTTCGGAGGTGCAGACGTAACCCACGGTCCACCAAAGCCTGTAGGTCATGCGACCTCCCTGTGTCTGCGACCCACTGTGGACCGGAGAATACCCTTACGCCTTTTGGCCGGCGGTCGATACGCACCCGCCGCCGCAGGAGCGCGCAGAGCGGCATCAACCGGATTGCCGCTTCAGCGGTTGGGGTTCACTCAGGCGGTGTAGTCGAAGGCCCAGGCGTCGCCGGCGGTATCCCAAGTGCCGCCGTCATTCAGATGCACCGCGGCGAAGCAGTCGATGCCGAGGTCGAAGATCGTCACGATCTCCGGTGCCTGCTGGGCACCCGACGGCATGGCGAGGACGTGGCCGTCCTCGAGCGAGCCGGCCCAGGCCGACGGTTCGGCGGCGGGCAGGATCAGCCCGTCGGACAGGCCGCCCAGGGCGACCAGCGGATCCTCGGCCGGCATCGCCGTCGCGGCGAGGGCGGCGGCCCGTTCCGCGGCGCCGATCGGGCCGCTCATGAAGACAGCGCCGGGTTCGCCGAACAGCCGGTCGAGCGCGGCGCCATACGAAGGGGCGTCGAGGCCGGCATCGGCCCAGCGCGAGTCGAGCGTGGCGTAGATGGGAAGGTCGTGGCGATCGAACTCGACCAGATCAGGCCCGACGAGGAACGTCGTATCGATGGTCGAGCTATCGGAGGGGACCGAAGGGCTCATGGGAAATGTCTTTCGTTCTGAAATATTAGTTTAAGTATACTGAATAAATCATTGAGAATAAAGAGAGAACGTTGCCCAGTATGCTTCCGGCGCGCCCGCATCCTGGAATTCGCAAGGAATCGCAATGGCTTGGCTCCGGTCAACAGCCTACGGTGCGGCCCACATTCCAGTATTCGGGGGCGGTCGATGAACGGTGCGGAGAGTCTGGTACGGACCCTGGTGAAGGGTGGCGTGGAGGTCTGTTTCGCCAATCCCGGCACATCCGAGATGCATTTCGTCGGCGCCTTGGACCGAGTGGAAGGCATGCGCTGCGTGCTCGGCCTGTTCGAGGGCGTGTGCAGCGGTGCCGCCGACGGCTACTACCGCATGACCGACAAGCCGGCCTCGACGCTTCTCCATCTCGGGCCCGGTCTCGCCAACGCGGCGGCCAACCTGCACAACGCCAAGAAGGCAGGGTCGGGCGTCGTCAATATCGTGGGCGAGCACGCGCTCTATCACATCAAGTACGACACGCCACTCACCGCCGACATCGAAGGCATCGCCCGGCCGTTTTCGCATTGGGTGAAGACCTCGCCCACGTCGAAGACGGTGGCGGGCGACGGCGCGCTCGCGATCCAGGCGGCGCGCGTGGCGCCGGGCCAGATCGCCACGCTCATTCTTCCGGCCGACACCGCCTGGGGCGAAGCCGACGGCATGGCCGAGACGCCGGCGACGCCGGCACCAGACAAGCCCACCAGCGATACCGTGGTGGCCGCCGCCAAGGCGCTCAAGATGCCGGGCGCGATGCTGTTCATCGGCGGGCGCGCCCTCCGTGCGCGCGGACTGGAACTCGCGGGCAAGATCGCCGCCAAGACCGGCTGCAAGGTCCAGGGTGCTGGCGGCACGGCGCGCATCGAGCGCGGCGTCGGCCGCGTGCCGGTGCTGCGGCTGCATTTCGTGATCGAGAACGCCCAGGCCCAGCTCAAGGGCACCAAGCAGATGGTGCTGTGCGGCGCCAAGGCGCCGTTCGCCTTCTTCGCCTATCCCGGCAAGCCGTCCGTGCTCTCGCCGGACGATTGCACGATCAGCACGCTCTGCCCGGTCGAAGGCGATCCCATCGCCTCGCTCGAGGCGCTGGCCGCCGAATTGGGCGCGCTCAATGAAAAGGCGGCAGGCATCGCCCAGCCCAGCCGTCCCGATCGTCCGACCGGCAAGTTCACGCTCGACGGTCTCGGCCAGGCGCTGGGCGCCACCATGCCGGAAGGCGCCATCGTGGTCGACGAATCGGTGACGACGGGCCGCGGCTTCTTTCCCTTCAGCGCCGGCGCGCCGCCGCACGACTGGCTGAACAACATGGGTGGCTCGATCGGCTTCGGCGGACCGGTCGCCGTCGGTGCAGCGGTCGCCTGTCCCGACCGCAAGGTCATCTGCATGATCGGCGACGGCTCGGCGATGTACACGATCCAGTCGTTGTGGACGATGGCACGCGAGAATCTCGACGTCTGCGTGATGATCTTCTCGAATCGCTCCTACAACATCCTCTACAGCCAGCTCGCCGATGTCGGCGCGGCCAATCCCGGCCCGCGCGCCATCGACATGCTGACACTCGATCGGCCGACGCTTCAGTTCACCGATCTCGCGAAGGGCATGGGCGTGCCTGCCGGCAAGGCGACCAACCTGGAAGAGCTCACCAAGCAGCTCACCTACGCCATGTCGCAAAAGGGTCCGTACCTCATCGACGTGATCATGTGAGCGAACTCCGCGAGCGCACCCTCTACGGTCGGCGCCGCGGCAAGAAACTGCGCGACGGGCAGCAATCGCTGCTCGCGACGCTGTTGCCGCGCCTTACGATCGTCGTGCCACCGGAGCCGGAAAAGATCGATCTGGCGGGACTTTTTGGCGGCGCGCTGCCGGCCGATGGCGTGTGGCTCGAGGTCGGTTTCGGCGCGGGCGAGCATCTCGTCTGGCAGGCGAAGGAACATCCGAAGGTCGGCTTGATCGGCTGCGAGCCCTATATCAACGGCGTCGCCAAATGCCTCGCTCATGTCGAGCGCGAGGGCGTGCACAACATTCGCCTGTTCACCGACGACGCGATGCTGGTGATGAAGGCGCTGCCCGACGCTTCGCTGTCGCGCGCCTTCGTGCTCTTTCCCGATCCCTGGCCGAAGTCGCGCCACCACAAGCGGCGCTTCGTGCAGCGCGCCAATCTCGACGTGCTGGCCCGCCTGATGATCCCGGGCGCGGAGCTGCGCCTCGCCACCGACGATCCGGGCTACCTGGCCTGGATGGTGGAGCATGCCTGCACCCATCCGGCCTTCGATTGGCTGGCCGAGCGGCCGGCCGACTGGCGTGGCCGGCCCGACGACTGGCCGCCGACGCGCTACGAACAGAAGATGCTGGCCGGTCACAAACCGGCGTTCCTGCGCTTCAGGCGTCGATAGGCTTGCGGCCGGGTCGGATCAGCACCAGCAGGGCGGCGGCGACCTGCAGCACCAGGCAGGCGATCAGCGAGGTGCGGTAGTCGCCGGACAGTTCGTGCAGCACGCCCAGGATCGACGGTCCCGTAGCGGCGACGAGCTGGGTGATGGCGACGTTCAGGCTGACGGCGCGGGCGAAATCGCGGCGCGGGAATTCCTGCTGCACGATCAGGCCGGGGAGCGTGATCAGATTGCCGACCCCGAAGCCGAACAGGATGCAGCCGAGGTAAAGGCCGGATACCGACGAGGTCTGAAGCAGCACGATCATGCCCGCGATCTGGATGGCGAGATTGGCCGAGGTGGCGCCGCGTCGGTCGACGTGGTCGATCACCAGGCCGACCGAGAAGCGCCCGATCAGGGCCGATAGAGCGGTGACGCTGACGACCCAGCCGGCCTCCTTCAGGCCGAGCGTGGGCACGAGGAACGCCGCCTGGTGGGCGATGAAGCTGATCTGCGCCAGGAGACCCAGCGAAAAGGCGCCGACCATCGTGAGATAGCGCGGCTGGCGGAGAAGCTGGGCGCGGCTCATCAGTGTACCGGCCGGCTCGACCGACGTCGTGGGCTCGTCGCCGGCATCGTGCTCGTCGGGCCGGCGCGGGCGGAGCGCGAAAGCCGCCAGCGGCCACAGAGTGGCCAGCACGACGGCGACCGCGGCGATACAGGCCCTGGTGAAGCCCAGCGTGTCGATCGCCCAGGCGAAGGCCGGCGCGAACAGCAGCCCGCCGCAGGTCGCGCCGTTTAGCGCCAGGCTGGCGGCCAGGCCGCGGCGGCGGTGGAACCATTGGGCGACGATGGTGTTGATCGCGGCACCCCCCATGGCGGCCCAGCCCGGGATCATCACCAGGAAGGCGAGGTAGAGCTGCCAGGGCCGGTCGATGATCGTGAGGCCCAGCACGCCCAGGCCCATCAGCCCGACGCCGGCCAGGACGACGATCCGCGCGCCTCTTTTCTGGATGACGTCGCCCACCTGCATCACCAGGAAGGCGCCGACGATATAATAGAAGGTGATGCCGGCGGAGATGGTGGCCGGCGACCAGCCGTGGGTCTTGGTCAGAGCCGCCAGATATAGGCTGAGGCCATAGAAGCCGAGCCCCCACCCGTAGAGGGCCACGGCAAAGGTGCAAAAGACCACCCACCAGCCGTGGTAGAGACCGCGCCGCCTCTCGTCTTCAGCCCCCAATTCACCCTCCTGCGGGCCGAAAGACCAGCGAAACTGCCGGAAAAGCTTGCCAGTTGGCGGTACTGCGCCTATATCCGCGCCATCCTCATCGGGTTCGCGGGACGAGCCAAACAAAAAGAGTGGGCCAAAAACCCGCTCTTTTCATTTGCCGAAACCCCGCCACCCTAACGTCGAGAAGCATCGCCCTCGTGACCGACCTGCTGCGTCGAATCGAAGACATCGTCGCCCCGACCATCGTCGGCATGGGCTACGAGCTGGTTCGCGTCCACTTGAGTCGTGGCGGCACACTGCAGGTCATGATCGAGCCGGCCGATGGGCGGCCGATGGATGTCGAGGATTGCGCCAACGTCTCACGCGCCCTATCTGCGGTGCTGGACGTCGAGGACCCGATCACCAGCGCCTACACGCTGGAGGTGAGTTCGCCCGGCATCGACCGACCGCTCACCCGGGCCAAGGACTATGCGCGCTGGACGGGCCACATGGCCCGCCTCGAGACCGCCGAGCCGGTCGAGGGCCGTCGCCGCTTCAAGGGCACGCTGCTGGGCCTGGAGGACGGCATCGTGAAGCTCCGTCTCGAGGATGGCCAGGAGACCGGCGTGCCGCTGTCGGCGGTCTCGCGGGCCAAGCTCGAGATGACCGACGCGCTGATCGAGGAACACCGCCTGGCCCATCAGGGCACCGGGCAGGCTCACTGAACGATACGAACGAACACGGTAGAACAAGAGGAACTGAGACATGGCAACGACCGCCGATATCCCGCGCCTGGAGATGCTGCAGGTGGCTGACATGGTCGCCCGCGAAAAGGGCATCGAGCGCGAGGAAGTGCTCGAGGCGATGGAGCAGGCCATCCAGAAGTCCGGTCGCGCCAAGTACGGGCTGGAGCACGACATCCGTGCCGAGATCGACCGCAAGACCGGCGAGATCAAGCTGCTGCGCTACATGCAGGTTGCCGACCCGATCGAGAACGAGAACACCCAGGTCCCGCTCGTCGAGGCGCAGCGCCGCAATCCGGAAGCACAGGTCGGTGATTTCCTGACCGACGAACTGCCGCCGATCGACTTCGGTCGCGTCGCCGCCCAGACCGCCAAGCAGGTCATCACCCAGCGGATGCGCGAGAGCGAGCGCAAGCGCCAGTACGAGGAATTCAAGGACCGCATCGGCGAGATCGTGTCGGGCGTGGTCAAGCGCGTCGACTACGGCAACATCACCATCGATCTGCAGCGCGCCGAAGGCGTGATCCGCCGCGACGAGACGATCCCGCGCGAATCCTTGCGCGTAAACGACCGCGTCCGTGCCTACATCTTCGACGTGCGCGAGGAGCCGCGCGGCCCGCAGATCTTCCTGTCGCGCAGCCATCCGCAGTTCATGGCCAAGCTGTTCATGCAGGAAGTGCCGGAAATCTACGACAACATCATCGAGATCAAGGCCGTGGCCCGCGATCCCGGCAGCCGCGCCAAGATCGCGGTGCTGAGCCACGACAGCTCGATCGACCCGATCGGCGCCTGCGTCGGCATGCGCGGCAGCCGCGTCCAGGCGGTGGTGCAGGAACTGCAGGGCGAGAAGGTCGACATCATTCCGTGGTCGCAGGACACCGCGAATTTCATCGTCAACGCACTGGCGCCGGCCGAGGTCAGCAAGGTGCTGATGGACGAGGAAAAGAACAAGACCGAGGTCGTCGTGCCCGACGACCAGCTCAGCCTCGCGATCGGCCGCCGCGGCCAGAACGTCAAGCTCGCCTCCCAGCTCACCGGCTGGGAAATCGACATCATGACGGAGACCGAGGAGAGCGAGCGCCGCCAGAAGGAAACCCGCGAGCGCACCGAGCTGTTCAAGCTGGCGCTCGATGTCGACGACGTGATCGCCCACCTGCTGGTCGCCGAGGGCTATGGTTCGGTCGAGGACGTGTCCGAGACCGCCGTCGAGGATCTCGCCACCGTCGAGGGCTTCGACGAGGAGATCGCCACCGAGCTGCAGCGCCGCGCCCGCGAGTTCATCGAGAAGCGCGATGCCGAGCTCGCTTCGCGCCTCGCCGAGCTGGGCGTGAGCGAAGAAGTGCAGGCGGTCGAGGGCCTGAACCTCGCGATGATCGTGGCGCTGGGCGACAAGGGCGTGAAGACGCTCGACGATCTCGCCGACCTCGCCTCCGACGAGCTGCGCGAGATCGTGGGCGAGAGCGCCATGGACAACGATACTGCCAACGCCATCATCATGAAGGCGCGCGAGCACTGGTTCGCCGACGAGGCCGCCCCGGCCGCCGAAGCGGCCAAGGCCTGAACGGAGACTGCCGACCTTGATGCCTGCCGTCACCATGACCCAATCTGACCTCACGGTGCCTGCCGCGCCGGGACCGATGCGCACCTGCATCGCGACCGGCACGGAAGGAACGCCGGAGCGGATGATCCGCTTCGTCGTCGGGCCGGATGGCGAGGTCGTGCCCGATCTGGCGCGGCGGCTGCCGGGTCGCGGCCTGTGGGTCCGGGCGGAGCGGGCGGCGCTCGAACGCGCCGTGGAAAAGAGCCTGTTCTCCAAGGCCGCGCGGGCCGCCGTGAAGGCGCCGGCCGATCTGGCGGAGCGGGTCGAACGGCTCCTGCTGGAGAGGCCGCTGGCCGATCTCGGCCGGGCGCGTCGGGCCGGCCGGGCCGTGGCAGGCTTCGTGAAGGTGGAACAGATGATCGCCCAGCGCCGCGTCGGGCTGCTGGTCGTGGCCGACGAGGCCGACGGCGACGGGCTGGGCAAGCTCGTTGCCACCGGCCTGCCGCTGGCACGGTTGGGCGATGCGACGTCGCTGGGCGGCCTCTTTGGCCGCGAGCAGGCGGTCTATGTGGCGGTTGCCCGTGATGATGCGGGCGGCGAGTTCATTCAACGAATTGCGGTCGGTGCCGCGCGGTGGCGCGGCTATCGACTGAATAGCGCCGGTTGACGGGCCGGAGCGGACCAAGGACAACACGCGACATGACGGAACAAAAAGAAGAGACCAAGGCCACCAAGCCACTGACCCTCTCGACCACGGCGCGTAGCGGCGCCGCGGCCAAGGCGGACGCGACCCAGGTGCGGCAGAAATTCTCGCACGGGCGGACGCGCGCGGTGACGGTCGAGGTCAAGAAGGCGGTCAAACGGCCCCCGGGTGCTGCGGCTCCGGCCGCGGTCGCCGCGGCGCCCGCGCCCGCGCCCGAAGCGCCCAAGCCTGCGGCGCCGACCGGCCGCACCCTGAAGCTGGGTGGCAGCGCTGCCGCGGCGCCCGCCGCCCCGGCGCGCCCGGCCTCGGCGCCGCGCCCGGCCGGCCAAGGCCCCGGCGGCCGCGGCATCGTGCTGAAGACCCTCACCGAGGAAGAAAAGGAAGCGCGCACGCGCGCCCTGGTCGACGCCAACAAGGATGCCGAGATCGCCCGCCAGCGTGCGGCCGTCGACGCCGCCCGCCGCGCCATCGAGGACGAGGCGCGCAAGAAGTCGGACGAGGAGCACCGCAAGCGCCTGGCCGAAGAAGAAGTGCGCAAGAAGACCGAGGACGAGATCAAGCGCAAGGCCGATGCCCTGGTGCAGAAGCGCCTCGACCAGGCGGCCACCGCCTCGCCGCAGGCGACGATCGCGCGCCAGGCCCAGGAGATCGAGTCGGGCGCCCAAAGTGCGGCCGCACCCGCCGCTCCCGCCATCCGCCGCCCTCCCGGCGCGCCGGGAACGACGCAGGCGACCGAATCGACGTTGCTGCGCCGTCCGCCGCTGCGGCCCGTCATCAACAAGCGCCTGCCGCAGCCGCCGGGTGCCCGCCGTGAAGCGCCGAAGCGCCGCTCCGACAAGATCGACGTCGGCCGCGCGGTCGAGGGCGAGAACGACTTCCGCAGCCGCTCGGCGGCGCAGATGCGGCGCCGGCTGGAGCGCGAGCGCCGCCAGCAGAATGCCGACGACGGCCAGCAGAAGGTCTACCGCGAGGTCACGA
Organism: Reyranella sp.; assembly: GCF_004296935.1. Lineage (GTDB taxonomy): Bacteria > Pseudomonadota > Alphaproteobacteria > Reyranellales > Reyranellaceae > Reyranella. The sequence goes on from NZ_SCVH01000145.1 coordinate 97,802, forward strand.
TTCCCGAGACCATCACGGTGCAGGATCTCGCCGCCCGCATGACCGAACGCGGCGCCGACGTCATCAAGACGCTGATGCGCATGGGCGTGATGGCCACCATCAACCAGGCGATCGACGCCGACACCGCCGAGCTGGTGGTGACGGAGATGGGCCACAAGTTCAAGCGCGTGGCCGAAGGCGACGTCGAGACCGGCCTCGCCGAGACCGTCGACGCCGACGAGACGCTCGAGCCGCGCCCGCCCGTGGTCACGATCATGGGCCACGTCGATCACGGCAAGACCTCGCTGCTCGACGCCTTGCGCGCCACTGACGTGGCGGCGCACGAGGCCGGCGGCATCACCCAGCACATCGGCGCCTACCAGGTGACCCTGGCCTCGGGCCAGAAGATCACCTTCCTCGACACGCCGGGCCACGAGGCGTTCACCGCCATGCGTGCCCGCGGCGCCAAGGTGACGGATATCGTCGTGCTGGTGGTGGCCGGCGACGACGGCGTCATGCCGCAGACCAAGGAAGCGATCGCTCACGCCAAGGCGGCGGGTGTGCCGCTCATCGTTGCCATCAACAAGATGGACAAGCAGGGTGCGGATGCGACCCGCGTTCAGAACGAACTGCTGCGTGAGGAAATCCAGGTCGAGGCGCTGGGCGGCGACGTCCAGGCGATCGAGGTCTCGGCGACCAAGAAGATGAACCTCGACAAGCTCGAGGAAGCGATCCTCCTGCAGGCCGAAGTCCTCGAGCTCAAGGCCAATCCCAGCCGGATGGCCGACGGTGTCGTGGTCGAAGCCAAGCTCGATCCGGGCCGCGGCTCGGTGGCGACGGTGCTGGTCCAGCGCGGCACGCTCAAGGTCGGCGACGTTCTCGTCGCCGGCGCCGTGTGGGGCCGCGTGCGCCGCCTGGTCGACGATCACGGCGTCGGCGTGCAGAGCGCCGCGCCCTCGGTTCCGGTCGAGATCCTGGGTCTCGACGGCACGCCGCAGGCGGGCGACGAGTTCCACGTGGTCGAGAGCGAGGCGCGCGCGCGCGAGATCGCCGACTTCCGCGTGCGGCGCGATCGCCAGAACCAGCTTGCCAAGGTCGCGGGCGGCCGCGGCACGCTGGAAGAAATGATGAAGGGCATCCGCGAGGGTACCGCCAAGGACCTGCCGGTCCTGATCAAGGCCGACGTGCAGGGTTCTGCCGAGGCACTGGCGGGCGCGATCTCGCGGCTTTCCACGGAGAAGGTGGCGGCCCGCGTCGTCTACAGCGGCGTCGGCGGCATCAGCGAGGCCGACATCACGCTCGCCAAGGCGTCGGGCGCGTTGCTCATCGGCTTCAACGTGCGTGCCAATCCGCAGGCGCGCGAGATCGCCAAGCGCGACAAGATCGACATCCGATACTACTCGATCATCTACAAGGTGACCGAGGACATGCAGGCCCTGATGCTCGGCCTGCTCGACCCGACCTACAAGGAAACCCTGATCGGCAACGCGCAGATCCGCGAAGTATTCAAGATCACCAAGGCCGGCAACGTCGCCGGCTGCATGGTCACCGACGGCATGGTCAAGCGTGGCGCCAAGGTCCGTCTGCTGCGCGACAACGTGGTCATCCACGAGGGCACGCTGAAGACACTGCGCCGCTTCAAGGACGAGGTCCGCGAGGTCCAGCACGGCTTCGAGTGCGGCATGGCGTTCGAGAACTACGAAGACATGAAGGTCGGCGACGTGATCGAATGCTTCGACATCGAGGAAGTTAAGCCGTCGCTGTAACGATGCTTTCCTCCCCTTCGCGGACTCCGCGAAGGGGAGGTGTCACCGTCTTACGGTGACGGAGGGGTCATGACCCCCTCCGGCCCTGCGGGCCACCTCCCCCGAGACGGGGGAGGAGAGCAGTGGAAAGGAACACGCCATGCCGCGGCGTCGCTCATCCGAACGTGAAAAGAACCGTGCCCCCGGGCAGCGTCAGCTCCGGGTGGGCGAGGAACTGCGCCATCTGATCGCCCAGCTGCTCGAGCGCGGCAACATGCACGACCACGACCTGCGCGATGCCTCGATCACGGTGACGTCGGTCAATGTCAGTCCCGACCTGCGCAACGCCACCGCCTTCGTCGTGCCGCTGGGCGGCAAGGACGAGGAACGGTTGCTGGCCGCGCTTCGCCGGGCAGCCCCCTGGTTTCGCGCCCGGGTGAGCGAGAGCGCGGGCCTGCGCAGTGCGCCGGAAATCCGCTTCGAACTCGACCGTACCTTCGACGAAGCCGAGCGCATCGATGCCCTGCTGCGCCGGCCCGACGTCGCCCGCGACCTTAAGGACGATTGAGGTAGTACTCGTCGCGCGGGAAGAAATCGGTGTTGGGCGATGCCGCCGGCACGGCCTTGCCCTTGTTCAGCACTTCGATCTTCTTCTCCTCGAACCATTTCCGGAGATCGCCGCGGTCGACCCGCGCTACCGCCAGGTGCAGGTCGATGTCGGGACGCTGCAGCAGTTCCAGGATCTTGGCGCGGTCGTAGGGGATCGGCCGGTCGCTGCCGATCAGCGCCGGGTGCACCATCGTGACGTAGGGGAAGACCGAGCGGAACGTCTCGATCGAACGCTGCGTCGGCGCCCATTGGACGTAGAGGCCGCCCGGCGCCAGCTTCGCCCGCACCTGGCGGAAGAATTCCTGGGAATTGAGCAGGCCCGAAAGCGCCGACTTCGGCAAAATGGCATCGGCCTCGATCACGTCGTAGCGCGTCGTATCGAGGGCGAGCGCGTGACGTCCGTCGGCGATGACGACCTCGAACTTGGGATTGGCGAAGAGGCTTTCGACACCTGATTTCCCGCCCTGGCCGACATAGTCGCGCAAGGTGGCGATCACCGGGGCCACGATCTCGATCACCCGCACGCGCTCCGTGCCCGGGTGCAGGCCGGCGGCGTAGGGTGTGCCGCCGGTGCCCGAGCCGATCACCAGCACGCGCTTCGGCGCCCCATGTACCAGCGGTCCGATGGCGCCGAGGAAAGTGTGCACGGTGTCGAAGGGCAGGCGGCTCTGCGAGTGGCCCTGGATGTAGAGCTTGCCGCTCTGGGCGTCGTCCAGTTTCAGCAGGCTGAGGCCGGTCTTGTCTTCGGCGACGATGGCCTTTTCGACCGTGAGCCCGTGCAGGCGGCGCCAGAACGATTCGCCGCCGGGAAACAGCACCAGGCCCGCCGTCAGCAGCGCGGCGGGGACGTAGGCCCAGCGTGTCGATCGCGCGCCGAAGAGTTGCAGCACCGCGAAGGCGAGTCCGATCGCCACCAGCAGCTTCAGCGTGCCGGCCGTGCCCACGAGGTCGAGCAGCAGCAGGCCGGCGACCAGGCTGCCCATGCTGTTGCCGACGATGTTGGCGAGCTGCACCAGCCCGACGCGGCTGCCCAGCCGGTCGATGTCGCGTTGCACCGCCTTCTGCACCACCGGAAAGGAGAACCCCATGATGAACGAGGCCGGCAGAACGACGACGGCCAACAGCAGGGCGATCAACGCGATGTCGGCGGCTTCGTCGGTCACGATATCGCGGTCGACGAAGGTCGAGGGCAGGATGTCGGCGCCGATGGCGAGATAGACGAACCAGGCGCCGCAGAGCGCCAGCGTCGTCGCCACGCCCTGCATCAGGAAGAAGAACCGCCTTGGATCGGCGATGCGATCGATCATCCGCGCGCCGACCAGGAGCCCCGCCGCATCGCCCAGGAGGAAAACGGCCAGGACCAGCGAAAAACTGTAGCCGTTGGACTGCAGCAGGACGCCGATCAGGCGATACCAGACGATCTGCAACGCCACGATGAGAAAGCCGCTGATGAACACCAGCAGCGACCAGCGCCAGACGACCCCATCGGTCGAATCGGGGGGAGCCACCGCTTTCGGCCTTGGCGTGGCGTCAGCCATGTCGAGGCCGCGCGCCAGCAGCAGGCCGCCGGCCGCAACGACGAGGTTGAGGGCCGCGCCGACGTAGATCGCCTTGTCGAATCCGAACGTGCCGATCAGGTACCAGCCGCCTGTGAAGGCGCCGATGCCGGCGCCCAGCGTATTGAGGCCGTAGAGCCAGCCGATCAGCTTTGCCGAGCCCGCGATCTGGCTCACCACCGCCTTGGAGAGGAAGGGCAGCGAGCAGCCCATCAGGAAGGTCGGCCACAGCAGCCCGGCGAAGACGACGGCGAAGATGACGCCGCGCGAGGAAGCAAGCGGCAGGAATTTTAGATAGATGACGTCGTAATAGAGCCAGGGACTGAGTACCGCGAAGACGGCGATGCCGACCTCGCAGAGCGCGAAGGCGATCAGCGACGTCCGTCGCGACAGCCGGTCGGCGTAGAGACCGGCGGCCAGGCTGCCGATGCCGAGTCCCAGAAGGAACGCACCGACCACCAGGGCGGCGGCGATCGTGTCGGCGCCGGCGAACAGGCCGAGCAGGCGATGCCAAGCGGTCTGGTAGATCAGGGCGGCGGCGCCCGAGAGGAAGAACAGCCCGAAAAGTGCGGATTGCCGGACGCGATCCGACTGCAGCCCCGATATCATGATGGCAGCCTGCCTGAAGCCACGGCTGGCGCCCAACGATTTGTCGGCCTAAACGGAGCCCTCATCGGGTTGCCCATCAAAGGGCGGGGGTTACCCCGCCCGATCGAGACGCGGCCTGCGGCCGCTCCTCAGGATGAGGTTCCGGTTTGGAAACACGAAGTCCTCACCCTGAGGAGGCTGCGCAGCAGCCGTCTCGAAGGGTGGGCAACACGCTCGTTGGTCGTTTGGAAATGGCGCGCAGGAAGAAGGGCGAGAAGATCGACGGCTGGGTCGTGCTCGACAAGCCGGTCGGGCTGGGCTCGACGCCGGCAGTCAGTCGCGTGCGCCGCCTGTTCGGCGCCCAGAAGGCCGGTCACGGCGGCACCCTCGATCCGCTGGCCAGCGGCGTCCTGCCGATCGCTCTGGGCGAAGCGACCAAGACCGTCCCGTTCGTGATGGATGGCCGCAAGGAATATCGATTCACCCTTCGGTTCGGCGAGGCCCGCTCGACCGAGGACGCCGAGGGCGAGGTCACGGCCACGAGCGAGGTCCGGCCGACCGACGAGGCGATCCGCGGCGCCCTGGGCGCCTTCGTGGGCGAGATCGACCAGGTGCCCCCGGCCTATTCGGCGCTCAAGATCGACGGCCAGCGGGCCTACGATCTCGCGCGGGCGGGCGAAGTCGTGGAAATGAAGAGGCGCCGCGTCCGCATCGACCGTCTGGAATTCCTGGCCCGGCCGGACAGGGACCATGCAGATTTGGTGGTCGAGTGCGGCAAAGGCACCTACATCCGGTCCCTGGGCCGCGATCTGGCGGTCGCCCTGGGGACCGTCGGACACCTGTCGGCGCTGCGTCGGACGGCCGCCGGTCCGTTCCGGGAAGAGCAGGCCATTTCGCTTCCCAAGCTGGAGGCCCTCGGGCATATTCCCGCGCTCTTCGGGGCCCTGGTTCCCGTTGTGACCGCGCTGGACGACATCCCGGCGCTGGCCCTGACGGAAACCCAAGCCGACCAGCTGCGCCACGGCCAGCCGGTCTTCTTGACCCGGGACGCACCTCCCTCCGGCGCACTGCTTCGCGCCGAGTCGGGTGAAAAGCTGGTGGCGCTTGTCCGTTCGGACGGCGCCTCGCTCCAGCCGGTGCGCGTTTTCAACCTTTAAGTCATGGAGACAACCGATGTCGATTACAGCCGTCCGCAAAGCGGAGCTGATCAAGTCGTATGCCCAGGCCGATACGGACACCGGTTCGCCGGAAGTCCAGGTCGCCATCCTGAGCGAGCGCATTTCCAACCTCACCGAGCATTTCAAGGGCCACGCGAAGGACCACCATTCGCGCCGCGGCCTGCTGAAGATGGTCGGCCAGCGCCGCCGTCTGCTCGACTATCTCAAGGCCAAGGACAGCAAGCGCTACGACACGTTGATCGAGCGTCTGGGTCTGCGTCGTTAATTTCCGGCCCTGTCTGACAGACAGGGCCTTTTCGCGTCGCGTCGTCCGGTCCCCGTGAATTCGGCCGGCTGACGCGACATCGCAGTAACCGGGAAGGCAGGGGCGAGAGCAAACGCCTGACCCGGTCCTGCCGGCGCAAGGGCGCCGGTGGGCGGTCGTCGCCAAACGGGGGCGGACGACCGTGATGGAAAGGATGAATGAGATGTTTGAAGTTTTCCGTAAAGAGATCGATTGGGCCGGCCGCAAGCTGATCCTTGAGACCGGCAAGGTCGCGCGCCAGGCTGATGGCGCCGTCATGGCCACCTACGGCGGCACCACGGTGCTGGCCGCCGTCGTCTTCGAGAAGCAGCCGAAGCCCGGCCTCGACTTCTTCCCGCTGACCGTGAACTACCAGGAGAAGACCTTCGCCGCGGGCAAGATCCCGGGCGGCTTCTTCAAGCGTGAAGGCCGGCCGAGCGAGAAGGAAGTGCTGACCTCGCGCCTGATCGACCGTCCGATCCGGCCGCTGTTCCACGAGACCTATCGCAACGAGACGCTGGTCGTCGTCACCGTGCTCGCGCACGATCTCGAGAACGATCCCGACATTGTCGCCATGGTGGCCACGTCGGCCGCCCTCACCATCTCGGGCGTGCCGTTCATGGGCCCGATCGGCGCCGCCCGCGTCGGCTACCTCGACGGCAAGTTCGTCGTCAATCCGACCCGCGACCAGGTCGCCGCCAGTGCCCTCGACCTCGTGGTCGCCGGCACCAAGGAAGGCGTGCTGATGGTCGAGTCCCAGGCCAAGGAATTGTCCGAGGACGTGATGCTGAGCGCCGTCATGGAGGGCCATCGCTCCTTCCAGCCGGTGATCGACGCCATCATCCAGCTCGCCGAGCATTGCGCCAAGGAGCCGCTGCCGCTCACCGATCCGTCGGAAGCGTCCAAGACCGTGGCCGCCAAGCTCCAGGCCGAGACCCGCGGCAAGCTCGCCACGGCCTATGGCGAGACCGCCAAGCAGCTGCGGCAGACCAACGTCCGCGCCGTCAAGGCCGAAGCCAAGAAGCTGTTCGAAGGCGATGACGCCGCCCTGGCGGCCTTCGGCGAGCAGTTCGGCAATCTCGAGGCCGACGTGGTTCGCAATGCCGTGCTCGACACCGGCAAGCGCATCGACGGCCGCGACACCAAGACGGTCCGCCCGATCATCGCCGAGGTCGGCATCCTGCCGCGCGCCCACGGTTCGGCGCTGTTCACCCGCGGCGAGACCCAGGCGCTGGTCGTGGTCACGCTCGGCACCGGCCAGGACGAGCAGATCATCGACGCGCTCGAGGGCGAGTACCGCGAGCACTTCATGCTGCACTACAACTTCCCTCCGTACTCCGTTGGCGAAGTCCGCCGCATGGGTTCGCCCGGCCGTCGCGAGATCGGCCACGGCAAGCTCGCCTGGCGCGCGCTGCGTCCGATGATGCCGGGCAAGGACAAGTTCCCCTACACGGTGCGTGTCGTGTCGGAGATCACCGAGTCGAACGGCTCCTCGTCGATGGCGTCGGTCTGCGGCGGTTCGCTGGCGCTGATGGACGGCGGCGTGCCGATGGAGCGGCCGGTGGCCGGCATCGCCATGGGCCTGATCAAGGAAGGCGAGCGCTTCGCCGTGCTCACCGACATCCTGGGCGACGAGGATCACCTCGGCGACATGGACTTCAAGGTTGCCGGCACCACCAACGGCATCACCGCGCTGCAGATGGACATCAAGATCACCTCGATCACCGAGGAGATCATGAAGGTGGCCCTCGGCCAGGCGAAGGACGGCCGCATCCACATCCTGGGCGAGATGTCCAAGGGGCTTGTCGGCGCCCGCGAGGGCGTTGCCGCGACCGCGCCGCGCATCACCCAGTTCACGATCCCCAAGGACAAGATCCGTGAAGTGATCGGCACCGGCGGCAAGGTGATCCGCGAGATCACCGAGCAGACCGGCACCAAGATCGACATCGAGGACGACGGCACCATCAAGGTCGCGGCGGTCGACGCCGCTGCCGGCCAGAAGGCCATCGACTGGATCAAGGGCATCGTGGCCGAGCCGGAAATCGGCGTGATCTACACCGGCAAGGTCGTGAAGTGCGTCGAGTTCGGCGCCTTCGTGAACTTCCTGGGATCGCGCGACGGCCTCGTGCACATCTCCGAGCTGGCGCCGCGCCGCGTCGCCAAGGTGGGCGACGTCGTCAAGGAAGGCGACCAGGTCAAGGTCAAGGTCCTGGGCGTCGACGATCGCGGCAAGGTGCGCCTCAGCATGAAGGCGGTCGACCAGGCCACCGGCGAGGACATCTCGGCGAAGCAGGTCGAGGCCGCGCCGGCCGGCGAGTAATCGCCCCATCCGATACGGAAACGGCGGCCTCGGGGCCGCCGTTTTTGTTTGGGTCTTCGGGGCCGCGCGCGTCGCCGAGCGTTGGCCTGATTGACAACACCCGGAGGTGTTGGCATTCTCGCCATCAGCATGACCGCGATGCTCGTCACCCGGTTCAAGGAAGTCACTGCTGAAGGCGACATCATCGAGTTCGTGGTCTGGCGGGTGCCGAGCCCGGTGGATCCGAGCCGGCACTTCTACAAGTATCGGGCGGTCTACATCGTCGACGGTAAGCGGGTCGTCGGGTTCGACAACGAGCGCGGCAAGGGCGACCACAAGCACATCAGGGGCCGGGAGAGCGCCTATGCCTTCTCCACGGTGGAGACGATGATCGAGGACTTCATCGCCGAGGTCGACGCCATAAGGAGGCGAAGATGAGGAAGAGGACGCTGACCATTCGATTGATGCCGGATTGGCGGAGCGGTCTCCGGGCGGCGGCCCGCAAGGCGCAGGCGAAGTCCTACCAGGGCGAAGAGCTCGCCTTCGAGACTCCGGCCGTCTTCTTCGGGAAGCTGACGGAACGGCGCTGGGCGCTCATTCGCATGCTGCAGGGCAAGGGTGTCCTGTCGATCAGGGAGCTGGCGCGGCGCGTGGAGCGGGACGTGAAGCGCGTCCACGAAGACGTCTCCGTCCTCACGGAGCTCGGCCTTTTCGAGCGCGAGGAAGGCGGTGTCGTCTGCCCGTTTGCACGCATTCACGTCGATTTTGAGCTGGCTGCAGCAGCTTAGAACGGCTGGCGCGGTAACGTCGTCGGCGCCGGCCGGCGAGTAAGTTGCCGAACGATAACGGAAGCGGCGGCCATCTGGCCGCCGTTTTTGTTTGTAGACTGCCGAGGATGATGAAGCCCTCCATCCTCTCCCGCCGCCTGATGCTGGCCGGTGCCGGCGTCGGCCTGATCCCCCTGTCTGCCGCCTTCGCCGCCGGCCTCGTGCCGACGCCGGCGCAGACCGAAGGGCCCTTCTATCCGGCCGGCCTTCCGGCCGACACGGACAACGACCTCGTGCAGGTGCGCGGCCAGGCGGCGCGCGCGATGGGTGAGGTGCTGCATCTTCAGGGCCGCGTGATCGGCATCGACGGCCGCGTGCGGTCCGGTGCCCTTGTCGAGATCTGGCAGTGCGACGCACGGGGCATCTACGACCATCCACGCCAGTCCGGCCGCGACCGCCGCGATCAGGCGTTCCAGGGCTACGGCCGCATGATCGTCGACGCCGAGGGCCGCTACAGCTTCCGTACCCTGAAGCCGGTCGCCTATCCCGGCCGCACACCGCACATCCATCTCAAGGCGACGACTGCCGACGGCCGCCTGCTCACCAGCCAGTTCTATGTCGCGGGTGATCCGCAGAACGAGCGCGACGGCGTGTTCCGCAGCGCCGTGCGTCAGCCCGGTCAGCGTGAGCGCATCGAGATGAAGCTCGCGCCGGCGCCCGGCCTCGAAGCGGGCGCACTCGCAACCGAGATGGATATCGTGATCGGCTGAGGTGGCCTCTCTTCCCCTTTGCGGAGTCCGCAAAGGGGAAGTGCCCTCGTCTTACGAGGGCGATGGGGTTCATGACCCCCTCCGGCCTTCGGCCACCTCCCCCGAGACGGGGGAGGAGATCAGTTCCGATCAGCCCTTCAACTGCCGCGCGATGAATTCCCTGACCGTTGCCTGCGCCTTGTCGGTCTGCGGGCCGGGGACGGCCACCCATTCGTGGGTCGAGTCGGCGAACAGGCGATAGTCGCACGCACCGCCCGCCGCCCTATAAGTTTCGGCGAATTTTTCCTGCATCGCCGGCAGGACGTTGTCGTCGAGGGCGCCCTGCATGATGAGGAACGGCACCAGCGCGACCTTTTCGCCGCGGTCGAGGATCTCCTGGGGGTTGCCTTCGTGGATGCTTTCCCACGGCGAGAAGAAGGTCCTGTTGCTCTGGATCATGGTCTCGTTCTTGCGGCGCTCCGCGTTCTCGAAGCGCGCGATGGTGTTGCTGGGCGGCGAGCGCATCGCGACCCACGAAACAGTCGCATCGATGTCCGGTGCGCCCGCGACGGGGAGGGCGCTGTAGCGCGGATCGTGCGGGCGCATGGCCAAGAGCTCGGCGACATGGCCGCCGCTCGAGGAGCCGTAGACGCCGAGCTTTGAGACGTCGCCGTTCCAGCGCGCGGCGTTCGCTTTCAGCCACCGCACGGCATGGTTGGCGTCCTGCACGCAGGCCGGATAGGGCGCTTCGGAGGCAAGCGTGAGGTCGACGGCGACGACCAGCAGCCCGCTCGATGCCAGCGCGCGATCCATCGGCTCTTCGGCCAGGCGGTCCTTCCGGGTCCACGCCCCGCCGTGCAGGTCGAGAACGGTCGGGAAGGGGCCTGTTCCCTGCGGCTGGTAGATGCGCGCCATCAGCATGCGGCCGGCGGCATTGCGCCGGAGCTCCACGTCGCTGACGATGAGATCGTACCGGGCGTCGGGATTGTAGGTGGGGGGATTGTCGGCGGACGCCTCACGCCGAGCCGAAGTCGCTCCATCCATCTTGATCTCCCCTGGCTGTTCGACGCCTGCAGGCGATTACGCTGTCACGGGGCCGCGCCAGAGTCGACGCCGGATGCATGCACTGCATGCATTGGATCACGCCGATGTGAATTGCAGGTTCAACAAGTTTATGCTAACAAATTCGATAGGCTGGCGCTTGGACTGCGCCGGCCTTTTTCCTTTCCGGCACGACCTGCCCGCGCCCCCTGGAGTCCGCAAGAGGGGCCGCGGGTTCGCCTCATGGCCTGGTGCAGCCGCCGCGGGTCCTGACCCGTGGACAGTCCCAACAACGACCCCGTCTCAACGCCACGCCAGATAACGCCGTGGGAACAGACACTTAACGACATCCTGGGCACAGGGTGCGCCGGGGCAGTGCGACCAAAGACTTCGCGAAACGCGAGAAAAGCCCGTGGAATAAGGCTTATCCCGGAGTCGGGCCCAACTTCGGGCCCAACACTCCCTCAATTCAGGTGGGCCCGGTAAGCGGGCTGAAAGCCCGCCGTTATTGGCTTTCCGGCGCGCGGAGAGCTGAAATTCTGTCGTGGAACTTGGGCCCGACTTGAGGCGAATTTACTCGCCGTTCGGCTCGCCCGAGCCCTGCGGCGGCATGCCGACGGCGTGGTAGCCGGCATCGACGTAGTGGACGGTGCCGGTCACGCCGGCGCTCAGGTCCGACAGCAAGTAGAGCGCGGCGCCGCCCACGTCGGTGAGCTCGATGTTGCGGCGAAGCGGCGAGGCTTCGCGCGACACGCGATAGACATAGCGGGCGCTGCCGATCACGGCGCCGGCGAGGGTCCGCATCGGCCCGGCCGAGAGGGCGTTCACGCGCACGCCCTGCGGGCCGAGGTCGGCCGCGAGATAGCGGACACTGGCCTCGAGGGCGGCCTTGGCGATGCCCATGACGTTGTAGGACGGCATGACCCGGACCGCGCCTTCGTAGGTGAGGGTGATCAGGCTGCCGCCTTCGGTCATCAGCGGCAGGGCGCGCCGCGCGATGTCGGTGAACGAGAAACAGGAGATGGTGAGGCTGCGCTGGAAGTTGGCCTTGCTCGTGTCGACGTAGCGGCCCTTCAGCTCTTCCTTGTCGGAGAAGGCAATGGCGTGGACCACGAAGTCGAGCCGGCCCCAGTCCTTCTTCAGGCGGGCGAACAGCCGGTCGAGGCTCTCCTCGTTTTCGACATCGGCTTCCTCGACGATTTTCGCCCCGATCTTCTCGACCATCGGCAGGACGCGCTTGCCGAAGGCGCCACCCTGGTAGGTGAAGGCCAGTTCCGCGCCGGCGTGGTGCAGCGCCTGGGCGATGCCCCAGGCGATCGAGCGTTCGTTGGCCACGCCCATGACCAGGCCGCGCTTACCGGCCATCAGCTTGGGCACGGATGGCAGGGCGACCGCCTTGGAGACGGCATGGTCGGACGCCGCGGAGAGGGGACGACGGTCGTCGGGCATCTGTCCCCCTCAGTTTTCGTAGCGCGCGAACATCAGGCAGGCGTTGGTGCCGCCGAAGCCGAAACTGTTCGACAGGACGATTTCGAGCCCCGCCTTGTCGATCCGCTGGCGCGCGATCGGATAGTCGCCGACGCCGGGATCGGCGTTCTCGATATTGGCCGAGGCGCAGATGAAGTCGTTCTTCAACATCAGCAGCGAATAGATCGCCTCATGCGCCCCCGTGGCGCCCTGGCTGTGGCCGGTCAGCGACTTGGTCGAGCTGACGGTGGGCAGCTTCCTGCCGTCGAAGGCGGCGCGGATGGCATCCAGTTCGGTGAGATCGCCCACGGGCGTCGAGGTGCCGTGGGTGTTGATGTAGTCGACCGGCCGGTTGCCGCGCGCGCCACCCGGAAAACCGTCCAGGGCGAGCTTCATGCAGCGGATCGCGCCCTCACCGGACGGCGCCACCATGTCGGCGCCGTCGGAAGTGGCGCCATAGCCGATCACCTCGGCATAGATCTTGGCGCCGCGCGCCCTGGCGACTTCCAGTTCCTCGAGGACGACGATGCCGCCGCCGCCGGCGATGACGAATCCGTCGCGGTCCTTGTCGTAGGCCCGGCTCGCCCGTGTGGGCGTGTCGTTGTACTTGGACGACATGGCGCCCATGGCGTCGAACAGAACGGACAAGGTCCAGTCGAGTTCCTCACCGCCGCCGGCGAACATGCGGTCGGCCTTGCCGAGCTGGATGGATTCGACGGCGTTGCCGATGCAGTGCGCCGAGGTCGAGCAGGCCGAACTGATGGAGTAGCTCAGGCCCTTGATCTTGTAGGCGGTCGCCAGGTTGGCCGAGACGGTGCTGCACATGGCGCGCGGCACCTGGAACGGGCCGACGCGCTTGGGCCCCTTCTCCCGGGCCGTGATGGCGGCCTGCACGATGGCGCCGGTCGTCGGACCGCCCGAGCCGGCAATGACGCCGGTGCGTTCATTGGAGATTTCGCTCACCGAGAGGCCGGCGTCGGCGATCGCTTCCTTCATGGCGAGCCAGGCATAGGCCGCGCCGTCGCCCATGAAGCGCATGAGGCGGCGATCGACCAGATCCTCGACCTTGAGCTTCAGCGTGCCGGCGACCTGGCTGCGGAAGCCGAGTTCCTTGTACTGCGGGACGAATTCGATGCCCGACTTGCCGTCCTTCAGGGATTGCGTCACTTCGGCGGCATTGTTGCCGATCGGAGAGACGATGCCGAGGCCGGTGACGACGACACGTTTCATGTCAGCCTGCGGCCGCGGCGGGCGCTGCGTCCTGGAAGAGGCCGACCTTCAGGCCGGTGACCTCGTAGATCTGCTTGCCGTCGGCCTGGACGAAACCATCGGCAATACCCAGCACGAGCTTGCGCAGGATCACGCGCCGGAGATGCACATGGTAGGTGAGCTTTTTCACGGTCGGCACGATCATGCCGGTGAACTTGACCTCGCCGACACCCAGGGCCCGGCCGCGGCCCGGCGCCTTCATCCAGCCGAGGAAAAAGCCCAGCATCTGCCATAGGGCATCGAGCGGCAGGCAGCCCGGCATCACCGGATCGCCCTTGAAATGGCAGTCGAAGAACCAGAGGTCGGGCTTGATGTCGAACTCGGCCACGATCTCGCCCTTGCCGAAATTGCCGCCGGTATCGGCGATCCTCACGATACGATCCAACATCAACATCGGCGGCAGCGGGAGCTGCGCGTTTCCGGGCCCGAACAGGTGCCCCTTGGCGCACTCGATCAGGTCCTCAAACGTATAGCTGTGCTTCTTCTCGCTCACCATTCACCGCCCACGACCGTCCAATTCAGGAATGAGCCGCAGAATAGGGATGCCCGACGCCGGGTGCAAACCCGGCGAATTGGGCGATCTGGCCCTTTTCTTGTCTCTATTCACTGCTTACATATGGGTCCGACCATGAACGGCAACAGCCCCGACTTTCCTGCCCGCCTGCGCGCGGCCGGCCTGCGCCCGACCCGGCAGCGGGTGGCGTTGGCGCGCCTGTTGTTCGAGAGCGGCCATCGCCATGTCACGGCGGAAGGTCTGCATGTCGAGGTCAAGGCGACCCGGATGCCGGTCTCCCTGGCCACGGTCTACAACGCGCTCAACCAGTTCCGCGACGCCGGCCTGCTGCGCGAGGTCGTGGTGGCGCCCGGCCGGTCATATTTCGATACCAACATCGGCCATCACCATCATTTCTTCATCGAGCCGGACGGCGAGCTGCACGATTTTCCTTCCGACAAGGTGACGATCGCGGGTCTGCCGACGCCCCCCAAGGGAACCCGCCTGTCGCGGGTCGATGTCATCGTGCGGGTGCGCCGCTAACCCGTTTCGCTGCGAATCACTTGCAGTATTTAGAATTGTTCTAAACTTCTTGACGGTCTCGCGGACGCGTCCTAAATCCTGAATGTGGATCGGCGGATGGGCCGGTCAAAGCGGGAGAAGCACCATGGCAAATCTCAAGGGATCCAAGACCGAAGACAATCTGAAGGCCGCCTTCGCCGGTGAGAGCCAGGCCAACCGCCGGTATCTCTACTTCGCCCAGAAGGCCGACGTCGAAGGCTACAACGATGTCGCCGCCGTCTTCCGTTCGACGGCCGAAGGCGAAACCGGCCATGCCCACGGCCACCTCGAGTTCCTCGAGGCAGTGGGCGATCCGGCCACCGGGCTGCCGATCGGCGCCACCACGTCGAACCTGAAGGCGGCGATCGCCGGCGAGACGCACGAGTACACCGACATGTACCCGGGCATGGCCCGCACCGCGCGCGAAGAGGGCATGGCGGAAATCGCCGACTGGTTCGAGACGCTGGCGAAGGCAGAGAAGAGCCACGCCGGCCGCTTCCAGAAAGCGCTCGACACGATGGCCTGAGCCCTTCGGGCTCAAGGAAGGGGACCCGCGAGGGTCCCCTTTTGCTTCCCACCTTCTTTTGCTCGCAACCAAGCGAATCCGATATGCGCGAAGGCAGCCTCGAAGCCCCGGTCCGTCACGCCCTCGATTGGCAGAACCCCTGGTTCTGGGATGAGGCTGCGCTCGAGAAGGAGATGGAGCGTACCTTCGACATCTGCCACGGCTGCCGTCGCTGCTTCAATCTCTGCGACTCCTTTCCGCGGCTGTTCGACCTGATCGACAACGGTCCGACCGGTGAACTCGACGGCGTGAAGAAGGAAGACTACGCCCAGGTCGAGGAAGCCTGCACGCTCTGCGACATGTGCTTCATGACCAAGTGCCCCTATGTGCCGCCGCACGAGTGGGCGCTCGACTTCCCCCATCTCATGCTGCGCCATCGCGCGGTGCAGGCGCGCAAGAAGGGCGTCGATTTCATCGATCGCCAGCTTGCCGCCACGGACAGGACCGGCCGGCTCGGCACCTTCGTTTCCGGCCTCGCCAACTGGACCACCGATGAGCACAACACGCTCACGCGCCCGGCGATGGAGCGGATCGCCGGCATCCATCACGGCGCCCGCCTGCCGCGCTATGCCGGCGAGACTTTCGAGATCAGGGCGGCGCGCGAGGGCGTGGTGCTGAACGAGGCGGCGCCGGCCTTCGGCAAGCGCAAGGCCGTGCTCTACGCCACCTGCTTCGTGAATTTCAACAACACCGCCATCGGTGCCGCGGCGCGCGCGGTGCTGGCCAGGAACGGCGTCGAGACCGAAGTCGTCCATCCCGCCTGCTGCGGCATGCCCAAGTTCGAACTGGGCGATCTCGAAGGCACGGCGACGGCGGCGAAGACGGTGTCGGCGGCGCTGCTGCCCTGGGTCGACAAGGGCTACGACGTGATCGCGCTCACGCCCTCCTGCGCCCTGATGCTGAAGTTCGAATGGCCGCTGCTGCTGCCCAAGGAACCTGACGTGGAACGGCTGTCACAGGCGACCTTCGACCTCTCCGAGTATGTGGTCGACATCGCCAAGAAGCATGGGCTCGCCCCCGGCTTGGAGCCGCTCGAAGGCGGCGTCAGCATCCATCTCGCCTGCCACGCGCGAGCCCAGAACATGGGTGCCAAGGCTGCCGAGATGCTGCGGCTGGTGCCGAAGACGCGGGTCGCGGTCATCGAGCGCTGCAGCGGCCACGGCGGCATCTGGGGCGCGCGCACGGAGAATTTCGAGACGGCGGTGAAGGTCGGCAGGCCCGCGGCGCAGGCGGCGCTGAAGAACGACACCAGTTTCGTCGCCTCCGAATGCCCGCTCGCCGCCGATCACCTGATGCAGGTGATGGAGATGACCGCGGGCGACGAGAAGCCCAGGCCCTCGCGCGCCGACCATCCGATCGAGCTTTTCGCGCGCGCCTACGGCCTGATCGGACAGGACCAATGACAGCGCCGCGCAAGATCGAAACCGGGGCCATTCTGCCGCCGGCTGATTACCTCAAGGTGCGCGCCGAGCGCCGCCGCCAGATGGCGGAACTCAAGAAGAACCGGCGGCTCGAGGTCGGCCCGTTCGCGACGTGCTACTTCGAGTCGTACGACACGATGCTGCACCAGGTGCACGAGATGCTGTTCATCGAGAAGGGCGGCCCGGCCCAGATTCCCGACGAGCTGGCGGCCTACAATCCGCTGATTCCCCAGGGCCGCGAGCTGGTCGCCACCATCATGTTCGAGATCGACGATCCACTGCGGCGCGCCCGCGTGCTGGGATCGTTGGGTGGCGTCGAACGGCATGCCTTCATCCGGGTCGGCGCCGAGACGATCCGGGGTGTGGAGGAGGGAGACCAGGAGCGCTCGCGCGAGGATGGCAAGGCCTCGGCCGTGCAGTTCGTGCGCTTTGCCTTCACGCCTGCCCAGATCGCCGCCTTTCGCGGTAGTGACGGCGACGTCGTGGTCGGTTTCGATCACCCCAACTACGGTCACATGGCGGTGATGCCGCGCGCCGTGCGCGAAACCCTGGCGGGCGACTTCGCCTGACCCTAGCGCTTCCGCGAAAACGTCAGATCGTAGTGAATGGGCAGTATCAGGATCAAGGGATCGCCGGGCATGTCGCCCGGCACCGGCGGGAACGGCGCTGACTTGCGGATTGTCTCGAGCTCGGCGGCATCGATGGCGGGCCAGCCGCTCGACTTGTCGATCCTGACATCGATCAGCCGGCCGTCGCGCGCGATCGTGACGCGCGTGACCACGCGGCCCTCCTGCTTGTTGTCGGCGGAGATGCGCGGATAGAAGCGGTGCCGCGCGGTATGCCGGGCGACGAGATCCAGATAGGCATTGCGCGCCCGGCCCTTGCCGATCAGCCAGTCCGAAGAGTTCGACGGAGGGGCTGGCACGCTGGCCGGCGAATTCATCGACGGCTGCGCCGGCGCAGGCTGGGGCGGCCTCGGCAATGGCGCCTGCGATAGCGCGCCCTGCGGCGGTCGCGCGGCTGGGCGCGGCGGCGGCGGTGGAACGGGCTTGGGGAAGTCGCGCGCCGTCGGAGGCGGCAGTTCCTCCGGCAGCGCCAGGGCCTGCTCCAGACTTGGCGGCGGGGTTGGCTGGGGCGGCGGTGGCTGCTCGGGCGGAGGTGGCTCGGCGAGTGCCTGCTGCGGCTCTTCGCGGGGCGGTTCCGGGGGTGCCGGCTCCGGCGTGCCGGCCGCGACAGCCTGGACGGGCTTGTCGTCCGATTGTGAATCCATGCTCGTCGGTGGAGCGCCGGCGTCGACCGTGATCATGATGGCATCTTGCGGCGGCTCGGTCGGCCGGAACGGTGAGGCCCACCACAGCACCGCAGCCGCCGCGCCGTGCAGCGACAGCGCCAGAACGACCGCTGCCGGCGACATTCGGCTGGATTTCGAATAGAGGGCGCTGACGGTTTGGGCCACGACGTTACGTTACTACGTCCCGGCGTGGGTGGCGGCTAGCTGGCGGGCACTGCTGCTCTCAATTGGAGCGCCTGAAATGGAGCGGCAGAATGAAACTATGTTGAGCGCCCGCGATTTCGGGCGGAAGCCGAGGATAGGGCCCGGCCTGGCGGATCAAGTTCACGGCGGTGGCGTCGAGCGCTGCAATGCCGCTCGACTGGAACAGCCCGACATCGACCAAACGACCATCGCGCGCCACCGTCATTCGCAGGACGACCGAGCCCTGCTCGGTCGTTACGTTGCGAACGAACTGCTGATGTTGCGAGAGAATTCGGGAGACCTGCCACAAATAGTCATCTTCGACTTTACGTTGACCATACTGGCTTGCCGGATTTGTCAGTGGTGACGGCCGCGCGGCAGCCTGCGAATCGGCCGGTGCGCGCTGCTGCGGCGCCGTCGAAAGAGGCGAGGGCTGAAGCTGCTGGCGTTGCGGCGGCGGCGCCTGGGCGCGTTGCGGCGGTGGCGGGGGCGTCTTCGGTGGTGGTGGCGGCGCGGCCTTGGGGAAATCTTGTGCGGTAAGCGGCGGCGGTGGCGCCTCCACCGGCGGCAGGGCCTGCTCCAGCTTTGGCTCCGGCGGCGGCGGCGGTGGCGCCGCGGCTGCTTGTTGTTGTTCCGGCGCCGGCTTTGCGGGTTCCGTGGCCTGCACCGGCTTCTCCGCCGGCGTTGGGCCGGGTTGCGGTGGGGCGGGTTGGGCGCGTGGATCGGGCGTCAGGGAACGCGGCGGCGCGAGACCCAGCCGCGGGGCTGGGTTGGGCGGCGGGCTGGCGGGCGGCGGGCTCGGCACTTGGGCAGCCGCCTGGGGGGCAGCCGCTTGGGGGGCCGGCGCCGGCTGCGCGGCCTCCGGTGTCGCTGGAGGCGGGGTTGGATCCTCGACCGTGAACTCGATGGCCCGTTCGGCGGCTTCGGCCTCGTGCCGGGGCAGCTCCCACAGGAAGGCCAGCGCCACCAGGGCATGCAGAAGTGCCGCCATCGCCGCCGCCACCGGCGACATGTGGTTGAACTTGGAGTAGAGGGCGCTAACTGCGTGGGCCACGGCGACCCATTTCTACGTGCCGATTGTGGCGGCCGCTAGTTAATCGGTTCGGACTTATAGACGCCCCACATGCCGGTCCGTTCAATCCAGCCGCTGACGCCGGACACTTTGACCCGGCACCAGTCGCCGGCGCAGGAGCGAATTTCGCCCATCACCTCGGGCTCCAGCTTGGCCACGACTTCGGCCGAGGAGGCAGGCGTCTTGTGGAGGCTGGCCGCCTTCGAGGCGATGATGAAGCTGCGCTTGCCGGTCAGCAGGCTCTGGTGAACCCAGCCGCTGGCACCCTGCCAATCGCGGATTTTGCGCCAGTTTTCGTATTCGGCGACGATTTCGACGGGCATGGCCTTGCGCTTGAAAACCCAATCCACCGGGTATCGGGTGCCCGGCCCCGTGCGGACATTGACCTCGTCCGAGCGCAAGGAGGCGAAGCGCGGAATCGGCAGGCCCGACCCCTTGCGCTGCACCATGGCCGATTTGTCGACAGCGTAGGCGCCGCCTTTCGACCACGGCCCGACTGGCAGAAGGACTGTAAACGCGACAAAGGCGACGCAAAGCGAGACGGACGGTCGAATTCCCATTGGGGTCAGCATACCTCAAATCTTCACATTCGGCGACAAGTACTTGAAAAGGCGCGATTTTTAGCCGCGCCAGATATCCGGCCCGCTTGCTGGACAAGGCGCGCGCGGAATTGGTAATCGGGCAGTCGTCATCTGTCGCGCCAGCCCGGTACCGATCCCACATGCCGTCCAGTTCAAAGAAAAAGCCGCTGGTGATCGTCACCCGGAAGCTGCCCGAGGCGATCGAAACGCGGCTCATGGAGCTGTTCGACACCCGGCTGAACGCCGACGACCGGCCGCTCGACGCCGCCCAGCTTGTCGAGGCCGTCAAGACGGCCGATGTGCTGGTGCCCACCGTCACCGACCGCATCGACAGCCGCCTGCTGTCGCAAAGCGGTCCGCGGCTGAAGCTCATCGCCTCGTTCGGCACCGGTGTCGATCACATCGATCTCGATGCGGCCCGCCAGCGCGGCATCACGGTCACCAATACGCCGGGCGTCCTTACCGAGGACACCGCCGACATGGCCATGGCGCTGGTGCTGGCCACGGCACGGCGCATGGGCGAGGGCGAACGCATGGTCCGCTCGGGCAAGTGGACCGGCTGGAGCCCGACCTCGATGCTGGGCGCCCGCCTGCAGGGCAAGCGCATGGGCATCGTCGGCATGGGGCGCATCGGCCAGGCGCTGGCGCGGCGTGCCCGCGGCTTCGGGCTCGCCATCCACTATCACAACCGCAAGCGCGCCCACGCCGAGATCGAGCGCGAACTCGAGGCGACCTATTGGGAGAGCCCCGACCAGATGCTGGCGCGCATGGATATCGTGTCGGTGAACTGCCCGCATACGCCCGCGACCTTTCATCTCCTGTCGGCGCGGCGCCTGAAGTTGATGAAGCCTACGGCCATCATCGTGAACACTGCGCGCGGCGAGGTGATCGACGAGAACGCGCTGGTGCGCATGCTGAAGGCGGGAGAACTGGCGGGCGCCGGCCTCGACGTCTACGAGCACGAGCCGCAGGTGAACCCGAAGCTGCTCGAGCTCGACCGTGTCGTGCTCCTGCCGCACATGGGATCGGCCACGCTCGAGGGCCGCATCGAAATGGGCGAGAAGGTCCTGATCAACATAAAAACCTTCGCCGACGGCCACAAGCCGCCGGACCGCGTGCTGGCGACGATGTTCTAGCGCATTCACATGCGCTGGTGGGCGGCAGGGCCTTCACAGGCCCGGGAGCCCGCGCGGTTCCCATTGCGCACGACTTTCTAGAGGTCGTTTTCAACCATCTCGCGGCTGCGATCGTCGACCAGGACGTCGCGTGCCGAGCGGCCGACCTGGGCGCCGATCAGGATGGTGAGTGACGTCCAGTACATCCAGACCATGATGGCGGCAAAGCCCGCCGTGGCGCCGAAGGCGGACGTGAGCTGCGTCACTTCGAAGTAGTAGACCAGCGCGCGGTTGCCGGCGGCGAACAGGAGCGCGTTCACGGCGCCGCCGATCAAGGCATATCTCCACGGAACGCCGCCGGTCGGCAGCCACTTGTAGATCAGGGTGAAGAAGGCCGAGAGAATGCCGTAGTGCACGAACGCCGACATCGCCGGGCCGATCCATTCGCCGAGGATGGGAAAGGCTTCCAGGGCGCCCGCGTAGGCCGAGATCAGCACGCTCGCCAGGATGACGACGATGAGCAGGACGCCCAGCACCACCATGAGGGCGACCGCGAGCAGTCGCGATTTTATGCTCGCCAGCACCGGGTGCACGTAGAGCGCCTTGCCGCTGCGCCAGATCGCATCGATGCCGTCGTCCAGCTCGACGAAGACACGCGTGCCGGTATAGAGCAGGACGGCGGCGCCGATGATCGCCGCGATCCCACCGCCTCGGAAGAGATCCTGCGAGGCGAAGCGGCGGATGCTCTTGAGCTGGTCCTGAGCGACAACGGTCCCGAGGGCGTCGAAGATCGCCTCCTGGGCCATCAGCTTGCCGACGAACGGCTCGGCGATGGCGATGCTGAAGATCATGATCGGGCCGATCGCGAACATCGTATAGAACGCCATCGCCGCGGCCGATGTAGACAGCCGGTTGGTGAAGTAGCCGGTGCCGGCGGAGTAGGCGATGCGCCAGAGCGTGGTGATCATGGTCAAGCGTGGGTGGGGTCAGCGCAGATGGGCGACGGCGTTGGCATAGTACGCCAACAGCGGCCGCTCGGCGGGCACTGCCGCGAACAATCCCTCACCACTTTCGTCGACTAGGCGGCGCAGCACCAGCATGCGCAGGCCGACGTGGAAGGCATAGTCGCGGTCGCCGCGCGGCACATAGAGCTTGGCGCCCCTGGTTTCGAGATGTGCCATCAGGTCGGACACGCGCCGCTTGAGTTCGAGCTCGTCGAGCGGCCCATCTGCCTCCAGCAGGGCTGTGGCGATCAGCGACACCGGCAGCACCGGCACCAGGCGGGCGATCTCGCCCATCACGTCGTGCGCCAGGCGGCCGACGATCTCGAACCGCTGGTCCTTGTCGAGGCCGCGCAGGTCTCCTCCCGTTGCGGCGGCATTCGCGGCCAGCCAGTCGCGCGCCGAGATCAGGCCGCCGAAATTGACGCAGGCGTAGCCGAAGCGGAACCAGCGCCCGCGCAGCATCAGGCCGATCTGGCTGAACCAGAAGCCGAGCGCGGTGCGGGCCGCGAACCAGGCGCTGCGCCGGGGCGCGTCGCCTTCGAGCGAACGCAGCAGGGTGCGGTCCTCCAG
Organism: Reyranella sp.; assembly: GCF_004296935.1. Taxonomy (GTDB): domain Bacteria; phylum Pseudomonadota; class Alphaproteobacteria; order Reyranellales; family Reyranellaceae; genus Reyranella. Next base: position 120,188 of record NZ_SCVH01000145.1, read on the forward strand.
CACGCGGTCGTAGTTCAGCGCCACCGGCACGAAGACGATGTCGTTCGTTCCCTTCGGATCGAACGACTTCAGCATGTAGTCGAACAACCCGAGCTTGGGTTCGCGCAGCCGCCCGTCGCGCGACAGTCCGCCCTCGGGGTACATCGCCTGGGCGACGCCGGCCTCGGTCGCCATGTGGACATAGCGCTCGAGCACGCGGCGGTAGATCGGGTTGTTGGAATTGCGGCGCACGAAATAGGCGCCCATCGAGCGGATGAGCTGCTGCAATGGCCAGATCCGCGCCCACTCGCCGACCGCGTAGGAGAGCGCCGTGCGTTCGGCGGCGAGAAAGGCCACCAGCACGTAGTCCATGTTGCTGCGGTGGTTCATGACGAACACCACGGCGGTATTGGGCGGCACGCCCGCCAGCGTGCGCTCGTCGGCGAAGCCCAGGCGGACGCGGTAGAGAAAACGCGCGACGCCGCGGGCAATCGAATAGCCGACCCGGAAATAGACGTAGGCGTTGAAGGTCGGCACGATCTCGCGCGCGTAGCGATGGACTTCGGTCATTGCCGCTTCGCGCGGCATGTTGTTGGCGCGGGCATAGTCGTTGGCGGCGGCCACCACCTGCGGGTCGTAGACCAGCCGGTCGATCAGCACCTGCCGCTTGGTGAGCTGGAACGGCTTGATCTCGACGTCGAGCCGCCGGTTGACCCGGTCGATCAGCCGGTTGAGTCGCCGCCGCAGGAACCAGCGGCCGCTCGGGATCAGCAGCCGGTCGAGCAATGACCACAGCGCGAACGCCGCGATCGGCAGGAACAGCCAGAGCGGAACGGTGACGGGCTCGTCCATCGTTCCGCCCGCGCGCCCTAGAACTGCTTGAGACTGAGGCCCGCCAGGACGGCCAGCACCGAGCTTGCCGCCAGCACCAGCGTCGTGCCGATGGCGCCGAGGAACCGGCCCTGCGGGATGACGCCGAGCATGCCGCCGGCATGCAGCGCGCGGGAGACCAGCAGAACGATCGAGAGCCCGGCCACGACGCCAAAGCCGTAGAAGTCGCTGACGAAATAGATCAGCAGCAGGCAGAGCGGGGCGAACTCGATCAAATTCGCGTGCGCGCGGACGGCAGCTTGCATCTCGCGATCGCCGCCGTCGCCCAGGTTGATCTTCTTCTTTCCCCGGAGGCGCGAGATATTTGCCGTCAGGATCACGGCCAGCAGGCCGATCAGGCCGGCACACACGAAAAACACAGGCATTGGACGAAGCTCCCCCTCGATTTGGCGGCATTGTATGGCCATATGGCCCAGAGACGAAATTTGGCGGGAACGCTGACCCCCTCCGTCGCGGATTACCGCGCCCCCTCCCCCGTAAGACGGGGGAGGAGAAGAATCAGACTCCTCCCCCGTCTCGGGGGAGGTGGCGCGTAGCGCCGGAGAGGGTCATCCCCCTCGTTTGATCACAGCCTCCAGCGCCGCCACGAACCGGTCCAGTTCGGCCTCGGTGTTGTAAACATGCACCGAGGCACGCATGACGTCGCGCAGGCCGCGCCCTTTCAGATCGAGCCGCGACGAAAACTGCGTCGACACGCTGACGTTGATCGCCTGCGCCTGCAGCGCCAGCTTGAGCGCATTGTGATCGGCGCCCGCCACCGCGAAAGTCACGATGCCGCCCCGCACCTTGCCGAGGTCGGTCAGGGTGACGCCCTTCAACATCGACAGCCGGGCGCGCAGGCCGTCGGCCAGTTCGCGCAGACGCGCCCAGATCGCGTCCATACCAAGCTCGTTTGCCTGGTCGGCGGCGACTTTCAGCCCGATGACGCCGGCGAAGTAGCGCTCCCAGTTCTCGAAACGCTTGGCGTCGCCCATGACCGTGTAGGCATTATCGTCGGTCCATCGCGCCGCGTGGTTGTCGAGAAACACCGGCTCGATATGCGCCGTCGTCGCCTGCTTGGCATAAAGAAAGCCAGTGCCGCGCGGCCCGCGCAGATATTTGCGGCCGGTCATGGACAGGAAATCGCAGCCGATCTTTTTCACATCGACCGGGAGCTGGCCGACCGACTGGCAGGCGTCGAGCAGGTAGAGGATGCCCGCATCATTGGCGATCTTGCCGACGGCCTCGGCCGGCTGCACCAGCCCGCCCTGGGTCGGTACATGCGAGATCGACACCAGCCTGGTGCGCTTGTCGATCGCCCGCTCCAGCGCGCCGAGGTCGATCTGGCCGTGCCTGTCGTCCGGCACGACCACGATCTCGGCCCCGGTCTTCTTGGCGACCTGCAGGTAGGAGATGTAGTTGGACGAATACTCGCTGACGCAGGTCAGGATGCGGTCGCCGGGTTTGAAGTCGAGCGAGTAGAACGCCATGTCCCAGGCCCGCGTGGCATTCTCGATGAAGGCGATTTCCTCAGCCTCGGCGCCGATCAGCCGGGCGACCGAGGGATAGAACCCGTTCAGCGTATCGCGTGCCTTGTCGGCGGCCTCGTAGCCGCCGATCTCGGCTTCCAGCTGCAGATGTCCAAGCGTGGCGTCCAGCGTGCGCTGGCTGGGCAGGGCGGAGCCGGCGGCGTTGAGATGCAGCACATGGGCGCAGCCGGGGGTCTCGGCGCGCAGGCGGGCGATATCGAGGCTCACGTCAGGAGTCTCCCTGTTGTATGATCTTGTTGTATGATTCTGGCCATGTCGTTGTCGGACATCGTGCGTCGTCTCGTCCTGCCTAAAGCCGCGCCGGAGCCGGAGCAACTGACCATTGCTCATGCCGGCGAACCCCTGCCGGTGACTTTCCTGCGTTCCGCCCGCGCCCGCCGCGCCTCGCTGCGCGTGGATTCGGCCAGGCGGCGCATCGTGCTGACGGCGCCACTGCGCATGGCGCGCGGCACGGCGGTCGATTTCGCCCACGCCCAGGCGGGCTGGATCGCGGCCCGGCTGAAGCGCCTGCCGGACTTAAAACCCTTCGTCGATGGCGCCGAGATCCCGCTGTTCGGTGCGCCGCACCTGGTCCGCCACCGCGAAGATCGCCGGGGGACGGTGTGGCGGGAGGGTCCGGAAATCCATGTCGCCGGCAGGGCCGAGCATCTGCCGCGCCGGCTGCGCGACTGGTTGACGGCCGAACTCAAGGGCCAATTGGTGCCGCTGGTCCATGCCAAGGCGCTGCGCGTCGAACGGTCGGTAAAGCGCATCACCGTGCGCGACAGTCGCTCGCGCTGGGGGAGCTGCGGACCCGACGCCACCCTGTCGTTCTCCTGGCGCCTGGTGTTCGCGCCGCCCGAGGTGCTCGACTATCTGGTGGCGCACGAGGTCGCCCATCTCGTCCATCTGAACCACGGCCCGCGTTTCTGGGCGCTCGCCCGGATGCTGTGCGATAGCCCGATCGAGGGTCCGCAGACCTGGCTCAAGAAGAACGGCGAGGTCCTGCTGCAGTACGGCGCTTAGCCGAAGCGGCCGGGATTGCAGCCCTCGAGCGTTTCCGGAAGGGTCTCGCCCTCCATCTGGCGCGCGATCAGCCGGCCGCTCGCCGTGGCCAGCGTGAGGCCGAGGTGCTGATGGCCGTAGCTGCAGTAGACATTGGCCAGGCGCGGCGCGCGGCCGATGGCGGGGCGGTAGTCGGGCAAGGTCGGGCGCTCACCGATCCAGCGGCTTTGCTCCGCGCCGCCGACGCCGGGGAAGATATCTTTTAGATGCTTCACCAGCAGGTCGGCGCGCTGCCACGACGGCGGCTGGTGGGGCGCGGCGAGCTCGACGGTGCCGGCGATGCGCAGCCCTTCCTGCATGGGCGTGAAAAAGAGACCGCGTTCGGGCGGGCTGACGGGCAGGTCGAAGCGCAGGTTGTCGGGCGCCACCATGACATGATAGCCGCGCTCCGCGACCAGCGGTGCATTGAAGCCCAGCAGGCGCGTGAGCTCGCCCGAGGCGCGGCCCGCGGCGATGACCACGGCCTTGGCCGGCAGCGACTGGTCGGTGATCTGCACCGAGGTCACACGATTGCCGTCACGGCCAAAACCGCGCACGCGGCCGCGCAGGATCGTGCCGCCGTCGGCGGTGAAACGCTCGGCCAGGGTCTCGACCACGCGATAGGGATTGATGGTGTGCGTCCCGTTCGGATAGTGGATGCCGCGCACGATGTGCGGGCTGAGGCCGGGTGCCAGTTCGCGGGCGCGATTGCCGTCGACGATCTCGAAGTCGGTGCCCTTGCCCGCCTGCAGGCCGCGCATCTCGTCGGTGGCGAGGAAGGCCGCCTCGCTTTCGTAGACATAGAGCGCGCCCTTGGTCTGGAAGAGCTCGCCAAGGCCCGATGCCTGGATCTCCGCCTTCCAGGCGATGTCGGCCTCGATCATCAGCGCCTTGAGGGACTCCTTGCCCTTCTGCACCTCGGCCGGGTTGAGCGCGGCCAACGCGAAGCGCGCCATCCAGGGCAGCAGCCAGGGCAGGCTGGGCGGATGCAGCGTGAGCGGCCCGGTGCGGTCGGTCAGCATCTTGGGCAGGCTCTTCAGCGTCGAGGGCCTGGCCAGCGGGATCAGGCTGTCGAGGGAAAGAAAGCCCGCATTGCCAAACGACGTGGCCCGCCCGGGCTCGGCGCTGTCGAGAAGGGTGACGCTATGGCCGGCGCGCTGCAGGGCGCGGGCGGCCGCGGTGCCGACAATGCCGGCGCCGACAACGATGACAGGATCCTGATCACTCATGGCAAGACGTTAGCATGACCCGTGAAGGAGCCGGGAAGGGCTTGGCGATTGATTTGCCGCCATGAATCACTATTTACGTTGCCATGTCCGCTCCCTCCGACAATTCCCCGACACCCGGCTGGCACGCCACAACCATCCTCTCCGTCCGCAAGGGCGGCCAGGTCGTGATGGCGGGCGACGGCCAGGTCTCGATGGGCCAGACTGTCGTCAAAGCCAACGCCAAGAAGGTCCGCCGCCTCGGCAACGGCTCGATCGTGGCCGGCTTCGCCGGCGCCACGGCCGACGCCTTCACCCTGTTCGAACGGCTCGAGAGCAAGCTGGAACGCCATCCCGGCCAGCTCCTGCGCGCCTGCATCGAACTCGCCAAGGACTGGCGCACCGACCGCTACCTGCGCCGGCTCGAGGCGATGATGGCCGTGGCCGACAAGGACGTCTCGCTGCTGCTGTCGGGCTCGGGCGACGTGCTCGAACCGGAGGACGGCCTGCTCGCCATCGGCTCGGGCGGCAACTATGCGCTGTCCGCCGCACGCGCGCTGATCGACATCGAGGGCCTCGACGCCGAGGCCGTCGCGCGCAAGTCGATGAAGATCGCTGCCGAGATCTGCGTCTACACCAACCATAACGTCATCATCGAGAAGCTCTGAGCAGCGTAATGAGCAACGACTTTTCCCCCCGCGAGATCGTCTCCGAACTCGACAAGCACATCGTCGGCCAGCAGGACGCCAAGCGCGCCGTGGCCATTGCGCTGCGCAATCGCTGGCGCCGCCTGCAGCTGCCCGAAGGGCTGCGCGAAGAGGTTCTGCCCAAGAACATCCTGATGATCGGCCCCACCGGCTGCGGCAAGACCGAGATCGCGCGCCGCCTCGCCAAGCTCGCCAACGCGCCGTTCCTGAAGGTCGAGGCGACCAAGTTCACCGAGGTGGGCTACGTCGGCCGCGATGTCGAGCAGATCGCGCGCGACCTGATGGAAGCCGCCATCGACATGACGCGCGAGCGTCTGCGCAAGGACGTGCGCGCCAAGGCCGAAATGGCCGCAGAAGACCGCGTGCTCGATGCGCTCTGCGGCCCCAACGCCAGCGAGGAGACGCGGCTCCGCTTCCGCCACAAGCTGCGCGCCGGCGAGCTGAACGAACGCGAGATCGAGGTCGAGGTCGCCGACGCGGGCTCACCGATGCAGTTCGAGGTGCCCGGCCAGCCCGGCGGCTCGGTCGGCATGATCAATATCGGCGACATGCTGGGCAAGGCCTTCGGCGGCCGCACCAAGAAGCGCAAGATGACCGTGGCCGAGAGCCACGAGGCGCTGATGCGCGAGGAGAGCGACAAGCTCCTCGACCAGGAGCGGGTGGTGCGCGAGGCCCGCGAATCGGTCGAGCAGAACGGCATCGTCTTCATCGACGAGATCGACAAGATCACGGCGCGCAGCGAATTCCGCGGCGGCGGCGACGTGAGCCGCGAGGGCGTGCAGCGCGACCTGCTGCCGCTGATCGAGGGCACGACGGTGAACACCAAGCACGGCCCGGTGAAGACCGACCACGTGCTGTTCATCTGCTCCGGCGCCTTCCACATGGCCAAGCCCTCGGACATGCTGCCCGAGTTGCAGGGCCGGTTGCCGATCCGTGTCAGCCTGGCCTCGCTCGGCCAGGACGATTTCCGCCGCATCCTGACCGAGCCCGAGGCGAGCCTGGTCAAGCAGTACAAGGCGCTGCTGGCCACCGAGAAGGTCGATCTCACGTTCAAGGATGACGCCATCGACGAGCTGGCGCGGCTGTCGGCAGAGATCAACGAGACGGTCGAGAACATCGGCGCCAGGCGGCTGCACACCGTGATGGAGAAGTTGCTGGAAGAGATCAGCTTCACCGCCTCGGACTCGCCCGGCCACAAGGTCGAGATCGATGCCGCCTATGTCCGCGCCCATGTGAGCGAGCTCGCCAAGAACACCGATCTCAGCAAGTTCGTGCTCTAGCCTAGAGGCAATAGGCGGCGATCAGGTCGACCAGATAGGCAGGCCCATTCAGGCCCCACATCACGAACGACAGCGCAGTCGCGGCGACGACGAGGGCGGCGGCACCCCAGAGAAGTGCCGCCTGCCAGCCCGCCGTCATGCCGGCTGCAGCGCCGCCGCCCGCGGCAGGCGCTCCTCGACGATCGGCCAGTGCATGGCGGCCGAGACGAGGCCGAGCGCGATCGAGATCCACCACATGGTGTCGTAGTTGCCCTGCAGGTCGAACAGCAGGCCGCCGCCCCAGCCGCCGACGAAGCTGCCGACCTGGTGACCGAAGAAGACGATGCCGTTCAGCATCGTCACATGCACCGGCCCGAAGATGAAGCCGACCAGCGAGGTCGTGAGCGGCACCGTGCCCAGCCACAGGAAGCCCAGCGAACCCGCGAAGATCAGCACCGAGGCGGCCGACAGCGGCGCGATCATGAAGCCCAGGAACACCAGCGAGCGCAGCAGGTAGAGGAGAGTCAGCAGGTTCTTGCGCTTGTACCTGCCGCCCATGGAACTCCACAGGATGGCACCGGCGATGTTGAACAGGCCCACCATGCCGATCGCCCAGCCGCCGAGCTCGATCGGCGTCAGTTCGATGCCGAATAGCGACAGCCCGATCCCCTTGTCGGAGATATAGGCCGGCAGATGGCCGCCGACGAAGGCGACGTGGAAGCCGCAGACGAAGTAGCCCGTCACCAGCAGCACGTAGCTGCGCAGGCCGAAGGCCTCGGCCAGTGCCTCGCGGGTCGTCTGGCTGCCGCCGCTGCCCTTCTTGGAGGCGGCGATCTCCTTGCGGTCGTTCAGCCCGATCGGCAGCACCATGATCAGGACGGCAAGGATCGTGAGCGCCCACATGGTCGGCCGCCAGTCGCCGAAATAGCTCTGCAGCACGGCCGCCAGCGGGACGATGAAGAACTGGCCGAACGAGCCGCCGGCCGAGCAGATGCCCACGGCCAGTGCCTGCTTGGCGGGCGGGGCCACGCGCAGGATCACGCCCAGCACTGGCCCGAAGGTCGCGGCCGAGAGGCCAATGCCGACCAGGATGTTGCCCAGGATCAGCATGAAGCCGTCATGCATCGTGGCGGTCACGATCATGCCCAGCACATAGACGGCGCCTCCGCCCGCGATGGTGGGCGCCGAGCCGAAGCGGTCGGCCAGCCGGCCCGAGAAGGGCGCCACGGCGCCCATCAACAGCATCGAGACGGCGGTGCCGAACGAGAACAGCTCGCGGCCGACGTGCAGCTCGGCCGAAACGGGTTTGAGGAAAATTCCGAAGCTCTGGCGAACGCCGAGACCGATGGTCAGGACGAGGAAACCGCACCAAACGGCGGTCCAATAGGAACGGGGGGTCATGACCGGCAACTTAAGGCATTCGGCCTGGGGCGGCCCATAGAATTACTTCATGCCGTCACAAGCGGTGATGTGGCAAAACAAGTCCATGGTCCGACCGTGGTTTCAGTATGGCTTGGCAGTATTCCTGCTGGTTCTGGCAGGAAACGCGCTTGCAGCGCCTCGGCTGGAGCGCGAACGCTGCACCTTCAAGCCGCCGCGCGGTGACCGCGTCGAATGTTTCGTGCTGATCGTGCCGGAGAATCGCGAGCTGCCGGTGGGCCGCGAGATTCGCCTGAAGGTCGCCGTGCTGAAGGCCAAGCGCACCACCAGCCCGGAGCCCCTGGTCTATCTCTCGGGCGGTCCCGGCGATGCGCCGCTGGTGGCGTCGAGTGCCGGCGCCGACGCCCTGGCCGAAGGCGACTGGTGGAACGAGACCGCCAACATCCGCAAACGCCGCGACGTCATCATCATGAGCCAGCGCGGCGCCGGTGGCGCGACCCCCAATCTCGATTGCTTCGATCCGCGCAGCTCCGAGCCCGCCAAGGCGCGGCGACGGGCGGTCACGGAGAAGCAGGAGCGCGACATCCTGGTGAGCTGCCGGGCCTCGATCGAGCGGCGCAAGATCGACCTCACGATGTACACGACGCCGGCGCTGGCCGACGATGTCGCCGACCTCGTGGCGGCCTTCTCCCTCGCGAAGGTCAATCTCTACGGCGTGTCCTATGGCACGCGCTGGGCGCTCGAGGTGATGCGGCGGCATCCCAGGCTGGTCCGCGCCGCGGTGCTGGACGGGGTCTATCCGCCCCAGGTGAACGGCGAGCAGAACGAGCCCGAGATCGTGCGCCGCACCTTCGATCGGCTCTATGCCGACTGTGCCGCCGACCCGGTCTGCCGCGAACGGCATCCGAAGGTCCGCGCCACGGTCGAAGGCGCGATCGAGGCCGCCGAGCGCGCCTCTCTGCTACTGACGCTGCAGCTCGAGGACGGCGCGCAGACGACGCGGCTCGATGGCGCCAAGCTCCTGATGGTGCTGCTGCACATGATGCGCGAGGGCGAGGCGGCGCTCATTCCCGAGACGACGGCCGCCATCGCACGCGGCGACCTCCGCCTGCTCCGCATGTTCGCCGAGGACCTCGAGAGCAACGACGGCGGCCTGCTCGAGCAGAACGCCCAGCAGTTCGATGGCCTCTACAACAGCATCGAATGCCGCGAGACCTGGTCGGCCATAGACCGGGCGGCGCGCCGCAAGCAGATCGAGGCCAACGGCCTCTACGGCCTCAATGCCCGGCTCAGCAAATCTTCGGCCTTTTGCCAGTTGTGGCGCGTCCCGGCCGCACCGATGGCCGAGCGCCAGCCGGTGAACTCCGAGATTCCCACCCTGCTGCTGAGCGGCGGCTATGATTGGCTCACCCCGCCGGCCTGGGGCAGCGACGCGGCCAAGACCCTGTCGTCGTCGCGTCACGTCGTGTTCCGTTCCCAGGGCCACGGCGTCGTCGTCCAGGATCCCTGCGCCAGCCGCCTGCGCGACGGCTTCATCGACGATCCCAACCCCAAGCGGGCGCTGCCCTGCCGGGCCGACACGCCGCCCAACTTCACCGCTGCCTACGAACGCGTGCGCAACCTGCCGTGATGATAGTCCTCATCCTGAGGAGGCCCGAAGGGCCGTCTCGAAGGATGGCCACAGTCAGGGTGTGTGGCCCATGCTTCGAGACGGCCGCTTCGGGGCATTCACATGCCCCTGTCGCGACCTCCTCAGCATGAGGTTCCTTTTGCCGAGGAGACGACTGAATGAACCGCGTGCTCGCCCATACCGGCGTGAAATACCCGATCGTGCAGGCGCCGATGGGCTGGATCGCCCGCAGCCAGCTCGCCTCGGCGGTGTCCAACGCCGGCGGCCTTGGCATCATCGAGACGTCCAGCGGCGAGGTCGATGCCTGCCTGGCAGAGATCGAGAAAATGAAGGAACTCACCGACAAGCCGTTTGGCGTCAACCTGCCGATCCTGTTCATCAAGGAGCCGCGTGTCGTCGACCTGGTGGCAAGGAGCGGCGTGAAGTTCGTCAGCACCTCGGCCGGATCGCCGGCCAAGCTGCTGCCGACGCTGAAGGCCGCGGGCCTCACCGTCTACCACGTCGTGCCCAACCTCTCCTCGGCGCTGAAGGCGGTGGACGCGGGCGTCGACGGATTGATCGTCGAGGGCGGCGAGGGCGGCGGCTTCAAGAATCCCGACGATGTCTCGACCCTGGTGCTGCTGCAGGCGGTGCGCGAGCGGACCGACGTGCCGATCATCGCCGCCGGCGGCATCTGCGACGGGCGTGGCATGGCCGCGGCCTTTGCGCTGGGCGCCGAGGGCATCCAGATGGGTACGCGGTTCGTCAGCGCCGCCGAAAGTCCGGTGCACAAGAACTACAAGCAGGCGATCGTCGATGCCGACGACACCGGCACGGTGATGCTCAACCGCAAATCCTCGCCGTGCGTTCGGGCGCTAAGGACCGAGCGCGCCAAGGCGATCGACCGCGAGGGCTCGTTCGACAGGTCCCTGTTCGGCAATGTCCGCGACGTCTACTTCGGCGGCGACATGGAGGCCTCGCTGGCGCTGGCCGGCCAGACCGTCGGCTTGATCCACGAGGTCCTGCCCGTGGCCGACATCATCGGCCGCACGGTCGAGGGCTTCCACGCCATCCGCAAGCGGCAGGGCGAGCGATCGTTCGCAGGAGCGTTTTAGCTGATTGCTGGGAGCGCGCCACTCCAGTGGCGCTCATGTTCATGAGAAGATGCACCACCGGAGTGGCGCGCTTCCAGCTACTTGAGGAGATCGGGCGCGATCAGGCGGGGCAGGAACAGCGGAATCTCCGGCCAGACGATCATCGCCGCCAGCACCAGGATCATCGGCACCAGCATGATCATCGTGTCCTTGAGCGCAAAGCGCAGCGGCACGCCGGCCACGGCGCAGGAGATCATCAGGCAGAGGCCGTAAGGTGGCGTCACCAGACCGAAAGCCAGCGACACGATCGAGACGATGGCGAAGTGGACGGGATGCATGTCGACTGACTTGGCGAGCGGCTCCAGCACCGTGCCGACGATGATGATGGCTGGGATCGCATCGAGGAAGCAGCCGACAACCAGGAACACGAAGGCTATGAAGAAGCCGACGCCGATCGCGCCCATGCCCCAGGTCGAGACATTGGCCAGCAGCTCCTGCGGGATCTTGTAGTAGGCCAGCAGCCAGCCGAAGGCGCTGGCCGTGCCGATGCAGAACAGCGCCACCGAGGCAAGCTTTCCGGTGTCGAGTAGCGCGTTGTAGAGGCCGCGTGCACCCATCTCGCGGTAGACCACGATCGACAGCACTGCCGAATAGAGCACCGCAACGCAGGCCGATTCGGTGGCGGTGAACCAGCCCAGCAGGATGCCGCCGACGATGATGAAGGGCGTCATCAGGGCCGGAATCGACACCCAGACCGCGCACAGGAGCTGGCGGAAGGTCGAGCGCGGATAGGTCGGATAGCCGCGGCGCACGGCGTAGACGTGGACCGTCGCCATCTGGGCGCCCGCGATCAGCAGCCCGGGAACGACGCCGGCGAGGTAGAGTGCGCCGATCGAGGTCGAGATCAGGCCGCCCCAGACGATCATCAGGATCGAGGGCGGAATGACCACCGCCAGCACGGCCGATACGGCGGTGATGGCGATCGAGAAGGAGAGGTCGTAGCCCTCCTTGGTCTGGGCATCGATGAAGATCTTGCTCTGGCTGGCGGCATCTGCCGTCGAGGAGCCGGAGATGCCGGCGAAGAACACCGAGAGCACGACGTTGATCTGGGCAAGCGAGCCCGGCCAGCTGCCGACCACGGCGCGCGAGAGCGTCACCAGCCGGTCGGTGATGCCGCCCACGCTCATCAGGTTGGCCGTCAGCAGGAAGAATGGCACCGCGAGCAGGATGAAGGAGTTGTAGGCGTTGAAGGTCTCCTGCGCGAGCATCATGGTCCCGAGCCGCGGCTCGAAGTAGAACAGCGGCAGGCAGGCAAGTCCCAGCGCGAAGGCCACCGGCACGCGCAGGATCAGCAGCGTGAAGAAGACACCGAACAGGATCGCCGCCGCCTCACCGGAGGTGAATACCGCCGCGCTGCTCATGGCGCGGTCCTGCCCAGCAGGATCCGGGTCTCATCGACGAATTGTTCCCCGAGAAAGACGATCCAGGTGACGCCGGCCACCGGCCAGGCGATGTGGATCAGCCACAGTGGCAGCTCGGCCAGCTCCGAGGTGCGATGCCAGGCGAAGTCGGTGAATTCGATGCCGCCCCAGACGAATATCAGCGCCATCGCCAGGACACCGAGCCGGGCTGTAATGCGCACGGCAGCCTCGCCGCGCCGTGGCAGCTTGGGCCAGACGTCGACCTCGAAATGCGCGCTTTCGCGCACGCCGACCATGGCGCCGATCATGATCATCCAGATGAACAGGAAGCGCGCCATCTCCTCGGTCCAGATGTAGGACGGGATCAGCGCGGTGTAGCGCGAGATGATCTGCAGCGTGACGGGAATGACGAGGATCGCCACCGACAGCGCCAGCAGGGCGGTCAGGGTTTGGGCGTAAGCGGCCGTAAACCGGCGCCAGAGGCTGGGCGGCGAAACAACTGGGGAGGTCATCGGGAACCGTACGGAAGAAACGCCAGAGGGAACGCCGGGGTTTGCGGAGAAGGAGCGCAGCGGGCGGAATGCCCGCTGCGCGGTCCCGGATCAGTTCAGGTTCACGATCTTGACGAAGATCGCGTCGGCGCCGATTTCCTTGGCATAGGCTTCCATCACCGGATCGACCATCTTCTTCATGGGTGCCCGGTCCTTGAAGGCGATGCGCTTCAGCTTGCCAGCTTTCTCCATCGCCTCCAGCTTCTGCGCGTCCTCTGAGCTTTCGACCTGCCGTCCGTAGGCGCCCGCCTCTTTGCCGGCCTTGATGATCGCATCCTGCAGGTCCTTGGGCAGAGTCTTGAAGGTCTTGCCCGAGAAGCAGATCGGCCGGATCGTGATGGCATGCTCGGTCATGGCGAGGTTGGGGGCCACTTCGTAGAACTTCATCGTCTCGACGCCGGCCGCTTCGTTCTCGCCGGCGGCGATGACGTTGTTCTGGATGGCGTTGTAGACCTCGTTGTAGGCGATGACGGTGGGCGACATGCCTGCCGCGGCGAAGGTCTTGGACCAGATCGGCGCACCCTGGACGCGGACTTTGAGGCCCTTGATCTCGGCCAGCGTGCTCATCGGCTTGTTGATGAAGATGTTGCGCGTGCCGCCGCCGGCATAGCCGATCAGCATGACGTTGGCCTTGGTCGCGATCTCGTCGGCCACCGGCTTCAGGAGATCGGCGTCGAGCACCTTGTTCCAGTGGGTGAGATCGCGGAACAGGAACGGCGCGTCGATGAAGGGTGCCGCCTTGGAGAAGGTCGACATGTGGGCCGGCGAGACGATGCCGTAGTCGACCGCCTTGCCCTGCGCCATGTACTCGAAATACTGCTTCTCGAGGCCGAGCGCCGAGTTGCGGTGCAGGACGAAGTTGACCGGCTTGCCGTAGTATTTCTTCACCAGTTCCTCGAACCGGAGCAGCGCCTTGTTGAAGGCGTGGTCGTCGTTGAACTGAACGGCGCCATTCAGCGTGATGGGTGCTTGGGCGCCGGCCGTGCTGACGAACGGTGCGGCGACGGTCGCGGCGGCAAGGCCGCGGACCAGGGTTCTGCGTTGCATCGATTTTTCCTCCGGAGGCCTCGTTTTTGGCTACTGCCATCGGCCCTTGGTAAGGACTATGCATGGGAACGACTGGTCATGCCAGAATGTGAAAAGGAGCGTCGGCAAGCGGCCGACGACCTAGGGATGTAACGACGCTAGATTAAACACAAAAATCTAGTAATAATGTAATTCTAAGATGGGGTATCAGGCAGCCGTGCCGGAACTGTATGTGTCAGGCGCCGCGTTAGGGGCATTGGCTGTCGCCGCGGCTGTCGCGACGTTGGTCCGTGGTCCGGCGTTGGCTTTCGTCTATCCGCTCAGCGCGCTGGCGGCCTTTGCGCTGGGGGCTGTCGATCTGCACGCACTGCTGGGCGGCGGCGAATGGGTGGCGCGGCTGCCGATCGGTTTGCCGGGCGTCGGCCTTCATCTGCGTCTGGACGCTCTGTCGGCCTTCTTCGGCATTGTGATCAACGGCGGCGTGCTGGCCGCCAGCGTCTACGGGATGGGCCTCGACCGCGCCAAGGAACTGACGCCGCGCGTCGAGCCTCTGTTCCCGCTCTTTGCCGCGGCGATGAATCTCGTCCTGATCGCCGACGACGCCTACGCCTTCCTGTTCTCCTGGGAGTTGATGTCGCTGGCGTCCTGGGCGTTGGTGGTGGCCCGTCACACCGATCCGGAAAGCCGGCGAGCGGGTTATCTCTACCTGATCATGGCGGCCATCGGCACGTCGGCGCTGCTGTTCGCCTTCGGTGGACTCGCCGGGCCGGCGGGTGGCTATGGCTTCGATACGATCCGGGCCCATCCGCCCGGACCGCTGGTCGCCGCCCTGGTGCTGGCCGCCGGCCTGGTCGGCTGCGGATCGAAGGGCGGGCTCATTCCCCTTCACGCCTGGCTGCCGCTCGCCCACCCGGCGGCGCCCAGCCACGTGTCGGCGCTGATGAGCGGCGTCATGACAAAGGTCGCCATCTATGGCTTCGTCCGCATCGCCTTCGACCTGCTGGGCCCGCCGGCATGGTGGTGGGCGCTGCCGCCGATCGTGCTCGGCGCGGTGACGGCGGTGCTGGGGCTGCTCTATGCCGTATTCGACCGGGATCTCAAGCGCGTGCTCGCCTATTCGACGATCGAGAACGTCGGCGTCATCTTCGTGGCGCTGGGTCTTGCCCTCGCCTTTCGCGCCAACGGCCAGGAAGCCGCAGCGGCCGTGGCGATGGCGGCGGCGCTGCTGCATGTGCTCAATCACTCGTGGTTCAAGTCGCTGCTGTTCCTGGGCGCCGGCGCCGTGCTGCATGCCACCGGCCGGCGCGATCTCGAAGGGTTGGGTGGGCTCATCCATCGCATGCCGCGCACGGCCGCGTTCTTTCTCGTGGGGGCGCTCGCCATCTCGGCGCTGCCGCCGCTCAACGGCTTCGTGTCGGAATGGCTGCTGTTCCAGGCCGTCATCGCGGCGCCCGCCCTGCCGCAGGCCGCGCTGCATTTCGCCTCGCCGGCGATCGGCGCCATGCTGGCGCTGGCGGCGGCGCTGGCGGCAGCCTGCTTCGTGCGCGTCTATGGCATTGCGTTTCTCGGCCGGCCCCGCAGCGTCGAGGCGGCGCGGGCGCACGAGGTTCCCATGGCGCAGCAGATCGCCATGGGCGGGCTTGCGCTTCTGTGCATCGCGGGTGGGCTGTTCGGCAGCGTGCTCGCCGCGATGATCGCGCCGGTCCTGCGTGACCTCGTCGACAGCGTGCTGCCCAATTCGGGCAGTGGTCCCACGGCGTTCTCGCTAATCGCTTTCGATCCGGAACGCAGCATCTACGATGCTCCGGTCATCGCTTTCTTCGTCGCGATCGCCTCGCTCACGACCCTGCTCGTCGTCCACCGTCTGTCGGCGCGTCGCACCCGCCTTGGACCGGCGTGGGACTGCGGCTTTCCCGATCCGTCGCCGGCGACCCAGTACACCGCCTCGAGCTTTGCCCAGCCGTTGCGCCGTGTTTATGGCGCCGTGGTCTTTGCCGCCCGGGAGACGGTCGTGATGCCGGCCCCCGGCGATGCCCGTCCGGCGCAATTCTCGGTCGTCCTGGTCGACTACGCGTGGCGTGTCCTGTATGCGGCGCCCAGCCGCGCCGTGCTCAGGCTCTCGGAACGTTTGAACGCGCTGCAGTTCCTGTCCATCCGGCGCTACCTCGTGTTGATGTTCGCGGCCCTCGTCATCCTGCTGTCGATCGCGGTTGTGGCGATATGACCGGCGATCTGCTCGTACAGTTCCTGGCGCAAGGCGCCCAGATGTTCATGGTGCTGCTGATCGCGCCGCTCGCCGTCGGCGTGGTGCGCCGGGTCAAGGCGCGGTTGATGCGCCGGCAGGGTGCCCCGCTGCTGCAGGGCTACCGCGACCTCGCCAAGCTCTTGCGCAAGGAATCGGTGATCGCCGAGAACGCGTCCTGGCTGTTCCGGTCCGCGCCTTCGTTGATCTTTGCCCTCACCTGGGTGGCGGCAGCCCTCGTGCCGAGCTTCGCGTCGGGCCTGATGTTCAACTGGGCGGCCGACGTCGTGGCGCTGGTTGCGTTGCTGGGGGCGGCGCGCGCCCTGCTGGCGCTGGCCGGCATGGACGTCGGCACCAGTTTCGGCGGCATCGGCTCCTCGCGCGAGATGATGATCGCCACGCTGGCCGAGCCCGCGATGATGCTGATCGTGCTCACCCTCGCCATCGCCGCCGGCACGACGAGGCTGGCCGGGGTCGCCGACTTCTTCATCGCCGAGCCGCTTGCCGTACGGGTGTCGCTGGGATTGTCGTTGGTGGCGCTGATCATCGTGGCACTTGCCGAAAACGCGCGGATCCCGGTCGACAATCCGGTGACCCATCTGGAACTCACCATGGTCCACGAGGCCATGATCCTCGAATACTCCGGCCGGCACCTCGCCCTGATCGAGGCGGCGAGCTACCTCAAGCTGGTGCTCTACCTGTCGCTGCTGATCTGCCTGTTCGCACCCTTCGGCATGGCGCCGGCGAACGCGGGCGTCGGCGGCTGGGCGATCGGGCTGCTGGCCTGGAGTGCCAAGCTGCTGGCGGGCGCGGCGCTGCTGGGCGTGTGGGAGGTCAGCATCGCCAAGATGCGCGTCTTCCGCCTGCCCGATTTCGTCGGCATTGCCTTCGTCTTCGGCTTTCTCGCCATTCTCCTGGCGTTCCTGTCGCGCGGGGCGTTCGAGTGAATCACGCCTACGAGATTTCCCACCTGCTGGCCGGCGTCATGCTGGTGACCAGCTTCGCCCTGCTCTACCAGCAGCGCGTCGCCGCGGTGCTCAACACCTTTGCCGCGCAGTCGATTGCCCTGGCGCTCGCTGTCGCCTGGGCGGCATGGTCGCAGGGGCGGCCGGACCTGTTCATCACCGCCCTGATCGCCCTGACGCTGAAAGGCATCGTGATCCCCGTCGCGCTCCACCGCACCGTGGCGCGGCTCGGCATCCATCGTGAGGTCGAGAAGGTCGTGGGCGTCGGCGTCGCGCTGATGGTGGGCCTCGCCCTGACGGGCCTCGCCCAGGCCCTGCTCTTCAAGGTCACGCACGGCACGGCCAGCCACGCGCGCGAGGAACTGGCGCTGGCGCTTGCGATCATACTCTTGGGCTTCCTGATGATGATCGTGCGACGCAACGCGGTCACCCAGATCGTCGGATTCATGTCGATGGAGAACGGCCTGATCCTTGCCGCGACCGGCGCCCGCGGCATGCCGCTCGTCGTCGAGGTCAGCGTCGCCTTCTCGGTGCTGATCGCGCTGTTCGTGTTCGCGGTCTTCGTATTCCGCATCCGCGAGCGGTTCGATACGATCGACATCGAGGCGCTCGACCGCATGCGCGGGGACCGCCGATGATCCACGCCTACCAGGTCGTCGTCGCCGCGCCCTACGTTGCCGCACTCGTGCTCCTGGTGATTCCGGGCTACCGGTTGGGTGCGATCGCCAACGTGGCGGCATCCGCTCTTACCTTCGGTGCCGGTCTGTGGCTGATGGTGAGCGAGCGCGTCGTCAGCGACTATGCCATCGTCGATGAGTTCAACATCGTCTTCATCGTCATCAATACGCTGGTCGGCTTCACGACCGCCTTGTTCAGCGCCTCCTACATCGGCCATGAGATCGAGACCGGCCGGCTCACGCCGAACCTGCTGCGATTCTACCACGCCATGTTCCAGGCGATGATGGGTTCGATGAACCTCGCCCTGGTCGCCAACAACATCGGCCTGATGTGGGTGGGGCTGGAGCTGGCAACGCTGATAACCGTGGTGATGGTCGGGCTCTACCGCACGCCGCAGGCGATCGAGGCGGCGTGGAAATACTTCATCCTGGCCAGCGTCGGCATATCGCTCGCTTTCTTCGGCACCATCCTGATCTACCTCGCGGGCCAGCCGGTGCTGGGCGAGGGCGTGCCGGCGATGACCTGGAACCTTCTGCAGGCGGCCGCCTCGCGCATGGATCCGGCGATCCTCGATCTCGCCTTCATCTTTCTGCTGATCGGCTACGGCACCAAGGTCGGATTGGCGCCGCTGCACGCCTGGCTGCCGGATGCCCACGCCGAGGGTCCGACGCCGATTTCGGCCGTGCTGTCGGGCCTGCTGCTGAACGTGGCACTCTATGCCCTGCTCAGGTTCAAGATGGTCGTGGCCGGCCAGCCGGCGGCGCTCGATCCCGGCCCGATCATGATCGTGATGGGGTTGGTGTCCCTGATCTTCGCCGCCTTCATGCTGTACCAGAGGCGCGACATCAAACGGCTGTTCGCCTATTCGTCGATCGAGCACATGGGCCTGATGGTGTTCGCCTTCGGCATGGGCGGGCCGCTCGCCAACTTCGCCGGCCTGCTGCACATGACGATGCACAGCCTCACCAAGTCCGGCATTTTCTTCGCCGTCGGCCACATTGCCCAGGCCAAGGGCTCGCAGCGCATCGCCGACATCAAGGGGCTGAGCGTCACCCACCCGCGCCTCGCGGTCGCGTTCGCCCTGGCGGTCTTCGCCATCTCGGGCCTGCCGCCGTTCGGGGTGTTCACCAGCGAGTTCCTGATCCTGACCACGACCTTCGCGCGCGACCCATGGCTTGCCCTGCTGCCCGCCTTCGGCCTGCTGGTCGGCTTTGGCGCTCTGCTGATGCGCCTGCAGGACACGATTTTCGGCGAGCCGGTGGGGCCGGCCCATCGCGTCGACGCCTCGTCGGTACCCCTGGTGCTGCACCTGCTCCTGGTGCTCACGGCGGGCATCTACCTGCCACCGGTGCTGGTTGCCTGGTTCCAGCGGGCCGCGGAGCTGCTCGGATGAGCGCGGCCGGCCCCCTGGCCGAACTCGTCGTGGGCCGTCATGCCGGCACCGACGGCTACGTGCGACTGGATGTCGATGCCGACGTCTGGACGGCGCTGGCGCAGGGCTGTGCCGCAGGGGCGCATGATCTCAGTGCGCTGTGGGCCGACGGTGGGGTCGATGGAGGCTGGATGCGCATGGCCCTGGGAGGCGAGGGCCTGCGCGCCATCGTCTCCCTGAGGACGGAGGCCGGCGCCTATCCCTCGGTTGCCGCCCATCACGCGCCGGCGATGCGCCTGGAGCGCGCGATGCGTGACCTCCATGGCGTTCGCCCGGTCGGTCTGCCCGATTCGCGACCCTGGCTCGACCACGGTCGCTGGCCGGGCCGCCAAAGCGATGCGCGCTACGAATTCCTGACGGCCGAAGGCGAGGGGCTGCATCAGATCGCGGTCGGACCGGTTCATGCCGGCATCATCGAACCGGGCCATTTCCGCTTCATCGCCAACGGCGAGACGGTGGTGAGGCTGGAGGAGCGGCTGGGCTACGTGCACAAGGGCGTCGAGGGCCTGCTCACCGGCGCCGACATCGCACGTGGTGCCGGGATCGTCGGCCGTATCTCGGGCGACAGCACGGTCGCCTATGCCTGGGCCTATGCCCGCGCGATCGAGTCGGCGCTGGGTTGGACCGTGCCGCCGCGGGCAGTGCTGTTGCGCGGCATCATGGCGGAACTGGAGCGGCTTTCGCACCATATCAACGATGTCGGTGCGATCTGCAACGACGCCAGCGTGCTGACGATCAATGCCCGCTGCACCCTGCAGCGCGAGGACATGCTGGCCGTCGCCGATGCCTGCTTCGGTCATCGCCTGATGATGGACCGTATCGTGCCGGGCGGCGTGGTGGCCGACCTGTCGGCCGACGGTGCCGGGCGGATTCGCGGCCTTCTGGCGCGGATCGAGGAGACCCGCGCAGAAGTCCTGCGGGTCTACGATTCGATGCCGTCGCTGCAGGATCGCACGGTCACCACCGGGATCGTCTCGGCCGACCTCGTCCGCCAATATGCCGCTGGTGGCTTCGTCGGCCGTGCGGCCGGGCGCGCCTTCGATGCCCGCAAGAACTTCCCCTATGCGCCCTACGATCAGCTGCCCTTGGACCTCAAGACGCGGACCACGAGCGACGTCGATGGGCGGCTGCTGGTGCGCATGGACGAGATCGTCGAAAGCCTCAAGATCGTGGGCCTGATGCTCGACCGGCTGGCGCCCGGCGACATCCGAAGCGACGGTCCGCCACCCGTTGCGGGTGAAGGTGCGGCCCTGGTCGAGGCCTTCCGTGGCGACGTGTTCATGAGTGTGAGGATCGCGGCGGATGGGCGGCTCGCCCGCGTGCATGCGCGCGACGCCAGCTGGTTCCAGTGGCCGCTGCTGGAGGCCGCCGTCGAGGGCAACATCGTTGCCGACTTCCCGCTCTGCAACAAGTCGTTCAACTGCTCCTACTCAGGACACGATCTGTGAGGCCCCCGATGAGATTGCGGCGATGAGATCGTTCCTGATCGACGCCCTGCTCAAGGGAAAGGCCACGATCGCACCGCCTGCGGCGGGCACGGCGGCTCTCGAGGAAGTGGCGCGGGCGCTGGGCGAGCGCGCCCGCCAGCGGCTGGGCCGCTCGCTGTCGATCCGCGAGATCGATGCGGGCTCGTGCAACGGCTGCGAACTCGAGATCAACGCGCTCAACAACCCGGTCTACGACATCGAGCGCTTCGGTCTCAAATTCGTGGCCTCGCCGCGCCACGCCGACGTCCTGCTGGTCACCGGTCCCGTCACCTGGAACATGCGCGAAGCCTTGCTGCGCACCTACAATGCGGCGCCCGAGCCCAAGTGGGTGGTGGCACTGGGCGACTGCGCGGCCAATTGCGGCGTCTTCGCGGGCTCACCGGCCGTGGTCGGCCCGCTGGCCGATGTCCTGCCGGTCGATCTGCACGTGCCCGGCTGCCCGCCGGCGCCGCTCGAGATCGTGAAGGGCCTGCTGGCCTTGATCGAGGCGCGGGCGCCGGGCCCCTGATCGGGAGACGGCCGCCCGCGGCCGCTCAGGCCCCTCGGCCTTTCTGGCTTGCCAGGTAGGCCACCTTGCGCGCCCGCATGACCTCACCCAGCGGCCGGTGGGCCGCGAGCCCGCTCCAGGGATCGAACCTGGCGGCTTCGGCCTTGGCGGCGGCCGCGTCGATGCCCTGCTGCGGCAGGGTGAGGCGCGCCACGGTGACGATCGGCGTCTCGGCATCCGGCCACGGCTTCGAGGCGTCCTCGATCGGCGTCGTCGCCTCGTCGACGAAGAACTGCAGCTCCAGGTCCCAGTGCAGCGAACCCACCGCCAGCCGCTCGCGCATGTCCTGGGCGATATCCTTCGACCGCGCCTGCGGCGGCGGGCTGCCGGCGGGCTTCAGGCGCACGCGCACGGCATAGGGGCCGCATTGCAGCGGCGCCACGGTGTTGAATCTTTCGGCGGCGAAGCCGCTGAACTTCCGGCCCAGCATGGCGAACAGATCGCGCAGGCGGGCGAAGGCGCCCACGGGTCCATAGGCCTTGAAGAGATGAAGGATCCCCGGCAGCGGTCCCGGCGTCGCCGCCTCCATGAAGTCGATGAACTCGCGGCTGTTTGGCCCCGGCGCGCGGTCCTGGTTGATCATCAGGAAATCCTGATGGTCGGTCGTGCCCCCCAGCGCGCTTTCGCCGGAGACATCGAGCACCTTGAGCGCGAAGCCGCGGATATCGGGCAGCCTGTTGGATTGCACGTCCGGGCCACCACTGGACAGCCGCACCAGCACGCGATGTTGGCCCGGTGTCGCGAACAGGCCATGGCGGGCGTGGTCCGGCAGGCCGGCCAGGACCTCGAGCGTGCCGGTCGCGGCCAGGAGTTGTTTGCGGTGGAGCGCGCGGCCCGGGCCGAACTTCTTCGACTTGGCGCGCTGCAGCTCGGCCATGACCTCGGCGACGCGCGCGAGATGGGCTTCTTCGTCCGGCGCGATCTGTTCACGCCAGCCGGTACTGGGTTGTTTCATGGCTCTCCCTTCACGGCGCAAGCATTGCCGACCATGATGCCGCATGGCCGACACCGTTGCGATCTCCGACTCCCTGCTCAGCGCCCAGATCTCGGCCGTGGGCGCTGAGCTTGTACGTTTGCAGGACCGCGACGGATTGGACCTCCTGTGGGACGGCGATCCCGCCTTCTGGACCGGCCGTTCGCCGCTCCTGTTCCCGATCGTCGGCGAGGCGAAGGGCAACCGGATCAGGGTTGCGGGCGCTCCGTACGAGATCGGGCGCCACGGCTTTGCCCGCACCTCGACATTTGCCCTGGTTTCGTCCGAGGCCGCGCGTTGCATGTGGCGGCTCGAGGCGAGCGAGGCGACGCGGCGGCACTATCCGTTCGAGTTCCGCCTCGACGTCACCTACGCGATCGAAGGCGGGGCACTGCACATGACGGCCGAGGTGACGAACTGCGGCGATGGCCTCATGCCGGCCTCGTTCGGCTTCCACCCGGCCCTGCGCTGGCCGCTGCCCTACGGACGGCTGCGCGCGGCACACGAGATCGTCTTCGAACACGACGAGCCCGCGCCAATTCGTCGACCCGTCGACGGTTTGCTGAGTTCGGCGCAGTATCCGACGCCGGTGCGCGGGCGTCGCCTGGTATTGCACGACAGCCTGTTCGAGGACGGCGCCCTCGTCTTCGACACGCTCGCCAGCCGCAGCCTCATTTATGGCGATGCCTTGCGCGTGTCGTTCCCGCGCATGCCCCATCTCGGCATCTGGACGAAGCCCGGGGCGGGCTTCGTCTGCATCGAACCGTGGCAGGGCCATGCCAGCCCCGAGGGCTTCGACGGCGAGCTCGCCGACAAGCCCGGCATGGTCGCGATCATGCCGGGCGCAACGGAGAGCTTCGGGATGTCGATTAGTGTGTCGTCCCGAACGAAGTGAGGGATCTTTCGCTTACGGGAAAGATCCCTCACTTCGTTCGGGACGACACCGGGGCTTCTCAGCGCAACGCTGCCACGAGCGCCGATGCGCTCCGCCACACCTGCTTCTGGCAGATGAACAGCACGCAGCCTTCGATCGCCAGCGTATCGGCGGCGGTCTGGCGGACGGTCGCGCGGTAGGTCTGACCGTCTTCGGGGTTGTAGATGCGACCCTCCCAGCCGCCTTTCGACGACCGTGTCAGCCCGGAAAGGATCGACAGCCCGACCAGCGGTCTTGCGCGCAAGCCGGTGTCGGCGTTCTGGGCGTCGAGGCGCGGCCGGCCCTTGTCGTCGGTGGC
This sequence comes from Reyranella sp., assembly GCF_004296935.1. GTDB lineage: Bacteria > Pseudomonadota > Alphaproteobacteria > Reyranellales > Reyranellaceae > Reyranella. The sequence continues at coordinate 143,418 of NZ_SCVH01000145.1, forward strand.
GTCCCACAGCCAGCGGATCGTGCCGCAGAGACCTGATGTGTCCGTGCAGGGCGCGAGTTCGACGACGGCAGAGGCGCCGGGTGTCACCCAGCGCCCGACCGGACCCCCGCTCGTACCGTCATTGGCCCGCACGGGTTCGGCCGCGACGATCAGCCCGCCGGCCAGCAGGAGCGCGGCAACCGTCCGCACGAGGAAACGGCCGGCGATCGCGGGCGACGTGGTCTTTGCCTCGGGCGCGATGATCGCCTCGAACCTGGCGCAATAGTCGGGATGCTCGGTGCCCATGAGCTTGTCCCACCAGCGGAAGTAGAGGCCGTAGTTGTAGCGCCCTGCCTCGTGATGGAGATCGTGATGGGTCGTGGTGTTGTTCCAGCCCAGCCACCGGCCCGGCCCGAAGGCGGCGGAATGCACCTCGGCGCCGGCATGTCCCATGACGTTGCGCAGGATCTGCACGATGCCGAAGGCGAGCAGGCCGAGGCCATGCATCGGCACGACGAGGAGGAACAGCGGCACGAAGGCGGCCTGCACGACGGCTTCGGGGACGGCGAAGGAATAGGCCGCCCACGGCGTCGGCGTGCGCGACAGATGGTGCGTGCGATGGAACAGCGCGAACAGGCGGCGGTGATGCATCGCGCGATGGACCCAGTAGAAGTAGGTGTCGTGGGCCACCAGCATCAGGGCCAGCGAGCCCACGAGATAGAGCGGTCCGGCCTGGCCAAAACCCTCGTAGATCGTGATCCAGCCCTGATGGTCGCCGACCGCGACGATCGTGCCGATCAGCGAGAAGATGAGGGCGGTGTGCAGCGAAGCCAGGAACTCACGCCGCCTTTGGCCTGTGGCGGGGTCGCGGGCCTGCAGCTTGCGGCGGGCGAGCCCCGCCTTCCAGAACAGGGCCAGGATCGTGGCCATCAGCGTGGCGGCCACGAGATAGCGGGCGGTATCCATGGCCCAGACCGTGGGCCAGGCAGACAGGTAGACTTGCATTGCTTCGTTCATCGGTCGCCCCTCCAGCAGGCGTGCCCAATGCCTAGGGGGATGCGGCGGCCGGATCGCGCCGAAGGTGAAAATCGGCCGGTATCCTTGGAAAACGGCTCGCCGTTTCCGGAATCGGCGAGGAATCAGGCGCCGTTGCGGCCCGTTGCCGTCCGGCGGTACTCCGTCGGGGTGACGCCGGTGTCGGTCTTGAAGGCCCGGTTGAAGGGCCCCAGCGACTGGAAGCCCGAATCGAGGGCGATGGTGAGGATCGGGACCTCGGCCTGGCTGGGATCGGCCAGCGCCTGCTTGGCGTCGGCCAGCCGGTGGCGGTTCAGGTACTCGTTGAAGTTCCGGTAGCCCAGGCCGCGGTTGATGGCGCGCCGCAGCCGGTACTCCGGCAGGCCGAGCTTGCCCGCCAGGACGCCGATGGTGAGGCCTTCCTGCCGGTAGAGCCGGTCGACCGCCATCAGCCGCTCGAGGGTGGCCAGCAGGCCGGGGTCGACCGGCTCGTCCTCCGCGGGCGCGGCTCCGGGCGCCACCGCCTCCGCGACGGCGGGGGCCGGCAGCACGGAGTCGAGGTCGGCCTGCAGCAGCAGGACGGCGATGATGGCGGCGATCGCCGCCAATGCCGCCGAGTTGAGCACATGCAATCCCATGGGCACGTGGTCGTGGCCGAAGGCGAGCTCGACCGTGACGGTGACGGCGATGTGGAGCGCCACGGCGATCAGGATGAACAGGCGCAGGCGCCGCCGTCCCTCGACAAGGTCGCTGCCCCAGCCGCGCACCGTCTGGACCAGCGCCAGCACCGCGAGCACGATCACCGCGACGCGCACCGCCACGCCGACCAGCCAATGCGTCGTGATGCCGGCGCCGAACAGGTGGGCCACGGGCCAGACGGCCAGGCCGAGCCAGACCAGCGCATGCCAGGGTTTTAGCTGGAAGGAATCGTCGAACAGGGCGCGCGCGAACAGCCAGAAGACGGCGGCATTGCCGGTGCACAAGACCAGCACCGGCGCGAACCAGAGCGGGGGATCGCCATGTGGTCCCGGCGACGAGCAGATCATGTAGGCGGCAGCGCCCACCGCCAGCAGGGCGCCGAGCCACGCCGCCGGCCGGCCGCGGCCGCGCCGCAGGGTGGCGATGGCAACGATCAGCAGCAGTGCAATGGCGCCGCCGCGCAGCGCGATGTCGAGAGTGACGAGGAAGCCCGTGCCGCCCATGATTGGCAGCGTGCTTAGCATTTTGCCGCCGCCGCGCCACCCTGGCCGTGCGGCGGTGGTCCCGCGCGGCGCGGCGGCATTGTTCAGAAGACGAGCATCTTGTCGGCCACGATCGTTGCGGCGGCCAGCCCGTCCATCGTGCTGCACCGTGTGCCGGGGACGATCTCGGCCTCGGCCAGGCCGCGTGCATCCATGCAGGTGCCACACAGCAGCACCGTCCCTTTGCCGAGCACGACGCGCCGGTGATGGAAGTTCAGCGGAAGGTCATCGAACTCGCTTTGAGCGCACCGACCACCACGAAAGCGGCGCCGAACGTCGTGCGTCGTCCCAACCAACGATCCCATGGCGCCATAAGGCGCGCGACGGTGGCAAGTTGCGGATAGAAGACCGCTCCATCGACCGACACGACCGAGAGCCCGGCGGCGGCCATCGATCGCCGCAATTGTGAGGCCGTCCGGAAGCGAGCGCTGCGCCAGGTACGGTTTCCCGCCAGCCCCTTGGCCCAGCGCAGAGCGGCCCACGAACTCCAGCGATTGAGCTCGCCCAGGACCAGGCGACCGCCCGGCCGCAGCACGCGGGCCATTTCGCGGATTGCCGCATCTGCGTCGGCGACGAAGCACAGCACGGTGACCGCGAACACTATGTCAAAGCTCTCGTCGGCAAACGGCAGCTGCTCGGCGCGGCCGTCGCCCAATCGAAGATCGACGCCCAGCGCGTGTGCCCGAGTGGCTGCTGCAGCGCGCATGGCTGGATCGGGGTCGATTCCGGTTACCACGGCGCCGCGTCGCGCCGCCTCGGCGGCGAACGCCCCGTCGCCCGAGCCCACGTCGAGCACGCGCAGGCCATCGAGGCGGCCGGCGCTCTCGAACACCAGCCCCTGCTCAATTCGTTCGGTCAGGGCGCCGAGCGGCGTCCGACGCCAGGCGTCATAGGTCGCAGGATCAATCCGTGTCGGCGTCGGTGGAGCCGCGCGTGTCATTCAGAAGACGAGCACTTTATCGGCCGCGATTGTCGCCGCGGCCAGCTCATCCATGGTGCTGCGCCGCGCCCCGGGGGCGATCTCGGCCTCAGCCAGGCCGCGCGCGTCCATGCAGGTGCCGCAGAGCAGCACCGTCCCCTTGCCGAGCACCACGCGCCGGAGCATGCGCTCGATGTTGTAGAAGCCGTCCGGCGTCTTCTGCCCGGCCTTGGCGCACAGCACCGCATCGGCCATCAGGAACACCGTGACCTCGGCCTGCGCATCGTTCTTCTGCAGGGCGTGGGCGAGGCGCAGGCCGTTGTAGCTGCGCTCCGTCCCGTACGGCGGATCGTTGAGGATGATGAGAGACTTCATATCGTGATTCCCTTGCCTGTCGCCGGCACATCGTCGCGAAACGGCTGGGTCAACATCCGGTCGAGCCGCTGCTCGCCGGGCGCGCGGAACTGGTCGATGCCGATCGTCATGGCCTCGTGCCCGGCCGCCGGCTGGGCGCGATAGGTGCCGAACAGGCGGTCCCACCACGGCATGTTGAAGCCGAAGTTGCTGTTGGTCTCCTGCCGCACGATCGAATGGTGGACGCGGTGCATGTCGGGCGTGACGACGAACCACCGGAGCACGCGATCGAGGCCCGCCGGCAGACGGAGGTTGGCGTGGTTGAACATCGCGGTCGCGTTGAGAAGGATCTCGAAGATCAGCACGGCCTCGGCGGAAGCACCAAGAGCTGCGATGGCGGCCAGCTTGAGGACCATCGAGGCCGCGATCTCGATCGGGTGGAAGCGGGCGCCGGTGGTGACGTCGATGTCGAGGTCGGCGTGATGCATGCGGTGCAGCCGCCACAGCAGCGGGACGGCATGGAACAGCACGTGCTGCAGGTAGATCGCGAGGTCGAGGGCGAGGACGGCCAGGATGACGGCCGCCCCGCGCGGCAAGTCGATGATGTTAAGCAGCCCCCAGCCGCGCTGCTCGCCCAGCAGCGCGAAGGCGACGGCGGTGGTCGGCAGCAGCAGGCGCACCAGCGCCGTGTTGAGCGCCACGATGCCGAGATTGGCCGGCCAGCGCGCCCGGCGCGAAAGCTGCCGCGCCCGGCGGGGCGCCATCGCCTCCCAGGCCGCGACGACGACGAAGACCGCAAGAAAGAAGGCGACGCGGATGACGGGTTCGTTCGACATCTCATGCCTCAGTCGGCGAGCGCCGCGGCGAGGCCTGCGCGCCGCCGCCAACCCAGCCACAGCAGCGCCAGCGCCGCCACAGCGAGCCACGGCAGCAGCAGGAGATTGAGCGTCTGCCAGCCGAACGCCTGCAGGAGCGCCGCGGCGCCCAGCGAGCAGGCGAGGCCGACGGCAAAGATGCTCATGTCGTTGGTCGCCTGGGCGCGGCCCTTTTCGGCCGCCGTGTAGGTCGTCGTCAGCAGGGTCGTGCCGCCGATGTAGAGGAAGTTCCAGCCGACACCCAGCATCACCAGCGCGCCGGCAAACGATTCGAACGCCGTTCCGGTCAGCGTCATGAGGACATGGCCGGCCAGCAACGCGACACCGGCCAGCATGACGCGCAGCACGCCCAGGCGGGCAATCAGCGAGCCGGTGAAGAAGGACGGCAGGAACATGCCCAGCACGTGGAGCTGGATCACCGTCGTGGCCGCCGCGAGCCCGTGATCGTGGTGGAGCATCGCGATCGGCGTCGCCGTCATGGCGAGGATCATGACGCCGTAGCCTGTCGCCGCGCCGAACAGGGCCACGAGGTAGGCGGGCTGCGAGACGATGGCTCCCCACGGCCGGCCCGCGGCGGCGGGGCCCGTCTCTGCTTTCGGCGCCGGGATACGTAGGCCGAGCAACAGGCCGGCAGCGAGCAGCGAGACGATCGCGAGCAGGAGAAACGAGCCGACATACTCGGGCGACAGCAGCGGGCCGCCGACCCGGCCGAGCAGCGGGCCGGCCAGCGCCGCCACGATGCCGCCCGCGAGCACGAGGGAGATCGCGCGCGCCCGGAAGGAATCGTTGGCGACTTCGCTGGCGGCAAAGCGATAGAACTGGGCGAACGCCTGGTAGGTGCCGACGAGGAACGTGCCGAAGGAGAGCAGGGCCAGCGAACCGAGCCACAGGCCGAGCGCGGCACAGGCACCGCCGGATGCGCCGAGCAAGGCGCCGGCGACGAAGCCGCGGCGGCGTCCAACGCGTGCCATCCAGAGCGACGCCGGAAAGGTCGCGACCGCCGTGCCGAGGAACATCGCCGCGATGGGCGCGGTCGCAAGCTGCGGCGACGGCGCGATCAGGCTGCCGGCCAGGCCGCCGACGGTCATCACGAGGACCGAAGTCGTCTGGAACAACGCCTGCGCGGTCGCCAGCAGCAGGACCTGCCGGTGCATCGAGCCGAACCGGGAGTGGCCGGTCATGAAGGTCACCTCATTGCGAAGGTCGATGGCTTGACTCGATTCATTCAATCAGTCAAGTTATTGATTGAATGATAAACCCCAAGACCGAAATATTCGAGCAATTCGCCGAGCTGGCCCGGGTCCTGGGTCAGGGAAACCGGCTGGAATTGCTGGAACATGCCGCGCAAGGCGAGCGCTCGGTCGAGCGCCTGGCCCAGCTCACCGGCCTCTCCCTGGCCAACGCCTCGCAGCACCTGCAGGTGCTGCGGCGGGCCGGCTTCGTGCGCTCGCGCCGCGACGGCAAGCGCATGCTCTATCGGCTGGGCGACGGGCCGGTGATCGAGCTGCTGGGTGCGCTCAGGCGCTATGCCGAACACGGCCGTGCCGAGGTGCGCGGCATCGTCTCGAGTTACTTCGACCGGCTCGACTCGCTGGAGCCGGTGTCGCGCGAGGCCCTGCTGCAGCGGCTCGACGACGGCAGCGTGGTGTTGCTCGACGTCCGCCCGGAAGACGAATTCGCGCTGGGCCACTTGCCGGGCGCACTCAACATCCCCTTCGCCGATCTCGAACGGCGTCTCGCCGAGTTGCCGAAGGATACGCAGATCGTGGCCTACTGTCGCGGCCCCTATTGCGTGCTGTCGTTCGAGGCCGTCGCCGCATTGCGTACGAAAGGCTACGATATCAAGCGACTGGAAGACGGCTTTCCGGAATGGAAGGCGGCGGGCCTGCCCGTCGGTATGACGACCGAGGGCGACCGGCGCGCGCTTCTGCCATCGTAGAGGACGAAGCGATGGAGACCAGTCGGCCGCCGCGAGCATAGAGGCCCTGCTATTTGGCTTGGTGATTGGGATGAACTATTCGGCCGTCGGACTCGCAATAGCTTCAGCCCTCCTCTTCGGCCTCTCCGCGCCAGTGGCGAAAATCTTTCTCCAAACGTCGGACCCGTGGATGCTCGCAGGCATCCTCTACTGCGGGGCGGGCGTCGGCCTGTTTGGCGTGCATATGGTTGCTCGTGGCGTCGAAAGCCTGACCGAGGCGCGACTGACCCGTCGTGAACTTCCTTGGCTCGCCGCGGCGGTTCTTTCCGGCGGCGTGCTTGGTCCCGTTCTTCTGCTGACGGGCCTTGTTCGTGTAGAAGCCTCTACGGCTTCGCTTCTGTTGACCCTTGAAGGCGTGCTGACCGCCCTGCTTGCCTGGTTCGTGTTCCGAGAGAACTTCGATCGCCGTATCGCGGTGGGAATGCTCAGCATCGTGGCCGGTGCCGTCGTCCTGAACTGGCATCCCGGTGCGACCTTCGACGACCTGATCGGCCCTGCGGCCATCCTGGGCGCATGCCTCGCTTGGGCTCTCGACAACAATCTCACGCGCAAGGTGGCGCTCGCCGACCCGGTTCAGATAGCGATGATCAAGGGGCTGGTCGCGGGGCCGATAAGCCTCGCCATCGGATATGCGGCTGGTGGAACGTTGCCCTCGCTCGCGACCGTCGGGCTCGGCGCCGTGACCGGCTTTCTCGGATATGGCGTCAGTCTCGTCCTGTTTGTGCTCGCCCTGCGCCATCTTGGGACAGCCCGAACCGGCGCATATTTTTCGATCGCGCCTTTCATCGGCGCCGTAGCCTCGGTGCCTCTATTCGGCGAAGTCGTCACGCTTCAGCTCTGCGCCGCAGGGGCCCTGATGGCTTTCGGCGTTTGGCTGCATTTGAGCGAACGCCATGAGCATGTGCACGAGCATCCGGCATTTGCCCACGAGCATCGTCACACCCACGACGAGCATCACGATCACCTCCACGACGACATTGCCGATCCGGCTCAGGCTCATAGCCATTGGCATCGACATACGCCTCTCAGCCACAGCCACGCGCATACCCCGGACAGTCATCATCGACATTCACATTGACGAATGCCCAGGCCTTACCGGCGCGGGCGATGGCCGAAACCGGTACTCCGCAACCATTTTCCAAACGTCAGCCCTCGGGGAAACGGCGAAGCAGCTCTGCCAGCAAGCCGCGCCACGCGGCGAACTCGCGCGCCGGCCGGAACAGCGGGGCACGCCGGGCCAACGCCTTGCCCAGCCGCGCGGCGAAGCTCGGCTCGCGTTCCAGCTTCTGCAGCAGTCGGGCAAGCGCCTCGGTGTCTCCGACGGGAAAGTAGCCGGGATAGTCGGCGCCGAGCAGACCGATATTGCCATCGATGCGCGAGGCCAGCACCGGCACGCCGGCTGCGGCCGCCTCCGAAATCACGTTGGCGCCGCCCTCGCTCAGCGACGAGATCACCATGGCGTGGCTCTGCGCCAGCAGCCGGCGGACGGCGGCGCGCGGCACGTCGCCGTGCCAGTAGTAGCGCGGGTTGGTCTTCATCTCGGCCTCTGCGCGTACCGCCCATGCCGGCGTATAGGCACGGCCGACCTGTTCGATGCGCACACGGCTCGTGGCCGGCAGCAGACGCGCCGCCTCGGCCGCACGCAGCGGATCTTTTACGTCGCGCAAATGGCCGATCACGGAGACGACGACGGCGCGTGCGCTGGGCCGTCGCGGACGGGGCAAACGGTCTGCAGACTGATGGATGACGCCAAGACGCGGGCGGAGCCGCTTGGGAACAGCGCGCCAGGCCAGATCGTTCAGCGCCACCAGCCGGTCGGCCAGCTCCATCGAGCGCAGCGTCGGCTCAGGATCGCTGTCGATGTACTGGTAGATGTCGGTGCCGCTCAGCTGCAGGACCACCGGTCGCTCGGGGAACTTTGTCTTGAACCGCTCGATCGCGGCAGCGCTCCGCCAGGCATGGACGGCGACCATCAGATCGGCCGGCCGGCCGTCATAGTCCGCCGCGAGGTGCACGCGATGGCCGAGGCGGCGCAGGATACGCGCCCAGCGCGAGGCGGCCACGCGGTTGCCGGTGCGTGAAGTCGGACCCTCGGGTGTGATAAGGACGATCCTCATGGACCATACCCCTCATGACCGGGCCCATGAGCGGCGCCCGACCAGCGGAGTGTCCGCGGTCGAACTGGTGGCGCAACTGCGCGAGGCCCGTCATCGCACCCGGCGCTTGACGGAAGAACTGTCATCGCGGGAATTGATGGGACCGCAGATCGCCATCGTCAATCCCGTGCTCTGGGAGATCGGCCACGTCGGCTGGTTCCACGAGTACTGGACGCTGCGTCATATCCATGGCCGCGCGCCGCTGATCGAGCGCGGCGACCGGCTGTGGGATTCGAGCGCGGTGGCGCATGCCACGCGCTGGCAGCTCGACCTGCCGGACCGTGCCGGCACTTTTGGCTACCTGGCCGACGTGCTGGCCCGCCAGGAGGATCGGCTCGGCGGCACGATCGACGAGGACGCGCGGTATTTCTACGAGCTGGCGCTGCGTCATGAGGATATGCATGTCGAGGCGCTGACCTATTCGCGCCAGACGCTTTCCTACGCAGCGCCGCGGGAACTCGGCGATGCACGGCGTCCGGCGGCGGGAGCCTTGCCGGGCGATGTCGCCGTGCCGGGCGGGACCTGGCGGCTGGGATCGACCGCGGCCGACGGCTTCGTCTTTGACAACGAGAAATGGGCGCACGAAACGGCGCTGGCGCCTTTCCGCATCGCCCGCGCGGCCGTGACCAACGCAGAGTTTGCGGCCTTCATCGAGGCCGGCGGCTACGGCACGCGGGAGTTGTGGAGCGACGCCGGCTGGACCTGGCGGCAGAGCCGCAACGCTGAGCGCCCCGTCTACTGGCTGCCCAAGCGTGACGGCGTCTGGACGGTCCGGCGCTATCGCGCGATCGAGGAGCTGGCGCCGCATCAGCCGGTCGTGTTCGTCACCTGGTTCGAGGCCGAGGCGTGGTGCCGCTGGGCCGGACGACGCCTGCCCAGCGAAGCCGAATGGGAAGCGGCCGCCGTCGGCGAGCCGGCGGGCAACGGCGCTCGCCTGGCCGCCGCGCGCCGCCGCTGGCCGTGGGGCGATGCATCACCCACCCCCGCCCACGCCAATCTCGACTATGTCTTCGACGGGCCGGTCGATGTCGCCGCCTGCGCCGACGGCGACAGCGCCTTCGGCTGCCGCCAGATGATCGGCAATGTCTGGGAATGGACGGCGTCGGACTTCCTGCCCTTCGCGGGCTTCGCCGCCGATCCCTACAAGGACTATTCGCAACCCTGGTTCGGCACGCGCAAGGTCCTGCGCGGCGGTTGCTGGGCGACCAGCGCGCGCATCGCCCGGCCGGCCTACCGCAATTTCTTCACGCCGGACCGCAACGACGTCCTGGCCGGCTTCCGCACCTGCGCGCTCATCTGAGGCTGATCATAAAGTTGACATTTCAGCAGGTTTTGGGCTATTTTTCTGGCAGGCTGGCGCCAGGTGCGCCGGCCTTTTTCATTCCGGCAAAGACCTGCCCGCGGCCGCCCGCGGGTTCGTGCTCGAAGCACAAGGTCGCCGCCGCGGGTCCTGACCCGTGGACAGACA